>CAIYQZ010000001.1 GCA_903928495.1 uncultured bacterium
GAGCTGGGGGACATCACGCGCTTTGACAACCCCAAGCAGCTGATGTCGTATTTGGGGCTGGTGCCCAGCGAGCACAGCAGCGGCGGCAAAAGGCAGCAAGGCTCGATCACCAAGACGGGCAACGGGCACGTCAGGCGGGTGTTGGTGGAGGCGGCCTGGAACTACCGGTTCCCGGCGCGCAAGAGCCGCACGATAGAGATGCGGGCAGAAAAGACCAGCGCGCGGGTGCAGGCCATTGCGTGGGAGGGGCAAAAGAGGCTGTGCGGGCGGTACCAAAAACTGCTGAGTTTGGGCAAGCTCAAACAAAAGGTGTGCACGGCGGTGGCCCGGGAGATGGTGGGCTTTGTCTGGGCCATTGCGTGCGAGGCCAGTGGCCGAGTGCACGCGAGTCGGGCAACGGCATGACAAAGCGGTCGGTGATTGTGGTTCAGGGATTGCGCAGGCAGTACTGCAGAACCCCAGACGCTCCTATGTGGCGCTCACCCGAAAGGGGGAGATGACCCACGACTGTAGAGATGGGCAGCTGCGCGACCGAAGACAAGGCATGTGGTAACCAACCCACGAATACCAGAATGATCTACCGTCGCCCAATCAGCCTCGTAGTCCCTGATCCACAGTCACTGACCGAGAAGACAAAAGAAACAGAGAGAGCTTAAAAACAACCGACACCTATTGACAGGTCAATCCATACCAGGAACTAGCCCAGCTGTGTGATTGAAGACCCGCTTAAGGGGCGCTTCTACCGAACCGACTGGTTGGCGTTTGAGGTACACAGCCGTTGGCATCTGAAAAATGCACAGACCGTGCACCTGATGCAAGGCGCCGCGCCCCATCCAGCAGCGGCAGCAAGGCGAAGGTGTCATTGGCCATCACAAACAGCAGGGCCCGTTCGCTGTCGGTGGCCCGGGCCTTGGCCGTCAGCTGGTTGATCTGCTCCCAGGGGCTGACCTGGGTACCGGATGGGGCAAAGGCATTCATGCTCAACGCGCCATGGGAGCAGAAGACAAAGGCGGCACTGGCGCGGGGTTGCTGCGCGCTGGCTCGGCGGACACCAGCGTCGCTGTGCCACTCATGCCCGGCAGCAAGTTGGCCGCCCCGCCCTGGATGCGAGCCTCCATCTCGAAACTCTGGTTGACTGGATCGATGCGTGCATTGACCGAACTGACCACGGCGCCGTAGGTGCGGCCGGTTTCGTCGATCGTGACCTTGAGCAACGAGCCCACGCGGATGCGCGTGAACATCTTGGAGCTCGCGCTGACCCTCAATTTGGGTACACCGGCAGAAATGATTTCCAGCAAAGGCTGACCCACAGTTGTCGTCTGGTGTGGCTTGCCAATCACCCGCACCACATGCCCCGTGAAGGGTGCAGGCAGTCTGCACTGGCTCACGTGGTACTGACTGAGCTTGAGCTGCGCCTCGGCCTTGGCCACCTGCGCGGCCGCCGTCGTGACCTCGATCTCGGAGGCCGCATTCATGGCTTTGAGACGGATCTTGGCCTCCAGCGCCTCGCTCGCCGCCGTCAACTCGGACTGGGC
>CAIYQZ010000002.1 GCA_903928495.1 uncultured bacterium
ACCGAACGCAGCGTGTGCGGGGTAGGCGTGGTAGCAGTTGGTCCACACGCGGCCAGCCTTGATGGCGCGGCCCATGCGGTAGGCCACGTTGCCGTTGCGGCTCCACACACCTGCGCCCAGGCCGTACAGCGTGTCGTTGGCAATTTCCAGCGCTTCGGCTTCGTCCTTGAAGGTGGTCACAGCCAGCACGGGGCCAAAAATTTCTTCCTGGAAGATGCGCATTTTGTTGTGGCCCTTGAACAGGGTGGGCTGCACGTAGTAGCCGCCGTCCAGGTCGCCGCCCATTTGGGCTTGTGCGCCACCGGCCAGCACTTCAGCGCCTTCCTGTTTGCCCAGGTCGAGGTACGACAAAATTTTGGTCAGTTGTTCTTTGCTGGCCTGTGCGCCCATCATGCTGTCGGTGTCCAGCGGGTTGAGCTGCTTGATGGCAGCCACGCGGGCAACCACGCGCTCGATGAACTTGTCGTAAATGCTTTCCTGGATCAGCGCGCGGCTGGGGCAGGTGCAGACTTCACCCTGGTTGAACGCGAACAGCACCATGCCTTCGATGGCTTTGTCGAGGAATCCATCGTCTTTGTCCATGATGTCGGCAAAGAAGATGTTGGGGCTCTTGCCGCCCAGTTCCAGCGTGGCGGGAATCAGGTTGTTGGCGGCAGCTTGTGCAATCACACGGCCCGTGGTGGTGGAGCCGGTGAAGGCGATTTTGGCGATGCGCTTGCTGGTGGCCAGAGGCATGCCGGCTTCGCGGCCATAACCGTTGACGATGTTCAGCACGCCTGGGGGCAGGATGTCGGCAATCAGCTCGGCCAGAATCAAGATGCTGATGGGTGTGCTTTCAGCGGGTTTCAACACCACGCAGTTGCCAGCGCCTATGGCGGGGGCCAGCTTCCACGCAGCCATCAGGATGGGGAAGTTCCAGGGAATGATCTGGCCCACAACACCCAGTGGCTCATGGATGTGATAAGCCACGGTGTTTTCGTCGATCTCGCTGATGCCGCCTTCTTGAGCGCGCAGGCAACCGGCGAAATAGCGGAAGTGGTCAACGGTCAGGGGGATGTCGGCATTCAGCGTTTCGCGGATGGCTTTGCCGTTGTCCACGGTTTCGGCATAGGCCAGCAGTTCCAGGTTGGCTTCGATGCGGTCGGCAATTTTCAGCAGGATGTTGCTGCGTGTGGCGGCATCGGTTTTGCCCCATTTGTCGGCTGCAGCGTGGGCGGCGTCCAAGGCCAGCTCGACGTCTTCGGCTGTGGAGCGGGCGGCTTGCGTGTACACCTTGCCGTTGACAGGTGTGATGACGTCAAAGTACTGGCCCTTGACCGGGGCCACCCACTTGCCACCGATGAAGTTGTTGTATTGGGCTTTGTAAACGTGTTTGGCACCTGCGGCGCCGGGGGCTGCGTAGATCATGGAGTCTCCTGAAAGTGTTGAAACACCGCCGCAAAAATGGCGGCAGGCGCATCCTTTTGATCAAGTTCCGTGCCACGCAGAAAAAATACTTTCTACCGTTGATTTGATTGAGTTTTTTTACATCAAACCGGGTAAACCCCAGCCTCATCGAGCCCTGTTGCAACGTGACAGCGGACACCCACTGTCACAATTTGGAACACCCCAATGTGACACCCCGACCGGCCCATTGCCAGCCCTTGCAGCGCTTCATATACTGGGTCAAAAAGGTGGCGCTGCGAGCGACCATCTCCGCCCGGAGACACATGAAAAACACCTCAACAGCCGTTGCCCTGCGGAACGCCCGCCAGCACCTCCTTGCTCACGGCGAATGCCCCAGCGGAGCCATTGACGAACGGCTTGCCCGCTCCTGGCGCCGCAGCCTGGCAGCAGGGCTGCTGCCAGCTGGACGGGTTACCCCAGTGGAGCACACCAGTGGGAGCGGACTGGCCCAGGCGCTGGCACGCAATCATGAGTTGCTGGCCCACTCCCGCCCTGTCATGGAATACCTGTTTGATCAGGTCCGGCACAGCCAGAACGTGGTGATCCTGGCGGACCAGCAAGGGACCCTGATGCACACCTTGGGCGATGCCCATTTTCTGAGCAAAGCTGAACGCGTGTCTCTGAGCAGCGGGGCTTCATGGCACGAAAACCAGCGGGGTACCAACGCCATCGGGACCGCATTGGCAGAGCTTGCGCCCGTCGAGGTCCACGGTGCCGAGCATTTTCTGGAACGCAACGGTTTTCTCACCTGTGCAGCAGCCCCTATCGTGTCTGCCACCGGCGAGTTGCTGGGCATTCTGGACATCTCCGGGGAAGAACGTGCCGGGCACCCGCACACATTGGGGCTGGTCAGCACCGCGGCCCGGATGATTGAAAACAGGCTCCTCACGGCATCGTGCCGCCGACACATACGCCTGCACCTTCACACACAGGCTGAGGGGATCGGCACCGTCGCCGAGGGCATCGTGGCCGTTTCGGAGGATGGCTGGCTGGTGGGTGCCAACCGCAATGGCCTGACGTTGTTGGGACTGAGTACCGCGCAGATTGGCGGTACCGCCATTGACACGGTTCTGGATGTGCACATACCCCAATTGCTGGGTCGCTACATGCGCCAGCCTCTGCAGATTCACCGGGTGCACCGATACGACGGCACCGCGCTGTGTGTGCAGCTGCAAATGGACCCTTCAGTGGTCAGCCCACCCAATGTTGTGGCCCGGTCTGCTACCGAAGCCATCCCACGCACGGCCCATTCCGCCAGCCGCAGCGCTGTCGACGTGGATGCTCTCTCCGCAGTCGACACAGGCGATGCCAGCTGGCGGGCCGCAGCGGACAAAGCCCGCCGCGTGCTGGACAAACCCATCGCGCTGTTGGTGCAAGGCGAATCAGGCGTGGGCAAAGAGTTGTTCGCACGGGCCTGGCATGAGAGTGGGGCGCGGCGCAAAGGCCCATTCATCGCCATCAATTGCGCCGCCATCCCGGAACACCTGATCGAGTCGGAACTGTTTGGCCATGAGTCCGGTGCCTTCACAGGAGCCCGCCGAGAAGGTCGCCCAGGGCAATTGCGCGAAGCGCACGGCGGCACGCTGTTTCTGGATGAGATAGGCGACATGCCCCTGGCCATGCAAACACGGCTTCTACGGGTGCTGCAGGAGCGTCAGGTCACGCCGCTGGGCGGCGGTCAGCCAGTGGCGGTGGACTTTGCCTTGGTGTGCGCCACCCACCACAGGCTGCGCGAAGCAGCCGACAAGGGCCTTTTTCGCAGCGACCTTTACTACCGCATCAACGGACTGACCGTCCAACTGCCACCGCTGCGCAATCGAACCGATTTCGAGGCCCTGACCCAACGCCTGCTGGCTGAACTCTCACCCAAGCGCCACGTTGGCATTGACCCGGAATTGCTGCCCCGGCTGGCAGCCCACCCTTGGCCGGGCAACCTGAGGCAATACGCCAGTGTGCTGCGCACGGCTTGCGCCATGTTGGATCCTGATGACACGCTGATCAGCACCCACCACCTGGCTGACGACGTGGTGGCCGACCTGAACACCATCCCTCGCCCGGCTGCAACACACTTGCAAAGCGAAGCACCAGTTGTGACTGGTGCTGCACACAATTTGCAGGCGCTGTCCGATGCAGCCATACGTGCCGCACTCGCAAGCTGCCAGGGCAACCTGTCTCAGGCGGCCAGAAGCCTGGGCATCAGCCGCCAAACGCTCTACCGAAAGCTCGGCGCTAAGGCCAACGCGGGGTAGTCGGTGTAGCCCTTGGCCCAGCCACCGTAAAACGTGGATGTGTCGGGCGTGTTGAACGGCCCCCCGGCGCGCAGGCGTGCCACCAGGTCGGGGTTGGCGATGTAGGCCTTGCCAAAGGCCACCAGATCGGCACCGCCAGCCAGTGCCTGCTGGGCCAACGCCAGGTCGTAACCGTTGTTGACCATCCAGGCCCCCGTGCCGCCGGCTTGGGTGTATGCCGCCTTCAGTGCGGTGTAGTCAAACGGGCGATCAGGCAGCTCTCGCGGACCACCGGTGGAGCCTTCAATGAGGTGGATGTAGGCCAGACCCAGTGGGGCCAGTTGGCGCACCACATGCTCAAACAAGGGCTGAGGCGCGGCGTCCACCACATCGTTGGCAGGCGTGACAGGCGACAGGCGTATGCCGGTGCGCCCTGCCCCCACGGCGGCCACCACGGCTTGCACCACTTCCAGCAGCAGTCGGGCGCGGTTTTCGATGCTGCCGCCGTAGGCGTCGGTGCGGTGGTTGCTGCCGGTTTTCAAAAACTGGTCGATCAGGTAGCCGTTGGCCGCGTGCACCTCCACGCCGTCAAAACCCGCTGCCATGGCGCTGCGGGATGCGTCAGCGTAGGTTTGGACGATGGCAGGCAACTCGGCGGCCTCGAGCGCACGGGGTGTGGACGTGGGCACAAACACAGGCGCGCCGTCTTTCAGCAGCACGGTTTTGGTTTTGGCCGCAATGGCCGACGGAGCCACGGGCGCAGCGCCGCCGGGCTGCAAATCGGTGTGCGACACGCGACCCACATGCCACAGTTGCACCACCACCTTGCCGCCTGCGCTGTGCACGGCATCGGTCACGTGTTTCCAGCCCGCCAATTGTTCAGGTGCATACAAGCCAGGCACATCGGCATAGCCTTGGCCCTGGTGGCTGATGGCCGTGGCCTCGGTGATGAGCAGCCCTGCCGTCGCGCGCTGGCTGTAGTAGGTGGCCATCAGCGGGGTGGGCACGGCACCGGGTGCGCGGTTGCGTGTGAGGGGCGCCATGACGATGCGGTTGGCCAACGCGATGTCGCCGGCTTGCAGGGGGCTGAAAAGGTCTTGGGATGGGGTCATAGTCAGTTGCAGATGGAGTGGGATGAACAACAAAGCCGCAAGGCTACATGCCCTCCAACGCTGGCGTCTGTGCGCCCGCCCGATGGCGTCAACCGCCGAGGCCTATCACCACAGCGGAGGGCGCAAACCGCCCGCACACGGCATCGCCCACGGCCAACCCCGCCCCCTCTGGTGCAAAACCCACCCACAGGTGCCCGCTGGGCAGTGTCAGCGCCACCTCTTGCGGGCCAGGGCCAGGGCTGACATCGGCCACCACGCCTTGCAGCGTGCAACCGGTGTCGGGTTGGGCCGTGGCACCCCCACCGGCTGGCACCACCTCGACCGCAGTGGCTTTGCACAGTGCCAGCACAGCGAGTTGGGGAGCCAAACCCAGCATCTCGGCACTTTCACGGGTGATGAGCGATGCCAGCGGTTGCCCGCACAGCGTGTGCATGGACACTGACACCATGGGCCCCTGCCCCACTGGCTGCAAGGCGTCGACGACACAAGGCAACTGGTTGCGCATGCTGGTGCGCAGACCCAGATGGGCGGGCCCAACGCTGCCTGCCAGGCCCTGGCCATGCCGGGCAAACACTTGCGCCCGTGCCAGGGCAAGCTCATCAGCCAGCGCCAGCAACTGTTGCCCCTGCAGGGTGATGCGTGCACCGCCGCCACCGTTGCCCCCCACGGACCGGTCTACCAGCGGCAGGCCGCTGAGGTTGGTGAGGGTTTCAATGGCTTGCCAGGCCGCCTTGTAGCTGATGCCTGCATCGCGCGCGGCCTGAGAGATGGAGCCGGTTTGCCCCACGCGCCGCAGCACCTCCAGGCGTTTGTCGCTGGCCGTGTGGCCCAGGGCTTCGTTCAGGGAATGTGGGGCGGGCAGTGTCATGCAGGAATTGTTTCACGGCCCGGTTAGCGCATCGCTATTCCAAAAAAGCAAATCGGTCGCTATTCCAAATTAGAATGGCGCTTTTCAGCTTGCTGGACCAACTTCCATGAACACCTGCAACATGACTTTGGCGTGCGTTCTGGCCGCCATCACACCCACCTGGGCCCTGGGGGCGCAAGCCCAAGTGGCCGTGGCAGCCAACTTTGCAGAGCCCATCAAGGCCATTGCTGCTGTGCTGGAAAAAACCACCGGGCACACCATCAAGGTCACGCTGGGGGCCACCGGCAAGCTCTATGCGCAGATCAAAAACGGTGCACCCTTTGATGTGCTGCTGTCGGCCGACACCGCCACGCCCGAAAAACTGGAAAAAGAAGGCCTGGGCCAGCCAGGCAGCCGCTTCACTTACGCCACAGGCAAGCTGGTGCTGTGGTCTGCCAAAGTGGGCCGGGTGGACGACAAGGGCCAGGTGCTGAAGGCCGCCGATCTGGGCAAGGTGTCGTTTGCCAACCCAAAAGTAGCCCCTTACGGCGCCGCCACGGTTCAGGCCATTGAAAAGCTGGGCCTGACCGCCGCACTCACACCCAAACTCGTGCAAGGCGAGAGCATTGGCCAAACGTACACGTTTGCATCCACCGGCAACGCCGACGTGGGTTTTGTGGCGATGTCGCAGGTGCTGGAGGGGGGCCGACTGAAGGGTGGCTCCATGTGGGTGGTGCCGCAGGAGTTGTACAGCCCCATCAGGCAAGATGCGGTGTTGATGCAAAAATCCGCCAGCAATGAGGCCGCGCAGGCACTGATGAAGTTGCTGAAAAGTCCCAACATCAAAGACCTGATCCGCTCCTACGGCTACGAGTTGTGAAGCACCCTGACTGACGCGCCCACTTCATGCTCCTGTCTCCCGAGAACCTGCAAGCCATCGGCCTGACCCTCAAGGTGGCCGCGCTCACCACGGGCATCCTGCTGGTGCTGGGCACGCCGCTGGCCTGGTGGTTGGCCAGGACACAGTCATGGTTCAAACGGCCCGTGGGGGCGCTGGTGGCGCTGCCGCTGGTGCTGCCGCCTTCCGTGCTGGGCTTTTACTTGCTGGTCACGATGGGGCCGCACGGGCCCGTGGGGCAGTTCACCCAATGGCTGGGCCTGGGGGTGCTGCCGTTTTCGTTTGCGGGGCTGGTGGTGGGGTCGGTGTTTTATTCGCTGCCGTTCATGGTGCAGCCCCTTCACAACGCCTTCGAGGCCATGGGCACTCGGCCGCTTGAGGTGGCCGCCACACTGCGGGCCTCGCCACTGGACACATTCTTCAGCGTGGTGCTGCCGCTGTGCAGGCCGGGCTTTGTCACCGGGGCCATCATGACGTTTGCCCACACCGTGGGCGAGTTTGGCGTGGTGCTGATGGTGGGCGGCAACATCCCGGGGGTGACACGCATGGTGTCGGTGCAGATTTACGACCATGTGGAAGCCGCCGAATACGCCGACGCGCACCGCCTGGCCGCCGTCATGCTGGTGTTTGCCTTTGCGGTGCTGCTGGCACTGCACACCTACAACCAGCGCCAGCAAACGCGTCAATGGGGCACGCCATGAACACCGGCCTGCGCCTGCACGCCCGGCTGCCCAGACAAGGTTTTGAACTGAACGTGGACGTCACCTTGCCCGCCAGCGGCGTGACCGCCCTCTTTGGCCCCTCGGGCTCGGGCAAAACCACCTGCCTGCGCGTGTTGGCCGGGCTGGAGCCCAGCGCCACGGGCCGCGTGTGCGTGGCGGGTGAGGTGTGGCAAGACAACGCCACAGGCGTATTTCGCCCGGTGCACCAGCGCGCATTGGGCTACGTGTTTCAAGAAGCTTCACTGTTGCCGCACCTCAGCGTGCAGGGCAATCTGCAGTTTGGCTTTAACCGCACGCCACCCGCGCAGCGCCGCATTGGCTGGGACCAGGCGCTGGAGTTGCTGGGCATTGGCCACCTGCTAGCGCGCATGCCGCATGAACTCTCGGGTGGCGAGCGTCAGCGCGTGGCCATTGCGCGCGCACTGGCCACCAGCCCGCAGATTTTGTTGATGGACG
>CAIYQZ010000003.1 GCA_903928495.1 uncultured bacterium
AGACAGGCTGAACACGCCGAACAACTGACCGTCCAAGTCGTTGCGGTCGGTAATCACCACGATGGTTGGGTTGGCCATGGCGGGCTCTTGCATCACCCGTGCGGCAAAGCAGGTCATGGTGATGCTTTTGCCGCTGCCCTGGGTGTGCCACACCACGCCGCCTTTGCCGCGCAGGTTGCTGGCGCTGTCTGGCCGCGAGGCTGCCACCACATGCCCGATGGCTGAACGCACGGCGTGGTACTGGTGGTACCCGGCAATCTTCTTTATCAGCGTGCCGTCGTCTTCAAACAGCACAAAGTAGCGCAGGTAGTCCAACAGGTGCTGCGGGGCCAGCACGCCGCGCACCAGGGTCTGCAGCTCGTGGAACTCGCCCAGCGGGTCCAGGGTTTCACCGTCGATGGTGCGCCACTGCTGGAACCGCTCTGCGCTGCCCGACAGGCTTCCCATGCGGGCCTCGGTGCCATCGGACACCACCAGCACTTCGTTGTACTGGAACACATCGGGAATCTGCTCTTTGTACGTTTGAATCTGGTCGAAGGCTCTCCAGATGTCGGCGTTTTCGTCAGCGGGGTTCTTGAGTTCAATGAGCACCAGCGGCAGGCCGTTGATGAACAGAATGATGTCGGGCCGCCGGGTGTGTTGAGAGCCTTTGATGGTGAACTGGTTCACCGCCCAAAACTCGTTTTTGTCGGGCTGTGCCCAGTCCACCAAGCGCACGAAGTCGCCCACGCTTTCGCCGTCGCGCTGGTACTGCACCGGCACGCCGTTGACCAGCAGTTTGTGGAAGGCGCGGTTGGCGGACAGCAGCGCAGGGATGCCAAGGTTCTGCACCTGGTGCAGCGCGTCTTCGCGGGCAGCGGTGGGCAGGTGCGGGTTCAGGCGCTGGATGGCTTCGCGCAGGCGGAAAGGCAGGATGACCTGGCGGTGGTCAGCCCGCTGGGGCGTGGGGCCGTCGTGGGCAATGTCATAGCCGCTGACCTTGGCATAGCCTAACTCGGCTAGCCAGGCCAGAGTTTCTTGTTCCATTTGGTCTTCGGTCATGTTCTCAACACCTATTCCCTCAGTACCAACGACTGTTCAATTGCGCAACCCAAGATTCGAATGCAGCCACAGCCAGTTCTACCTCGTGAGCAGTGCTTCCAAATAGGCCGGAAGCCACATAAGGAGAGCGCTCGCACTCAGCCTCAATACTCGACCTCCATGCCTGCAAAACTCTAGTCCTGCTCGATGGCCGATAGCCAAATCGGCCAGGTGGATGGAAATCCGCATTGAAGACTGGTGGGCAGAGCTTGTGATTCGCAATTGCCAAGACAACTTCAACTGAGTCGAACTGAAAGTCATAGTCCAATCGTGAGTCAAACTCTTCGCAGAATCCTCCCCAAAAGTATTCGACAAGCCAGTCGTTTAAGGGTGCATGCCTACGGTCCTGACCCTCCAGAAGTCGTCCCCAAGTCTGCGGGTCATCTCTTAACAGACAGAACGGAGGAACTACATCAACCGCAAGAACAGGCTGCCGGGCATAAAGCTCGAGCTCATTGGTCAATAGAGGGGCAACAGTGTCCCAGCGACCTTGAATCGATGCGCCGAGTAGCGCTGCGTATGTGAGTAAGGTCACGGGATAGCCCTGATAGGCCATCCACAGCATTTGTCCCTGTTTATTTTTTGTACCGTACAAACGACGTTGCGCGGAGACCAGTTGTTGAACTGCGGCGCGGTCGCCCCAACGTCCGACCTGAAAAGCAATTGCACAAATCGTCCCGCAAATCCCCTCATACAGCCGCACGCGAGTGGTCACTGTTTCAGTGCTGACCGATTCGGATGTATTGAAAAGTCGGTCTTGCTGGAGCTCTTTTTTGACCCTATTGCTTTCTTCACCAATTAAGTCGGCCAATTGAATCCGCGAGGTGTCTGGGGTTGCAAGGTATCGCTTGCATGCGACCACTGATGCCTTCACTGATAGGGGATGAGGCTGCGCAAACTGCTCAATAGCCTTTACACGTTGCTCGATGTTCTCGAAGAAACCATCTGCGTCCGAAATTGAGATGTGCTGCCCACTTCGGTGAACCAACAGTGCCGTGGCTCGCTCGCTAGGTTTTCCTCTAACAGCAAAAAAAGTCGAGAAGCGCCTGCTGGGAGCTCGCTCCATCGCACGTCGCAGTGCTTCATCCCAATCAGCGGACCAGCCGCAAGCAACTAACCCATACTCGTCGAAGACTTGGTTAAGGAGCGTGTCGAGTAGTGGAGGGTAACTGGCCAGCTCTTTCGGGGTGTTGAGGATGCGTGTGTCTAAGTAGTCGCCATGCAGCTTGATGACACAGCACTTCATGTGCGCCAAAGGCAATGCACCATGAATCTGGTCCGGTGTGCTGATGACTGTCGGCGCGATACCAATTTCCTCCAGCGCTCGCTCCATGAGCCGGTCGAAATTGGTTGTCAGAATCACACGGACATGTCCGCTCAAAACTAATCGAGCAATTGCATGGTGCGCCTTGGTGGGCGACTTGACTCCTTCGCGTCGCTCCTCATCAGAGGGCTCAAAATAGGACCGGAGAATCTGCGCTCGCTCTGCGGGTGTCTTTGCCAAGGAATCCAGAAGGCTAGAGTAGCCAGGTTGTTCGCCGTACTTAGTACTGAACCAAGCTGCCGGGTCAGGTTCGCAGTCGTTACCTTCGGCTGCTGCCAACTTTCGAACGAGGTCAAGAACGACCTCCCACCCCGTCGGAATTCGAGCTGCTCTTGACACGCCAGAGCCGAGCAATAATGCATAGACACCAGGGCTTGATTGCATCGCGAACGCCAGTGAGAGTTCAGGTGTCATGCCAACTCCTCCTCCACCTGAGCCCGCAATTTCGGCACCTTTAGCCTGCCGGAAATAAGTAGAGGAAGCAGGGTGTCTCGGAGAGTGGAGAGGGTTTGGGCTTGCGCTTCGTTGTCATCGATTCGCTGCCGAAGCACACAAGCCGTCGTGTCGAACGCGGCTAATACTGCTGGCGGTGCATCTGGCACCAACAAGCGATAGACGTTTTCACGGTTCAAGCCCGGCACCGCTGCGTCGGTGTTCATATCGTGCAGGCCCAGCGTCTTCAGGAGTTGATGGCAGTACGTCAATGGATGCTTTGTCTTGACATAAAACACCGTATCAATCGGGAAGAATGGACGACTTTCCCAGTAGATGCTGCCCACAGTTCCTTTTCTGCCCACGATAACGGACGGCTCATCTACGAGGGCTTTGTCATGCCACCCAGTGATGCCGCCAGAGCCATAGACGGGTACTCCACCAGGCGTTCGTGTTTCTGCCTTCAACGCCTTGCCGTATGCCAACTCAAGGAATGAGTCGAGGCGAGTAATTCCCCACCCCCTCGGCACCACCCCCAACTCCGTCTCCTCAAACGAATCGGGAAACAGCGCCGCTGTGGCCTCGTCCATGCCTTCGGGTGCGCGGCCTTCCATCTTGGCGCGCACGGGTTCGAAATCGACAAACCACGACTTGAACAGCGCCTGGGCGATGGCTTCGAGGGTTGCGTTGGTTTCGCGCAGGAGGGTGATGCGGTCGTCGAGGGCACCCAAAATTCCGACAATGCGGTCTTGCTCTTCTGAAGAGGGAAGCCATAGCGGAGCTTCGAGAAAATCGCCTTTTCTAATGTGAATTTGAGTTGAGCCGACGCAGTGCCCCTTGATGTATTCGCGGTAAATTGGAGCGTTACACCAATAAACCATGTAGCGACCGTTTACAAATGGTTTGAATCTGACGACGTTTGCACCCTGGTTGACGAGGTATTGCCTATCAGTAGGGACACGGGCGAGCAAGCCCAAAAAGTTCGCAGCCTGTGTGAGGTCTCTTGTTGTCAATAAGTAGTCGCCATCTTGTGTGGTTCTATATCCTCTTGTGCGAGCCAACTCGTGGCTGATGAATCGCGTGTCACTAGGCTCTAGGCGACCGAATGGCTTTACGTCACCCTTTGACAATACAGGCACGCCATCGCTGCCGTACTCCATTTTGAGAAATGGGTCGCCACTACAAAACCAGTCAATGACCGCCCCAATAGTTGTTACTTCCCATGGGGTCAATGCCTCAGAACTCATACCCCAGCCCCCCCAGCTTGACCCGAATCAGCGCATCCAGCTCCGCGCCTTTGGCCATCTGCTCACCCAGCTTCTCGGTCAGCTTGCGCATCTTGTCGTCAAAGGCTTCGTCGTCGTCTTCCACCGCTTCCGCGCCTACGTAGCGGCCGGGGGTCAACACATGGCCGTGCTGAGCAATTTCGGCCAGGGGCACGCTGCGGCAAAAGCCGGGTTGGTCGGAGTATTCGGTCACCGTTGAGCCTGCCAGCACCTCACCACGCCAAGCCGCCACGGTCTCGGCAATGCGTGTGATGGCGTCATCGTCCAGCTCACACTGCACACGCGAAATCATCTTGGCGAGTTTGCGGGCATCGATGAATAGCACTTCGCCTTTGCGCTTCTTTTGTTTAGCCAAGAACCACAGGCAGGCCGGTATTTGGGTGTTGAAGAACAGTTGGCCGGGCAGGGCCACCATCACTTCCACCACGTCGGCATCGACCATGGCGGCGCGTATCACGCCTTCATTGTTCTGGCTGCTGCTCATGCTGCCGTTGGCCAACACAATGCCTGCACGGCCTGTGTCTTTCAGGTGATGCAGCATGTGCTGCAGCCAAGCGTAGTTGGCGTTGCCCTGGGGTGGGTCGCCAAAGTGCCAACGGGGGTCGCCTTCAAGGCTGCCGTGCCACCAGTCTGAAATGTTGAAAGGTGGGTTGGCCAGAATGAAGTCGGCCCGCAAGTCGGGGTGCTGGTTGCGGGTGAAGGTGTCGACGGGTTCGCGGCCCAGGTTGTAGTCAATGCCTCGAATGGCCAGATTCATGGCAGCCAGCCGCCAGGTGGTGGGGTTGCTTTCTTGGCCGTAAATGCTCACATCGCCCAGCCTGCCGCCGTGGGCTGCGATGAACTTTTCGCTCTGCACAAACATGCCACCGCTGCCGCAGCAGGGGTCGTACACCTTGCCGGTGTGGGGGTTGAGCACGGCCACCAGAGTTTTGACGATGGATGCCGGGGTGTAGAACTGCCCGCCCTTTTTGCCCTCGGCACTGGCGAACTGGCCCAAGAAATACTCGTAAACCTGGCCCAACACATCGCGGGCTTTGGCTGCATCGGTGCCAAAGCCTATTGTCGAAACCAAATCGACCAGCTCGCCCAGCTTGCCGTCGGGCAATTGCGCACGGGCATAGCGTTTGTCCAGAATGCCTTTGAGCTTGGGGTTTTCCACCTCAATCACGGCCAGGGCGTTGTCAATCAGCTTGCCAATTTCAGGGGCTTTGGCCAGGTTGCGCAGGGTTTCCCAGCGGGCCACTTCTGGCACCCAGAACACGTTGGCGCTGATGTAGTAGTCGCGGTCTTCCAGCTCGGCGGCCAGGTCTTCAGGCGTGGCGTCGGCAAAGTAGAACTCGTCGGCTGGGTTTTGCAACCTGGCCTGCACCTCGGCGCGGCGGGCAGCAAAGGTGTCTGCCACGTACTTCAGGAATATGAGGCCTAGTACCAGGTGCTTGTACTCGGCGGCGTCCATGTTGGCGCGCAGCTTGTCGGCGGTGGCCCACAGGGTTTTCTGGATGTCTTCAAGCATGTGTCGCTGGTGCCTCTGGTGTTGTTTGGCCGGAGGACGACATCAGGCCCGCACGCCATTGGGCGGACCCTGCTGTTTTCTTTTCCTCCCCCTCGCTAACTATCGTAGCAAGGCTGGCTGCGATTCAAGGGTGATGGATACCCGGTGGTGTGGCTATTTCATCAAGGCTGCGTCATTTCGGCCCGCGCATCACGCCTTGATATGACCAGCGTTCAAACTGGCTGGCATGCGGCCTGCAAACATGTATCCAGAGAACCGAAACACCCCTTGCCGTCGCTGTGCCTACTTTGAACGCTGGGCAACTTGCACCGTGGCCGGCAGCCAGGTGGATGGACTGTTAGCGCGGTGTGTCAGGGAACCACGGGTGCACATTCATGCAGCGCCTGACCAAGGGTGTGTTTTCTGGTTGAGGGAGATTGGGGCCGATGACGAGTAGTGAGCCACCGAGAGCCAATTTGGCCAGCATGGTCGGCTCAGGAATGGCCCGTAACCCTGTACCGCTGGCTACGCAGTGGCTACACAGAAAGAACATAAGCAAAAAGCCCGCATCATTTCTGATAGCGGGCTTTTCTTATCAGTGGCGGAGAAAGAGGGATTCGAACCCTCGGTACAGGAGAACCTGTACGCCGGATTTCGAATCCGGTGCATTCGACCACTCTGCCATCTCTCCGGGGTGATCTTTTAAAGAGCCGCGATTCTAGCAGTGGGGCACTGGCAAAACCTGTGTTCAGGCCTTCAGCAGCGCCACACCGCCCATGTAGGGGCGCAGCACCTCAGGCACGGTGATGCTGCCGTCGGCGTTCTGATAGTTTTCCAGCACGGCCACCAGTGCGCGGCCCACGGCCAGGCCTGAGCCATTCAGGGTGTGCACCAGCTCGTTTTTGCCCTGCGCGTTTTTGAAACGAGCTTGGAGTCGACGGGCCTGAAAGGCCTCGCAGTTGCTGACCGAGCTGATTTCGCGATAAGTATTTTGCGCAGGCACCCACACCTCCAGGTCGTGCGTGCGGGTTGCACCAAAACCCATGTCGCCCGTGCACAGCACGATGACGCGGTAGGCCAGGCCCAGCTTCTGCAGCACGGCCTCGGCGTGGCCGGTCATGGCGTCCAGCGCCTCGGGGCTTGTGTCGGGGTGGACGATTTGCACCATTTCCACTTTGTCAAACTGGTGCTGGCGGATCAGGCCACGCGTGTCGCGCCCGGCGCTGCCAGCTTCGGAGCGGAAGCATGGGGTGTGGGCGGTGAGTTTGATGGGCAGGTCGGCCTCGGCCAGCACCGTGTCACGCACAAAGTTGGTCAGCGTCACCTCGCTGGTGGGGATGAGGTACAGCGCGGTGTTGTCGGGCTGCTCTTCGCCGTCTTGGCCGCCCTTTTTGGCGGCAAACAGGTCGCCCTCAAATTTGGGCAACTGGCCGGTGCCGCGCAGGGTGTCGCCGTTGACGATGTACGGCGTGTAGCACTCGGTGTAGCCGTGGTCGTTGGTTTGCGTGTCCAGCATGAACTGGGCGAGCGCACGGTGCATCCGTGCAATGGGGCCCTTCATCACGGTGAAACGGGCCCCGGCCAGCTTGGCGCCGGTTTCAGGGTCCAGGCCCAGGGGCAGGGCCAGATCAACGTGGTCTTTGGGTTCGAAGCCCAGCGCTTCGGGTGAGCCACCGAAACCTGTTTTCGGGCTCCAGCGGCGCAGCTCCACGTTGCCCGATTCATCGGCTCCCACGGGCACGCTCTCGTGCGGCAGGTTGGGCACGGCCAGCAACAGGGCGGACAACTCGGACTGGATTTGCTCCAGCCGCGTGGCCGATGTTTCCAGTTCAACCTTGGCCGCACCCACCTGCGCCATGACGGCATCGGCCTCGGCGTGCTGGCCTTTGGCTTTCAGCCCGCCAATTTGTTTGGACAAGGCATTGCGCTGGGCTTGCAGCTCTTCGGTGCGCACCTGCAGGGTTTTGCGCTCGGTTTCCAGCGCGGTGAAGGCGGCCACGTCCAGGTAGGGCTGGGGGCTTTTGCGGGTGTTCAGGCGGGCCTCGACTTGGGCCAGGTCTTTGCGAAGAAGGGTGATGTCCAGCATGGTGTTTGACAGTTAATATTTAAAGCTTTTTTGGCCTCCACCGCTTGATGGATAAGGCTTTACAGCTATTGGTTATTCATCTTCATTCAGGCGCAAGCCCTTGGGCAGCGGGAATTGGATGGTTTCTTCAATACCGTCCATTTTGCGCACAGCCACAGCACCCAACTCGCGCAGACGCTGCACCACGCCTTGCACCAGCAGTTCGGGTGCAGAGGCCCCGGCGGTGAGGCCCACGCGCTGCTTGCCCACGAACCACTCTGGGTTCAGCTCGGACGCGTCGTCCACCATGTAGGCACTGGTGTCCAATTTGGCCGCCAGTTCGCGCAGGCGGTTGCTGTTGCTGCTGGTGGGGCTGCCGACCACCACCACCACGTCCACTTGGGGGCTGAGCACCTTCACAGCGTCTTGCCGGTTTTGGGTGGCGTAACAAATGTCTTGCTGTTTGGGCGCGCGGATGTGGGGGAACCGTGCCGTCACAGCAGCGGTGATCTCAGCTGCATCGTCCACGCTGAGGGTGGTTTGTGTCACCACCGCCAGGCGCTCGGTCTGGCGGGGCTGAACGCGGGCCACGTCGGCCACGTCTTCCACCAGATGAATGCCTTCGGTCAGCTGCCCCATGGTGCCTTCCACCTCGGGGTGGCCCTTGTGGCCAATCATGATGAACTCAAACCCCTCTTTGGCCAGCTTGGCCACCTCCACGTGGACCTTGGTCACCAGTGGGCAGGTGGCGTCGAACACCTGAAAACCGCGCTGCGCCGCCTCGGCCTGCACAGCCTTGCTCACCCCGTGGGCAGAAAACACCAGCGTGGCACCGGGGGGCACATCGGCCAGATCCTCTATGAAGATGGCACCGCGCTCCTTCAGGTCGTTCACCACATGGGTGTTGTGTACGATTTCGTGACGCACATAGATGGGCGCACCGAACTTCGCCAGCGCTTTCTCCACGATTTCAATGGCACGGTCCACCCCCGCGCAAAAGCCGCGCGGTTCGGCCAGGGTGATGTCCAGGTTCATCACAGCACCACGATCAGTTGCACTTCAAACCGCACGGCCTGGCCGGCCAGGGGATGGTTGAAGTCGAACAACACGGCGCCGTCGGCTCGCACCTCGCGCACGGCGCCGGCATAGGTGCCCTGGCCGTTGGGCGTGGGGAACTGCACCACATGGCCGGGTTGGTAGGTTTCGTGCGGGTCGCCCAGTTCATTGAGCAGCTTGCGCGCCACCCACTGTTGCATGTCGGGCTGGCGGTCGCCAAAGGCTTCGCCGGGGGCCATCTCAAACGTGGTGTGGGTGCCTTCGGCCAAGCCCAGCAGGCGGGCCTCCAATGCAGGTGACAACTCGCCGTTTCCCAGGCTGAGCGTGGCGGGTGCGCCGCCAAAGGTGTTGACGATGTCCTGCCCGTTCAGACCGGACAAGCGGTAATGCAGCGTCAGAAACGACGCGGGTTCAACGTGGGGCATGGGTGTGTGGGGGTGAAGAAAGGCCATAACCAAGGGCCAGGCACGGGGGCAGCACCGTGGCTAAACTGCCCCTATTGTAGAAAGCAGGCCAACCTGCGTGCCACCGCCGCCATGCAACTGAAACACCTGCCAGAAGATTCCCGCCCCCGCGAAAAGTTGCTCTCGCGTGGCCCCGGTGCGCTCAGCGATGCCGAATTGCTGGCACTGCTGCTGCGCACCGGCATTCCGGGCAAAAACGTGGTGGCCCTGGCCGAAGAGCTGCTGACCCAGTTCGGCGGTGTGGCCGGGCTGTTGCACACCCCCGCCGATGCCCTGAAAACCATCAAAGGCCTGGGCCCGGCCAAACGCGCCGAAGTGGTGGCCGTTCTGGAACTGGCCCGCCGTGCCCTGGCGCAAGAGCTGAAGCAAAAGCCCTTGTTTGACGGCCCACAGGCCGTGCGCGACTACCTGCAACTGCAACTCGGTGCCAAAACCCACGAGGTGTTTGCCGTGCTGTTCCTGGACAGCCAGCACCGGCTGCTGGCGTTTGAAGAACTGTTTCGCGGCACGCTGACGCAAACCAGCGTGTACCCCCGCGAGGTGGTGTTGCGCGCCCTGCACCACCAGGCCGCCGCCGTGGTGCTGGCCCACAACCACCCCAGCGGCAGCGCCACTCCGTCGAGCGCCGACACGGCGCTGACCCGCACACTCAAAACCACGCTCGCCCTGGTGGACGTGACCGTGCTCGACCACTTTGTGGTGACGGCCAGCGGGTCCACCAGCATGGCCGAACTGGGGTTGGTGTGAACACCGCGCAAGCCCAACTCGGCGCCATCCGGCAGGTGCTCCAGCAGCGGGCCCAGGCCGTGGCGGCTGCTCGCACTGCCCGGGAGGAGGCTGAACGGCGGGCAGAAGCCGAGCGCAACCTGTTTGCCCTGACCGTGGGCCCCGTGTCGCCCCTGCGGGTGCAGCGGCGCGCGCTGTTGGAGCGTGCCCGCGCCCTGCCCGTGGCCCGGCAGCGCGAGCTGGATGAACAGGCCGTCATGCACGAGGCCATTTCGGACGAGTTCGATGTGGAGAGCCTGCTCGACACCGACGAGGCCCTGAGCTACCGCCGCCCCGGCATGGGGCTGGACGTGATCCGCCAACTGAGGCGGGGCCGCTGGAGCCTGCAAGGCCAACTGGATTTGCACGGCCTGCGCAGCGACGAAGCCCGCGTGGCACTGGGCCAGTTTTTGCGCGAAGCGCACAAGGTGGGTTGGCGCTGCGTGCGCGTGGTGCACGGCAAAGGCCTGGGTTCGCCCGGCAAGACCCCCGTGCTCAAAAACAAGGTGCAGCGCTGGCTGGTGCAGAAAAACGAGGTGTTGGCCTTTGTGCAGGCCCGCGCGTCAGACGGCGGGGCCGGTGCGCTGGTGGTGCTGCTGGCGCCGGGTTGGTGAAAGGAAACGACCTTGACCGCGTGGCAGATCTGAAACGGGGCGGTGTGTGGCCTCTCAGGCCCGTCAATACCGGTCAAACGCTGCTTGCACCGCTTCCGTTTGCATGCCGTGCGCCAGTGACAGGGCCAACAAAACGCGTGCCTTTGCCGGAGACAAGGTATCGCCAGCCACGGTGCCGTGGGCTGAGTCGTCAAACTCCATGTTGCGCATCACGATGCCGGTGGCCGCTCGCGGTGCCCTGACCACCACAACTCCCCTGCGGGTAGCGCCTTGAACCGCTTCAGCCATCGCGTCGCTCAATGAAGCCGTGCCTGCGCCAGCCACGACCAGGCCTTTGGCGCCTGCATCCACCAGTGCGGAAACGGCCACACCGGTGTCATCCTGATGCCCGACGACGATGTCGACCCGGGGCATGGTGGTCATGTCGGTGGTGTTGAACACCGTGTCCAGTGTGTGGGTGCGGGCCGGCGTTTTGTACAGCCGCACGTGGCTGTCGACCACCCATCCCAGGATGCCGAAAACCGGTGCCCTGAAGCTGTCCAACGTCATGGTGTCCATTTTGTGCACATCACGGGCGGCAATGATCTGGTCGTTCATGACCACCATCACACCCAGGCCGGCGGTCAAGGGGCTGGCAGCCGCAACAACCGACCGGTAGAGGTTCATGGGGCCGTCTGCACTCAGGCTGGTGGATGGGCGCATGGCACCGGTCACAACCACCGTTTTTCGGCTTTTGACCACCAGGTTCAGAAAGTAGGCCGTTTCTTCCAGTGTGTTGGTTCCCACGGTCACTACCACACCGGTGCAGTCGGTTTCGTTGAGCCAGTGGTTGACCCTTCTGGCCAGGTGCAGCAGGGTGGCCCCGCCCAGATTCTGGCTGGCGACCTGGGCCACCTGTTCGCTTTCAAGCGACGCGACGTTGCGCAAGGCGGGTATCGCCAGCAACAACTCGTCAACAGGTGTGACCGCAGGGCGGTAGCCCGCGTATTGGGTGTTGTTTGCGCCTGACCCGGCGATGGTGCCGCCGGTACCGAGTACCGCAACTTTGGGTGGTGTGATGGAGTTCATGTGCCGATGATCATGCACCGCCAGCAGCCATGGAGTGTTGGGAACACGTTTCGCACGTTCAGATGCTTTCCCGTCCTTTGCAGTTGCAGTCGCATCCACTCTGACCTGCTGCGCAACGTCACAAAGCCACGACCGACCGCGTCAAACAGCGCCCCGGTTACGCATCCAGTCAGCGGTCTGAAAAAAACTGTCCTTCAGGCGGCTGCGAAGCGCCGGGTCTACCCCCACCTCGCCCATGGCCTGGTCCATGCAGGCCACCCACTGGTCTCGCTCCAGGATGCCGATGGAAAACGGCATGTGCCGCATGCGCAGACGCGGGTGGCCAAAGCGCTCGGTGTAGTGCTGCGGGCCGCCCAACCATCCGCACAGAAACCAGAACAGCTTTTGACGCGCTTCGTCCAGCGTGCTGCCGTGGCTGGCGCGCAAGGCGGCATAGCCAGGTTCCAGGTCCATCAGGTCGTAAAAACGGTCCACCAGGGCCTGCACCCGGGGCTCACCGCCGACCCATTCAAACGGCGTGGCAAAGGCTGTGCCTGATTCGTTCTGGGGAGGGGGTTCTTGGATGTGCATGGGAACACTGTAGGCGCAAACGTGCAAGAAGTCAGGTGGCTGCCCGACGCAGCGTGGCCACCACGGGCGTGTTCAGCACACTGCGCAAGCCCCACCAGCCCGCGCCCAGCGCCAGCACGGCACCGGCCAGTGCGCCCAGCACGGGCACCCAGGGCGATGGGTTCCACTGGAATTCAAACGCATACTTGGCCAGCGCCCAACCCACGGCCGACGCCACCACCGATGCCAGGCTCCCCGCCAGCAAACCCACGCCCACCAGTTCGGCACGCTGCACCTGGCGCAGCAGGGCCGATGTGGCACCCACTGCCCGCATGATGGCGAACTCACGCTCGCGCTCGGCCCGCGTGGCCGTGACGGCTGCGAACAGCACCACCAGCCCGGCGGCCAGCGTGAAACCAAACAGAAACTCGATGGCCTGAATGACCTGCCCCAGCACCTGCTGCACCTGGGCAATGGTGCTGCTCATGTCCACATTGGTGATGTTGGGGAATTCGCGCACCAACGCGTTGTCGAACTTGGCTGGCGACGCACCAGGGGCGCGGAAGGCGCTGATGTAGGTCACAGGCACATCGGCCATCTGGGCCACGGGGTACATCACAAAGAAGTTGACGTGCAGGCTGCCCCAGTCAACCTTGCGCAGGCTGGTGATGCGCGTGGTGCTGACCTGGCCCGCCATGTCAAACGACAGCGTATCGCCAAGCTTCAGGCCCAGCTCTTGGGCCAAGCCCTCTTCCACGCTGGTGCCGTCGGCTTCGTTGACCGTCCACTGCCCTGCCACCACCTCGTTGTAGGCGGGTTGCTCGGCGGCGTGCGACAGGTTGAACTCGCGCTCGGACAGGCGGCGGCCGCGCTCGGTGGGGAAGTTGTCGGGGTTGACCGTCTGACCGTTGATGGCCACCAGGCGGCCGCGCATCATGGGGTACCAGTCGTACTTGGCCACACCCGCCGCCGTCAGCCGGAACTGAAATGCCTCGGCCTGATCGGGCTGGATGTTGATGACAAAGCGGTTGGGGGCGTCGGGCGGGGTGGCCTGGCGCCAGCTGGCAATCAGGTCGGTGCGCAGCAGCACCAGCAACACCAGCGCCAGCAGGCCCACGGCCAAGGCGCTGACCTGCACCACCGCGTAGCCGGGGCGGGCGCACAGCTGGCGAGTGGCCAGCATGAGCCAGCGCGGGGCGGTGCTTTCGTTCACGCTGGCGCGCAGCACGCGCACTGCAGCGTAGCTGGCCAGGGCAAACACGCCCACCGCAGCAGCAAAGCCGCCCACGGCCAGCAGGCCCAGCGTGAGGTCACGGCTGACGGCCAGCAACAGCGCGGCAAAACCCGCCACACCCAGGCCCAACACGGCCAAGGATGCAGGTTTGATGTTGCCCACATCGCGCCGAATGACGCGCAGCGGTGGCACCTGCGCCAGTTGCAGCACGGGCGGCAGGCCAAACGCCATCATCAGCGTGAGGCCCAGGCCCAGCCCGAACAACACCGGCCACAAGCTGGCTGCAGGCAACGCCACCTGCACCAGCCCACCCAACAGGGCCACAAACACATGGTGCACGGCAAACCCCAGCGCCACGCCCAGCGCACTGGCCACCAAGCCCACGGCCAGAAACTCCAGTGCATAGGCCCAGGCCATGGTGCGCTGGCTCAGGCCCAGCACACGCAGCATGGCGCAGTCGTCCAGGTGGCGGGCAGCAAACCCGCGTGCGGCAATGGCCACGGCCACAGCGCTCAGCAGCGCGGCCAGCAGGGCCACCAGGTTCAGGAATTTTTCGGCACGCTCCAGCGTGCGTTGCATCTCGGGCCGCCCCGCCTCCAGCGACTCCAGCCGCGCGCCGCGCACGTTGCCCGCGTCCAGCTCAGCCTGTGCCCAGGTGGTGAACTGGCGCACAGCTTCGTCACCCGCTTTGCCAGCCGTGCCGTCGCCGGCCACCGCAAAACGGTGGGAAATGCGGCTGGCGGGCTGCACCAGCGCGGTGGCGGCCAGGTCGGCCTGGTTCAGCAGCACACGGGGGGCAAAACTCATGAAGCCACCGCCCCGGTCGGGCTCGGCGGTCAACACCTGTGTGATGGTCAAAGTGGCATCACCCAACAGCAGGGGCTGGCCCATTGCCAGATCGAGCGCCACCAGCACGCCAGCGTCCACCCACACGGTGCCGGGGGCTGGAATGTCGCGGGTGGGCTGGCCGGGCAACTCGGGACCAGGAGCAACCGACAGGCGGCCACGCAGCGGGTAGCCAGGGCCCACTGCTTTCAATGCCACCAACCGCGTGGCCCCTCCCTGCGCCTCAGGGGCGCGGCCCATGGTGGGGAAACTCAGCGTGGGCGCGGTTTGCAGGCCCAGACTCTGGGCTTTGGCCATGAAGCTGTCGGGGGCGGCGTTGTCACTGGCCAGCACGGCGTCACCGCCAATGAGCTGGCGTGCATCGCGGGTGAGCCCGCCCTGAAGCCGGTCGGCAAAAAACCCCACCGAGGTGAGCGCCGCCACTGCCAGCGTGACGGCCACCAACAACAGCCTCAACTCTCCGGCCCGGAAGTCGCGCCACAGCGAACGCAGGGCCAGGGTGAACGGACCCGGGCGGGAAGAAATTTGCATAGAAATAGCCCCTAGCGCTTGATGGTATTGCGTAGACAGCTATTCAATTATTTGGTTCCAAATATCCGGTCGCCTGCGTCACCCAGGCCGGGCACGATGTAGCCGTGGCTGTTCAGCCCCCTGTCCACGGCGGGGGTGTAAACCGGTACCTCGGGATGGTGGTCGTGAAAAGTCTTGAGTCCCTGCGGGCACGTCACCAGGCAGGCAAAACGGATGGAGCGGGGGTTGGTTTGCTTCAGGCGGTCCACCGCTGCCACGGCAGAGTTGCCGGTGGCCAGCATGGGGTCGAGCACTATGACATCGCGTTCCTGCATGTCGTGGGGCATCTTGAAGTAGTACTCCACCGCCTGCAAAGAATCGGGGTCGCGGTAGAGGCCGATGTGGCCCACGCGGGCACCGGGGATGACATGCAGCATGCCATCCAGAAACCCATTGCCTGCGCGCAGAATGGAAGCCAGAACCACTTTTTTACCGTCGATCACGCGGGACTTCATGGTTTCCAGCGGGGTTTCGATCTCGATCTCGTGCATCGGCATGTCACGCGTGATCTCGTAGGCCAGCATGGCGCTGATTTCGTGCACCAGTTCGCGAAAGCTTTTGGTGCTGGTGTCCTTGCGGCGCATCAGGGTGAGCTTGTGCTGCACCAGGGGGTGGTCAATGACGTGGACTTGTCGGCTCATGGGGCTTCCTTGGGCGGAGTAACAGCGTTACCCTGGGTCGGGCTGGTACCCGAGGGGGCGGGTTTGCCCTGAGTTTAGGCGCTCGCCACCGCAGGTTCAGGCACAGCGTCCATGACCAATCGTTCGGGATGGGTAAAGCACAAAAAGCGCTTGTGTGTGGCTCGCCCGATGGCGCACAAACCCACCTGGCGGGCCACCTCCAGGCCCATTTGGGTCATGCCGCTGCGCGACACCACCACGGGCACCCCCATCTGGGCCGATTTGATGACCATTTCACTGGTCAACCGCCCAGTGGTGTAGAACACTTTGTCTTCGCCGGTCATGGGCTCCCCCGCTGGGCCCTGCTGCAGCCACATCCAGCCGGCAATGGTGTCCACCGCATTGTGCCGGCCCACGTCTTCCACAAACAGCAGCAGTTCGTCTCCCCGGAACAAGGCACAACCGTGCACCGAACCGGCCGACTTGTAGGTGCTTTCCTGCAGTCGGATGGCGTTGACCACTGCCTGCAACTGGCTTTGGCGCAGGCGGATGTTGGGGGGCAGCACCAAATCAGCCACGTCGTCCATCAGCGCACCGAACATGCTGCCCTGGCCGCAACCGGTGGTGACCACGCGTTTGGCTGTTTTGGCTTCGATGTGGTCGATGCCACTGCGGGTTTTGACAGACGCGGCGCCCACGTCCCAATCCACAGTGACGGACTCGATGTCGGCAAGAGAGGACACCAGACGCTGGTTGCGCAGGTAACCCAGCACCAGCCACTCGGGCCGTGCGCCCAAAGTCATGAGAGTGACCAACTCGCGCTTGTCCACATACACCGTCAGCGGGCGCTCAGCGGGAATGGAGAGGTCCACCATCTGCCCGAACTCGTTCATCACGGTGGTTTGGCAGGTCAGTGGCGCGCGGGCCTGGGTCAGTGTGGGATGCACGTTGGAGGGGCAGGTGTCCGTTGACGTGTGTTGAACCATCCGGGGGAATCTCCAAAAATCCGGCAACGGTACAAGAAAAAGGCCGCTTGCGGCGGCCAGAGGGCATCAGGACTTAGGGGCCGGCGCCGCGGCCACAAACGGGCCGGGGTCTGCGCAAGGCGGAGTGGCTGCGGCGGGCTTCACATCCTTTTTGGCTGCTGCAGCAGTCTTGAAATAGTGAGCCGCCGTTTTGTCCATCGATTTGCACAGCTTGAAGGCTTCAACCTTGTTACCGTGCGCTGTCTTGGCCGCAGCCTCAGCTGCTTTTGCTTTGGCTTCCTCGGTTTGCGGGGCAGCAGGCAACTTGGCGTGCGCCACTGGAGCGGTCAGACAGGCAATGGCACACAGTACCGCGGCGGGAAAAACAAATATTTTTTGCATTGTGTTCACCTGCAATTGGTCAGACAGAAGCGGTTTGGCCAGGCGCACCAGTTGATGCACGGCCAGTCGGGTCACTGCGCTGGGCTGGAATTTTGCCGGCCTTGACATCGTCGTACCAAAGTTCGTGGTGTTCTTTGGCCCAGCCCTCGTCCACATAACCGGTTTTCATGGCCTTGTAGGCGTCTTTGGTACCAATGGTGCCCATGTAGATGTGACCCACCAAGATGCTCATCATGATGATGCCCGCCACGGAGTGCACCATGTGTGCCACTTGCATGTCACCACGCACATCGCCAAAGCCCGGAATCAGCTTGTTCAACACCAACCCGGAAACGACCACGATCACACCAGGGAACACCACGCCCCACCAGTACATGCCTTTTTCACCAGCGTTGAAGCGGTGCGAAGGCACCTCATGGTTACCCAACATGCCACCGGCGCGCTTGAGCCAGACCCAGTCAGCGCGGTTGGCGATGTTGTCTTTCATGAACATGGCAATCACGATGACCAGAGACACCGCAAACAAAGGACCCACAAAGTTGTGCAGGTTTTTGAGCGCATACGTCAGCCAGCCGAACAGCGTGCCACCGATGACCGGCAGGATGAAAAACTTGCCAAACGCCATCACGATGCCAGACACGGCCAAAGCAACAAACGCCCCTGCATTGGTCCAGTGCGCCGCGCGCTCGAACGGCGTGAACCGCTCGATTTTCTTGCCGTTGTAAGGCACATGCCCACCCAAGGGGCCCTTGGTCTTGTAAAAGATCGCCAATGCCAGCACCGCAATCAACAAGAGTGAGCCACCGTAGGGCAGGATCCAGTGGTTGCGCACCTGTCTCCAGGCTTCACCGGCGTTGGTCACACGCGAGCCGGGGTACTGCACAAATGGCTGGATGAGGTTGCCCGCCTCCGGAGCCTGAGCCACCGGCAGACTGCTGTGCCCCGTCACACCCGAACCCACCTGGCGCCACATGGGTGCATTGTTCCCGGGCTGAACCTGGGCACGCTCACCATTGGTTTGGGTGGCGTAGCCGGGGGCTTCGCTGGCGTCGGGCTTGACGTCAAAGATATTAGCGCTTTTGACAGCGCCAGGGGCCGCAGGCGTTGGGTCGGCTGCCAATGCCAAGGCAGGCAGGCAGATTGCCAGCGCAAGAAGGTGGGACATCAACCGTTTCATGGTCTCTCCCTGTTCAGTTGGCGACGCGTGTGTAGTCGCTTTGCGTGTTGTGGGCACGCGCTTTCAAGTGCTGCGCCCAAGCGTTTTTGTCACCTGATTTGAAGCCTTCCGAAGCAAAACGGCTGCTCTCGCCACCGGTGTAGGGTGCGGCGTCTTGTTTGGCTGCGCTGCGTTCACCCGACCCCTGAGGGCGTTCGCTGCAACCGACCAAGGCCACACAAGCCACCGAGCCCAAGACGATCAAAGTGCGACGGGCGTTCATGACGCACCGCCTTCCTTGGCCACAGGCGGTTGACCCGCCTGTTTGGAACCGTAAGCCGTGCCCCAGCCCCACACTTCGGCGCCCTTGCCGCGCATGACCACGCGGTTGCGCAGGATGTCGGCCACCACGTCGCCATCACCGGCGAGCAGCGCCTTGGTCGAACACATCTCGGCACAGGCGGGCAACTTACCCTCGGCCAGTCGGTTGCGCCCATACTTTTCAAATTCGGCCTGGCTGCCATTTGCCTCAGGGCCGCCAGCACAGAAAGTGCACTTGTCCATTTTGCCGCGCACACCGAATGCGCCTTGACCTGGAAATTGGGGGGCACCAAAGGGGCAGGCGTAGCTGCAGTAGCCGCAGCCAATGCACACGTCTTTGTCGTGCAGCACCACGCCTTCGTCGGTGCGGTAGAAGCAGTTGACGGGGCACACGGCCATGCAGGGTGCGTCCGAGCAGTGCATGCAGGCCACCGAAATGGACTTTTCGCCAGGCAGGCCGTCGTTGAGTGTGACCACGCGTCGGCGGTTCACGCCCCAGGGCACTTCGTTTTCGTTTTTGCAAGCGGTGACGCAGCCGTTGCACTCGATGCAGCGCTCCGCGTCACAGATGAATTTCATGCGTGCCATGGTGGTTCCTTACGCTTTCTCGATGTTGCAGATCTGGGTCTTGGTCTCTTGCATCATGGTCACGATGTCGTAACCATAGGTCGTGGCCGTGTTGATGGCCTCGCCGCGCACCATAGGCATGGCACCTTCAGGGTAGTAGGCCCTCATGTCCTCGCCTTGCCAACGCCCGGAGAAGTGGAACGGCATGAACACCGTGTCTGCTCCCACACGCTCTGTCACCATGGCTTGCACATTGATGCGCGCGCCTGTGGGCGTGACCACCCAGACCCGGTCGCCGTTTTTGAAACCACGGCTGGATGCAGCGGCCGGATTCACCTCAATGAACATCTCTTGCTGCAACTCGGCCAACCAGGGGTTGGATCGCGTTTCTTCCCCGCCGCCTTCGTATTCGACCAACCGGCCCGACGTCATGATGAGCGGGAATTTCTCGTGCAGTTTGTCTTCCACGTTTTTCTGCTGGAGCGACTTGTACAGAATGGGCAGGCGCCAGCGGTTTTTCTGGTCGTCGTGCGTGGGGTACTTGGCCACCATGTCAGGCCGCGTGCCGTAAATGGGCTCGCGGTGCTGCGGAATGGCATCGGGGAAGTTCCACACCACCGCACGGGCCTTGGCATTGCCAAACGGATGGCAACCGTGGTTCTTCATGAGCACACGTATCTGCCCACCAGACGAATCGGTTTTCCAGTTCTTGCCTTCGGCCTTGGCTTTCTCGGCGTCCGTCAGTTCGTCCCACCAGCCCAGCTTTTTCAGCAGCACGTGGTCGAGTTCGGGGTAGCCGGTGGTGATATCGGCACCCATGGAGTGAGAACCGTCTTCGGCCAGCAGAGATTGGCCGTCACGCTCCACACCAAAGTTGGCGCGGAAGTTGCCACCGCCGTCCATCACATGGCGCGAGGTGTCATACAGGTTGGCAGTGCCAGGGTGCTTCATCTCAGGCGTGCCGTAGCAGGGCCAAGGCAGCCCAAAGTAGTCGCCGCTCATGTCGTAGCCGGTGGCCTTGTCCACCACTCTGCCCTTGCACTTGAGCGTTTTCACATCGAAAGCACCCATGTTTTTCATGTGGGCCTTCAAGCGCTCAGGGCTTTGGCCGGTGTAGCCAATGGTCCAGACGCACTTGTTGATTTCGCGCAGGATGTCTTCGACCACGGGCTCTTGCATGCCCTTGACCGTTTGCATCTTGTAGTTCTTGACGAGTTCTTTGGCAAAGCCCAGTTTCTCGGCGAACTGGTACATGATCATGTGATCGGAGCGGCTCTCCCACAGCGGCTCAATGACCTTTTCCCGCCACTGCAGCGAGCGGTTGGATGCCGTGCAAGACCCACTGGTTTCAAACTGCGTGGCTGCAGGCAACAGGTACACCGCGCGGTTGGGATTCAGATCTTCGGCCTTGCCAGGCATGGCAGCCATGGCCGCCGTGGCTGATGGATAGGGGTCCACCACCACCAGCAGGTCGAGCTTGTCCATGGCGCGCTTCATTTCCAGGCCACGGGTTTGCGAGTTGGGCGCATGGCCCCAGAAGAACACGCCGCGCAGGTTGCTGTCCTGGTCGACCATTTCGTTCTTTTCCAGCACACCGTCGATCCAGCGGGAAACGGTCATGCCGGGCTTCTCCATCTGGCCGGGCGCGTATTGGGCTTTGATCCAGTCGTAGTCCACCCCCCAGGTCGCGGCGAAGTGTTTCCAGGAGCCTGCAGCCAAGCCGTAATAGCCGGGCAATGAGTCGGGGTTGGGGCCTACGTCAGTAGCCCCTTGTACGTTGTCATGGCCACGGAAAATGTTGGTGCCACCGCCGGTTTTGCCGATGTTGCCCAGTGCCAATTGAAGGATGCACGAGGCGCGCACCATGGCGTTGCCAATGGTGTGCTGCGTTTGACCCATGCACCACACCACCGTGCCGGGGTTGTTGTCGTGCAGCATCTTGGCGACCTTGAACATCTGGTCTTCTTTGACGCCGCAGGCCTCTTCCACCTTGTCGGGTGTCCACTTGGCCAGCACTTCGTCACGGATCTTGTCCATGCCAAAGACGCGGTCGTTGATGTACTGCTTGTCTTCCCAGCCATTCTTGAAGATGTGGTGCAGCAGGCCGAGCAGGAACGGAATGTCGGTACCGGAGCGAATGCGCACAAATTCGTCAGCCTTGGCTGCCGTGCGGGTAAACCGGGGGTCGACCACGATCATCTTGCAGCCGTGCTCTTTGGCATGCAGCATGTGCAGCATGGACACAGGGTGCGCCTCTGCCGCATTGGAGCCGATGTACAGGGCGACCTTGCTGTTTTGCATGTCGTTGTACGAGTTCGTCATGGCCCCGTAGCCCCAGGTATTGGCCACACCCGCCACTGTGGTGGAGTGGCAAATGCGCGCCTGGTGGTCGCAATTGTTTGTGCCCCAGAAGCTGACAAACTTGCGCAGCAAATACGCCTGCTCGTTGTTGTGCTTGGACGAGCCCACAAAATAAACGCTGTCCGGGCCGCTGGCCGTGCGCAGCTCTTTCATCTTGGCTGTGATCTCGTCCAGAGCCTGGTCCCAGCTAATTTTCTGGTACTTGCCATTCACCAGTTTCATGGGGGTGCGCAGGCGGTACTCGCCATGACCATGCTCACGCAAGGCCGCACCTTTGGCGCAATGCGCACCCAAGTTGATGGGGGAATCAAACACGGCCTCTTGGCGCACCCAAACACCGTTTTCCACAATGGCATCGGTAGCGCAGCCCACGGAGCAGTGGGTGCACACCGTGCGGCGCACTTCTACCTTGCCCGTGCCATCGCCCGCAGCGCCACCGGCGGCCTTCGCTTTCTTCACCAGCGTCAGCTGTGTGGCGGCCAGCCCCACGCCGACGCCCAAGCCCGAGCGGCGCAAGAACCCTCGGCGGTCCATGGTGGGCAGGGCATTGGCCAGGCCCCGACTCAGGTGGTGCACCATCGACGAGGCAGCGCCCGTGTGAGCACTGTGGGATTTTTTGGTCAGCAACATGCTTTGAACTCCTGTGCTCAGATGCGGGTGGTCTGGTAGTACTGCTTGACGTGGTCGGTCAACGCATAACCGCCACCGCGCTCAGGCGGGGCTTTGGGCACGGCTTCGGCCTGTGCGTCGGTGTCCGGGGTGGAGGGCAACAGTGCGGCCACGGCGGCCAATGCACCGGCAGTGCCGGCACCCGCAAACAAGGCGCGGCGTTTCAGGGCGCCCTGCGCGGGGCGGTTGGGGTTGCTCATGTATGTCTCCTGGAAAATGGGGTTGGGCTCGACTCACCCGAAACGCGGGCGTGCGCGCACCACAACTGCCGCGCTAATTTACGCCTGCGAGCGCCCGCCAGCAAGCCCCGCACGTCCGCTGTCGCCGCACACGCATACCCTGCGGCCCCGCTGGGCCAGACACACCAAACACCTTGGGTTTTGAAAATCAAAAACCGTGCCATAAGCGAAAACTTATGCAAAACCGTGCACAAGTTGTCAAACGGCTTGCACAGCCCGGAAACGGTTCTTGCGTACCGCCTGACCGGCGGTGAAGCCGACCATTTGACGCAAGAACGGTTCACAAGCGACAAAATGTCGCGACAACTTGTTGCCTAATTCAGCTGAAATCGGTTGAGCAATCCCGCTGAAAACGAGCGAAAAAAAGTTCAATAACCCACTGATTTTCTCGGCCAAATTCCAACAAACATTCCCCCGCAACGCGCATGACAACCCCTTTGGCCCCTGAAAAACCCGCCGTTGGCTGGCCCGATTGGTCCATCCTGATCGTGGATGACGAGCAAGGCATGCGCAACTTTCTGGTCAAAACACTGGCCCCGCGCTGCCCTTTTGTGATGAGCGCAGGCAGCGCCGAAGAAGGCGCGGAGATTCTGGCCAGCCACCATGTGGATCTGATCATTCTGGACATTTCGCTGCCAGGCAAAACCGGCGTCACCTGGCTGAAAGAACTGCGCGCGCAAGGCTTTTTGGGCGAGGTGATTTTGATCACCGCATTCGCCGACCTGGACACAGCCATTGAAGCGCTGCGGGCGGGCGCATCCGACTTCATGCTGAAGCCCTTTCGGGTGCCGCAGATACTCAATTCGGTCAAGCAATGCGTGGAGCGCGCCCGCTTGCTGCGCGAAAACTTCGTTCTGCGGCGCGGGCTGGCGCAGCAGCAGCGTTCAGCCTATGCACTGGTGGGGCAATCGCGCGCCATGTCCGAACTGCGCAATGCCGTGCAGCGAGCTGCCGACGCCCCCAGCACGGTCCTGCTGCAAGGCGAATCGGGCACCGGAAAAGAACTGGTGGCACGTGAACTGCACGCCGCCAGCCCCCGTGCGTCAGGGCCTTTTGTGCCGGTGAAATGCAGCAGTCTGTCCGCAGAACTGATGGAAATGGAGCTGTTTGGACAGGCCCTGGGCAGCCCCTCCACAGGCACGGTGGCTCGCGATGGTCTGTTCTATTACGCCCAAGGCGGCACGCTGTTTCTGGATGGCGTGTGCGAACTGCCACTGCCCGTACAAGCGCGGCTGGTGCACGCGCTGGAGGACCTGAGCGTTCAGCCGGTGGGCGGACAGCAGCGGCTGCCCATGAACGTGCGAATCATTGCTTCCACACCCCAACGGCTGGACGAGGCAGTGGCACAGGGACACTTTCGTTCTGACCTGTGCTACCGCCTGAAAGTGGTGGACCTGACACTGCCGCCTTTGAGAGCGCACAAAGAAGACCTGCCTGCTCTGGTGGAACACTTCCAGCGCGAACTGGCCCCCAAGCTGGGGGTCCGCTCCATTGCCGTGTCGGAGGAGGAGATGGCCTTCCTCACCCAGTATGACTGGCCGGGCAATTGCCGCGAGCTGCGCAACTTCGTCGAGCGCTCGCTGATATTGGGGGGCATCAACGTCTCGGCCTTGTACCCTGCACCGCCCCCCAACGGAGCCAGCCCTCACGCCACCACCGACCTGGCCACGCTGGAAAAGCGCCACATTCAGACCGTGCTCGAATCCGTGGGCGGTGACAAAACCCAGGCCGCCCGTCTGCTGGGGGTGTCGCGCCGCACCCTGGAGCGTCGGGTGGCCGAGTGGAATCAGGCATGAGTCAGGCGCCACCGCGTCGGGCTCGGTGGCGCACGGCATGGCCTGTTCTGTCTCGCTTCCAGTCGGTGCGGCACAAGCTGCTGGCGATGGCGCTGGGGCCATTGCTGGTGGTGTTTCCGCTGCTGGTGGTCGCCCTCACCGTGTGGAGCAACGCCACCTACGACCGGCTGTTGATCACCAAAGTGCGCAGCGACCTGGCCGTGGCCCACGGTTACTTCGACAAAGTGTTGGGCGACGTTGGCTTGGGCACGCAGGCCGTGGGCGCGTCACACGCGCTCATCAGCGCACTTCTGGACAGCCCGACGCACCCACCCGCCGAGCTGACCACCTGGCTGGACGCTGAGCGAGCCCGACTGGGCCTGGATTTCTTGCGCCTTTACACCTTGGCCGGTGCCCCGCTGTCGGGTACCGATACCGCCCCCCTGCCCCCGCCCCTGGCCAGCCGGTTGCAAGGCCATGAGGCCTTGGCCCAAGGCCAACTGGTAGTGCTGAGCGAGCAAGACGTGCAGCAACTCGCCCCCGCCCTGGGCCACCGCCTGGGCATACCGCTGGTGCACACACCCAACGCCGCCCACACCGACCAAACCCAGGAAAGCCGCGCCATGGTGGGGGTGGCCGTTCGGGTGGTGCGCCACCCCAACGGCGGCGCGCTGGCAGTGCTGACAGGCGGTGTGTTGCTCAACCAGAACCTGGCCTTCATCGACCACATCAACCGCATGGTGTACCCCGAGGGCTCGCTGCCGTTTGGCAGTCAGGGCACGGCCACGCTCTTTCTGGACGATGTGCGCATCACCACCAACGTGCGCCTGTTTCAAGACCAGCGCGCCATCGGCACCCGCGTGTCGAGTGCCGTGCGCGACGAGGTGCTGGGCAAAGGGCACACCTGGCTGGACCGAGCCTTTGTGGTGAACGACTGGTATGTGAGCGCCTACCAGCCCCTGCTGGACGCCGACGAACAGCGCATCGGCATGCTGTATGTGGGTTACCTGGAGCGCCCCTTACGGCTGGTGCGCTTTGGTTTGCTGGCCGTGATGGCGCTGATTTTTCTGGCCGTGATGGCGTTGGCCACCGTGTTTTCGGTGCGCTGGGCGCGCAGCATTTTTCAGCCCGTGGAACAAATGAACCGCACCATGCAGCGGGTAGAGGAAGGTGAGCCGGATGCCCGCGTGGGCCCGCTGCCCGCCCCCGACGAACTGGGCGCACTGGCCCACCACCTTGACCAGTTGCTGGATGTGATTGACGACAAAACCCAGTCGCTGGAGCGCTGGGGCCGCGAGCTGGACCAACGCGTGGCCGAGCGCACCGCCGAGCTGGCCGCCAGCAACGAATCGCTGAAGCAGGCACAGCAGCAACTGGTGAAGTCGGAAAAACTGGCCGTCATGGGACAACTCGCTGCCAGCGTGGCCCACGAGGTCAACAACCCCATTGCCGTGATGCAAGGCAACCTGGACCTCATGCGTGAAACCCTGGGCCCTGCCGCAGTGCCCGTGGCCACCGAAATGAAACTGCTGGACGAACAGGTGGAGCGCATCCGCCTGATCGTGCAGCAACTGCTGCAACACGCCAGGCCAGAGGAATACGCTGGCTATGTGGAAGCGCTGGACCTGAACGCCCAACTGCGCGCCAGCCTGGTGCTGGTGAACCACCGGCTGTCCAGCTCGGGCATTGTGGTCATCAACGAGCTACGCGCCACACGCACCGTGGCCATGAACCGGCAGGAATTGCAGCAGGTGCTGATCAACCTGCTGATAAACGCAGCCAACGCCATGCCCCAAGGCGGCACGCTGACGTTGACCACGCGCGATTGGGGCGACGATGGGCAGGCCGGTGGGGCACTGCTGGCGGTGCAAGACAACGGCCCAGGGCTGAGCGACGACGTGCTGGCCAAGCTGTTTCAGCCGTTTTTCACCACCCGGCGTGAAGGCAACGGCCTGGGCCTGTGGATCAGCCTGGGACTGGTGGAGCGCTATGGCGGTACGCTGACTGCAGCCAACCGGGCCGATGGCCCCGGCGCTGTGTTCACTGTGACGCTGGCGGCGCCTGATGCGAACGATGATTCAATAGCAAACAATTGAATACCATCAAGCGGTAGGCGGATTTTTTAACTAAAAGTCAGGCCAGCAGGTCAAAGCCCTGCGCCTCCACGCTGACAAACGCGGCCGACAAGGTAGCCAACGCCGCGTAAAAGCGGGCCTTGGGGTGCGCCGCCAACCCATCGAAGAACGCGGGCGCCCAGGGTTGCAGGTGGGCGGTGAAGAACTGGCGCTGCTGCGTGAGGTTGGCCACGGCCACGTCGTCCGACGCAATCAGGTAGCGCATCACCTCGCACAGGTAGGCAATGTGGTCTTCGGTTTCGTGCATGGCCTCGTCGCGGGCCAGACCCAGGCGGGCGAGGTCGGTGCGCAGCTCGGCCAACGGCTTCTCGTTCAAGAAGCCCGACAGGTGGTGCGAGCCGTACACCACCACCTCGGGCTTGCCCACGCCGCCAAACAGCGCGTCGAACTCATCGGCAATTTGCGGCGCCGTCATGCCCCGGGCCACGCCCACCAGTTGCTGCCAGGGTTCTTGCAAAAAACCGCCGGCCGCCGGGGCCTCGGTGGCAGCCACCTGCAACTGGGCCAGCAGCTCGGGGGTGGGTGGCGCGTAGTAAAGCGAGGCCAGCAGGCCATACAACTCGGCGCGGGCGGTTTCTTCGTCCAGTGCAGACGAGGTGGGAGGCGCGGTGTGCAGCGGGGACGTGGCGGAGGTGTTCATGTGTGGGGCACCGGTCACAGATCGGTGATGCGGGTTTCGTTCGGGTTGGTGTGGATGTCCACCACGCGGCAGTCGCCGCACATTTTCAGGCGCTCCAGCGCGTCACCCCGGAACATGGCGTGCCCGCTGAGTTTGCCCAGCATGGCCTCGATGCCCTTGAGCGTGCCGAATGGCTTGCTGCACCGCACGCACTGGTAGGGCTGGGCTTCGTTGATGACGCGTGCCCGCGTGCGCTCAGGCCCCAGCAGCAAACGGGGCTGCAAGGTCAGGGCGTTTTCGGGGCAGGTGGTCACACACAGACCGCACTGCACGCAGTTTTTCTCAATGAAGCGCAGCTGCGGGCGGTCGGGGTTGTCTTGCAATGCCCCGGCAGGGCAGGCGCTCACGCAGCTCAGGCACAAGGTACAGGTATCGGCGTTCACCGCCACCGTGCCCAGCGGCGAAGCAACAGGCAGCGCGACGGCGGCACCGGCCACCGCCGCTGTGGGGGCGTGCTGCATCAGGTGGTCCAGCGCAAACTCCAGGGCCGTGCGTTTGTCGGCCTGCACGCCAAAACTGGCGGCCTTGGCCACGGTTTGAGCGGGCGGGGCCGAGAGTGCTGCGTCCAGCGCTGGCAAGTCACGGGCGTCGCGCACCTCGATCAACGCCAGGTGTTGGCCGCTGAACCCCAGCCCGGTCATGATGGCCTGGGCCACGGCCATTTGGGCACGCACCGCGTCGCGGTACTGTGGTGCCTCCGCCCCCGTCATCAGCACCCACACCTGTGAGGCGCCTTGGGCCAAAGCGGTGAGCCACACCTCGAGCCCCACCGAAGCGGTGTGCCACACCGCCAGCGGCAACACGCGTGCGGGCACGCCGCGCACGGTTTTGTCGAGCATGGCGGCGCGGCCCAGGTCGTTGATGAGGGAGGTGCCCGCTTCCTGGCTGTGCAGCAGCAGGGCGGCCTGCTTGCCCCCAGCGCGGGCGTAGGCCGACAGCAGGGTTTTGACCCTCACCCCCTGGTCCGGCGCACGGGGGTAGGCAAACGCCAGCGCCCCGGTGGGGCACACGGTGGTACACGCACCGCAGCCCACACACAAGTGGGGGTTAACGGTGATTTGCTGGCGCTTGGCATCGCCTGTGATGGCAGACGCCGAGCACACCTCCACGCAGGCGTTGCAGCCCACGGTGGTGTTGCGGGCGTGGGCACACACCGAGGCGCGGTAGTTGAAGAACTTGGGCTTTTCAAATTCACCGACGGCATCGCGCAGGGCCACCACGGCGGCCAGCAGATCCCCGGGATCTGCCCCCGGTTTGACGTGCCAGTAACCCTGGGGCGGCGCGTGCTGGGTGAAGGCCGGGCTGGCGCGCAGGTCCAGCACCAGGTCAAAGTCGTCGGCATGCTCCACCGGACCGCGGGCAAAGTTGATGGCACCGGCCACCTCGCACTTTTCCACGCACAGGCGGTGGTTTTTGCACGCCGCCAGGTCCACCTGGTAGTCCAGCCCAATGGCACCTTCTGGGCATGCGGCCACGCAAGCGTTGCAACGAGTGCACAGGTCCAGGTCAATGGGGTTGCCCACCTCGCGTTTGAGCTTGAATGCGCCCAGCCAACCGGTCAGCGACAACACCCGCCCAGCCAGCACCGGGAAGCGGCGAGCCTGCATGCCCGAGTTGCCTGCGGAGCCAGCAGCCGCCGCCAGCACGCTCACGTCCAGCACGTCGGCCACGGTCTGAGCCACGCGTTCTGCCGCTTCCAAGGGCCCGATCACCAGCAAACGGCCCTGGCTTTTGTAAGTGACGGTGGGCACCGGATCGGGGTCCGGCAGGCGAGCCAAGGCCAGCAGCGCGGCCATTTTGGGCGTGCTGGCAGCTGCCTCACGGCCCCAGCCACCGGTTTCGCGGATGTTCACAAACCGGATGGGCCGCACATCCAGTGGCACGCTGCCCTCGGTTTGCGCGGCCAGTTCGGTGAACAGGCGGCTTTCCTGGGTGCAGGCCACCACCAGGTCGTCAGGGCTGCGGGCGGCTTTCTGGAACGCAGGGGCCTCGCGCCGACACAACGTGCGGTGAACGGTCAGCGGCTCGTCAAGCGCCTGGCTCAGCGCCTGGGCGTTGAGCGGCATCGTCTGGTTGCAGTTGCAAATCAGGGTGGTCATGGGGTGCGGTGCCGTGGGGGGTGTCGGGTGGAATGGGCTCTGGCGCGGGCTGAAGCTCGGGCTCGGGCTCGGATGAGGCCAGCGCGTCGGCGGGTGCTATCACATCGGGCGCAAGTGGCGCGGGGACCGCTGCAGGGTCGTCCACCAGTTTGATGAACTGCGCGGCCACCATGTTTTTCAGGTCTTCGGGCGAGAGCGGGCTGGGGATGGAGTAGTCGTCGATGTAGATGTCGAGCCCGTCCATCACATTAAAATGCGGGTCGGCAAACAGCTTTTTCATGGCCGCGTTTTTCACGACCTGGGTGACGGTGCGGCCCATGTAGGGCGCAAAGTCAGACTGGGGCGTGAGTTGCGCCACATCGTCCAGGGTGGGGGGAGCGGGGTCAGTGGCTGGCGTGGGCTGGACGGCCAGCACCGGTGCGGGCGCTTCAGGTACAGTGGTTACGGGCACCGCCACCACCGGGGCAGGTGACACCTCCGCCAAAGGCTGTACCTTGGCCTGCGCCTTTTGCCGCGACCACCGGCTGAAAAAGCTGTCGTCAGCCGCCATGGCGGGGCGCGTCGGGAGTGCCACCAGCCTGCGCACCCGCGCCACCGCCACGCTGGGCTTTCTCGGTGGTGATGCTCACGGGGTTGCCAAAGCGGTCGGTCAGGCTGCGGAAGCTGTCGGGCCGTTTGCGGCGCTTGACCTCGGGCTGGTAGTGGGCATCGGTGAACGCACGCACCCACATCAGCACGGGCTCGGGCGCGTCAACGCGCTCCACGTGTTCCTGGGCATCGAGCCAGCGGCCCGCGTCGGTGTAGCTGACAGTCACCACCTGTGGCACCGCCACGGGCTCGTCTTGCCCCGCCAGTGGCTCCATGCGCCACATCACCCAGATGCAAGGCGTATCGGTGGACAGGTTGAGGTGGTAGCCCTCTGCATCGTCGCGGTACAGGGTGATGGGCATGTTCGCAAACCGCCACAGCGCGTGGTCGTCGGACTGTTCCACACACTGCGGCTCGGGGGCATCGCCGTCGGCTTGCGATGGCGGCTGCGCGGGCTCCACACCGGCCAGCAGCCAGCGCCACGGTTGCCAGCGCGCCATCGCACCGGGCACACGCTCGCGGCGCATCAGCACGTCTACGGGCAAACGGGGGTGGGACATGGCAGTGCCGCCAGGGCCTCAGGTGTCTTTCGACACTTTGATGGTGGGGAACTTCGACGAGAAGTCTTTGGCCCGCTGCGCGATCTTGATGGCCACCTGTCGCGCCACGGCCTTGTAAATACCGGCCACCTCGCCATCGGGGTCGGCCACCACGGTGGGTTTGCCGCTGTCGGCCTGCACGCGGATTTGCATGTTCAGGGGCAGCGCACCCAGATAGTCCATGTTGTATTCGGCCGCCATGCGTTTGCCGCCGTCGGCGCCAAAAATGTGCTCGGTGTGACCGCAGTTGGGGCAGCAATACACGGCCATGTTTTCCACAATGCCCAAGATGGGCACGCCCACTTTCTCGAACATCTTGATGCCCTTGCGCGCATCCAGCAGCGCAATGTCCTGCGGCGTGGTGACGATGACCGCGCCTGTGAGCGGCACCTTCTGGCTCAGCGTGAGCTGGATGTCGCCGGTGCCGGGAGGCATGTCCACCAGCAAGTAGTCCAACTCTTTCCAATTGGTCTGGCGCAGCAACTGGTCCAGCGCCTGGGTGGCCATGGGACCGCGCCAGATCATGGCTTCGTCCTTGTCCACCAGAAAGCCGATGGACATGACCTGCAGGCCGTGGTTTTCCAGCGGCTCCATGGTCTGGCCGTCAGTGCTGTCGGGGCGGCCTTCAATGCCCATCATCATGGGCTGGCTGGGGCCGTAGATGTCGGCATCCAGAATGCCCACCTTGGCACCCTCGGCAGCCAGCGCCAGAGCCAGGTTCACCGTGGTGGTGCTTTTGCCCACTCCGCCTTTGCCCGATGCCACGGCCACGATGTTTTTCACATTGGGCAGCAGGGCCACGCCACGCTGCACGGCATGGGTGGTGATCTTGGTTGTCAGGTTGACCGACACGTTGTCCACCCCGGCCACAGTGCGGGCAGCGGCAATCAAAGCCTTGCGAAAGCCAGGCATCTGGCTCTTGGCGGGGTAACCCAGTTCGACATCAAACGACACATCACCGTCGTTGACTTGCAGGTTCTTGAGAGCCTTGGAGGTGACGAAATCTTTGCCGGTATTCGGATCGACAACGGTTTGCAGCGCGCTCAGCAGCGCCTGGGTATCAGCGGCCATTTGGGAATGTCTCGGGTGAGGTGTTATGGGGTTGTGTGCATAAGAGTCTACCGTCGGGGGGTGCGACAAATTGTCACGCCTGCCAAGGCCACAAAAACCATGAGTTCTTTAAGGCAATGTTGTCAAACTCCGCGAACGGCGTGTTCGACGCAGCTTCTTGGGGGCCCTGAATGAGAATTTTGTTGCTTGAGGACGATCCCATTCTGGGTGAGGCATTGCGCGACTTTCTACGCACCGATGGCCATGTCGTGGAGCTGTGCAGCCGCCTCTCCCAAGCGCGCGCGGCTTTTGCGCACCAGCCCTACGATGCGCTCGTGATCGACTGGCAATTGCCCGATGGGTCGGGGCTGGCCTGGTTGCGAGACTTGCGTGCCTCGGGAGAACAAACCCCGGCGTTGATGATCACGGCACGTGACCAGTTGGCAGACCGTGTGACCGGGCTCAACACCGGTGCCGACGACTACCTGGTCAAGCCATTTGAACCCGAAGAGCTGGTGGCCCGCCTGCGCGCCGTGCGACGGCGCCTGGCAGGGCAAGCCGGTGCGGTGATGACGTTCGGGCCTGTGACCATGGACCTGAACGCCAAGTCGGTCAGCGTGGATGGCGCGGAGGTATCGCTCACCGCGCGGGAATGGGTGCTGCTGGAGGCCCTTGCCCTGCGAAAGGGGCGCACCGTCTCCAAAGCCGAGCTGGAAGACCTGGTGATGGGTTTCGACGGGTCTTTGTCGGGCAATGCATTGGAGGTGCATGTGTCGGCCATCCGCCGCAAAGTTGGCAAAGACACCATACAAACCCTGAGGGGTCTGGGATACCGGATCAACGCATGACATTTTCAACCTTTGAGATGCCGCGCCTCCCGTCGATCGGTGACAGGCTGGCACGCGCCCTGATCGGCGCATCGGTGCTGTGGGTGCTGGCAATGTCGGCCACGGCTTGGGTCGCCATCGGGCGCCAGGTGAGCGAGTTGGCAGATGCCGGTTTGCAAGAGTCAGGCGAGTTGCTGTACGGCTTGATGGTCAGTGTCGAGCAACCGCTGAGATCGCCCGAGCCACATGACGCACTGCCTGCTCCGGCCCACGCGGAAAAAGTCATCTGGCAGCGCGTGGGACCGGACGGACGGGTGTTGTTGCGTTCACACCATGCACCCATCACAGCTTTTTTTGACCAGCCCACCATGGGTCTGGCCAATGCAGGAGGGATTTGGCGTGTGTATGGGCTGCCCCTGCCAAACGATCAGGGCATTCTGTATGTGGCCGACCGCCTGTCCGATCGCCGGGAGGCCTACCTCGACGCCGCGTGGGGACTGCTTGCCGTGACCGTGTTGCTTGGCGTGGTGTTTTTGTTCGGTTTGCGCCATTTGGTCCGCCGTGAGTTGCGTCCACTCCAAACACTGAGTGACGCCGTGTCGTCTTACGACCCCTCCAAAGCGGGTGCCACACTGCCCCGGGCACAGCGCCAGGAACTGGCCCTGATCCGCAAAGCGGTCATTGAGCTGGGGCATCGGCTGACCCGTCGCATTGCCAACGAACGGGCCTTCAGTGCACACGCGGCACATGCGCTGCGCACCCCTTTGGCGGGTATGGACGCCCAGCTGGCGATGGCACTGCGCGAGTGCGGACACAACGAGCGGCCACGGCTGGTGCAAACCAGAGAGGCCGCCCGGCGCCTCAGCCGGGTGGTTTCATCGCTGCTGACGCTCTTTCGAAGCGGCATTGAAACGCAGTGGCAGAAGGCGGACCTTGAAACCCTGCTCGACAAAGTGGCTCTGGATGACCTGTCCATCCGGTTCATTGGCTCTGTCGATGTGGAAGCAGACCCTGACTTGCTGATTGCGGCTCTGGTGAACCTGCTGGACAACGTGGTGCGCCACGGTGGGAACCGCGTGACGATACAGGTGGAAATGACGACGCGTTTCCAGGTGATCACCTTGACCGACAACGGTCCCGGTGTGACGGCAGATCGCCTTGCAGCGCTGCAATCTGCCCTGGATTCCCAGCACTACGGCGGACACACGGGGTTGGGTTTGATGATGGCCGGCATGGTGGCGCGCGCCCATGGAGGCACGCTGCGCATCAGCAACCTGGAGGTAGGCATGGCCGCAGAGCTGACGCTGCGGCGCATGCCCAACCCCTGAGGCCTGTCAGGCGAAGGTGTCCGCCATCAAGGCCTTGAACCATGTGCCCATTTCCTCGAAGTTGCCCTTGTTCCAACCGGTGGAAGCCGCCGACGATGCGGGAACGGCTTTCATTGCCTGCGTGGCGGTGTCGTACTGGAAAGCAGCCGTCAGCCAAGACGCCTGGGTCATGGTGATGGTGGAGTAGCAGGCCGAGTTGGTGACAGGCGCAGGGTCGGCCGACATGCCCGAGAGCAGGCGGCTGATGGCATCGGCGCACACCTTGGCCTCCTGGTTGGCAATGTGGCCGGCTTTGGGCTGGGTGGTGGCACTGCTGTCACCGATGATGTGCACCTTTTCTGCCCCAGGCACCGTGCTGGCGTAGCTCAGCACGTTCACCCCTGCAAAGCGTCCTCCGGTGGCGTTGGCGAGCCCGGCGCTGATCACCAGTTGTCCTGCGCGCTGCGTGGGAATGAGGTTGACCACATCGCCCTTGAACACACCCTGACCGGTGTACACCTGCATGCCTGCCGGATCGGCCTGGGTGACCTCTGCGTTGGGCACGTACTGGATGACATTGGCATGCAATCCATAAAACGCCTGACTGAAGTTGTCTTTTTCGGTCACGAAGTCGGGGTTTGCGTCCAGCACCACCAGGCGCGCACCGGGCTTGCGTGACTTCATCCAGTCGGCAATCAAACAGGCGCGCTCATAGGGGCCGGGCGGGCAGCGGTAAGGCACTTTGGGGATGGTGAGGATCGCGGTGCCGTTGCTGGGCATGGCCGCCAACTGGCTGGCCAGCAGCGAGGTCTGTGGCCCGGCCTTCCACGCATGGGGCATTTTGTCGGAGGTGCCCAGGCCGGGCACGCTGTCAAAGTCGATGCCCGGGGCCAACACGATGCGGTCGGCGCTCAGAACGGTGCCGGTGCCGAGTGTCACCTTCACGCCAACGGGGTCGATGTGGGCCACATCACCCAGCACCACCTTGACGCCGTATTTGCTGATCAGCGTGCTGTACTTGAAGTCCAGGCTGGCCATGTTCCGCTGGCCGGTGAGCACCAGACTGCTCATGATGTTTGAGGTGTAAGAACTGGCGCGCTCCACCAGCGTCACTTCAATGGCATCACCCCACAGGCGCAGGTATTTGGCCACTGTGGCACCGGCCATGCCACCACCCACCACGATGACCCGGGACTTGATGGGCCCACTCGGGGTGGTCACGGGGCGTTTCTTCGAGCCCTGGGCCTGTTCCAGTTCCAATGCCTGTTGGGTTTCGTTGGCGTCTTCCCCACCGCCGCACGCGGCCAGCACGGAAGCAGTCAAACCAGCAGAGGTCGCGTTCAAAAAATGGCGTCTTTTCATGGTGTTCCCCTTTGCTGTTATTTCTGTTTGGCCAGCCAGGCCGAAATCAGCCTGAGCTGTTCATCGGTGTAGGCCATGGCGTGCTTGGCCATGATCCCGTTGCCCTCTTTGCCTGACTGGAACTCCTTGAGTTTTTTGTAGATTTCGTCGGTCGATTCGCCGGCGATGTCGTCAAAACCCGGCCCTTTGCCGTTGGTGCCGTGGCACTGGAAGCAGTTGGAGGCCAACAACCGGCCGGGCTGGGCCACTTGGGCCTGTGCCAACTGAACAGACGACACCAGCAGCCCCAGCAGGACCGATGCCGATGCAATGTGTACCTTCATATGAAACTCCTTTGGGACATCACGCGAGGCTCAAACATCAAACCTGTCGCGGACAAATCAAAGGTAAGCAGCGAACCTGAGGGCCGCCTGAAGTTGCAAAATGGTCCAGACGAATGTTGCAAGCAAACGTAACAGACGGCAGGCTCGATAAACTAGCCGCCCCGCACGCGCCGCGCGTGCCAGCGCACCGCACCGCACCGTGTGCCCTTACCGACCGCAGCATGAACCACACCGCCACCCGCCGCCTGTTCGTCACCACCGCCCTGCCCTACGCCAACGGCAACTTCCACATCGGCCACATCATGGAATACATCCAGGCCGATACCTGGGTGCGGTTCCAGCGCATGTTGGGCCACGAGGTGCACTTTGTGTGCGCCGACGACGCGCACGGTGCGCCCATCATGATTGCCGCTGAAAAAGCGGGGATCACGCCGCAGCAATTCGTGGCCAACATCGCTGCCGGGCGCAAGCCTTATCTGGACGGTTTTCACATTGCCTTCGACAACTGGCACAGCACCGACGGCACTGAAAACCACCAGCTGGCGCAAGACATTTACCGGGGCCTGAAGGCCAACGGGCTGATCACCACCAAAACCATCGAGCAGTTCTTCGACCCCGAAAAACAGATGTTCCTGCCCGACCGCTTCATCAAGGGCACCTGCCCCAAGTGCGGCGCCAAAGACCAGTACGGCGACAGCTGCGAAAACTGCGGCGCGGTGTACGCCCCCACCGAGTTGAAAGACCCGTACTCGGCCCTGTCTGGCGCCACGCCGGTGATGAAAAGCTCGGAGCACCACTTTTTTGCCCTCAGCGACCCGCGCTGTGCCGAGTTCCTGCAGGAATGGACGCACACCCCCGGACGCCTGCAACCCGAGGTTCTGAACAAAATCAAAGAGTGGTTTGCCAAAGACGCTGACGGCAATGGCGGCCTGGGCGACTGGGACATTTCGCGCGACGCACCCTACTTCGGCATCGAGATTCCCGATGCGCCGGGCAAATACTTCTACGTCTGGCTGGACGCACCCATTGGCTACCTGGCCTCGCTGAAAAACTACTTTGACAAAGGCGGTGCCAAAGCACGTGGCGAACTGCGCAGCTACGACGAGTTCATGGCCGACCCGGCCACCGAGCAGGTGCATTTCATTGGCAAAGACATCACCTACTTCCACACGCTGTTCTGGCCCGCCACGCTGCATTTCAGCGGACGCAAAACGCCGAATGCGGTGTTTGTGCACGGCTTTCTGACCGTGAACAACGGCGAAAAAATGAGCAAGAGCCGGGGCACGGGACTCGACCCGCTGAAGTACCTCAGCCTGGGCATGAACCCCGAATGGCTGCGTTACTACCTTGCCGCCAAGCTCAACGGCAAGAACGAAGACATTGACTTCAACCCCGCGGACTTCATGGCCCGCGTCAACAGCGACCTGGTGGGCAAGTTCATCAACATCGCCAGCCGCAGCGCGGGTTTCATCAGCAAACGCTTTGGCGGCCAACTGGGTGCCATGTCGGCCGACGGCCAGGCGCTGTGGTCCAAGCTGTCAGCGGAGGCTACCACCATTGCAGGCCACTACGAGGCACGCGACACCGCCCGCGCCCTGCGCGACATCATGCTGCTGGCCGATGCAGTCAACGCCTACGTGGACCAGAACAAGCCCTGGGAACTGGCCAAGCAGGAAGGCCAGGACGCACGCCTTCAGGATGTGTGCACCACCTGCCTGCAAGCCTTCCGCCTGTTGACGCTCTACCTGAAGCCCGTACTGCCTGCACTGACCGCTCAGGTGGAAGGCTTCCTGCAGATGCCTGCGCTGTCGTTTGCCGATTCGGCCCAGCCCCTGCCCGCCGGCCACACCATTGCGGCCTACCAGCACCTGATGCAGCGCGTGGACATCAAGCAACTTGACATGCTTTTTGAGCCTCCAGCGCAAGCTGCACTTGCAGTGGCAGCTACTGAAAAGCGAAGCCCAGGCGGTGAAGACATTGCTCCCACCATCTCGATTGACGACTTTGCCAAGGTGGACCTGCGCATCGCCAAAATCGTCAACTGCGAGCGGGTGGAGGGCAGCACCAAACTGCTGCGTCTCACGTTGGACGTGGGCGAAACCGACGCAGCAGGCCAGCCCACCACGCGCAACGTGTTTTCGGGCATTGCCAGCGTGTACGCACCCGAGCAACTGGTGGGCCAGCTCACGGTGATGGTGGCCAACCTGGCCCCGCGCAAAATGAAGTTCGGCATCAGCGAAGGCATGGTGCTGGCCGCCAGCCACGCCGACGAAAAGGCTCAGCCTGGTATCCACGTGCTGACGCCCTGGCCCGGTGCCACGCCGGGCATGCGCATTCACTGACACCACACCACCCACCGGCCCCACACCATGTTTGCCCCCATTCGCGGTTTCACCAGCGTGCACCGCACACCCCAGGCCGACCTCAAGCTGGGCACCGTGCTGGCCTTTGTGGCCGGGGCGGCGAATGCGGGCGGGTTTCTGGCGGTGGGGCAATACACCTCACACATGACGGGCATGCTCTCGTCGGTGGCCGACAACGTGGTGCTGGGCCAGTTCACGCTGGCTGTGGCCGGGCTGGGTGCCCTTCTGGCTTTCACACTGGGGGCCATGACCACCGCCTGGCTGGTCAACTGGGGCATGCGCCAGCAACTGCGCAGCGCCTACGGCCTGCCCCTGCTGCTGGAAGCCCTGGCCCTGCTGGTGTTTGGGCTGTTTGGAGCGGCCATTGGGCTGGTGACGCATGTGTTTGTGCCACTCACGGTGGTGCTGCTGTGTTTCATCATGGGCCTGCAAAACGCGGTGATCACCAAAATTTCCAACGCCACCATCCGCACCACCCACGTCACAGGGCTGGTGACCGACCTGGGGATTGAGCTGGGCAAGCTGCTGTACCTCAACCGCCAGCGCAACACCCAGCCCGTGCGTGCCAACCGCCAGCGCCTGCGGGTGCACGGTCAACTGGTGGCCAGTTTTCTGGTGGGTGGGCTGGTGGGCGCGCTGGGCTTCAAGCAACTGGGTTACATCAGCACGGTGCCGCTGGCTGCACTGCTGTTGCTGCTGGTGCTGCGCCCCGCGCTGGACGACTGGCATCGCCTGCACCCCTCGGCCTGAGCCACCTGCAAACCAATCTGCGCGCCCACCGGCCGCCCCCGGACCGTAAAATCACGGTTTTGCGTTTCACAGCGAGTGTTCACACCATGGGCTTTTTTGCACGTCCTCACTACACCTCCGATGTCACAGATTTCATCGACAGCCTGAAGACGGCCAACCCTGCGCTCGAAGCCGCACAGCGCAAGGGCCGCAACCTGCTGTGGGACAAGCAAGTGAACCGCAACGAACAACAAGACATTCGCGCTGGCCAGGTGGCCCAAAAGCCCTACCCATACCAGACAGAGCCCTCCGAGCATTGACACGCACACCCAGGGCCCTACGGGTGCGCCCCGAATGACCGCCAGCGGTGACGAGGCCCGTCTGGGCATCACCGAACTGCCCCCCGCCCCCGAGCTGTCCCCCGGCACCCCCGAGGTGGTGGATGCCGTAGCGCTGGCACGCCTGTACGGCGAGCCGCTGTTTGCACTGCCCCAGGACCTGTACATCCCGCCCGACGCGCTGCGGGTGTTTCTGGAGGCCTTCGAGGGCCCGCTGGACCTGCTGCTGTACCTGATACGCAAGCAGAACTTCAACATCCTCGACATTCCCATGGCCGCCGTCACCCGGCAGTACCTGAGTTATGTGGACGAGATTCGGGTGGCCAACCTGGAACTGGCCGCCGAGTACCTGCTGATGGCAGCCATGCTGATTGAAATCAAATCGCGCATGTTGCTGCCACCCAAGCCCCAAGCCCCCGGGCAGGAACCGGAAGATCCCCGCGCCGAGCTGGTGCGCCGCCTGCTGGAATACGAGCAGATCAAACTGGCCGCCCACCGCCTGGGCGAACTGCCCCAACTGGACCGCGACTTCTGGCGTGCACACGTGCACATTGAACAATCGCTGCAGCCTCGTTTCCCTGATGTGAGCCCCGCCGACTTGCAACAGGCCTGGGCCGACATCCTGCGGCGGGCCAAGCTGGTGCAGCACCACCACATCAGCCGCGAAGAACTCTCGGTGCGCGAACACATGGGCATGGTGCTGCGGCAACTGCGCGGCCAACGGTTTGTGGAGTTTGGCGAACTGTTTGACCCACGCCGGGGCGTGCCCGTTCTGGTGGTGACCTTCATCGCCATGCTGGAGCTGGCCAAAGAAACCCTCATCGAACTGACGCAGGCGGAGGCCTTTGCACCCATTTATGTGCGGCTGGCCTATATTCCAAACTGAATCGGCACCTACCGCTTTACCCCATTGGGTTGACAGCTACAAAAAACACCGTGACAAACACCCAACATTTTGACGTCGTGATCGTGGGCAGCGGCCTGGCCGGGCTGACCGCCGCCCTGCAACTGGCGGCCACGCAGCGCGTGGCGGTGCTGACCAAACGGCAGTTGGCCAACGGTGCCAGCGGCTGGGCGCAGGGCGGCATTGCCGCCGTGATGGACCCCACCGACACCTTCGACAACCACGTGCAAGACACGCTGGTGGCCGGTGCAGGTCTGTGCGACCTGGAGGCCACCCAAATGGTGGTGGAGCACGCGCCCGAGGCCATCCACTGGCTGCAAAGCCTGGGCGTGCCGTTTTCAACCGAAGACGGTGAACTGCACCTCACCCGAGAAGGCGGTCACAGCCACCGCCGAATCGTGCACGCCACCGACGCCACCGGCGCGGCGGTGCAGGCCACCCTGATCGAGCAGGTGAAAGCCACGCGCAACGTGACCGTGTTCGAACACCACATGCTAGTCGACCTCATCACCGACCGCCGCACCACCAGCACGCTGCCGCGCCCAGGACAGCCCGTGCGCTGCCAGGGTGTGTACGCACTGGACGAGGTGCGCGACGAGGTGGTGACCTTCAACGCTCCCCACACCATCCTGGCCACAGGTGGCGCGGGCAAGGTGTACCTGTACACCACCAACCCTGACACCGCCACCGGCGACGGCATTGCCGCCGCCTGGCGCGCCGGATGCCGAGTGGCCAACATGGAGTTCATCCAGTTCCACCCCACCTGCCTGTACCACCCCCAAGCCAAAAGCTATCTCATCACCGAAGCCGTGCGCGGTGAAGGCGGCAAGCTGCTGCTGCCGCCTGAGGCCGGTGGAACCCGCTTCATGCCCCAGCACGACCCGCGGGAAGAACTGGCCCCGCGCGATGTGGTGGCTCGCGCCATCGACTTTGAAATGAAGAAACACGGCGTGGACTGCGTGTACTTGGACATCAGCCACAAGAGCCCCGAGTTTCTGGAAGCGCACTTTCCCAACATCAAGGCACGCTGCCTGGAATTGGGCATCGACATCACACGCCAGCCCATCCCCGTGGTGCCCGCCGCGCACTACACCTGTGGTGGTGTGGTCACAGATCTGGCGGGCCGCACCGACATTGCGGGGCTGTACGCCGTGGGCGAAACCACCTGCACCGGCCTGCACGGCGCGAACCGGCTGGCCAGCAACTCGCTGCTGGAATGCATGGTCTTTGCGTCGGCCACGGTCAAGGCCATTGCGGCATCACCCACGCCACCTGCCGTGCAACTGCCCGCCTGGGACGACAGCCGCGTGACCGATGCCGATGAACTGGTGGTGATCCAGCACAACTGGCACGAGCTTCGCCGCTTCATGTGGGACTACGTGGGCATTGTGCGCACCACCAAACGGCTGGAGCGCGCGGCGCACCGGATTTCCCTGCTGCAAAAAGAAATCCACGAGTTCTACGCCCGCTTTCACGTGACGCGCGACCTGCTGGAGCTGCGCAACCTGGTGCAGGTGGCCGACTTGATCGTGATGTCTGCCCTGATGCGCCGCGAAAGCCGGGGCCTGCATTACAGTCGCGACTTCCCCAACACCGACGCGGTGGCCAAGCCCACGGTACTGGCACCGCCACCACGCTGAGGCGCTGCCAGTCCCCCCCTGCAGCCTGTTAAGCCGCTCCGATGTGCGGCACCAACCCTGCCGTGGGCTGCCCCGCCTTCAGTGCGGCGGTGAAGGCCAGCATGCGGTCAATGGGCTGGCGGGCGCGGGGAATCAACGCCGGGTCCACATGCACGGCGTTGTCGCCGGTTTCCAGCACCCGCACCAGCCCCGCCAGACCGTTCATGGCCATCCAGGGGCAGTGGGCGCAGCTTTTGCAGGTGGCGCTGTTGCCGGCGGTGGGCGCTTCAATGAAGGTTTTGCCGGGGTTTTGCTGGCGCAGCATGTGCATCATGCCGTTGTCTGTGGCGACGATGAAGGTGCGCGCATCCATCGTTTTGGCAGCGTTCAAGATGCCGCTGGTGGAGCCCACCGCGTCGGCCAGGGCCACCACATCGGCCGGGCTTTCGGGGTGCACCAGCACCTTGGCCCGCGGGTGTTCTTTTTTGAGCGCTTCCAGCTCGAAGCCCTTGAACTCGTCGTGCACGATGCAGCTGCCGTTCCACATCAGCATGTCGGCCCCGGTTTCGCGCTGGATGTAGCCACCCAGGTGGCGGTCGGGTGCCCACAGAATTTTGTGGCCCTGGTCTTTCAGCGCGCGCACGATGTCCAGCGCGCAGCTGCTGGTCACCAGCCAGTCGGCACGGGCCTTCACGGCGGCGCTGGTGTTGGCGTACACCACCACCGTGCGGTCGGGGTGCTGGTCGCAAAAGGCTGAAAAGTCGTCCACCGGGCAGCCCAGGTCGAGCGAGCAGTTGGCCTCGAGGTCGGGCATGAGCACGGTTTTGTCGGGGCTCAGAATTTTGGCCGTTTCGCCCATGAATTTCACACCCGACACCACCAGCGTTTGCGCGGCGTGATCGCGCCCGAAGCGGGCCATTTCCAGACTGTCTGACACGATGCCGCCGGTTTCCACCGCCAGGTCTTGCAGGTCGGGGTGTACGTAGTAATGCGACACCAGCACGGCGTTTTTGGCCTTCAGAAGCTCTCGCACACGGGCCTTGAGGGCCTCGCGCTCGTCCGGTGCGGGCTCGCGCGGCACGCGCGCCCAGGCGTGGCCGGTGCCACACACCGCAGCGGTGGGTTCAGCGGCTTGCGGCTGGTCAAACGCCACGTCGATGAAGGCCTCGCCAGGGTGGGCGGCGGCAGAAAAAGCGGCAGAAGTCATGAATATTTCCGTAGCTGTGAGTGCTTATCTATCAAGCGCCAGAGGCACCTTCGGCTTAAAAAAAGAGCCTCTGCAGCTCAAATGCCTTCGAAGCGCATGGAGTAGTCGGTGGCCTTCACGTCTTTGGTCAGACCGCCGATGGAGATGCGGTCCACCCCGGTTTCTGCAAGGGCGCGCACGGTGTCCATGGACACGCCGCCCGAAATTTCCAGGATGGCGCGCCCGGCATTCAACGCCACGGCCTGGCGCAGGGTGGGCAGGTCCATGTTGTCGAGCAGCACCATGGTGGCACCGCAGTCGAGGGCTTCGGTGAGCTGGTCGAGCCGCTCCACTTCGATCTCCACAAACTTGGCCTGGGGTGCCGTGCGTTGCACCTGTGCCAACACGGCAGCGACGCCACCGGCAGCGGCAATGTGGTTTTCTTTCACCAGAATGGCGTCGTACAGGCCCATGCGGTGGTTGGTGCCGCCACCCATGGCCACAGCGTATTTCTGCGCCACTCGCAGGCCCGGCAGGGTTTTGCGGGTGTCCACAATGTGCGCGCGTGTGCCTGCCACCGCGTCGACAAACTGCGCAGTGCGCGTGGCCACGCCGCTCAGCAGTTGCAGAAAGTTGAGCATGGTGCGCTCGGCTGTCAGCAACTGCTGCGCAGGGCCGCTCATTTCAAACACCACTTCGTCGGCTCGGCAGCGCTGGCCTTCTGCCACACGCCACACCAACGCACCGCCGGGCACCACACGCTGAAACGTGGCCTGTACCCAGGGTGCGCCGCAGAGCACAGCAGCTTCACGCGCCAGCACACGGGCGCGGGCTTGCGCGCCGGGGGGCACCAGGGCAGCGGTCAGATCACCGGTGCCCACGTCTTCAGTCAGGGCGCGGGCCACGTCGGCGGCCACAGTGGCTTCAAACTCGGAGCCGGTGAACGGCGCAAAACGTTCGACAAATGTCTGCATGGGAATCGGTCTCTGGGGCTGCTGGGCTTGGAATAGACTCGCCATTTTCGTGCCAAAAGGCACCTGCCCGGGCCCCTGGGGCCTGAATACCGCGTTAGCCGCCCCCACCATGAGCGACCCACACACCCAAGCCGCCGCCACACCCTACGGCACCTTGCCCAGCGCATCACCCTTGCCACAGCGCCGCCCCATCAGCCTGCCGCGCCTGCAAGACCTGCGCGACAAGGGCGAAAAAATCACCATGCTCACCGCCTACGACGCGACCTTTGCCGCCGTGGCCGACGCTGCCGGGGTGGAGTGCATCCTGGTGGGCGACTCGCTCGGCATGGTGTGTCAGGGCTTGGCCAGCACGACGGGCGTGACGCTGGAGACCATGCGCTACCACACCGAAAGCGTGGTGCGCGGCCTGCGCCGCGTGCAAGGCACGGCCTGGGTGATTGGCGACCTGCCCTTTGGCAGCTACCAGGAAAGCAAAGAACAGGCACTGCGCAGCGCCACGGTGCTGATGCAGGCCGGTGCCCACATGGTCAAGCTCGAAGGTGGCGGCTGGACGGCCGACACCGTGCGGTTTTTGGTGGAGCGCGGCATTCCCGTGTGCGCCCACCTGGGGCTGACGCCCCAAACCGTTCACGCATTGGGCGGCTACCGGGTTCAGGGCCGTGGTGCCCAGGCAGATGAACTGCGCCGCCACGCGGTGGCCCTGCAAGATGCAGGTGCCAGCATGCTGGTGCTGGAAATGGTGCCCGCCCCGCTGTCGGCCGCGCTGACCGCTGAGCTGCCCACCTGCCACACCATTGGCATTGGTGCGGGCAAAGGCACTGCCGGCCAGGTGCTGGTGATGCACGACATGCTGGGCATCAACCTGGGCAAGAACCCTAAGTTTGTGCGCAACTTCATGGACGGCAGTGCCAGCGTGCGCGACGCCATGGCAGCCTACGTCAAAGCCGTGAAGGACGGCAGCTTTCCCGACGACGCCCTGCACGCATGGAAGGACTGACCGTGAATATCGTCCACACCCCCGCCGAGCTGCGCGCGGCGCTGGCCCCGTTTCAATCCCCCGCTTTTGTGCCCACCATGGGCAACCTGCACGATGGCCACTTGGACCTTGTGCGCCAGGCCGTGCCCTTGGGCGACGTGACGGTGGCCAGCATCTTCGTCAACCGCCTGCAGTTCGGCCCCAACGAAGACTTCGACACCTACCCCCGCACGCTGCAGGCCGACTGCGACAAACTGGCCGATGCGGGCTGCCATGTGGTGTTTGCACCCAACGAGCGAGACCTGTACCCCGAGCCACAAACCTTCACGGTGGCACCAGACCAGGCGTTGGCCAACATTCTGGAGGGCCACTTCCGCCCTGGGTTCTTCACCGGTGTGTGCACGGTGGTGATGAAGCTCTTCCAGTGTGTGTATGCCGAGGCCAAAGGACCCCGCCACGCCCTGTTTGGCAAAAAAGACTACCAGCAGTTGATGGTGATACGCCGCATGGTGGAGCAGTTTGCGCTGCCCATCACCGTGGTGGGTGGTGAAACCCAGCGTGCAACCGATGGACTGGCACTGAGCTCACGCAACGGCTACCTGAGTGCGGCCGAACGCGCCGAGGCCGTGCAACTGTCACAGGCTTTGCGCCGCCTGGCCGATGCCACCCGGGCATTGCCAGAGAACGGTTTCACCCATGCCGTCGAAGCGCTGGAGCACGACGCCACACAAGCCCTCAACCGCCGGGGCTGGCGCACCGACTACCTGACCGTGCGCCGCCGCCGCGACCTGCAGGCACCTGCGCACGGGGACAGCCTGGTGGTGCTGGGCGCATCACGCCTGGGCGCCACACGGCTGATTGACAACCTGGAATGCTGAAGCGCTGAAGGCCTTGCTGGCGAGGGGTTCAACCCGCCAGTTCGGCTTTGGCTCCGCGCCCCATCAGGGCCGCCACGGCCTGTGCGGGCTGGGTGCGACCGTCCAACAGGTCGACCACGGCGGCCACGATGGGCATGTCCACTCCCAGCGTTTGCGCGCGCTGCAGCACGGTGCGGGCGCTGTACACACCCTCGGCCACGTGGCCGAGAGACGCCACGGCCTGCGCCAGCGACTGGCCGCTGGCCAGCAACAGGCCCACGCGGCGATTGCGACTGAGGTCACCCGTGGCCGTCAGCACGAGGTCGCCCAGGCCGCTCAGACCCATGAAGGTGTCGGCCCGCGCGCCCAGCGCCAGACCCAAACGGGTCATTTCGGCCAGCCCACGTGTGACCAGGGCTGCACGGGCGTTGAGGCCCAGTTGCAGACCGTCGCACAGCCCGGTGGCCACCGCCAGCACGTTCTTGACCGCACCACCCACCTCTACGCCCACGAGGTCGTCATTGGCGTACACACGCAGCGTCGGGCTGTGAAAGGCCGCTACCAAAGCGCTGCGCACATCGTCATGACGGCTGGCAGCCACCAGTGCCGTGGGTTGACCGGCAGCCACTTCCTGCGCGAAGCTGGGCCCGCTCAGGGCACCCGCCCTCAGGTGGGGGGCGACCTGGGCCTGCACCTCGTGGGGCATGAGGCCGGTACCGGCCTCAAAGCCTTTGCACAGCCACGCCACGGGCACACCAGTGTGGGCCAGGGCTTCAAGCGTGGGGCGCAGTGCAGCGGTGGGCGTGGCGACCACGCACAGGTCCACAGCACCGGGCCGGGCCAGGTGGGCCCAGGCATCGGCGTTCAGCGAGCGAATCGCCAATGCCTCTGGCAGTGGCATGCCGGGCAAGTAGCGGGCGTTTTCGCGGGTGCGGGCGAGGGCATCTGCCTGCGCAGCATCGCGCACCCACAGCTCCACGCGGTGCCCGGCGGGGTGGCGACAGGCGCTCAGGGCCAATGCAGTGCCCCAAGCACCAGCACCCAGCATGACGATGTTCATAGCTTGAAATCCATGCCAGTCAAGCGCCAGAGGCCCATTTGACCTGAATTTACTGAGGCGTACCTTCGACAGCGCGGGTTTGCTGCTGTTGTTCGTACATGGCCTGGAAGTTGATTTCCGACAGGTGCACGGGAGGGAAACCGGCGCGGTTGATCAGATCGGCCACGTTGGCGCGCAGGTAGGGGTACACGATTTGCGGGCAAGCGATGCCCATGATGGGGCCCATCTGCTCGTCGGGCAGGTTGCGAATTTCAAAAATGCCGGCTTGCTTGCATTCCACCAGGAACACGGTTTTGTCTTCGATTTTGGTCTGCACGGTGGCTGACACGCACACCTCGAAAACGCCTTCGGCAGCCGGTTCGGCCGACACGGCCAACTGGATGTCCACGGTGGGCTGCTCTTGCACCAGCAGGATGGCAGGGGAATTGGGTTGCTCCAGCGAGGCTTCTTTCAGGTAAACGCGCTGGATCTGGAACACGGGTTCAAGGGCTTCGGACATGGTGTTTTCTCGGTGTGTTGGAAAAATTCAGCAAAACAAAGCCCGCCGGGCGTGTGCCTGGGGCGGGCGCGGGGGGAATTATGTCAGCCCAAGGCTGGACGCTGACATCAGGCGTTGAGCAGGGGCAGCAACCCCCCACGGGCGTCGAGTGCGTGCAAATCGTCACAACCACCCACGTGCGTGTTGCCAATAAAAATTTGCGGCACCGACGTGCGACCGGTCAATTCGGTCATGGTTTTGCGCAGTTCAGGGCGCAGGTCCACACGGATTTCTTCCAACTGGTCGACGCCACGGGCAGACAGCAGCTGCTTGGCACGGATGCAATAGGGGCACGTGGCGGTGAGGTAGATCTTGACGGCTTGCATGGCGGAAATGGATGGATAGACGGACGGTGTCGGGAAGGGGAAAAGGCTGGGTCAGCCTTTTTCCACGGGCAGACTGGCTTCGCGCCAGGCGCCCATGCCACCCGAGAGCGACAAGGCCTTTTCGTAGCCGAGCTTGGTGGCGATCGACACCGCGCGATTGGACCGCATGCCGCTGGCGCACACCATCACCAGAGGCGTTGACTTGTTTTTGACGGTGCCGGCGAGTTTGGCCTCGAGCTGGCTCAGCGGGATGTTCTTGGCACCCACCACGTGTCCGTTGGCAAACTCAGCCGTCTCGCACACGTCGATCACCACCGCTTTTTCGCGGTTCATGAGCATGACGGCTTCGTTGGCGGTGAGGCCACCGGCACGCGCGCCGCGAGACACCACCGGCCACAACAGCATGGCAGCTGAAGCAATGGCAATGGCAAACAGCGTCCAGTTATCGATGAAAAACTTCACTTCGGTCCTTTCGCCTGGGTCATGTGATCAGGCTGGGTGATGGGGCTGGGAAAAAACTTGCAACCCGCGATTCTAAAATGCTGGCTTGTTTCCCGTTGACAACGGGCCACGACGCCCTCTTCTTTCCTCTGCACATCAACACACCATGTACAAACTCGTCCTGATCCGCCACGGCGAATCCACCTGGAACCTGGAAAACCGCTTCACCGGCTGGACCGATGTCGACCTCACGCCCACGGGTGTGGAGCAAGCCCGCAACGCAGGCCGTCTGCTCAAAGCCGAGGGCTATGAATTCGATGTGGCCTACACCAGCGTGCTCAAACGCGCCATTCGCACCCTGTGGCTCACGCTGGACGAAATGGACCGCACCTGGCTGCCCGTTCTGAAAAACTGGCGGCTGAACGAACGCCATTACGGCGCTCTGCAAGGGCTGAACAAGGCCGACATGGCCAAACAGTACGGAGATGCACAGGTGCTGGTGTGGCGGCGCAGCTACGACACGCCGCCACCGGCGCTGGAGGCCACGGATGCCCGCAGCGAACGCAGCGACCCCCGCTACGCCAAGCTCGACCCCGCCGATGTGCCCCTGACCGAGTGCCTGAAAGACACCGTTGCGCGTGTGATGCCGTTCTGGAACGAGTCGATGGCCCCGGCCATCAAGGCAGGCAAACGCATCGTGGTGGCTGCACATGGCAACAGCATCCGGGCGCTGGTGAAATACCTGGACAACATTTCCGAAACCGACATCGTGGGCCTGAACATCCCCAACGGCATTCCATTGGTGTACGAACTGGACGAGAACCTCAAGCCCATCCGCCACTATTACCTGGGCGATGCGGAGGCAGCCGCAGCTGCTGCCGCAGCCGCGGCCAGCCAGGGCAAGGCCTGACGCCCGCTGCAATGAATGGGGCTTTGCCGGGAACTGGCAAGCCCCCGCGTGCTCTCAGGTGTATATTGAATTTCAGCTATTTTTATTGAAGGCACGTGACATGGGGCAAAAGCTCAAAATTGCAGGTTGGGTGGCACTGGGTGCCATGGCCGGGGCACTGACCACGGTCCAGCTCCAGGCAACCGCGCGCGCCGGCATGGCACCGTTGCCACTGGCCGAATTGCAGCAGCTGGCTGCGGTGTTCGGCATGGTCAAGTCCGACTACGTGGAGCCGGTGGACGACAAGAAGCTGATTTCCGATGCCATCTCGGGCATGGTGTCCAGCCTAGACCCGCATTCCCAGTATTTCGACAAAAAATCGTTCAAGGAATTCCGCGAAGGCACCTCGGGGCGGTTTGTGGGTGTGGGCATCGAGATCACCATGGAAGACGGTGTGGTGAAGGTGGTGTCGCCCATCGAAGGTTCGCCCGCCTTCCGCGCCGGTCTGAAAACCAATGACCTGATCACCAAGATCGACGACACCGCCGTGAAGGGTCTGAGCATCAACGATGCGGTCAAGCGGATGCGCGGTGAACCCAACACCAAAGTCAGCCTCACCATCTTCCGCAAGGACGAAAACCGCAGCTTCCCGGTCACCATCACGCGAGAAGAAATCAAAACCCAAAGCGTCAAGTCCAAGGTCATCGAACCCGGCTATGGATGGCTGCGCGTGTCGCAGTTCCAGGAGCGCACGGTGGAAGACTTCGCCCGCAAACTGGAAGAGATGGTCAAGGCCGACCCCAAAATGAAAGGGCTTGTGCTGGACCTGCGCAACGATCCGGGTGGTCTGCTTGACGCTGCCGTCGCCATCTCCGCTGCATTTCTACCCGAAGGCGTGACCGTGGTGTCCACCAATGGCCAACTGGAGGAAAGCAAGTTCACCTACAAGGCCGAACCGCAGTTCTACCAACGCAGGGGCGGGCCTGACCTGATCCGCCAACTCACCCAAAACACCGGCGGGCTGCTCAAAACCATCCCCATCGTGGTGCTGGTGAACGAAGGCTCTGCCTCTGCCAGCGAGATCGTGGCCGGCGCATTGCAAGACCACAAACGCGCCACCATCATGGGCAGCCAGACGTTTGGCAAGGGCTCGGTGCAAACCGTGCGCCCGTTGGGGCCTGACACGGGCATCAAGCTGACCACCGCGCGCTACTACACGCCCAGCGGCAACACCATCCAGGCCAAAGGCATCGTGCCCGATGTGATGCTGGACGAGACCGAAGAAGGCAACCTGTTCACCGCGCTGCGCACCCGCGAAGCCGACCTGACCAAGCACCTGACCAATGGCAAAGAACCGGCCCGCGAGCTCACGGCAGCAGAGAAAGCGGCCGAGGTTGCCGCTGAAAAGGTGCGCGAGCAAGACCGCGAAAAAGCCCGCCTGCGCCTGGAAGAAGAAACCAAGAAAAACCCTGGCGGCCGCGTGTTGCCAGAGTTTGGCAGCGAGAAAGACTTCCAGTTGCAGCAGGCGCTGAAGCAGCTCAAAGGCCAGCCGGTGTTGGTCAGCAAAACGCTGGCCGCACGCAAGGACGAGAAGAAAGACAATTGAACGACGCGCAGCTGCTGCGGTACTCGCGGCACATCCTGCTGGACGAACTCGGGATCGAGGGCCAAGAGGCCCTGCTCTCGGCCCGAGTGCTGATGGTGGGTGCCGGTGGGCTGGGCTCTGCTGCGGGGCTTTACCTGGGCAGCGCGGGCGTCGGCCACCTCACCGTGGTGGACCACGACGTGGTCGACGAAACCAACCTGCAACGCCAGGTGGCACACACCCTGGCCCGCGTGGGACAACCCAAAGCAGAATCATTGCGCGAGGCCATAGCCCACATCAACCCTGACACCGTCGTGCATCCTGTCCTGCAGCGGGCAGACGCCCAGGCGCTGCATGACCTAGTGGCCGACGCCGACGTGGTGTTGGACTGCACGGACAACTTTGCTACTCGCCACGCCATCAACCGAGCCTGTTTTGCTTTGGGCAAACCGTTGGTATCAGGGGCCGCCATCCGCCTGGACGGACAACTCAGCGTGTACGACCCGCGCCATGCCGAATCGCCGTGCTATGCCTGCGTGTTCCCGAACACCAGCGGCGTGGAAGAAACGCGCTGCGCCACCATGGGCGTGTTTGCGCCACTGGTGGGCATCATCGGCAGCATGCAGGCTGCAGAGGCGCTGAAACTGGCCAGCGGCATGGGCTCGTTCATGGCTGGCCGCCTGCTGATGCTCGACGGACGGCGCATGGAATGGACTGACATTCGCCTGCCTAGACAGGCCACCTGCCCCGTGTGTGCCAACAGGGGCAACGCTCACACCGCCATGTAGCGGCCAGGGCGGTGGTTGATGGCGAGTGTGAGGTTCAACGCCACGGCACCCGCCACTGACCATGCAATTTGCGACAAAGGCACGAAGGCCAGGGCTGCCAACACAATGGCACAGTCCAGGCCCATCTGCAGGTGCCCGGCGCGCCAGCCGCGCGTTTCCTGCAGGTACAGCACCAGCACGTTGAAGCCCCCCAGGCTGGCCCGGTGGCGAAACAGCATGAGCATGCCCGCCCATGGCGGCAGCAAAGGGTGTGGCCAGTGTGTCAATGCCCAACCAGTGCGGCAGGGCCTCGGCAAACAACGACAACAGGCTGACGGATGCCAGCGTTTTCAGGGTGAACGCACGCCCCATGCGCCGCCAGGCCAACCAGTAAAACGGCAGGTTGATGGCGAAAAACACCACGCTGAAATTCCAGCCGGTGGCGTAGTGCAACAAGAAGGCGATGCCTGCGGTGCCTCCGGTCAGCAAGCCCGCCTGGCGGAACAGCACCACCCCCAGCGCAACGAACAGCGTACCGGTGATGAGGGCCTGCACATCTTCGTGCGGGCGGTGGCGGCTGGGGCGGGCGGCGGCGGGCGCGGAGGCGGGTGTGCTCATAGGGCGCGGATTGTTCCACGCCATGCCCTGCCCCACTTTGATCTCGCTCAGGCGGTGACGATCCAGCCCTCCAGCGGGTCCATGTCTGTTGGCAGGCTCCACAGCGGGTGGCCCGCACGATGCTGCTGGAACGCCCAGGCTGCCTGCACCAGGCAAAACACAGCATCCAGCCGGTCGCCGGTGGCATCGGCCAGGAGGTTGTCGGCCTGGGCCGGGGTGAGCTTCAGGCGCAGACCGAGGCGGGTGCGCCCCTGCTCCAGAGCGGTGAGCAGGTCTTTGCGGGCCAGCCAGCGCTCAGGGGTTTGTTTGGCGGGGTCGTCGCTTTTGTAGCTGCGTGCCCCCCCCAGCAGCTCACGCGCCAGCAGACCGGGATACGCCTCCAGAGCCACGCGTTGCGGTGCAGGCATGGGCGCTCCTGGGTGCAGGCCGGGCAACGACGCACCAGCATCAAGCAACACGGGCACGCCGGCATGCAGCATCCACGCCACGGGAGGGTTGACCCATTTCATGCTCGGGCTTGACCCGGCTGGCCGGTCGGTGGCGCGGTGGGCAAATTTGCCCCCTGCCGGGCGGGCATCGCAAAACGCCTTGAACAAATCCCGAATGGCAGCACGGGGCAGGCCTGAAAAATGTCGCACGCAGGCCTCCCAGCCGGTGGGCCAGCCGAGAGCCAACACCAACTCCCGTGGCAGGCCAAACGGCAGGTCGAAGCCGCCCACCCAGGCACCCTGTTGCAGCCGCTCCGACCATGCCGACAAGCTGGCAAAGCTCTCCGTTTTTTGGAGCTGAACGACGTTACCAGACAAGCGCCCGGACGCAATAACAATGTTTTTTTTGAGGGTGGGACTGCTCGAAAAATCGCAGCCCAGCAGTTCGGGCTCAGGTGGGACGGTCGCTGTCATTCAGTTCGTAGGCATCGGCCACGTAGGCGGGGCCCTTCATGAGCATGACGATGACGCAACCGATCGCGAGTGTGAGCACCAGCGTCCAGTGCAAGACCACGGCACCGGCGGCCACGTAATCCACCAGCAAGAGGCTTCTCTCCTGCGCAGGGCTGGGTTGGTCAGGGGCAGCCCAATGCCATGCCGCCGCCACCGCGACCGGCAACGCCGTTCCCCACGCCAGGATGTGGGGCAATTTGCGCCAAAGACGCCACTCGACCCCAGCGGGTGATTGCTGGAAGCCTGGCAGGCGCTTGAACCAGTCCATGCCTGCGGCCTTGACTACACACGCCCCACGATGGAAGCCGTGGCCATCAACTCTTCCAGCAGGGCCAAGCTGACCTTGCCCGACACGCCGTATGGATCGAACTCCGGGCGCTCGGAATACTTCAGCACGATGGAGGTGTTGAGCTTGGCGAGGTTGACCTGCCCCATGGTCCAACCGCCGAAGTGGCGCTCGGTGATTTCTTCGTAATGCAGCAGTTGCACAGCGGTGTGCCGCTCGTCTCGGATGATGTGTGCATACAGCTCGTTCACGGCCGAACGCCCACCCTCGATGGCTTGCAGGAAGATGCCGCCGCCGTAACACAGCACACCCGTGATGCCGTTTTCAGGGTTGTGGTGGCGGGCACTGGCCAGGATGGCGTCGATGGCGGCTTTGTCGTTTTTGTCAACGGCGCGGCTCACGTACAGCAGTCGGATCAACATGGCATCAGCCTTTTCGTGGAATGAGGGACAAAAACTCGCGGCGCAGGTTGGGGTCTTTCAGGAACACACCGCGCATGACCGAATTGATCATTTTGCTGTCCATGTCCTTCACGCCCCGCCAGCCCATGCAGAAATGGCTGGCTTCCATCACGATGGCCAGGCCATCGGGTGAGGTTTTTTCCTGGATCAGGTCGGCCAGTTGCACCACGGCTTCTTCCTGAATCTGGGGGCGTCCCATGATCCACTCGGCCATGCGGGCGTACTTGGACAGGCCAATGACGTTGGTGTGCTCGTTGGGCAGCACGCCGATCCACACCTGCCCGATGACGGGGCACAGGTGGTGGCTGCAGGCGCTGCGCACGGTGATGGGGCCGACGATCATCAGCTCGTTCAGGTGCTCGGCATTTGGGAACTCGGTGACCGAGGGGCCATGCACGTAGCGGCCTTTGAACACTTCGGTCAGATACATCTTGGCCACCCGACGGGCGGTGTCTTTGGAGTTGTGGTCGTTTTCGGTGTCGATGACCATGCTCTCCAGCACACCTTGCATTTTGGAGGCCACTTCGTCGAGCAACTGGTCGAGTTCACCGGGCTGGATGAACTCGGCAATGTTGTCGTTGCCGTGGTAGCGCTGGCGGGCGGCGGCGAGGCGCTCGCGGATTTTGACGGACACCGGGGTGCCTGCATCGTCGTCGGTCAGAGTCATGTTGGGCTGCCGGTTGAGTTGGAATGTCTGCTTATCAGGAGGACTTGCATCAATGCTACCACTGAGTTCATTTTGTTACCGATTCGGGCAATAAACCTTTATTTTTTATGTCTTTGAGGGTTCTAGCGCATGTTCAAAAACAATTCTTTGCTATTTTTTATACAGTCATTGATCAATACCGGTGGCCGGTCACGTAGAGCAAGGCCCGCATCAAACCAAAAGCCACCCGGTCGAGAGCCCGCTGATGCCACGGTCGCTGTGAGAGCGCTCGGTGGTCCAATGGTTCGGCATCGTTCTCCAGCGCCAACACCACGCGGTGGTGCAAATCGGTGGCAAACGCCGGGTCGGTACTGATGACATTGGCCTCCCGGGCCAGCAACAGACTCAATGGATCGAGGTTGCTGGAGCCCACCGTGGCCCACCGACGGTCCACCACCGCCACTTTGGCATGCAGTGCACTCAACATGTATTCCTGCAGTTCGATGCCGCCATCCAGCAGCTGCTTGTACACCGGCCGGGCCGCGTGGTACTGCATGAAACTTTCGTACCTGCCCTGGAGCAGCACCCGAACACGCACACCGCGTGCGGCTGCACGCAGCAAGGCCCGCCGGATGCGCCCGCCGGGCACAAAGTAGGCATTGGCCAGCACCACTTCGTGTTGCGCCGAGTCAATGGCGGACAGGTAGGCACGTTCAATGTCGTTGCGGTGCAGCAGGTTGTCTCGCAGCACCAGTTGGGCTGTGGCCCCCTGAGGCTGGCCCGGTGGATGGGCAGACGCTTGAACGTTGGCCCACGCGGTGCGAAACTCGCTGCGCCGCGCGCGGCGCAGTGCGTCCATTCGCCACCACAGTTGCAGCAGCGTGAAGGCCATTGGTATCACCAACGGCCCCGTGCAACGCACCGCAAAATCAAAGCGAGGGTGCGCCAAGGGCCCCATCGAGGGGTCCAGGTGGTCATCAATCAGGTTGATGCCGCCGCAATAGCCCAGCACACCATCGATCACACACAGCTTGCGGTGCAGCCGCCGCCAGCGGCTGGGAATCAGCAGGCCAAAGCGGCCCAGCGGCGAAAACACGCGCCATTGCACGCCCGCGCGGTCGAAACGCGTTTGCCATTCATCAGGCAAAGGGCCGGTGCCGATGCCATCGACCACCAGCCGCACGTTCAGGCCCCGAAGCGCCGCCCGCTCCAATGCCTCGGCCACGCGCAGGGCTGAACCTTCAAACTCAAAAATGTAGGTTTCCAGATGAACGGAACGTTGTGCCCCGTCCATGGCAGACACCAGATCTGCAAACAAGGCGTTGCCACCTTGCAGCAGCACCAGGCTGTGGCCTGCTTGCATCAGTGAACCCGGCCAGCGGGGCAAACTGCGCCCCGGGCTGTCTGGCGCTCGGTGCTCGGGCTTCTGGGCTGGGCCGATCACGGGTGCCACGGCAGTCAGAGGCTGAATTCAGCGATCAACGGCAAGTGATCGGACATGCGGGCCCACGCTTTGCCGTGGGGCACCTGGGCATGCACCGGCACCAAACCCCGCACATAGATGCGGTCAAGGTGCAACACCGGCATGCGCGATGGAAACGTCGCGAGCCTGATGCCCTCGAACGTCCGCAAGTCCAGTGCAGCCATGGGCTGGTGCAGCCGGCCACCCCAGTCGTTGAAATCTCCTGCCACCACCAGCCGCTCGTCTGCTGGCACGCAGCGCGACAGGTATTGACCCAACCGCTGCACCTGCCGCTCGCGCCCCGCTGCCAACAGGCCGAGGTGCACGACCAACACATGCACAGGGGTGTTGTCCACCGCCACCTTCACGTGCAGCAAACCTCGCTGCTCAAACCGGTGGTCAGACACGTCCTCGTGTGAGATGGCCGCCACGGGCCAGCGGGTGAGTAAGGCATTGCCGTGTTCGCCGTGCCGGGTGAGCGCATTCGTTCGGTACACCGCTTCGTAGCCCTCGGGCAACAAATAGTCTGCTTGCCCCTGCTCTGGCCACAACGGAAAACGCTGGGCCAGTTTGCGGTGGTGGCTGCGCACCTCCTGCAAACAAATGAGATCGGCATCGAACTGCTCGACCGCATGCACCAAGTTGTGGATTTCCAACCGCTGTGCAGGCCCCAGGCCCTGCACGCCTTTGTGGATGTTGTAGGTTGCGACGCGCAGTGTGCTCATGCCGCGCATGATGCCAGCCTTGGCAGCTGCAGGATGGCCTCTGCATTGGAGGCCGAGCTGCAGCGGCCTGCCGCTTCGCGCCAGGGCAACCACACACAGTCGGTGTGCTCGCGCGGACTCAACACAACGGGCATGCCCGCAGGCACGGCCAGCCCAAACAGGTGTTCGGTGTTGAACACCACACCCGGTGCATAGCGTTTCCGCCACTCAGGGTAGATCTCGTACACGTTTTCAAGGTGCCAATCGGTGAGCAAGTGGCCAGGGGCATCGGTGTGCAACCCGGTTTCTTCCCAGACCTCGCGGGTGGCGGTGTGAGCCCAGGACTCGTCACGGTGGTCTTTCGAGCCGGTGACCGATTGCCAGAAGCCGGCATGGTCGGCCCGCTCCAGCAGCAGCACGTCCCACGCAGGGGTGTAGATCACCACCAGGACGGATTCAGGAATTTTGTAGCCATCCATCCAATACAGAAAAGCGTTGGAGCACTATTTCTTTATGAATTCAGACCACTGGCGAATGGTCTTCCACCAACCCCACAGGCGCAAACCTGCTGACAGCGTTTTGCGCGGCCGCCAGATGGCCAGCAAACCCACAGCCGCACCCACCCACAAGGGATGGTTGCGCACCCAAGCAATGCCCTGGTGCACTCGGTCTGCGGTGGACCACACGGGCTCCAACGACTGCACGCTGGACGCCAACTGCTCGCGCAAGAGTGCGGACCGCACCAGCAAAGACTGTCGACGCTGGGCCAGCGTCAGCGTCGGGCCGGAATCTGGGGCTGACATGGCGATTCGAGTGTGTGGTCAGTTGGTGCGTTGGTTGGCACCGGACAGTCGGTCACGGTCGGCCCGCAACTCTGCCACGCTGGCAGAAAAAGGGGCCGCGCTCTGGTGCAGCAGCCGCCGCACCTGCCATACCGCCAAGGCACCCACCGCCAGAAAGAGCACTGAAAATGCGGTCAGGGCCAGCAAGCGATGGCTGTCCCACAGTGCCACCGTGATCAGCACCGACAGAAACACCAACCCCACCGCAGTGGCCACCGCCGCGACAAACAGCCAAGACAGCAGCGACACGGCGTTGTGCAGTGCGTCTCGCGCCTCGACACCCAGCAACTCGATTCGCAGCTGCAAGAGTGCCAGCCCGCCATCCACCAGCACCCGCAGGTGCTGAACGAATCTCAAGGGCGACTCGCCGCTTTTCCCGGCAGAGTCCGGTTCAGACCGGGACATTCAACGGCAAGGGCGCCTCAACGGCGCCCTAGCAACAGTCCAACAATCAGGCCCATGCCCGCAGCCGCCCCCACAGCCTTCCACGGGTGCTCGTGAACGTAGTCGTCGGTGGCACGCGCCACCTGTTTGGTTTTGGCCACCAAAGCCTCTTCGGCGTCGAGCAGCTTGTGACGTGCAGCGCGCAAGTTCTCCGACATGCGCTCGCGCAGGGCAATCACTTTGGCCTCGGTGCTGCCCGACGTGGCTTGCAGCAATTCATCGGCGTCGGTAATGACTTTTTTCAAGTCGGCCACCAGCCGTTCACGGGCTTGGGCAGTGTCAATGGTCTCAGCTGTCATGTGTGCTCCCGGATGGTTGAAAAGTCGTGGTCAGGATAGCAGCAGCGCGTCCTGACCATCCATCTGGGGGCAAAAATCCATGACACAAGCCACCCTTGGGCAGCTTGTGTCCGGCTGGTCAGCCGTCAGGCGGCCTGGTTGACGTTGCGCAAGCGGATGTGCAGTTCGCGCAACTGCTTTTCGTCCACCGGGCTGGGGGCCTGGGTCAACAGGCACTGTGCACGCTGGGTTTTGGGGAAGGCAATCACGTCGCGGATGGACTCGGCCTTGGTCATCAGCGTGATGAGGCGGTCCAGGCCAAACGCCAAGCCACCGTGGGGAGGTGCACCGTATTGCAGCGCGTCGAGCAGGAAGCCAAACTTCTGGTCAGCGTCTTCCTTGCTGATGTTCAGCGCAGTGAACACCTTGCTTTGCACGTCGGCACGGTGAATGCGCACCGAGCCTCCGCCCAGCTCCCAACCGTTGAGCACCATGTCGTAGGCCTTGGCAATGCACTTGCCGGGGTCGGTGTCCATGTAGTCTTCGTGCCCGTCTTTGGGTGCGGTGAAGGGGTGGTGCACGGCGTTCCAGCGGCCCTCGTCTTCGTCGTGTTCGAACATGGGGAAATCCACCACCCACATGGGGGCCCAGCGGTCTTCGAAGAAGCCCTGCTTTTTGGCCAGTTCGCTGTGGCCGATCTTGATGCGAAGGGCACCGATGGCGTCGTTGACCACTTTGGCTTTGTCAGCGCCGAAGAACAGGATGTCGCCGTTCTGTGCGCCGCTGCGCTGCAGGATGGCGGCAATCGCTGCATCGTGCAGGTTTTTGACGATGGGGCTTTGCAAACCGTCACGGCCCTGGGCCACGTCGTTCACCTTGATCCAGGCCAGACCTTTGGCACCGTAGATCTTGACAAACTCGGTGTAGGCGTCGATTTCGCTGCGGCTGATGTCGCTGCCACCGGGCACGCGCAAGGCCACCACACGGCCGTTCTTGGCTTGGGCGGGTGCGCTGAACACTTTGAAGTCAACGTCGGCCATCACATCGGTCAGCTCGGTGAACTCCAACTTCACGCGCAGGTCAGGCTTATCGGAGCCGTAGCGGTGCATGGCTTCGCTGTAGGCCATCACGGGGAACTCGCCGAGGTCCACGCCCATGGTGTTCATGAACACGGTTTTGATCATGCCCTGGAACATGTCGCGGATGTCCTGCTCGGTCAGGAAGGACGTCTCGATATCGATCTGGGTAAATTCAGGCTGACGGTCGGCACGCAGGTCTTCGTCGCGGAAGCACTTGGTGATCTGGTAATAGCGGTCGTAGCCCGCCACCATCAGCAGCTGCTTGAACAGCTGGGGCGACTGGGGCAGCGCGAAAAACTGCCCGTCGTGCACGCGGCTGGGCACCAGGTAGTCGCGCGCGCCTTCAGGCGTGCTCTTGGTGAGCATGGGGGTTTCAATGTCAATGAAACCGTTGGCGTCCAGGAACTTGCGCACCTCCATCGCCACCTTGTATCGCAGCATGAGGTTTTTCTGCATGTGCGGGCGGCGCAGGTCCAACACGCGGTGCGTCAGACGGGTGGTTTCGGACAGGTTGTCGTCGTCCATGGTGAACGGCGGCGTGACGGATGGGTTCAGCACCGTCAGTTCGTGGCACAGCACTTCGATCTTGCCGCTTTTGAGGTTGTCATTCGTGGTGCCATCCGGGCGCGCGCGGACCAAGCCTTTGACTTGCACGCAAAACTCGTTGCGCAGATCTTCGGCGGTTTGGAACATCTCCGGGCGATCGGGGTCGCAAACCACCTGAACATAACCTTCGCGATCGCGCAGATCCACAAAAATCACACCGCCATGGTCGCGACGGCGGTTGACCCAACCGCACAGGGTCACGGTCTGGCCCAGCAGGGCTTCGGTCACAAGACCGCAATAGTGGGAGCGCATTGCCATGTTGTTGTCTTTCAAAACAGGAAAACCAGCCCGCAACGGGCTGTCGATCAAACGGAAGAAGGTTTGGCACCGCCGGGCACGATCACGCCCATGGACACCACGTATGTCAGCGCTTCGTCCACACTCATGGACAGCTCTGCGCAATCAGACTTTTTCACCATCACGAAATACCCACCTGTGGGGTTGGGCGTCGTCGGCACAAACACACTCACACAATCAGAGGGCAGCTTGCTGGCGACATCACCGCTGGGTGTGCCGGTCAGGAACGCGATGGTCCACATGCCTGGATGAGGCCACTGCACCAGCAGCGCCTGGCGAAACGCGTTGCCTTTTTCGGAGAACAAGGTGTCGGACACCTGCTTCACGCCCGAATAAATGGAACGGACCACCGGAATGCGGTGCAACAACGCGTGCCACCAGCTGACGAGCCTGTTGCCGACAATGTTGGACGCCAAGGCGCCGATGGACAGCACCACCGCCAGCGCAAACAGCACGCCCATCCCCGGAATGTGCCAGCCCAGCCACTGGTCGGGCTGCCAGCTGACGGGCAATATGTGCAGGGTCTTGTCCAACGTGGACACCACCCAATCGATGACCCACAGGGTGATGATCAGTGGCACCAGCACCAGCAAGCCGGAGAACAACCATTTGCGCAAAGCAGCCATCAGAACAATCTCAGTGGCACGCACAGGAGCCGCCACATGGCGTGGCAGCGGGTGCGGAGGCGCTTGCCTCAGGCGCAGCGGCAGGAGCTGACTCCCCAGCTGCAGCATCACCGCTGGCCGCTGCCGCAGTCGCAGTAGCACCGCTGCCGCCACGGAAATCGGTGGCGTACCAGCCCGACCCCTTGAGCTGGAAACCGGCGGCAGTGAGCTGCTTGGAGAATGTCTCGGCCCCGCAATGGGGGCACGTGGTCAGAGGTGCATCTGACATCTTTTGCAAAACGTCTTTGGCATGTCCACAAGACCCGCATTTGTACGCATAAATAGGCATAAAGCTTGAACCCGGTGGGAAAGTCGACAAAACCGGAAATTATAGGTTGCGGGCCCCATTTCAAGGCCGCAGGGCCGCGTCAGAGCCAGCGAAGGTGCAGATACACCTGCATGGCCAGAATGCCAGCCACGAAACCCAGCCCGGCATAGATCACGGCCTGAAGCAGGCGATTGGTGCGCCGTTGTTCCGACAACAAGGCCAGCAACTCGGCCGACGGCTCCGGGTGGGCCTGCCGTTGCAGGGCGGCGTGCAACAACCTGGGCAGTGCGGGAAGCAACTTGGCGTACTGCGGTGCTTCGGCTTTGAGTTGCTGCCACAACCTTTCAGGGCCAACTTGCTCCAGCATCCACTTTTCGAGGAATGGTTTGGCAGTGCTCCACAGGTCCAGGTCCGGATCCAACTGACGGCCCAGCCCTTCGATGTTGAGCAGGGTTTTTTGCAACAGCACGAGCTGGGGCTGGATCTCGACATGGAAACGACGCGAGGTCTGGAACAAGCGCATCAGCACCATACCCAATGAAATTTCCTTCAAGGGCCGGTCAAAGTAAGGTTCACAAACGGCCCGGATGGCAGCCTCGAGTTCGTCCACACGTGTATCGCCGGGGACCCAACCCGATTCAATGTGCAACTCGGCCACACGCTTGTAGTCACGCTGGAAAAATGCCGTGAAATTCTGCGCCAGGTACTCTTTGTCGAACTCGGTGAGCGTACCGACGATCCCGAAATCCAGCGAGATGTAACGACCAAACGTTTCCGGTGCCAGACTGACCTGTATGTTGCCCGGGTGCATGTCGGCGTGGAAAAAACCGTCCCGGAACACCTGGGTGAAAAACAGGGTCACACCGTCACGGGCCAGTTTTTTGATGTCCACACCCGCCGCGCGCAGGCGCTCGATCTGGCTGATGGGCACACCCGTCATGCGCTGCATCACCATCACATCGGCGTGGCAATAGTCCCAAACCATCTCGGGGATGAGCACCAGGTTCAGGTCCTGCATGTTGCGGCGCAGCTGGGCCGCACTCGAAGCCTCTCGCAGCAGGTCCAGTTCGTCGTGCAGGTATTTGTCAAACTCGGCCACCACTTCCCGGGGTTTGAGCCGCCGCCCATCTGCAGACAGCCGCTCCACCCAACCTGCCATCACACGCATCAGCCCGAGGTCTTTTTCAATGACCGGCAACATATTGGGGCGCAACACCTTGACTGCCACTTCCCGGCCAGTGGACAACACGGCAAAGTGGACCTGAGCTATGGAAGCGCTGGCGACCGGCGTGCGGTCGAACTGCGCAAACACCTGGTCAACCGGCCTTCCGAACGCGCGCTCAATGGTGGCCACGGCCACCTCGCTGGAGAAGGGAGGCACCCTGTCTTGCAAGCGGGCAAGCTCGTCAGCGATGTCCGGTGGCAATAAATCTCGCCGGGTGGACAACACCTGCCCAAACTTCACGAATATCGGCCCCAGCGACTCCAAAGCCAACCGCAAACGCTCTCCACGCGGTTGCGCCAGCTTGCGACCCATGCGGCTCAGCCGCGTCAGTCGCTGGAGCCAGGGGTGCGAAAAACTCGAGAGGACAAGCTCATCCAGCCCGTGGCGCAACACAACCCACAGAATGAAAACGCCTCGAAAAAATCGCGTCATGGAGAAGTGGTACGCGCCGTACCCGCCGTCACTCCGGGCGCCCAGCGTGCGACAAATGCCTTCACAGCGTCAGCGGCCAAACCGAAGGTGCGCACCAGTGTGGCGGCCGGAACGTCACCCACGAGGCGAGCGAGTTCATCTTCCAGGTCCCAGCGCAAGTTGTCCACGAGCCAGGCAACTTCAGCCGCCAGTTGCACATCTCCTTCGATGTTCACCGCAGGCTTGTCGCCTTTGATCACGGTTTGCAACACGTCGGGCAATCGGGTCTGGGTCAGTGTGACCGTGAGGTCTGACACGTGACCGGCGCGCCCCACTGTCCCCAGCGGACGCTCCAACAGTCCCGCAGGTGTTGCCATCAATGCGATGTCAAAGCGCCCCCACACCAGACGCGCCGTTTTGCCCTGTTGGCGGCGCAGCCGCTCCTGCGCCTGGGGCTCTTGGGACAACACATGGTTGATCAGCAGGACCACACGGTTCTGTATTTCGTCCACCACCCACGACGGCGGTTGAAGAACGTTGACAAGGTTTTGCAACATGAGATGCCCTGAGCAAAGGCGACAAACAAAAAAATGACCGTGGCCAGCGGCGCCCCTGATCGGGGCAAAGGCCACGCAACAACGATCACTGAAGGGCTTGCACCCCTGCAACGAGCCAGCCGCCTGAGCCTGCCTTGGGACGGGTGATATTCCAGACCTCGCGGAACGGGTTGGGGCCCGATGACACGTCCTCGCGGATCATGCCGGAGAACTCCACACTGGCAATATAGGCATGGTCGAGCTCTTCAATGCCCAAAAGTCGGGCCTCCAGCATCACCACCTCGGTCACGTTGGTAGCGCTGCCTGAATGCTGCTCGCGCTCGGCCAACTGCGCCTTGATCTGGGCCAGCATGTCATCGGTCATCATGGCCCGAAGGCTTGGAATGTCCGACCGGTCCCATGCGGCCTGCAGCCCGATGAAGTTGGCCTTGGACGCCTGAAGGAATGCCTCCACGTCAAAGCCCGCGGGCACGCCCCAGCCCGAAGCCCCGGACAAACCGGAACCACGCAAGGCACCCCCCGCCTGCGGCTGGGTCAGATCGCCGAAGCGGCTGGCCTCAAATCCTGTGGTGCTGCGCTCCCACGGCCGGGCAGACGCATCGTTGCCCACGTTCTGCGGGCTGTAATCACGCGGAGCAGACCCACGCCCGGAGACGCTCTGGAGGGCCAGATGATCGGCCATGCGGGGCATACCGGCCGATCGTGGTGCACGTACCCGCCACATCCACCGAACCGCGAGCGCCACCATGAGTGCGGCAAGGCCCAACAACAGCACCTGACCAAACACATCGCCCAATCCCAGCGCTGACGCCAGCCAGGCCAGGCCAAGGCCGGCAGCCAGGCCACCCAGCATGCCGGCCCAGGGCTTGGGAGATGCTGCAGCAGCCAGCCCGGTTGCCTTGGAGGGGGTACCGGTTTCCGCCGGGTTGGCGGTCGTTGACGGCTTCGTTGCGGGCTGTGTCTGTTCGGTGACGTTACCGGATTGCTTGCCTACTGAAGCCCCGTTGGCCAGCCTTTTGGCCAACGCAGGGTCCGTGAACACAACCAGGCACAACAGAACCACAACAGACAGCAACTTCATGACGAACTCCCTGGCAGTTGACACTTCGTACACCCGCGCAACGTCGGCACCGCGACCGCTCAACATTTGGTCCCCACATGCAAAGCCACCACGCCACCGGTGAGGTTGTGGACATCTACGTGGCCGAATCCAGCTGTCTTCATCATCGCTTTGAGTTCCTCTTGCGACGGGTGCATGCGGATCGACTCGGCCAGGTAACGGTAGCTGGCCTCATCATTGGCGATGAGGCCGCCGAGCTTGGGCAGCAAGTTGAAGGAATACCAGTCGTACGCCTTCTCCAGCGGCTGAGCCACACGCGAGAACTCCAGCACGAACAAACGGCCACGCGGCTTGAGAACACGGCACATCTCGGCCAGCGCCACGTCTTTGTGCGTCATGTTGCGCAAACCGAACGCCACCGACACCAAGTCAAATTGGTTATCACCGAAAGGCAGCTTTTCAGCGTCGCACACCAACGTGGGCAGCACGACACCTTTGTTGAGCAAACGGGCCCGGCCCTCACGCAACATGGATTCATTGATGTCGGTGTGCACCACGGTACCGGTCTTGCCCACGCGGGGAGCAAAACCCAACGACAAGTCACCGGTTCCGCCCGCAATATCGAGCACCTGCATGCCCTCGCGCACATTGGCAACCGTCTGGGTGTAAGCCTTCCAGATGCGGTGCAGGCCCATGGACATCACGTCGTTCATGACGTCGTACTTCGGAGCCACGGAATCGAACACGCCCCTGACCTTGCGGGCTTTGTCCTGTTCGTCTACCGACTGGAAACCGAAGTGTGTGGCGCTCATGTTTCGATGTTACGTGTCAATGGCTGCCGCAGGACTGCCCAGCCTTCACTGGCATGGGCGCATCGCGGTCAACCCCCGCAGCTGCCAGCCGGGCGTTGTAATCTGCCCACAGTTCATCGGACTGAGAGCCGAGAAAGTACAGGTAATCCCACGAAAAAATGCCTGTGTCGTGCCCATCGGAGAACGTGGGTTGGAGCGCGTAGTTGCCCACGGGCTCCAGAGCGACCACATCCACATGGCGCTTGCCGGTTTGCAAGACCTCCTGACCAGGGCCGTGACCCTGTACCTCGGCAGACGGCGAACACACCCTCATCAGCTCGAACGGAATGCGAAACACCTGTCCGTTGTCAAAACCCACTTCCAACACTTTGGACTGCTGGTGCAAGGTCACCGACTGTGGGGCGGGTGAGTTGGGGGTCATACCGGCCATGGGGGTCTCCTGAATCGGAACAAAAACACAATGAGAATTCAACTGGGTAACAAGCGCTGTCGCAGCACATCGTCTACACGGGGCAACAGCTGCGACACAACCGACAATTGCCCGGGCTCCACGGCACGCTGTGGCTGGGCCCATATGGGCGCAGGAAAGTGGCTGTCCCAGTCAAAGCGGGCTATGACGTGCCAATGCACATGCGGCACCACGTTGCCAAGAGCAGCCAGGTTGATTTTGGTGGGGTGCAACAGTTCGCGCAGAACCCGCTCGACGGTGTTGACGACCCGCATCACGTCCGCCTGGTCTGCGTCCGACACGTCACTCCACTCCGCCACGTGGTCATTGAGTACCACGCGGTACAGAGCGGGAAAACCAGGTTCGTCTGCACGGATGACCCGGCACACAGGCAAGCGCACGACCAGATGGCCCCCGTCGGCATCGCACAGCGGGCAGCCGGGCAGCGTCAGCGCCGGAGCAGGCACTTCAGCGGGCTGAGGGTGACGCGCATCCATGCCGTGCCTCACACCAGCACCCGCTCAATGCCGCCCTGGTTGGCGCGCTCAACGTATTCAGGCAACCAGTTGTCGCCCAGGATGAGCTTGGCCATTTCAACCACGATGTAGTCGGCCTCCAGCAGACCATTGCTCAGGTCGTCCTGATAGCGGCTGAGGCCTTGCAAGCAGCTGGGGCACGACGTCAGGATTTTCATGTTGCCCTGCACCTCCGCCATCGGCTGCATGCCAGCTGCGGCCGTGGTGGCACGCAAGGCCAACTCATTCTTGCGCAGCTCTTCTTCCTTGCGGAAGCGGATCTGCGTTGAAATGTCAGGGCGGGTCACGCCCAGCGTGCCGGACTCGCCACAGCAGCGTTTGCTCTCCAGCACGTTGTCACCCACCAGCGCCTTGACCGTTTTCATCGGGTCCTGCAGTTTCATGGGTGTGTGGCAGGGGTCGTGGTACAGGTAGCCACCAGCGCCAGGTTGGTCTGCCCCTGGCAGGGTGATGCCTTTTTCCAGCAGGTATTCGTGGATGTCGATGATTCGGCAGCCAGGGAATATCTTGTCGAACTGGTAACCCTGCAGTTGGTCATAACAGGTGCCGCAGCTCACCACAACGGTTTTGATGTCCAGGTAGTTCAGCGTGTTGGCCACGCGGTGGAACAACACCCGGTTGTCGGTGATGATTTTTTCGGCTTTTTCAAACTGGCCCGAGCCGCGCTGGGGGTAACCGCAGCACAGATAGCCGGGTGGCAGCACGGTTTGCACACCCGCATGCCACAGCATGGCCTGGGTGGCCAGGCCCACCTGGCTGAACAGGCGCTCGGAGCCACAACCGGGGAAATAGAACACCGCTTCCGTCTCGGCCGTGGTGGCAGCCGGGTTGCGGATGATGGGCACATAGTCGCGGTCTTCAATGTCCAACAAGGCACGGGCGCTTTTCTTGGGCAAGCCACCGGGCATTTTCTTGTTGATGAAGTGAATCACCTGCTCTTTGATGGGCGCAGCCCCCAGCGTGGCTGGCGGTTTGGCCGACTGTTTGCGGGCAAAGCGCTGCAGCACCTGGTTGGCCAGGCGTTGCACCTTGAAGCCAATGTCCACCATGCCAGTGCGCATCAGGTTGATGGTTTGCGGGTTGGTGGCATTCAAAAACAGCATGGCCACGGCGTTGCCGGGACGGAAGCTTTTTTTGCCCATCTTGCGCAGCAGGTTGCGCATGTTCATGGACACATTGCCAAAGTCGATCTTCACCGGGCACGGCGATTCGCACTTGTGGCACACCGTGCAGTGGTCGGCCACGTCTTCAAACTCTTCCCAGTGTTTGATGCTGATGCCCCGGCGCGTTTGCTCTTCGTACAAAAACGCCTCGATCAACAGGCTGGTGGCCAGGATCTTGTTGCGCGGGCTGTACAGCAGGTTGGCGCGTGGCACGTGGGTGGCACACACAGGTTTGCACTTGCCGCAGCGCAGGCAGTCCTTGACCGAATCGGCAATGGCACCGATGTCGCTCTGCTGCATGATGAGCGACTCATAACCCATCAGCCCAAAGCTGGGGGTGTAGGCATTGGTGAGGTCGGCATGCAAGTCCAATTTGTAAGCCAAATTGGCACCTGGCGCTTGACCTGATTCATTTGTTTGCTCTTCCCTGCGAAGCAACTTGCCTTTGTTGAAACGGCCTTCAGGGTCGATGCGGCGCTTGTAGTCGGCAAACGGCGCCAACTCTTCGTCGGTCAGGAACTCCAGCTTGGTGATGCCAATGCCGTGTTCGCCGGAAATCACCCCGTCCAGGCTGCGCGCCAGCTTCATGATGCGGGCCACCGCTTCGTGGGCAGTTTGCAGCATCTCGTAATCGTCGCTGTTGACGGGGATGTTGGTGTGCACGTTGCCATCACCGGCATGCATGTGCAACGCCACCCACACGCGGCCTTTGAGCACGCGCTGATGTATCGCCGTGCACTCGGCCAGGATGGGGGAAAACGCCGCCCCGGCAAACACAGCCTGCAGCGGGGCCTTGATCTGGATTTTCCAGCTGGCGCGCAGGGTGTGGTCTTGCAACTGCGGGAACAGTGGGTCGACGTCGGCCAGCCACTGGGCCCACTGGGCGCGGACCTCAGCCACCAGGTCCAGCGCCTGGGTCACACGGTCTTCCAGCAATTCGGCGCTGGCAATGTCGTTGGCATCGTCGGTTTTACCCAGCGGCAAAGTCCCCCGGCCAAAAAAGGCTGCCAGCTCGTCACACAGCTTGAGTTTGTTGCGCAGGCTCAACTCGATGTTGATGCGCTCGATGCCGTCGGTGTATTCCGCCATGCGGGGCAGCGGAATCACCACGTCTTCGTTCACCTTGAAGGCGTTGGTGTGTTTGCTGATGGCAGCCGTGCGCTTGCGGTCCAACCAGAATTTCTTGCGTGCTTCGGGGCTGATGGCCACAAAGCCTTCGCCACTGCGGCCGTTGGCAAGGCGCACCACTTCGCTGGTGACACGGGCCACGTCGTCGGCGTTGTCGCCGGCGATGTCACCGAACAGCACCATCTTGGGAAAGCCACCTCGTTTGCTCTTGGTGGCGTAACCCACGGCTTTCAGGTAACGGTCGTCGAGGTGCTCCAGGCCCGCCAGCAACACGCCGCTGCGTTTTTGCTCGGCAAACATGAAGTCTTTGATGTCCACGATGCTCGGCACGGCGTCGCGGGCGTGGCCAAAAAACTCCAGGCACACGGTGCGGGTGTGCGCGGGCATGCGGTGCACCACCCAACGGCAGCTGGTGATGAGACCGTCGCAGCCCTCCTTCTGGATGCCGGGCAAGCCGCTCAGGAATTTGTCGGTCACGTCTTTGCCCAGGCCCTCCTTGCGGAAACTGGGGCCGGCAATGTCCAGCCGCTCGGTGCGGATGGGGGTTTTGCCGTCGGCCTCGAAATAGGCCAGCTCAAAACTGGCGGTTTCGGCATCGTGGATCTTGCCCAGGTTGTGGTCCAGGCGGGTCACTTCCAGCCACTGGGCATCGGGCGTGACCATGCGCCAGCTGGCCAGGTTGTCGAGGGCAGTGCCCCACAACACGGCTTTTTTTCCGCCTGCATTCATGGCCACGTTGCCGCCCACACAACTGGCTTCGGCGCTGGTGGGGTCCACAGCAAACACAAAACCAGCGCGCTCGGCGGCGTCGGCCACGCGCTGCGTCACCACGCCGGCCTCGGTCCAGATGGTGGGCACAGGGTGGTCCACGCCGGGCAGCGTGCGCATTTCCACCTCGGTCATGGCCTCGAGCTTTTCGGTGTTGATGACCGCGCTCTGCCATGTGAGCGGAATGGCGCCACCGGTGTAGCCTGTACCACCCCCGCGGGGAATGATGGTCAGCGCCAAGTCGATGCAGCCTTTCACCAGCCCGGCCATTTCGGCCTCGGTGTCGGGCGTGAGCACCACAAACGGGTATTCCACGCGCCAGTCGGTGGCGTCGGTCACGTGGCTCACGCGGCTCAAGCCGTCGAACTTGATGTTGTCTTTGGCGGTGTATTTGCCGAGAGCCCGCACCACCTTCGTGCGCAAGCGGGCCATGTCGTCAAACTGGCGGGCAAAGCGCTCTACCGCTGAGCTCGCGGCTTGCAGCAGGTGGGCAACCAACGCATCGCGCTCGGCATCTTCGCCGGGGGTGCGGCGCTTTTGCACTTCGCCCAGGCGGTGGTGCAATGCATCGACCAACTGGCGGCGGCGCTTGGGGTTGTCCAGCAGGTCGTCTTGCAAATAGGGGTTGCGCTGCACCACCCAGATATCACCCATCACCTCGTACAACATGCGGGCAGAGCGGCCTGTGCGGCGTTCCTGGCGCAATTGGTTCAGCACGTCCCAAGCGGCGGAGCCCAGCAGGCGAATGACGATTTCGCGGTCGGAGAAGGACGTGTAGTTGTACGGAATCTCGCGCAGCCGGGGCGCTTCATGCGTGGGAGGCAACAGGTGCTTGAGTGGGGTGGGGGCGTTCATGTCTTGGGGCCTTCCCCAGGGCGAGCGCGAAGGGCGCAGGGGCTCAATTTCCGGGGGAGAACGATGTTACCGCAGTGCAACATACACACACCCCTCACAGGGAGACCCACAATGCCGGTTCATCGCCCCGATCACATGCTCCGAATGCCCACACACCTCTGGCCCTACCCCCGCTGGATTGCGCACCGTGGTGCAGGCAAGCTGGCCCCCGAAAACACCCTTGCCGCGTTCAGGCTGGGAGCGGCACACGGCTACCGCATGTTCGAGTGCGATGTGAAGCTGAGCGCCGACGGCGTTCCCTTTCTGTTGCACGATGCCACGCTGGAGCGCACCACCAACGGGACAGGCATCGCCGGCCAGCAGCCCTGGCACGTGCTGAGCCAGCTCGATGCGGGCGCATGGCACAGCCCCAGGTTTTCAGGTGAACCGCTGCCCACATTGGCCGACGTGGCTCAGACCTGCCTTGCTCAGGGCTGGATGCTCAACATCGAAATCAAACCCACGCCAGGCCTGGGCGCCGAGACGGGCGCAGCAGTGGCGCAAGCTGCACAGGCACTGTGGGCAAATGCGCCTGTTGCACCATTGCTCACGTCTTTTGACCCTGCAAGCCTGTCCGCTGCTCAGTCTGTGGCCCCCAATTTGCCCAGAGGCTTGCTTGTGCACGAGAACTGGGAAGGCGCTGTGGACACCGCCCGTGAGTTGGCCTGCACCGCTCTGGTGTGCCACCATGCCCTGTGGACTGCAACAGCTGTCCAGCAAGCACGTGGCGCAGGGTTGAGAACTCTGGCCTACACAGTGAACGATGCCCCCACCGCCGACCGGCTGTGGGCATGGGGGCTTGACGGACTCATCACCGATCAGGTGCATGAATTCAGCCCTGTCTGAAGCTGTCCGTCCGGGCCGCGACGCTCAGCGGTGACGCCAGGCGGCCAATGCCGCGTTGACCGACACCAGCGCCGCGTACGTGATGGTTTTCCCGTCACGTCCGAGCAATGCCAAACCCAGAAGCAACACCGCCAATGAAGCAACAAAATAAATAGCTGCAGATATATACAGATATTGCGGTGAAGGCCTTTTTCTATCAAAAAACAGGCCGAGTACGCCCAACATCAGCGCAAGGCCGAAGGCGGGTGCCAGAAAGTTGAGCAGGTGCAACGCCATCGGCCATATCGACATGCTGCGGATTTTATAATCGCGCCCTTATGGCAGTCTGGGCTCTCGGCATCAACCACCACACCGCACCGCTGGACTTGCGCGGCCGGTTTGCGTTCGCCATTGACCGCGTCCCCATGGTGCTGCAAGGACTGCGGCAGACCGTGGCGCGGCAACCCGAAGCCACTTTGCTGTCCACCTGCAACCGCACCGAGATCTATTGCGCCAGTGAACAAACGTTGCTGGAGCCCACCCTTGACTGGCTGGCTGCCACTGGCGGGGTCAGCTCCCAGGTGCTGCGAGAGCACGCCTACATCCTGCAAGGTGGGGAAGCCGCACGACACGCATTCCGCGTGGCCAGCGGGCTGGACAGCATGGTGCTGGGCGAGGCACAAATCCTGGGGCAACTCAAAGACGCCGTGCGCGCCTCCGAAGAAGCCGGCGCCATGGGCACGGAGCTGCACCAGTTGTTCCAGCGCTCCTTTGCAGTGGCCAAACAGGTGCGCACCTCCACTGAAATTGGGGCCCACTCCATCAGCATGACCGCCGCTGCCGTCCGGCTGGCCGGGCAGCTGTTTGAAGACCTGAAAGACATCAAGGTGCTGTTCGTGGGTGCCGGGGAGATGATTGAGCTGGCCGCCACACACTTTGCCGCCAAGAATCCCAAGGCCATGGCCATTGCCAACCGCACCCTCGAACGGGGGGAAGCGCTGGCTGGGCGCTTCGGGGCCGAGGTGCTGCGCCTGGCCGACATACCGGACCGCCTGCACGAATTCGACGCGGTGGTGAGCTGCACCGCCAGCACGCTGCCCATCATCGGCTTGGGCGCCGTGGAACGCGCCCTGAAAAAACGCCGGCACCGCCCCATGTTCATGGTCGATCTGGCGGTACCCCGAGACATTGAGCTGGAAGTGAAAGCCCTGGACGACGTGTACCTGTACACGGTCGACGACCTTGCCAGTGTGGTGCAAACCGGCCGAGACAACCGGCAGGCCGCTGTGGCGCAGGCCGAGGCCATCATCGATGCGGGCGTCAAAAGTTTCATGCACTGGATGGACCAGCGCGATCCCCGCCATGGGGTGGTGCCGCTGATTCAGCAGCTGAATGCTCAGGCCGATGCCTGGCGCACCGCCGAATTGGCACGGGCACACAAGCTGCTGGCCAAAGGCGAGCCTATCGACACCGTGCTGGAGGCACTGGCCAAAGGCTTGACCCAAAAAATGCTGCACGGCACCTTGGCCGAATTGCATGCGGGCAGCCCCGAGGCCCGCACCGCTACAGCCCAAACCGTGTCGCGCCTGTTTTTGCGCAGCGATTCACGCGGTACGACTCGACCTGAAGACGCGCCACCAGCGCGTTAGCGGCGCAGCGTGCGCCACCAGCCGCTCAGTGCGGTTCATCTTGCTGGCAGCTGCAGTACAGCAGCGCCCTCCTCGCCCCAACCCGCAGACATGAAGCCATTCATACGCCACACACTGGAACGTCATCGCTTGCGATTGGCTGAACTTGATGCCCAACTCAGCGCACCCGATGTGGTCTCTGATATTGCCAGGTTCCGCAACCTGACCCGTGAGCACGCGGATGCGCAGGCCCTCGCCACCGCCTTTGATGACTACCTGGCCTGCGAAGCCAACTTGGCCGAGGGGCAGCGGCTGATGACAGACCCTGACCCAGAGATGGCCGCCCTGGGCGGAGAGGAAGCCGCCACCGCCCAGGCACGCATGGGTGAACTGGAACAACACCTCCAACTGCTGCTGTTGCCCAAAGACCCGGACGACCAACGCAATGCTTACCTCGAGATACGTGCGGGCACGGGCGGCGACGAATCCGCCCTGTTTGCGGGCGACTTGGCGCGCATGTACACCCGATACGCCATCGCCCAAGGCATGGCGGTGGAACTGATCAGCGAGTCAGCCGCCGAGTTGGGTGGCTACAAGGAAGTGGTGTTTCGGCTCGTCGGTGACGGGGCCTACGGCAAGCTGCGTTTTGAATCCGGTGGCCACCGGGTACAGCGTGTGCCCGCCACCGAAACCCAAGGCCGCATACACACCAGCGCCTGCACCGTGGCTGTGATGCCAGAACCCGACGAGACCCAGGCGGTACAACTCAACCCCGCCGAACTCCGCATTGACACCTACCGCGCCAGCGGGGCCGGCGGCCAACACATCAACAAAACCGACTCAGCCGTGCGCGTGACCCACTTGCCCACCGGCATCACCGCCGAGTGCCAGGATGGCCGCAGCCAGCACAGCAACAAAGCCAAGGCCCTGCAGGTTCTGCTGGCACGCATTCAGGAAAAAGAGCGCAGCGAACGCGCCACCAAAGACGCGGCCACCCGCAAAGGCCTGATCGGCAGCGGCGACAGGTCAGACAAAATCCGCACCTACAACTTCCCCCAAAGCCGCCTGACCGACCACCGTATCAGCCTGACGATTTACAAGCTACAGCAGGTGATGGAGGGCGACTTGGGCGATGTGGTCCACGCGCTGCAGGTGGCTCGGGGGGCTGAGTTGGTGGCGGAGTTGGAAACGACGGCCCATTGAAGCACTGGGTCACACCTAAAAAGGGCTGCGCAAGCAGAGCTTTGGTATTGATCCAGGCGGAAAGCCGCGCATCAGTTAAGGTTTGCACACGCATTGGCCGACCCAAAGGGACTAGTGACACCTGCGGGAGTTACGGTCTCTTTATCGATATCAGTCGACAAAGCACCCAATGAATAGGCTTGAACCCTGCGAGACTCGGTACCAGACACAGTTGCGCGAGCCTCGATGTCGACATCCACCCAGAATGCATACTGCTCGCCGTAAATGACGTTGAAGCTCGCAATACCTGAACTGTCTGTCGTCACTGAACCAGGCGACGCAACAACAACGTTACCGGGGGTCAATGAGCCGTTGCTATTCGTGTCCTCGCCACCATCCAAAACGCCGTTAAGGTTGGTGTCTTCATTTGGACATCCCGCTGGAGGGCCCACAACACTGCCTACAGGAACCCAAACCGTACCGTTCCAAGTCATCACCCCTTTTTGATATCGGGTTGGCACTACCGACAGAGAAATCAATTGATTTGGTACTGCTAGCCCAGTTGCATCCGTGACGTAAATTGAGAACGGCTTGCTGTAGGTCGTTGGATTCAAATTTGTAATCGTATTGCCAAAGGCCACGCTGATGAATAAAGCATTGCCGTTCACAGTCAACACTGCGGGGCCAGAGTTAGGCGCTACTCCATTAGTTACAAGGGCCGCAGGTATGTCACCATTAACAGGTGGCACCGAGGCGGTGATTTGCACACCATTTGCAGGGCTTGATTGCTGCCCGGCCACATACTCAACCCTGGCTATGCCGCTGGAGTCGGTCGTTGCCAGTCCCGCAGACAAACTTCCGTTGCTGGGGTCAGCGTCAATCACAAACGCCACCTGCCGCCCGGCCACAGGGTTAGCGGACGCATCCATGACAGTAGCCGTTATCTCCGAACGATTCGAACTTGACCCAACGCTGTTGGGTGGAATCGAACCAGGATTACCCTGCACACGAACGCTTGATGGCAAGACACCTGTGAACTGAACCGAGCGCGTAACTGAAGCCAAGATTGAGCCGGAGCCTGGGTCTCCCGCTTGACGTCCCACTTGGGCCGTTACCAACGCGGGCCCAGCGCTGGGGGAATTCAAAGAAACAAAAGCTTCGCCAGCACCATTTGTCACAGCGGTCACAGCGGACAACGTCCCGCGGGTAGTATTGAACGAAACCGTCCGGCCGACCACCGCAGCACCGTTGAGACTGAGGCGTACGCGGAATTCAGGACGGGCCGCAGGTGCCAAATTGACACCAAAACTAGTGTCTGCTGCCGGAGTGGGTGCCACGTAGTCAAATGAAACGGCTGAGATAGAGATGTTTAACGGGGCACTGGTTGCCCCCGCGCCTGTCACAGCCAAGGTATCAGTGCCAGCAGTCGTCGGCGTGTAGTTAATAGTGGCATTGCCGTTAAGGTCTGTGGTCACACTGACTGGCGAAATGCCGTTGCCTAAGGTAGAGGTTGCGGCCAAAGCCACACCGGCCACTGGATTACCGGCAGAATCAAGAGCTCTCAGGTTGTACGGGGAAAGTGCGCCGCCTACTTGCAGAGCTGATGACCCAGTCACGGAAATAGTCGTACCAACAACAGCAACTGAAAGCGTTGCAGGCGGTAGCGCACCCACTCTTGCCGTCAGAACAATGGTTCGGTTGGTTCTGTTGGAACCTGGAGCCAGTCGAACCGTGGCAATGCCTGACGCGTCGGTTTGTGTCGATGGTGCCAGCAAAATCCCCGAATCTGTACTGAAGGTGATGTCGGCGTTTGGCACTCCCACGTTGGAAGCACCTTTGACAAGTGCAGTGATCGTGGCTTCTTCACCAGCAGAACGGATCGACGCCAAGTTGGTGGTCAACTCGATCGCCGTCACTGCCAATGAACTGCCTTGGTCAACCGTCACATCGAGGTTGATACTGGCCCCAGCTGCATCACTCAAACGCACGGTGGTGGCCCCCTTGTTTTGCGCGGTAAGCGTCAATGTGGTGCCAGTCACTGAGGCCAGCACAATATTGTTGTTGGCACTCACTGCAGAGTAGCCCTGTGCACCGCCGCCCAAAGTGAAGGTGCGAGATGCACCCCCTTGGAGAGTCAGACTTGCGGGTGCGTTGGTAAAGAAGGCGGTATTGCTACCGACGGTCACAGCAACGTTGAAAGTGGATCCTCCACTGTCACGTAACAAAATGCTTGCAGCGCCGTTGGTAGCACCTGAAACAATGGCCAGGCTGCCGCCCGACAAGCTCGCATCAACCACCCCAATGTTGCTGCTGGAGGCAAAATAGGGTGCTACACCTCCACTAACCGTGAAGCTCCGGCTAGTTCCATTACCCATGCTCAATATGGCTGGTGCGCTGGTGAAAAACGCGGACGTTTGAACAACGGTAAATGTCCGCACCAGAGGAGCACCCGAGGATGCGTCAAATATAGACACCTCGGCTGAACCGGTTCCGACCGCCGTGACCTGAAGACTGTCTCCCACCGCAGCAACGCTCAAGACTCCTGGCGCTGACGAAACGGCCCTGTAAGGCATTGCGCCACCAAGAATCAAATAGGAAGCCGAGTTTCCCAATCTCAAAGTTACGTTGTCTGGGACCTGAACTTGCAATGGGATGGCACTGGAAGCCACAGTGACTGTGATCGAGAAAGTGGCACCTCCCCCTGTAGGCGAGAGGGAAACGACGGCTGAACCAGCGCGCAATGGTGTCACTTCCAAAGTAGCTCCAGACACAACGGCAGTGACAACCGTGGGAGAGGTGTTTGTGACCAAATACGGCGCTTGCCCACCCGAAATGGAATAAGTCACCTTTTGGCCCACCGCCAAGCTTGCCTCGGTGGGTGCATTTACTTTGAAATTACTGGGATTTGCCGAACCACCAGGCGTACCGGCACTCCCACCGCCGCCGCCGCAAGCGGCGATCAAAATAGCCAAAAAGCTCGTCATCAGGAGGCTGAAAAATCGCTTCATGCTCCGGTCCAATTCCAAGTATGTTGAGGCAACGCTCATGAGCGTCCGCTGAAATGTCGTGTTCAAATTTCATCATATACGACCGCCTGCCCCGACAAGCCCGTCCTTTGTGCTTCAGATGCGTTCACGCCACACATGCCCATCTCTCCCGCAACTTCCATTGCCCAATGTCTTGCAGACGCCAGAGCCTCAGGTTTGGCGCCGATAGAGTCCGAACTGCTCATGCTCCACGTTTTGGGCAAACCAACGACCGACCGGGCATGGCTACGAGTCAGCGCCACCGACATCCTTTCCAACCAGATCGCTCAAAAGTTCCATGTGCTGGCCTCAAGGCGTGTACAGCGCGAACCACTGGCCTACATCACGGGTCAGTGCGAGTTCTATGGGCTGACGCTTCACATTGATGCCCGAGTGCTGGACCCTCGCCCTGACACGGAAACCCTGGTGGATTGGGCGCTGGAAGTACTGAAAAACCAAACCTCAACTTCAGTCGCCGATTTGGGCACTGGCAGCGGAGCGATTGCACTGGCCATCAAGCACCAGCGACCCGATGTCCATGTGCTGGCCGTCGATGCCAGTGCCGACGCATTGGATGTGGCTCAAGGCAACGCACGGCGCCTGGGCATTGAAGTAATTTTCAAGCACGGCAATTGGCTGGAGCCCTTGGTTGTGCAGCAAGATGCTGAGAACCAAGGCTTGCAGCTCATCGCCTCCAACCCCCCCTATATTGCTGAGGGAGACAGTCACCTGCCCGCCTTGAAGCATGAGCCGCAGTCAGCGCTGACGAGTGGTCCCGACGGATTGAATGACATCCGGCACATCGTCGAACATGCACCCCTTCACCTGGCAGACAACGGCTGGCTGCTGCTGGAACATGGCTATGACCAGGCGCTGGCCGTGCAAACGCTGATGCGGCAGCGCGGGTTTGAATCAGTTCAATCCCGCAATGACCTTGCGGGCATTGCGCGTTGTACCGGTGGTTTTTGGCGCAGAGCGCCTGAAGCGGGATAATTCCGGTTTTTCGGGTTAACCCCTACCTCAAACGGAGACAGCATGAGCGACACCCAGCAACGCATCGATGACCTCGTCAAGCACAACGACGTGGTTCTGTTCATGAAAGGCAGTGCCAGTTTTCCCATGTGCGGGTTTTCTGGCCGTGCCATACAAATCCTGAAGGCCTGTGGCGTGGAGCCCAAAACGCTCAAGACCGTGAATGTGCTGGAAGACGAAGCGATCCGCCAGGGCATCAAGGAATACAGCAATTGGCCCACCATCCCTCAGCTGTATGTCAAAGGTGAATTCATCGGCGGCTCGGACATCATGATGGAGATGTACCAGTCAGGCGAGTTACAACAGGTGATTGGCGGCCAGCCAGCCTGAGCACGGCCGCATAACCCCAAAGAGGGGTCAACCTCACCGGCCATTTCTTGCGCTGAGGCGGGCACAACTTATGCTTGAATGCAGTTGTGTCCACCCACCACAGGAGAAACTGATGTCCTCGCACACGCTGGTTCCCTCCAACGGCTTAGGTCTGCCGATCGCACGCATGCGGCAAGTGTTTCAGACCAGTGAGGTGGAGCGCAAACTCCACGCCCTGCAGAGCTCGGGCAATGACAGGGAACACGAAAGCCTGCGCAACACCTACCAGCGAATGCTGGAACGCGGCCCCGAGCGTTTTGCAGTCAAGCCATCAGGCGTGCCGGACATGGCCGATCTTTATGCCCAGTTGCCAAACTTTGGCGAGCCGCTGGACGATGTGAAACGCCACGTGGCGCTGAGCCATTCCAGCTCCGACAGCCTCGAACTCACACCCATGCTGTTGTTGGGGCCGCCCGGCGTGGGCAAGACACACTTTGCCAAGAAACTGGCCGACATACTGGGCACCCACATGAGCCTCGTGCCCATGAGTTCCATGACGGCGGGTTGGCTGCTGTCAGGCTCATCCTCGCAGTGGAAAGGAGCCAAACCGGGCAAGGTGTTTCAGGCCTTGGTGGATGGCGAATATGCCAACCCGGTCATTGTGGTGGACGAAATAGACAAAGCAGCGGCAGATGCGCAGTACGACCCGCTCGGTGCGCTCTACAGCTTGCTGGAACACGACACGGCACAAAGCTTCACCGACGAGTTTGCGGAGGTGGCCATTGATGCCAGCCAGGTGATCTGGATCACCACGGCCAACGATGAGCGCAGCATTCCGAAGCCGATTCTCAATCGCATGAACGTGTTCCAGATCGATGCGCCCGACGCCGAAGCGTCTCGCCAGATCGCCCGGTTGCTGTACGACGGCATCCGGAAAGAACACGACTGGGGCCAGTTCTTCCAACCGGAAGTGGCCAGTGATGTGCTCGATCGCCTCTCAGAGATGCCCCCCAGAGAGATGCGGCGGTCATTGGTCACGGGTTTTGGCAATGCACGCCTTGACGGGCGTGATCACATTGAGCCGCAAGACTTGCCCAAATCGGCCACAACACGCAGCCGCATTGGGTTCACTCAGTAATTGGTCCGACCTGATTTATTCAAAACCCGGCCATAACCAGCCGATGCGGAGCTGGTGCCGAGGTCTTTGACGGAGCGAGCATGGGCATTCAGTGTCTTACCGACGCTATTGCACCCCGCCAGCCCCGTGTGTCTTCTGTATGCCGCAGACCCAGCAGGCGCAAAAAAAGGTATTTCCAAAAGGTCACACCCTTCTTGGCAATCATGCGCAGCAA
>CAIYQZ010000004.1 GCA_903928495.1 uncultured bacterium
ATACAGAAGACACACGGGGCTGGCGGGGTGCAATAGCGTCGGTAAGACACTGAATGCCCATGCTCGCACCGTCAAAGACCTCGGCACCAGCTCCGCATCGGCTGGTTATGGCCGGGTTTTGAATAAATCAGGTCGGACTAGTTAAGTCGCGCTGTCCATCCCGTGAAGGTCTGCGGATATGCCTCACTTCTCGTTGGCCGGACTCTGGCACCGACGTTTTGGCGAGGGGATAGTCTGCTTTGTGCTCTTTTGGCTCAGCCCAGTTGTTCACACCAAGTGGCTGCTTTCGCTGCAAAGTCGACTTCAGGCTGAGTGCGGACGCGCGTTTTCGTGACTAAGCTTTTGCATGGCCTCGCAAGCGGCCATTCAGTTGGCTCGATGGTGTGCAACGTCCTGGGTACACGTTGGCTTGCGAATGTCTCCTGCTGCTCGTGATCACCGGCTCAACTCTGCACTTGGCTGAGCCCACAGAAGCGCGAAGGATGGTGAAGCCCCACATAATCAGAACCTGTTCCCAGCTTGTGCGGGATGCAGACCTCTCATCATGGATAAATTCTTGCTCCAGCAGCAGGTGCTGGAACGGCTAGCCGAAGACCTGCTGCAAGCCGAACAGGCAGTACGGGCGGCCCATGAAACGGCAACTCACGAAGAGAACATCGCTGAAAACAAATACGACACTTTAGGACTTGAGGCGGCCTATCTGGCCACAGGTCAAGCCCGTCGTGCCGAAGCCATCAGGTACGCGATGACCCATTGGCGTCAATTCCGTCCGGGCCCCTACGACGCCGACAAAGGTATACAACTCGGCGCCCTGGTCTGTCTGGTCGATTCCGACGGTAAGCAGCAACACATCTTCCTCGGCCCGGTCGGGGGCAGCATGAAGTTGGTTAACGGCGCTCAACTCGTTCACGTCATCAGCAGCGAATCCCCTTTGGGCATGGTCATGCTGGGTAAATGCGAGGGTGATGAGGTGTCGATAAATGTTGCTCTGGTCCTGCAGCAGTTTGAGGTGTTGCGGATTCATTGAGCCACAAGGATGCCGCTGTGAGGCCCAAGCCGTGAATTCACGGGGACAACATCAAAGGCTGCTACCCGTCTAAACCCACCTCTCACTCCATGCTCACGACCGTTTTCCCAATAGGCGCCACGGCCAGTCCAGCCAGCTTCAGATGCTGCAATCCGAATGGGATCCCGATGATGGTCACAAAGCAAGCAATCGCTGAAACCAGATGACCAATAGCCAGGCAAACACCTGCAAAGACGAACCAGATCACATTGCCCAGCGTTCCAAGTGTTCCGGTGCCGATGTCACTCCGTCCATTAATGACATCCCTGCTCACGGTCGTTTTGCCAAACGGTAAGAAGGCGAACTGACCAATCACAAAACAAGCCTTGGCCCACGGGATGCCCACGATGGTGATGGCGCACAGCAGACCAGCCAGCCACCAACCCAATCCCATCACAACACCACCCAACATGAACCAGAGAATGTTGCCGAGTGTGCGCATGCGTGTTGTCCGTTTTGATGATTGAAGGCTCTTTGGGTAACGCGAACCGTGTTCAACGATTGATCCTGTGGCAATCGCGGCAATCCTCCGTTGAATGGATCAACAGTCCGGCACTTCCTTGTCGCACATTCCGTGCTTTGTGCGTTTCAGGCTTGTGGCCAATCAAAGTGTTTATTTAGATCTGTACACCAGCATTTTTGACTGAGTGTCTTCTGCAGCGCCTGCATTGCAGGTGGGCGCGGGGATTCGGTCTGGACGTAACCGCCAAAGGAGACACAGGGCAACAGGGGCACTGTGTCCCAAATGATTCAGAAGCGAGCGATACCCACCGCCCCCGTCCGGGATATGCGTGACTGGGCCACGACAGCAAAGTCCCGCTGGCACCATGTCGCCCATGTCGCCCGCCGAACCCGCATCCGCCGTGACCGTTTACTTCGACGGTAGCTGCCCGCTTTGCAGGCGCGAGATTGCCTTGTACCAAAGCCTGCCCAGCAAACAGACACTGCACTGGGTCGATGTCAGCGGCCCCACCTCCTTGCCTTCAGGTTTGACCTGCGAGCTGGCCATGCGGCGTTTTCATGTACGTGATGCGAAAGGGCAGTTGCACAGCGGTGCACGGGCATTTTCAGTGCTGTGGCGCTGCTTTTCAGGCTGGCGCGTGCTCGGTTGGCTCACCGCTGTTCCACCCGTGTCTTGGTTCGCCGAGGCCGCATATCGTTTGTTTTTGCCTGTGCGTCCCCGCTTGCAGGCCTGGCTGCGGTCGTGAGCTCGCGCCTGCGCCAAGGCTACCGCGCACTGGTGATCGGGGCCACCGGTGCGCTGGGTCAAGCTTTTGCCAGCGCATTGACCCAAGACCCGCGTTGTGCAGATGTGGTGGCAATCGGGCGAAGCGGCAACGCTACTTCAGCAAGCCGTGGTTCAACCGCAGGATTGCCCCCCTGGGATGTGCGGGATGAAGCCAGCGTGGTTGCACTCGCCGCCGCATTGACCGGGCCGTTTCATTTCGTCATCGATGCCACCGGTGCGCTGACCCTCGATGGGCGAGGCCCCGAAAAGCGCCTTGCCGACATCGATGCCATAGGCGTGGCGAACAGTTTGCATGTCAATGCCATCGGCCCGTTGCTGTTGCTTCGCTGCCTGAGCCCTTTGCTTGGCCGTGGCGAGCGAGTGGTGTGGGCCAAACTGTCGGCCAGGGTTGGCAGCATTGAAGACAACCACAAAGGCGGTTGGTACAGCTACCGCATGGCCAAGGCGGCTTTGAACCAGGGGCTGCAAACGGCTGCCATAGAGCTTGCCCGCCAAAGACCATTGCTGGTGGTGGCAGCCCTGCAGCCAGGCACCGTTCGATCACGCTTGAGTGAGCCGTTTGTGGGAGATGCAGCCACACCGCCAGAAACCGCCGTTTCCGGCATGCTGGCTGCGCTGAATGGGTTGGAACCGCATGGCAGGGCGCATTTTGTGGACCATGCCGGGATGCCCATACCCTGGTGATGTGAGCGCTTCACGAACTCACTCCAAACAAAGCTTCAGGCGGGTGACGAACGCAAGGCGTAGGTTTTACCGTCGAGCCAGAGGTATTCCACCCGCACCACCGGATTGCCCTTTTCTTCCTTGAAGGTAAAGCCCAGCAGAGCCAGTGCCTGACCGGGTTTGATTTCAGGCACCTTCCAGGCATCCATCCGGGTGAGTGGCGCCAGCTCCACTTCCCATGTTTTGTCGGTCCGTTTGGGCAACACGGCTTTTTTCAGCAAGCTTAGGCCATCCACGTTGGCCGTCTGGGCGGGCACGCTTCTGTTGGCCAGGTCGGGCGGCAGTCTGAGTGAGGGGGCCACGTCGATCATCAGTTCGGCATGCGGGTTCTGCCACTTCACCCTCGCGGCTGTGCCCTCAAGGTAGACGGGGCGGTCAAGGTCGAAACTGCTCCACCCATGGTGCGCGTGCGCCGCAGTGCCCACGGGCAGTGCTGTGGCACCCAGCCACCGCAACAAGGTTCGTCTGTCCATACGCATGATTCCTTCGAACTAAAGGTAAGCAATCCAGCGGCCACACGCTACCACTGCCACCCAAATACACGCCGACAACAGGGTTTGAAACTTGGCCAATCTGTCCAGTTTCACCAATGAGCCCCGCGAATGGAACCATGCCGCGTTGGCTGCCGCAAGCATCAGCAAGCAGACTTTTAGCAAGAAGGCACGGTTGGCAATCAGCTCCAGCGGCTGGCTGGCGAACATCAGCAACCCCGATGCTGCGACCAGAAGGAACCCGCAGACAACCAGCCAGAGCGTGGCCTGAGCCAACGGTTTGACGGGCAGCTCTGGTGCCAAGCCCCATACCCTGAGTTCGAGCAGCACCAGGTTGCCCAACAAAAGAGCGATGCCCAAAATGTGCACAACCTCCAGCAAGGGGTATGCATACGCATGAGTTCGCAAAGCAGCCAGAGCGTGAATTGGTGCATCCATGGACGAAGCAGGCGCATTCATTACAAGGGGGCTTCCTTAAATAACGCAGTATGCAACTGGTGATCGAGCTTCGCTTTCGGGAGGACATCTGGCGCTTGTACCTCACACCTGCAAGGCCGGGCTTTCTTTGGGCACGATGTCTGGGTTGATGGGGTTGGCGGCTTTGAGTTTGATGAACTCCGCCACGAAGCTCACCCGCTTGACCATGTGGTCTTCTGCGGGAGATGGGACACCAGCTTGGACCGAGCCTGGGTGCAGGTCACCGACCAGCACCGGGATGCCCTAAATCTCAAGAGCTGCCGCCACTGACCGTGGTCCCTCACGGTGCAACGTGATCAGCCATGTGTGGACAGGACTGAGGGCCCTGCCATTGCAGGAGCTGCAATTTGCACGGGTTGACCGTCGACATAGACCACGCCAGAAATCACCTCGATTCGGATGGTGCCGAATGCATGCGTCCCGTCCAACCGGAATTCCGTGGAACCTCCACCTGGCAGTTGACTGCCCTCATGGATGTGGGCCCTGTGAAACGGGCCGACAGAATCTCTCAGGCTCACAGCCATCTCCAGACCCGTTGAAGCCATGTAGGCAGGGACAGGCGAGACGGTGCGCAGTGCTGGCGGTACTGTTGCTGAAGGGTCATGGCGGCTCCTGGTAAGACCAGCCTTAACTGGCTGTTTATCCAGTATATGTGAATACTGTGTTTTCAGCCAGCACCCGCCTAAATCCGCACTGCTAACGGAAAACCCACCACGGTTCGTCCATCAGGCTCGGTTTTGGGCATGAGTCCCATGGCGGTACACGCTGGTGGGCTGCTGCCGGTTGGGTGAACCTTTCTTGGCACCACCCCAAAGTCACCCACGGGTATGGCCGCTCAGCAGGTATGAGTGCCAGTGCTCCACCACCCCGGTAGCAACGCCTTCGTTTCAGCGCGAACGTAGCGCTCATCCATCAAATGCAGCACCCCACGGTCCGTCGTGGTGCGGATGACCCGCCCCGCAGCCTGAACCACCTTCTGAAGACCCGGGTACAGATACACCGCGTTGTAGCCATCGCCGTAGGTGCTCAGTTCATCCAGCCGCTTTCGCATCCGTTCATTGACCGGGTTGACCTGCGGCAGCCCCATGGTGGCGATGAAAGCACCGATCAGCCGCCCACCAGGCAGGTCAATGCCCTCGGCGAACGAGCCCCCCAGTACCGCAAACCCGATGCCTTGGCCCTGGTCGGTGAAAGTGTCCAGAAAAGCCTGCTGCTCGGCTTCGCTCATGCCCCGTTCCTGAAGCCAAACCGGTATTGCCGGGTGATGCTGTCGAAACGCTTGCGCCACTTGCTGCAAGTACGCATGGCTGCTGAAAAACGCCAGGTAGTTGCCAGGATGTGATGTGAACTGCCTGGCCATGATGTCGACCACGGCGGACAGCGAGCGTGCGCGGTCTGCGTAGCGGGTGGAAGTGCGGTGGGCCACCTCCACGCGCAATTGCTCGGCCAAAAACGGGGACTCCACTGCCAGCAAAGCCGTGGTCTCTGGCAAGCCCAACAACAACCGTGTGTGCGCCATGGGTTGCAGCGTTCCAGAAAACAGCGTGGCACTGTGTGCCGCAGCCCAACGCGGAGCCAAATGCGGCGCTGGCACCACGTTGCGCAGATTCAAGCTGGACAGGTGTTGGGACGAGCGCCGAGACGGGAGCGTTGGCGTGTCAGCACACGTCAGATCGCACAGCCCGTGTTCATCAAACAGCTCAGCGACTCGGCATGCGTGCAACGCCTCCAGATAAAACGCCCGCAATGCAGGTGGCACAGGGTCCGCATGCCCGCCAAGGCTGGGCAACAACCCGTCCCCCTCTGGGGGGGCGATGTCCCATGTGCTTTCCTGTTCATTGAAATACTCGCCCATGGCGGCAACCGCAGCTTGCAATGCCGCCAGCCAATCGCCTGGCACATCGGGCAATTCATGGAACGGCCCCTTGGCAGACTCGTTCAACTGTGCCCAGGCTCTTTGCAAGCCATTGAGCTTGCGCTTGAGGGCTGGTGGTGCTGTGTTACGCACTGCGGTGCGAGCCGCCGCCAGGCTGTGCTGACGCAATTCGGCCGAGTACATCTTGCGGGCTCGCTCCACAAGGTTGTGTGCTTCGTCCACCAACAGCGCCACTTGCCAGCCCTGGGCTTGTCCCAGCGCAAACAGCATGGCGTGCAGGTCAAAGTAATGGTTGTAGTCACCCACCACCACATCGACCCAGCGGGCCAACTCCTGCCCCAGGTAGTACGGGCAAATATGGTGATCCAGCGCCACAGTGCGCAATGCCTCCTTGTGCAGCGTGCCGTGCTTGGCCAGATCCACCCCCGCTTGGCGGGCCGCAGGCAACCTGTCGTAAAAGCCTTGGGCCAGGGGGCAGGATGCGCCGTGGCATGCTTTGTCCGGGTGTTCGCAGCTCTTGTCGCGGGCCACCAGTTCCAGCGACCGAAGCGGTGTGGAGGATGTCGCATGCAGCGTGTTCAGAGCCCCCAGCGCCAAACCCCTGCCCGACGTCTTCGCGGTCAGGAAAAACACTTTGTCGAGCTTTTGCGCCGGCAGGGCTTTGAGCCCCCCGAACAGCGTCGCCATGGTCTTGCCGATGCCCGTGGGCGCCTGCGCCAGCAGGCACCTTCCAGCACGCGTGACCTTGAACACGCCTTCTGTCAGGGCCCGCTGTCCCTGGCGAAACGTCGGGTGGGGGAATGACAGACGCAGCAAGGCGGCGTCCCGGACCTCGCGGTGCGCTGCCTCCTGCAGCGCCCAAGACAGAAATGCGTCTGCTTGGGCCTGCCAGAACGCCAGCAAATCGTCGGCCGTCCAGCGCTCGACCAGCACCGTTTCCTTGTCTGTGGCCACATCCAGGTAAACCAGTGCGAGTTCAAGTTCACGGCGCCCCTGTTCTGCACAGAGCAGGGCCCCGTACACCTTGAGCTGTGCCCAGTGCAGAGCCCGGTGGTTGAGCGGTTGGCGAGACAGTGGGCCTTTGTGGGTTTTGATTTCTTCCAAACGCCCTGCGGCCGGGTCGAAACCATCGGCCCGCCCTCGCACAGCGAGTGGGCCGTGGCAACCGCTCAGGGCCAGCTCGGTTTCATAGCCTTTGGGGCGGCGGGCTGCCACCCGCTGGTGGCCCGCCATGCCCTCCTGTGCGGTGGGCGAAGGGGTGAAGCGCAAGTCCAGGTCACCACGTTTTGCCGTGAATTCGCACAGGGTGCGAACCGCCACCGTGAACAGTGGCGGTGAGCCGGCTGCTGTCGTGCCAGAGTCAGGGGGTCTCGTCATCGCTGTGGCTTGCCGACTCACTTGCATCCCCACCCGGGCTACCCGTGTTCGGTGAACCGGGCAAGGGTCCCTCGGGCTGGCCGAGGTGGGTTTGTGTGGGATCGCGTTCCGGTTGCCAGGGCGCGGCTTTGGCCAGCGACAGCCACACAGGAAAGGGCAGGGTGCAATGGGTGTGACGGGCTGGGCGCAGTTGCTCCAGGCGACCGGTGTCGATGTCGCCGTGCATCACCCACACGCCGAGCTCCGGGGGCAGTTCCTCCGGTTGCGCCATCCCAGCCGGAAACACGTAGTGGCACTCGCAGCACAGCCACTGGTAGGAAGCTCGCTTGGCAGCATGGCGCAGGTCGGAAAACAGATCGGCCCGGCTGACCTTGATCTCGTGCACCACCGGGTGCAGATACGCTTCGACCGACGTGTTGCGAACCGAAAAGACATCAGGCCGAGCCATGCGCCAGCCCCCCACGATGGGCTCAAAGGTGGCGGTTGGCTCTGCGGGCACTGCTGCGCTGGTGGCCTGAGTGGGCACGTGGCAGTCATCTCCCATCGCTGAAGAAAACAAGTCCAGTGCCTGTTGCGGCTGCGTCTGTGGGGCTTCACCCCCGACCTTGGCCCGCAGCGATAACTCGCGCCAGACCACCCGTCCCGCATCGTGCAGTTGGCCAGCCACGCGTTCGGCCAATCGGTCGTGTGCGCTGAGTGCTCGTTTGTTGCGCTGGCGGGACGCAGCGAGGTGCGCCATGCCTGCTTCGGTCAGTTGCAACTTCTCGTGGCCTGCCACATGGACCGCGCGCACCCAGCCCGACACCAGCAATTCGATCTCCAGCGCATCTTTGCAAGGCCAGCCGTCGGACCGCCAGATTTTCAGCAAGCGGGTGAGGTGTTGCCTTTTGGGTGTTGCCGTATCGATGGGGGCAATGTCTGGATCGGTCACTGTATAAGTTTACAGTCTTCGGACGATGGTGGTGTTCACCGTGTTGGGGCAGAGTGTCAACAACCCATTCTCGGCAGCTCGCTGAGAACAAGACACGTGCCTGGCGTGAATCAATTGGTTTTTAAACACACCAATTATGCTTATAAATGACCACATGGTTTTAATGGTAACCAAGTGGTATGAGAATCGGACTGCTTTCTTTCAAAGCCGTTTGTTTTTCTCAACCCATCAGGAGTCTCTCCATGAAAAAGTCACTTGTTGCCCTTGCCTTGACCGCCTTTGCCGCCACCGCTGTGCATGCCAAAGACATTGTGGATACCGCTGTGGCCGCCGGGTCATTCAAAACCCTGGCCACCGCGTTGCAGGCTGCTGGCTTGGTCGACACCTTGAAAGGCAAGGGTCCCTTCACAGTGTTTGCGCCCACAGATGAAGCGTTTGCCAAAGTGCCCAAAGACCAACTGGATGCTTTGCTGAAAGACAAAGCCAAGCTGACCGCCGTGCTGACTTACCACGTCGTGCCCGGCAAAGTGATGGCTGCCGATGTGAAGGCAGGCAAAGTGAAAACGGTGCAAGGCAGTGAACTCACCGTGTCCACTGCAGGGGGTGTGAAAGTGGATGCTGCCAACGTGGTGAAAACCGACATCGTGGCCGACAACGGCGTGATCCACGTCATCGACGCGGTGATCCTGCCCAAGTAAGCACCCAGCCATTCCTGGCCGTGGCGCACAGATGACGCGCCACGGCTTCAGAATTCACAACAAACCCACAGGAGTCAGTCATGGAAGTATTCGAACTGTTGTTTGCCTCGAAATATGGCGTGGCCGCCTTGGGGTCGGTGACGCTGGCGGCCGGCATGTTGGTCGGCACGTTTGTGGTGCTTGCCCGGAAAGCAGCACGTGCACCGGTATCCAACGGGTTGCGAAATTAGCAGCGGGCCTGACCATGCAAGACGATGAGCGCTGCTGCGGCACTGGAACCTGCATCATCGACGCGCAAGGCCTCTGCTGGTGTGGGCAGCAGTGGGATGGCGAGAAAATGTGCCGCCCTGCATCCCAAGACCTTAATCACAAGCCCCAAGATGAAAACACCGATACGCGTCATGGGCGCCTTGCGGGTGCCGAGCTGGCCCCCAGGGCAGGCACCGGCCACTGAACAGCCCACGCGCGTTCCGTGTTGATTGACCAAGGTGGCCCTTGTGGGGGCGGCACCTTTCCATCCGCCCTCGCGCCCTTGCGCGAAGCCGCCAGTGCGCTGCCCGCTGCGCCTGGTGTGTACACCTTCCACGGCGACGCGGCGCACATGCCGCTGTACATCGGCAAAAGCGTGAACCTGCGCAGCCGCGTCTTGGCCCACCTGCGGGCGGCTGACGAGTTGCGCATGATGGGCCAGACCCGCCGCATCAGCCACACCCGCACTGCGGGCGACCTGGGCGCGCAGTTGCTGGAGGCCCAACTCATCAAACAGCAGCAGCCCCTGTTCAACCAGCGCCTGCGGCGCAACCGCCAGCTGTGCGCGTGGCAACTCACCGACGGTATGCCCCGCCTGGCCCATGCCAACGCGGTGAATTTCGCCACCACGCCCCACTTGTATGGCCTGTACGCCAGCCGCCATGCTGCGCTGGAGGGGCTGATGGCACTGGCCGACCAGCACGGTCTGTGCCACGGGGCGTTGGGTTTGGAAAAGCTGCCCCCGGGCAAACCGTGTTTTCGGCACATGGTCAAACGCTGCGCGGGGGCTTGCTGCGGCACAGAGGCAATGGACGCACATCTCGCCCGCCTGCTCGGCGCGCTCGAAAACTTGCAAGTGGCCTGCTGGCCCCACCCGGGTGCAGTGGCCGTGCAAGAGACCTGCCCGCTAGACCCAGCGTTCCGCCAGTTCCATGTGGTGCGCAACTGGTGCTACCTGGGCAGCGCCCCCACCCTGACCAAAGCCCGGCAGCTGGACCGGGTGGCGGCGGCTTTTGACGCAGATGGCTACAAAATACTCTGCAAACCTTTGCTGCAAGGCACCGCCACGGTGGTGCCATTGGCCTGATTAAAAGCAGAGCTATAAACCAAATACCATCAAGCGGTAGGGCATTATTTTTATCTGAATTTGACATGACCCGACTGCAAACCGAAATCCAGCGCCTGTACCTGCTCTTGGGTACGCCGCCCATCCAGCCCGGTGCTGACGTGGCCCCGCTGCTGTGCCCCCGTGGCCACACCCGAGCCGGTGTGTTGTCGCTGGCCCGTCCGGCCCACTGGGACAGCCTCTTGCGCGTGTGGCAAGGTGTGCAGAGCGATCTGGGGTTGCCTGCGCCCGCCATTGCCGTGAACGGAGTGGACGGCTACCAACTGTGGTTTTCTCTGCTGGAGCCAGTGCCTGCGAACGACATGGCCGCGTTCCTGTCCGGCTTGCAGGCCACCTACCTGAGCGACATCGCGCCCCGCCGCCTGGGCTTGTGGCCTGTGGGCCAATCCCCCTTGGCGGGCACAGGCCCCTTGCCCGCCCTGGCGGTCCCCGCACCGCAGGGCGACGACCGCTGGTCGGCGTTTGTCACGCCCGACCTGGCGCGCATCTTTGCCGATGACCCGTGGCTGGACATGGCACCCGCCGACGCGTCTCAGGCCGACGTGCTGGCAGCACTGACTTCTGCCCGGCCCGACGTGTTTGAGGCCGCCTGCGACCGCTTGCTGCCCCCGGCCCCTGCATCGACCTCATCTGCTGCGACTGTGCCGTTGTCACCCCTCGCGCCCACTGCATTGCCAGCGGTGCAAGACCCAGAGGTGTTTTTGCGCCAGGTCATGAGCGACCCCAGTGTGCCGCTGGCCCTGCGCATCGAAGCCGCAAAAGCCTTGCTGCCTTTGCAGGGTGGCCGAGGATGAGGTCTGCCCGGATGTCCCGGTTGACAATGAACGACGCCACCCCGCCGGTGGTACTGGAAGCGAAGTAACCCATGATTCATGTCCGTGACTTGGTTTTTGACTACTTGGGCCACCGAGCGCTGCATGGCGTATCGGTTGACATCCCCAAAGGCACGGTGACCGCCTTGGTGGGCCCCAATGGCGCAGGAAAATCCACCCTGATGCGCTGCATGGCGGGCCTGGATACGCCTTTGTCGGGCAGCATCACGGTGGGCGGTGTCGATGTACAGGAGCACCCGCGTGAGGTACACACCCAACTGGGCTACCTGTCAGACTTTTTTGGTCTGTACGCCCACCTGACGGTGCAGCAGTGCCTGAGTTACGCCGCTGCATCTCAAGGCATCGCCGACCAACACATTGCGCATCGCGTTCAGGAGGTGGCCCGGTTCTTGAATTTGAGCGACAAGTTGCACCACCTGTCCAGCAGCCTCTCGCGGGGCCAGCGCCAGCGTGTGGCCATCGGACAAGCCATCGTGCACATGCCAAAGGTGCTGCTGCTCGACGAACCCGCCAGCGGCCTTGACCCGGAGGCCCGCGCCGACTTGTCCGCGCTGTTCCGAACCCTGCAGGGCAGGGGCATGACGCTGGTGGTATCCAGCCACATCCTGAGCGAGCTCGACGAATACTGCAGCCACATCCTGTCCATTCGGGACGGACGGGTCAGCCGCTTTGCCAGCCTGGCCGCCTCAGTCAATGGCGCGCAGGGAGTCGTCAAAACCCTGTTTCAAATCCAACTGGCCGCCGCTGCACCGCAACTGGCCGACATGTTGAATGGATACGAGGTCGTCCACCTGGACACGCAGGGCCTTCACCCCAGCACCCTCTACCTGCCCGCTGGCGACCTGGCTGCCCGTGCCACGCTGTTGATGCGCCTCGTTTCGGCGGGCGTGGCGGTGTGCGCCTTTCAGGAAGTGCGCACCAGCCTGCAGGCCAGTTATGACCAGGCCGGTGCGCCTGCCCGCTCAGGAGACTCGGCATGAACCCGGAATTCAAGCGCAACCTCTGGCTGGAGATATCGCCCATCCGGCTGGCCATCATGCCGGGCGTGTTGACGCTGATCGCACTTTTGGTGGTTGCCCTGAACCAGGATGACCCATACAACAACCTGTTTGTGGCCTTTTCAGCGCTCTTTGTGGCGTTGGCCGCCGGCTGGGGCAGCGTGCGGGTGGTGTCGAGCATCAATGACGAAGTGACCGAGCGCACCTGGGACCAGCAACGCCTCAGCGCCCTCACGCCGTGGGACATGGCATGGGGAAAACTCCTCGGCAGCACGGCCTATGCGTGGTACGGCGGTTTGCTGTGTGTGCTGGTGGCGCTGGTGTCAGCCGCGCCAGTGCCTGACTTTTGGTCCCGCAGCGTGTGGCTGATGACTGGCATGGTGGGCACGGTCGCCCTGCACGCGTGGCTGATGGCGAGCCGCTTGCACACGCTGGACGTTCGCACTGAAAAATCCAGTGGCATGGCGGGCCGATTGTTCGGCCTGGTCCTGGTGATGCAATTGATGCCAGCGGTCTTCTGGGTGCTGCGTGACCCCCGTTCGCCCGATGGACAGACGCTGGGCAACTGGTGGGGCCTGGGCATGCCACTGCCGCTTCAATCTTTGCTGGTGCTGCTGCTGATGCTCGCACTGGGCTTGCTGGCACTGTGGCGCAGCATGGGCAAACAACTGATGGTGCGCTCCGTTCCGTGGGCTTGGGTGGTCGGCGTGCTCGGCATCGGCTGGGTGGTGGCAGGTTTTGCACCGCCATCCGGCGGCGGACCGTCTTTGTGGATGACGCTGGCGGGTAGCGCATTGGTCACCACCTACGGCGCCTTGTTCACCGAGTCAAACAACCGTTTGACGTGGCAGGCCGTGTTGTATCACCGTGCACACAGCCCAACGCGCAGGCTCTGGCAGGCACTGCCGTTGTGGCCCCTGAGCTGGGCTCTGGCCGCAGTGTGTTTGGTGGCCCATGCCCTGACGGGCAGCGGCAGTGGCAGTGCGGGTTCCCCGCTGCCTGCCCTGAATGGCCTGATGTGGATGGCCTTGTTGCACACGCTGCGCGACTGCGGCATTTACCACTTCTTTGCATTCCGCCACAGCACGCGCAAGCCAGCAGCCATCACACTGGTTTCCCTTTTTGTGCTCGGTGTCGTGTTGCCTGGACTGGTGGCCACGTTATCTCCAGACCTTGCGGTTTGGGCTGAGCCATTGTTTGGGATGCAGGCCCTTGCACAGGGGCAGGATTCTTTGGGTACAGCTGCTTGGCTCAGCATGGGGCTGCACCTTGTGGTGGTGGCCACTTTGGTGGTGTGGCGCTGGTCTGCCACGGCGCCCAGGCAGTTGGGTGACGCCTGACGCTCGAAAGAGCCGTTCCCTTTCAGCCGGCGGCCAAGCCGCTACCGTTCACCCATGAAAAAAGCCGACCCTTGGGTCGGCTTGTGAGGAACATGGCCTTGAAGATCGCTCTTGAGGCCCGGTGCCGATCAGTAGCTGCTGCGGCCACCACGGTAACCGCCGGCATCGCCGCGGTCTTCTTTTGGACGGGCCATGTTGACCACGATGGAGCGGCCGTCGACCGATTGGCCATTGAGGCCGGTGATGGCGGCTTGTGCCTCGGCTTCCGAGGACATTTCCACAAAGCCAAAGCCTTTGGAGCGGCCGGTGTCGCGGTCCATCATCACCTTGGCGGAGGACACGCTGCCGTACTCCGAAAAGTTGTGCTGCAGGCTGGCATCGTTGATGGAGTAGGGCAGGTTGCCCACGTAAATTTTGCTGCTCATGATGAGCCTTTCAAGAAAAGGCGCTCGGGTTCAATGTGAACACCGTGGCGCGGGGAAATGCGGTCTTGCCTCAAGATCACGCAGGAAAAGGGAAGCGGCCCGTTCAACAGGCCAGGCTGGCACCGGTGTGGAGCCAACCCTGTGTCACAGCGAACAGCCGGGCGGCCTCTCGCGTGGGAAAAATGCCGTCGAAGCGGAACACCCGATGGTGGGTGCCACTGCCTTGACCGCTTTTGATGGAAACCGATGCGCGGAACTCGCCCGAGTCGGTGGGGTGTGTCGTGGGCGATACGACGTATTTGCCCATGGGAATGGAATGCTCTGAGTGAAATGTCATGTGTGCGCGCAGCTTTCTGTGGGCTGCGTGAGCGGGGAGAGGGAAATCGGCCGCCTGTTGCTCAGCAGGACGGCGTGTACGACCGGGGTCGATAAACAGGCCCTTGGGTGAGCCTTTTGGTTGCCAGGGGCGTTGGGGTAGCCCGAAGAATCATTATTCTAACTTATTAAAACCAAGTTTGTATAAATGAATTTGCTTCAGTGACGTGCTGCGTTAGCATTCCAGCCCTATGCGACCTCTTTCCCCAGCCGGCCAGCAGGCCCTCAACGATGTGGCCCAGCGCCACGGTTTCAGCTTTGACGCGGTGGCCACCATGCTGGATGCCGTGGTCAACGGCAACGGCACCATGGCCCAGTTCAGTCACCCCGAGTTCAGCGGCTCCGGCCAATGGATGGCGGGCGGCATGACCATGGTGTCCGACATGTTCAACAACCACCTGAAAGGCCGGGTGGACAGCCTGTGCTCCGAGCTGTCGGCCCTGTGGTCTCAGCCTTCGGGCCTGTACGCCGCTGCACCGCCCGCCTCGGTGGGCGGGTCTGGCGTGTTCGGCGGACCGGCCTTGTTTGCGCCCCCTGCGCCTGATTGGTGGGGCCCCGATTTGCGCTGGCCCAACAGCACGGGCTCGCAAAACGGCACGCGTTACGCCCACTTTGCCCAGGCCTGCCGCCTGGCCATTGAGGTGAACGGCCGCGTCACGGTGTACGACACGCTGGACCACCAGATTGGCGGTTTTTCTCAGCAGCAGTCGGGCAGCGGCAGCATGTGTTTCAACAGCCAATACGGCGTGGTGGACGTGGGCAGCCTGCCCGTGGTGTCGGTGGATGGCTTTGCGCCTGCCCATGCCATGTCGCCCGCTCCAGCGCCCACTCAGAACTGGGCCGTGCAAAACCCGCCACTGGCCAGCAGCAGTGAAGCCGATGTGTTCGCCACGCTGGAGCGCTTGGCCGACTTGGCGCGCAAAGGGGTGTTGACCGACGCGGAATACCAGGCCAAAAAGGCCGAGTTGCTGTCCCGTCTTTGAGCGATTTGTGACTGGTCTTTGAACGTCGGGGGCTCAGCGCCCCGGTGCTGCCCAGTCCACCCGAGCCACCCACGCAGTGCTGGCGCTGGCGGTGTTGTCGCTGTCTGCCCCCAGCACCACAGCGGTCATGTAGGGCACGGCGGTGGCGGGGTCGGCACCCAGTTCGTCGGCAAACAGCAGTCGGAAGTCGGCGGCCACGTCGCGGCTTTCGGTGGCCCATTGCCCCAGTGCAGCGCCAGGCCCGCCCAGGCTCACAAACCGCACGCGGCGGGTGTAAGGGTTGGTGCCGGGCGTGCCGGGTGTCAGCAGCGGGTCCCACACGTAGCACACGGTGGCGGCAGGCAGGGTTTCACCACTGATGCCCCGAGCCACACGCAGCAGGGTGCGCTCCACAAACGGCACGCGTGCCAGCGGGTGGTCAAACATCACACACAGCTTGATGGCCGCGTCATCCCCCGCTTTGGTCATCAGATTCGCCGGGGCGGTGCCACCGGTCAGCGGACGCTCCACCCGCCAGCGCCAGGTCAGGTGGGTGGCGGGCACCGGCTGCGGCGTGCTCCAGCGAAACACCCAAGTGCCGTAGGACGATTGCGTGTTCACCTTCAACGCCGGTGTGCCATCGACCGTGCCCGCTTCAAACCGGCTGGGAGGCAACGGGGTGTGCTGCTGCGGAAAGCCCACAAACCGCCAGGCAGGGTTCAGGCTGCCTGCAGGTTGCATCAACGGTGGAAGCCATGGCGGCATCTCTGCTGGGGCAGCCGTTTGTGCCCACACGCCGGGTGCCAGTGCGCACACCAGCAGGAGCCCATGCCGCTTGAGTGGCCGCACGGTCAGGCTCCGGTGTCGTTCAGCAGCCAGTCGTAGTCCAGATGGGTCACGCGCAGGGCTCGGGCCTTCACTTGGGCTTGCTCGGCGGGGTTGCGGGTCAGTTCAGTGGCGTAGCGTGCAAACACGTCTTCCACCTTGTTCAGGCCCAGGGGGCCCTTTTCAAAGTCTTCCTTGAACCACTTGAAGATGCTGCTGACTTCCAGCTGGCCGTTGGCCACGCGGTTGCGGGTGTGGTCGGCCATGAAGCGCTTCATGCCGTCTTCCAATTGGGCTTCCAGCTTCTGTGGCGTGAACGCTTCGTCTCGCAACGCCGGGCAGCCGATGCTGGCGCAGTTCACGGCGGCGTGTATGCGTGGTTCGGCATAGTTCGGGCGCAGCTGTTCGTGTTCGATCCAGTCCAGGTGGCGGTCTTCGCCCAGCAGCTTGAAGAACTTCTTTTTCCAGGGTGACTGGATGAAGCTGCCCAGGTCTTTGATGGATTTGAGCTTGGGGTATTGTGTGAGGATCAGCTCGAGCGTGAAGCCGTTGTAGGCGTTGATGAGAAACGCCATTTGCTCCGGCTTGCTCCAGCTTTGAAACTGCGCTGGTGTCACGGCAGACCACTGCGCCAGCACCTGCTGCAGCGCGGCGCGGTCGGCTGCCAGGGCTTTGTAGGCCACCCGGCTTTGCACACCGTCGGGCAGCCAGCGCACGTGTTTCTTCAGCAGCGCATCCCAGGCCGGGTAGCGGTGATCGAATGCATTTTGTTGGCCAAAAGAGGCTCCAGCGCTTATCCCTATTGGTATTGCAGCTATGTGTTTGAGCAGGGTGCGGCGTTGCATGTGAATTCCTTTCGACACCATTTCGGCCTCGCGTTCAGCCGCGTTTCCAGTCGTGGTACTTCTTCACCCAGGCCAGCAGCCCTTGCGGGGCGTGGGCGCGTTTCCACTCGCCAGCGGCGTATTTGTTGGCCTCGGACAGGGTGGGGTAGGTGTGGATGGTGCCCAGAATTTTGTTCAGCCCCAGGCCGTGTTTCATGGCCAGCACATACTCGGCCAGCAGGTCGCCCGCATGGGTGCCGACGATGGTCACGCCCAGAATCGTGTCTTTGCCGGGCACGGTCAGCACCTTCACAAAGCCGTGGGCTTCGCTGTCGGCAATGGCGCGGTCCAGGTCGTCAATGCCGTACTTGGTGACTTCAAACGGCACGTTCTGGGCTTTGGCGTCCTGCTCGTTCAGGCCCACACGCGCCACCTCGGGGTCGATGAAGGTGGCCCGGGGAATGACCGAGTAGTCGGCCTTGAACATCTTCCATTCGCCAAACAGCGCGTTCACCGCCGCATACCAGGCCTGGTGGGCAGCAGTGTGGGTGAACTGGTAGGGCCCGGCCACGTCGCCTGCGGCGTAGATGTTGGGGTACAGGGTTTGCAGGTATTCGTTGGTTTCAACGGTTTTGTTGGTGGGAATGCCCAGGTCTTCCAGCCCGTAGCCCTGCAGGCGTGCCACGCGGCCCACGGCGCACAGCAGGTCGTCAAATTCAATGTGCTGCTCCACCCCGTTGTGTTCCACCACCAGGGTCTTGACGCCGGTGTTCAGTTCGCAGCGCAGGGCTTTGTGGCTGGTCAGTACCTGCACGCCGTCGGCCACCAGACTGGCGCGGGCCAGTTCGCTCACGTCCTCGTCTTCGCGGATCATGATGCGCGGCGCCATTTCCACCTGCGTCACCTGGCTGCCCAGGCGCGCAAAGCTTTGCGCCAGCTCGCAGCCAATGGGGCCACCGCCCAGCACCACCAGGCGCTTGGGTGCGGTGTCGCGCTGGGCCAGTTCGTCCCACAGGGTGTCGCTGGTCAGGTAGCCCACATCGTCCAGCCCCGGCAGAGGCGGCACAAACGGGCGGGCACCTGCGGCTATGACGATGCTGCGGGCGGTCAGGCGCTGTGTGCCTCCGCCGTTCAGTGCCACCTCCACCGTCCACGGGTTCACCAGCTTGCCGTAACCCTGCAACACCTCCACACCCAGGCCGGTGTAGCGCTCAATGCTGTCGTGCGGTTCAATGGCCTTGATCACTTCGTGCACCCGTGCCATGACAGCTTTGAAGCTGAAGGCGGGCGCGGCGTCGGTCAGACCGTAGCGCCCGGCATGACGCATCTGGTGGGCCAGCTTGGCGCTTTTGATGAGGGCTTTGCTGGGCACACAGCCGTAGTTCAGGCAGTCGCCGCCCATTTTGTGCGCCTCGATCAGCGTGACCTTGGCCTTGACGGCCGCAGCAATGTACGCACTCACCAGCCCACCCGCACCGCCGCCAATGACGATCAGGTTGCGGTCAAAGGCTTTGGGGCGGTCGCTGGCCCAGCGCGCATACACGCGGCGGCGCTTGGCCATGTCCAGCAGCTTCTTCACGGCCAGCGGCAGCAGGCCCAGCGCCACAAACGAGCCCAGCAGCGCCGGCGACAGAATGCCCCGCAGCGAGTCGAGTTTGGCCAGCTGCGTGCCAGCGTTCACATAGGCCACCGTGCCCGCAAACATGCCCACCTGGCTCACCCAGAAAAACGTCCAGGCTTTCATGCGCGTCAGGCCCATCAGCAGGTTGAGCGCAAAGAACGGGATCACAGGCAGCAGCCGCAGGGTGAACAGGTAAAACGCACCCTCCTTGTCCAGCCGCGTGTTCACCTCGGCCAGCTTACGGCCAAAGCGTTGCTGAATGCTGTCTTGAAACAGATACCGCGCCGCCAGCATGGCCAGCGTGGCCCCCAGGGTAGATGCAAACGACACCACCACCGTGCCCCACACCAGCCCGAAGCTCGCACCACCTGCCAGCGTCATGATGGCGGCGCCGGGCAGCGACAGTGCCGTGATGACCACATACACCACGAAGTAAACAGCGGTCACGGTCCAAGGCCGCTCGGCATACAGCGCGCTGAACGCGGCCTGGCTTTCTTTGACAAAGGCCAGGCTGAAGTAACGGCCCAGATCGAGCGCGAAAAACGCCGCCACGCCCGCCAACAGGGCGAGCAGGAGCAGGAGTTTGGTTTTGTTCATGTGAGGGTCAGACAGTGGGTACAGATGTCAGTTCGCGGTGGGGGCCAAAAGGTTACAGGCAGGCTTCGCGCTGCAGGTCGACCACTTTGTGTAACCATTTGGCCACATGAACCGAATACCTGTGCAGCCACACTGGCCTGCCGCACAGTGACCGCCTTCTTTTGAAAGTTGTTTGCATGAATCCAAGCCTGTCCCGCCGTCTGTGGGTCAAAGTGCCTGCCGTGAGCCTGCTGGCTGCCAGCCTGGGCTTGTCCGCCTGGGCACAAAACACCCCGCCCGCGTTGGCCAAACCCACCGACTGGCCCGCCGTCGAAGCCGCAGCCAAAGGCCAGACGGTGTACTTCAACGCCTGGGGTGGCGGCGATGCCATCAACGCCTACATCGCCTGGGCGGCCAAAGAGGCCAAAGCCCGATACGGCGTGGACGTGCGCCACGTCAAAATCACCGACGCGGCAGAGGTGGTCAAACGCATCCAGACCGAGCTGGCCGCTGGCAAGCGCACCGACGGCTCGGTGGACCTGATGTGGGTCAATGGCGAAAACTTCCGCAACCTCAAAAACGCCAACGCGCTGTACGGCCCCTGGGCCACCCAGTTGCCCAGTTGGGCATTGGTGGACACGGCCAAGCCGGTGCAAAGCGACTTTTCCGTGCCCACCGATGGGTTCGAGTCGCCCTGGGGCACGGCACAGCTCACCTTTCTGGCCGATCGTGCCACCACCGCCACGCCCCCGCGCTCGGCTGCTGAATGGTTGGCCTTTGCCCGCGCCAACCCCGGGCGCACCAGCTACCCCAAGCCGCCTGATTTCCATGGCACCACCTTTCTGAAGCAACTGCTGCTCGAACTCACGCCCGACCGCGCTACCCTGCAGCAGCCGGTGACTGCCGCCGCTTTTGCCAAAGCCACGGCACCGCTGTGGCCCTACCTGGAGCAGTTGCACCCGCTGCAATGGCGACAGGGCAAAGCGTTCCCGGCCAGTGCCGCCGACATGCACCGCATGTTGGCCGATGGCGAGCTGCGTATGTCGCTCACCTTCAACCCCAACGAAGGGGCCAACCTCATCGCCACCAAGCAGTTGCCCGCCACGGCGTACAGCTTCGGGTTCACGGGCGGCACCATTGGCAACGTGCACTTTGTGGCCATCCCGGTCAACGCCCGCGCCAAGGCTGGCGCACTGGTGTTTGCCAACTTCCTGCTGTCGGCCGAGGCCCAGGCCCACAAGGCCGACACCGCCGTGTGGGGCGACGGCACCGTGCTCGACAAAGCCAAACTCCCCGCCGCCCTGCAGGCCCGCCTGGGCAAAACCGCCCCCGGCGCTCTGGCCGAGGCTGTGCCCACGCTGGCTGAACCGCACGCCAGTTGGGTGGAGGCCCTGGAGGCCGAGTGGCTCAAACGCTTCGGCAGCCGCTGACGCCTGGCGCTCGCCCGATGGGGGGTCCTGGCTGGCCTGCGGTGCTGGCCGTGGCACTGGTGGGGTTGGTCGTGGCCCCGCTGCTGCCCGGCCTGTGGCTTACGCTGACCCCCGCCGCCCATGCTTCTGTGTGGGCCGCCTTGTGGGCAGACCCGCAATGGCCACAGGCACTGCAAGCCACGCTGACCTCTGCGCTGTTGGGCACGGCGCTGGCCTGTGCGCTGACAGCGGGCGCTGCCACGCACCTGTACCCCAGCGCCACGTGGCTGCGGTTGCAACGCCGCTTGCCGCTGCTGCTGGCCGTGCCCCATGCCGCTTTTGCCGTCGGCCTGGCGTTTTTGCTGGCCCCCTCGGGTTGGTTGGCACGGCTGGTGGCCCCGGTGGCGGGCTGGGCCGCGCCGCCTGCTTGGGTCACGGTGCAAGACCCCCACGGCCTGGCCCTGGCGCTGGCCTTGGCGTTGAAAGAAAGCTTCTTTTTGCTGTGGGTGCTGATGGCTGTGCTGGCCGAACAGGCCACTGCCCGCCACCTGCTGCTGGCCCGCAGCCTGGGCTACAGCCCTGCGCAGGTGTGGCGAGTGGTGCTGTGGCCGCAGGTGCTGCCCCGCCTGGCCTGGCCGTTGGCGGCGGTGCTGGCCTACAGCCTGTCTGTCGTGGACATGGCCTTGGTGCTGGGCCCCGGCAACCCGCCCACCGTGGCTGTGCTGGCCTGGCGCTGGCTGGGTGACCCCAGCCCAGACACACAGGCGCAGGGCGCAGCGGCTGCGCTGGTGCTGCTGTGCCTGTGGGCAGCGCTGGCATCCGCAGCCTGGGCGCTGTGGCGCGGCTGGCGGGTGTGGCAGCGCCGTGCCACCCCCAGTGGCATCCGTGCCGACGTTGTCACCTGGGTGCACACCGCCTGGCAGGTGGGCGTCGTACCGTGGTTCGGCGTGGGCGCTGCTTTGGTGGCGCTTCTGGCGCTGTGGTCGGTGGCCGATGGCTGGTTTTTCCCAGCCCTGTGGCCCCAGGGCCTGACGCTGCGGCATTGGCAAGCGGCCGATGTGGCCCCGCTGCTCACCACCCTGTGGCTGGCCGCCGCTGCCAGCACTGTGTGCCTGCCCGTGGCCCTGGCCTGGCTGGAATGGGGCCCGCAGCGGGCCAACGCCGTGTTGTACCTGCCCCTGGTGCTGCCCGCGCTGCCGCTGGCTGCCGGGCAATACACCACGCTGCTGCACACGGGGCTGGACGGCACCGCCACCGGCCTGCTGTGGGCGCACCTGCTGTGGGTGCTGCCCTACACCGTGCTCACGCTGGTGGGCCCCTACCGGGCACTGGACCCGCGCCTGCTCACCACCGCCCGAGCCCTGGGGCTGACCCGCTGGCAAGCCTGCCTGCGGGTGAAGTGGCCCCTGCTGCTGCGCCCGCTGTGCGCCGCCGCTGCCGTGGGGTTTGCAGTCAGCGTGGCGCAGTACCTGCCCACCCAGATTGCCGGGGGCGGGCGGTTTGTCACCGTCACCACCGAGGCCGTCAACCTCAGCGCCGGTGGCCACCGCAGCGTGTTGGCTGTGCAGGCCTTGTTCCAGGTGGCGCTGCCGCTGGCCGCGTTTGCTTGTGCCTCTGCTTGGCCGCGCTGGGCCACCCGCCACCGCCTGGGGGTGCGCTGATGCCCGACGCGCTGCACATCCGAGGCTTGAGCCTGTGGGTGGCTCACACCCCATTGCTCCAAGACCTGAGTCTGGAGGTCGCCCCAGGCGAGGTGTTGACGCTGATGGGTCCCTCGGGCTCGGGCAAGTCCACCCTGCTGGGCTGGATGGTGGGCGACGCACCCGCCGCCGTGCGCGCCCAGGGCGAGCTGTGGCTGGGCGCACGCCGCATCGACACCTTGCCCACCGAGCAACGCCGCGTGGGCATTTTGTTTCAGGACGATTTGTTGTTTGCCCATTTGAGCGTGGGCCAGAACCTGGCTTTTGCCTTGCCTGCCAGCGTGGGTGGCAAGGCCCAGCGCCGCGCCCGCGTGGAAGACGCACTGGCCAGCGTGGGGTTGGGTGGCTTTCACGACCGAGACCCGGCCACCCTCTCGGGCGGTCAGCGTGCCCGCGCCAGCCTCATGCGCGCCCTGTTGGCCGAGCCCTTGGCCCTCCTGCTGGACGAGCCGTTTGCCAAGCTCGACATGGCGCTGCGCGCTCAGTTCCGCGCGCTGGTGTTCCAGCATGTGGCCGAGCGCGGCATACCCACCCTGCTGGTCACACACGACCCGGCGGATGTGCCCGACATGGGGGGAGTCAGTGGTCGGGTGTTGACCCTGGAGCCGCCCCGTGTCTGACCCAGTGGCCCCGCGCGGTGCAGTGCTCGCTGCTTTATTGCGCGCGTAAACTGCCGCACCCGCATTTTGGTCTCCGGCTGTGAAAAATCACCTCCCAACGCACCCATCCGCCGTGTTGGCGCTGGCATTCCTGGCCACCATCGTGCTCGGCACGTTGTTGCTGATGCTGCCCTGGGCCACTGCCAGCGGCCAGAGTGCGCCGTGGTTGACCGCACTGTTCACAGCCACCTCCGCCGTGTGCGTGACGGGCCTGGTGGTGGTGGACACCGGCACCTACTGGAGCCCGCTCGGCCAGGGGCTGATCATGGCGCTGTTCCAGCTTGGTGGCTTTGGCATGATGACCTCGGCCACGCTGATGGGGCTGCTCATTGGCGGGCACATGAAGCTGCGCACCCGGCTGCTGTTGCAGTCGGAAACGCATGCCATGTCGCTGGGCGATGTGCGCTCGGTGGCGCGCATGGTGCTGGTGGTGACGGTGGCGGTTGAGGTGCTGGTAGCCCTGTGGCTGGCGGTGCGGTTTGCCCAGACCATGGGCCTGGGCTGGGCAGAGGCTTTGTGGCAGGGCGCATTCCACTCGGTGTCGGCCTACAACAACGCCGGGTTTTCCACCTGGCCCGACAGCGTGATGCGCCACGTGACCGACGGCTGGGTGCTGGCCCCCCTGATGTTGGCCATTGTGGTGGGTGGGCTCGGGTTTCCGGTGATCACCGAGTTGTGGGCCAACCGGGGCAAGCGGCACACACGCTGGTCCATTCACACCACGCTGACCGTGTGGGGTTCGGTGGCACTGGTGGTGCTGGGCACGCTGGCGCTGTGGCTGATCGAATACGACAACCCCAAAACGCTGGGCCCCTTGGGGTTCGTTGACCAATGGCTGGCGGCGCTGTTCACATCGGTATCAGCACGCACCGCCGGTTTCAACGCCGTGGACATCGGCGGGCTGGAGCTTGAATCGCTGGTGCTGCACAGTGTGCTGATGTTCATCGGGGGTGGCAGTGCGGGCACGGCAGGCGGTGTGAAGGTGACGACGGTGTTTTTGCTGCTGTTGATCGTCTGGACCGAGATCCGCGGGCGCGCCGATGTGGAGCTGCGCGGGCGCCGCATTGGCACCCAGGTGCAGCGCCAGGCGCTGTCGATACTGGTGCTCAGCGGCATGGCGGTGTCGGTGGGACTGCTGATCATCATTCCTTTGGCCGACCACCTGCCCTTGGAAAAGCTGATGTTCGAGGTGGTGTCGGCTTTTGCCACGGTGGGCCTGTCCACGGGCATCACCGCCGAGCTGCCGCCCGCAGCACAGGGTGTGATCATTGCGCTGATGTATGCGGGCCGGGTGGGGGTCGTCACACTGGCGCTCGCACTGGCCATCAATCAGATACTTCGGGCCTACCGTTACCCAGAGGAGAAACCCATTGTTGGCTAAATCAAACGCAAAAAAGGGCGACAGCGTGGTCGTCATCGGCCTCGGGCGCTTCGGTGCCAGCGTGGCACGCTCGCTGGTGGCAGCGGGGCATGAGGTGCTGGCCATGGATGCCAGTGAAGAGGTGGTGCAAGACCTGGCGCACGAGTTGCCGCATGTGGTGAAGGCCGACTCGACCGAACTGAAAGCCTTGCAGCAACTGTCTGTCAACGACTTCTCGCATGCGGTGGTGAGCATTGGCGCCAACCTGGAGGCCAGTGTGCTCACGGTGCTGAACCTGGCGCAAATGGGCATCAAAGACATTTGGGCCAAGGCCAACAGCCCGCAGCACGGGCGGATTGCCGAGCGGGTGGGTGCCCACCATGTGATCTACCCCGAGGCCGACATGGGTGAGCGGGTGGCGCACCTGGTCACCGGCAAGATGATGGACTTCATCGAATTCGATGACGGCTTTGCCATCGCCAAAACACGCGCGCCCATGGAAACCCAAAACAAGACGCTGGCGGTGTCAAACGTGCGCAAGAAGCACGGCATCACGGTCGTCGGCATCAAGCGCCGCCACCAGGATTTCATCCACGCCAAGCCGGAGACCGAGATCAAGCCAGGTGATCATCTGATCGTGGCCGGGCCAACGCCCCTGATCGAGCAATTTGCGGCGATGTACTGACGCATACCCGTCGCCTGCCGTGTTTGACCGCGCCTTCAACGCCCTGGCCCGGCGCCCCCTTCACCGCGCCGCCCAGTGGCTGTACGCCCGAGGTGTGCGGGCCGATGCCGTCACCGTGGCCGGGTTTGCCTTGGGCCTGCTGGCGCTGCCGCTGATTGCCACTGGCCACCCGCTGTGGGCGCTGGCCGCCATGGCCGCCAACCGCCTGGGCGATGGGCTGGATGGCGCGCTGGCCCGACTGGGCACGCCCACCGACCGGGGTGCGTTTTTGGACATTGCCTGTGACTTTTTGTTCTACGCCAGCATTCCCCTTGGTTTTGCCCTGGCCGACCCGGAGGCCAATGCACTGCCCGCCGCCGTGCTGCTGTTTGCTTTCATGGGCACAGGCAGCAGCTTTCTGGCGTTTGCCGTGCTGGCCGCGCGGCGCGGGTTGGCCAGCACGGCCTTCCCGCAAAAGGGGTTCTATTACCTCGGCGGCCTGACCGAAAGCACTGAAACCATGGCCACCTTCACTCTCATGTGTTTGCTGCCCGGCTGGTTTGGTCCGCTGGCCTACGGGTTTGCGGCGCTGTGTGGCCTCACCACCGTCACTCGCATCGTGGCCGGGGTGCAGGCCTTCGGGAACCCGCCGCCCCGGCCCTGACTCTGTCCACCACTTGCCCCGTTTTTTTGAAAGAACCCCATGACCCTTCGCCCCGCCCTCAAAACCCTGGCCGTACTGACCGTGGCCGTGTCCCTCACCGGTTGCGGCGCCATGCTGGCGCAAAACCCCGGCTCGGCCCTCAAGCCCGTGAATGCCGTGCCGGCTGAGCCCGAAAGCCGCTTGCTGCTGAAAGGGGCCGACGTGGTGGCTTACTTCACCCAAGGCCAATACGTGCAGGGCAAGCCCGAGTTCCGCAGCCAGCACGAGGGCGTGGACTTCCGCTTTGCCAGTGCCGAGCACAAAGCCCTGTTCGACAAAAACCCGGCGCAGTACCTGCCGCAGTTCGGTGGCTACTGCGCCAACGGCATCGTGTACGGCATTCCATGGGGGGGTGATGCCGATGCCTGGAAGATGATCGACGGCAAGCTCTAAATCTTTGGCGGCAAGGCTTCGCAAGAAGCATTCGAGCTGGACACCGCAGGCAACCTGGCCCTGGCCCAGCGCTACTGGGACACCGAGATCAAAGGCGGCAACAGCTTCATCCAGCGCACGCAGCGCCTGGTGTTCAAGGTGCCGCACTACAAAACGGGTGAACAGCTGGCCCAGGCCGTGGCGGCGGCCAAAGCCACAGCAGCCACTCCGCAAAAGCCCTGAGGCTTTTGTTTCAAACCAAAATGGCCTCTGGCGCTTGTCTGTTTCGGTTTTCAGCTATCAATCTGTGGTCAGATGATTGATCTGCAGCAGACAGTCAGTGACTTGGCTTTGCCTACACTCACCGCATGAGCCGCTCCCACCACGCCCTCATCCTCATCGCTGTCATGCTCTGGCAAGCGCTGTCGTGGGTCACTCCTTTGCAGGTTGGAAATCAAGCCGACCGGCTGGCGCATTTGGTGGCACATGAGGTGGTGGTTGACCACCATCACCACCAGGACGAAAGCATTCACCTGGAGGTGGCAGAGCACGGCGCCACTCACCTGCATGCCGATGGCGGCATTCAGGTGGTGGGCATGGTCCTGAGCATGGCCAGCTTGTTGCCCCTGAACTTGCCCGCGTCTCCACCGAAAACCGACATGCTGTACCCGCCCTCCGCTTGCCTGGGCGGCTTGCTGCGACCACCGCAAGCCAGCGCCTGAAGCCCCTCCCTGGGGGGGCGTGCGTCACGCCTGACTTTCCTGCATCCCATTGCCACTTGCCTTGCGAGGTCAGCAGCCGTCGCTGTTGTCCTGCATGCCCCGATGGCGTGGGTGCGTCCGTTTTCCTTTCTTTGGGTACTGTTCATGAAACCTTTTGACTTTGGGCGTCACAGACTGCGCCTGTTTGCCTTGTTTGTGGGAATGCTTCCCGTGCTTGCGCTGGCCCACGGTATTTCCGATGCAGACCGCGCCCGCATGCTGGAGGCAGGGTATGTCCACTACATCGGGCTGGGTGCCAGCCACATGCTGACGGGCTACGACCATCTGCTGTTCCTGTTCGGGGTGGTGTTCTTCCTCACCACGTTCAAGGATGTGGCGAAGTTCGTGACCGTGTTCACCATCGGCCACTGCATCACATTGATCTTTGCCACCTACTACAAGATCACCTGGAACTACTACCTGGTGGACGCCACCATCGCGCTGAGCGTGATGTACAAAGCCTTCGACAACAACGGCGGCTTCCAGAAGTACTTCCAGGCAGCGTCCCCCAGCCTGTTGGGAGCCGTGTTTGGTTTTGGGCTGCTGCACGGCTTTGGCCTGTCTACCCGCTTGCAACAACTTCCGCTGGGTGACGACCCGGTGGCCATGCTGTGGCGCATCCTGAGCTTCAACGTGGGTGTGGAACTGGGGCAGATTGCCGCGTTGACGGTGATGGTGGGGGCCTTGGCACTGTGGCGTCACAGGCCGTCATTCAAGCGCTTCAGTTACGCCGCGAACCTGGGGCTGTTCTATGCGGGCGTGTACCTGTTGTTCGTGCAGCTCCACGGTTACCAGCACGACAGCCACCCGAACGACTTCCGCTTCCCGGCCGCAGAGCACCGCCATGCGCACGAGGACATGGACGTGGAAAATACCGAAGATGCCAGCCGCAGCGGGCTGTAATCACAACTCAACCCAAGGAATTCCCATGAAAACACTGATCGCCATCGGCACCCTCGTTTCAACTCTGGTTGTTGCCCCGCAAGCCGTCGCGGGCGAAGGCGGCAGCTGCCATTTTCATGGCAGCAAACCCGCCACCGAGGCCGTTGTCAAAGACTGCGCCGAACAGCGCCGGGCCGCTCTGGTCAAAGGCGGCAAGCTCGACGCCTCGTGGGGCGCGGCCAAGCAAGAAGCCATTGAGCTGGTTGACGGCAAAAAAGGCAAAGAGTGGAAGGTGCGCTACACCAACCCCGCCGCGGCCGACAAGGCCAAGCAAACCCTGTTTGTGTTCTTCGCGCACAACGGCAACTTCATTGCGGCCAATTTCACCGGGCAGTGAACGGTGGCCCACGGGTTGTTGAATCCGGTGGTGAAAGGCGGCTTGCTGGCGTTGCTGGCAGCGGCCTTGTTTGGCCTGAGCACGCCCTTCGTCCAGACATGGGGGAAGGGCGTGGGGCCGTTCACCACGGCAGCGCTGTTGTACGTGGGGGCTGCGCTGGTGGCAGCCTTCATGCGCCAGCCAAAGGAGCGGGAAGCGCAACTTCAGCGAACCGATGCGCGGCGGTTGCTGGCCATGGCGTTGTTTGGCGCGGTCTTTGGCCCGGTGGCGCTGGCCTGGGGCCTGCAGCACACCAGCGGTGTGTCTGCCTCTCTGATGCTGACGCTGGAAGCCGTGTTCACCGCGCTGCTGGCCTGGCGTTTGTACGGCGAAACGGTGGACAGGCGCGTGGTGGTGGCCATGGGTGCCTTGCTGGCCGGTGGCGTGGTCTTGGCGCTGGAGCAGGGGTTTCAAGGCGGCGTGCAGCTCATGGGGCTGTTGGCCGTGATGGCTGCCACGGTGGCCTGGGGCATTGACAACACCCTGTCGCGCGGCGTGGCCGACCGCGACCCAGGGCAAGTGGTGCTGGCCAAATCGGTGCTGGGGTGTGTGGCGACGGGTGCTGCGGCCTGGCTGAACTCGGAGCCCATGCCCGCATGGGTGCCGTGCGCCATGTTGCTGGCGATCGGTGCCAGCGGCTATGGGCTGAGCTTGCGGTTTTATCTGCTGGCGCAGCGCACGTTCGGGGCGGCACGCACGGGGTCGGTGTTTGCCTTTGCGCCTTTCATTGGCGCGGTGGCGGCGTTTGGCTTGGGTGAGCGCGACGTGTCACCCTACCTGGCCTTGGGCGGCGTGCTGATGCTGGCAGGTGTGGTGTTGCACCTGGCCGAATCCCATGGTCACGAGCACATACACGAGGCCCTGGAGCATGAACATGCCCACCGCCACGACGACGGGCACCACACCCACAGCCACACCCCCATGCCCACAGGGCCGCACAGCCATTGGCACCGCCACGACCCGCTGACTCACACACATGCCCATGTGCCCGACATACACCACGGCCACACGCACTGAGTGGATCGTGCGCTGTAAAAATCAATACAAAATATGCGCCCATCGCTTGATGGTATTGGTTTGACAGCTACAAAAAATCAATGCTTTGCAGGCGCGGTGGCCTTGGCTGCAGCGTCAAACCCGCCCTTGGCTTTCCACTCTTCCATGCCGCCTTGCAGGATGCGCAGGTTCTCCCAACCCGCCACACGCATGGCAAACCCGGCCTGGGCCGACAGGCTGCCGGTGTTGCAGTACACGATCACCGGTTTGTCTTTGGGAATGGTGTTGCGCTTGGCCAGAATCTGGCGCCAGTCCATGTTGATGGCACCGGGGATGTGGCCTTTGGCAAACTGGCCCGCGTCGCGGGCGTCGATGATGACCATCTTTTTCCACTCGTCGGCCGGGATCTGCTCGGCAAAAATCACGCCACCGCCGTAGTCCACAAACTCCAGGTAGGCCTCCATTTCGTCGATGGCAGCGGCCTTGTCGGCCCAGGCGGCGGGGGCAAAAACGGTGGCGGTAGCCAGAGCGATGGCGGAAAAAAGGCGGTGTTGCATGTCTCGATCCTTGCTGATCAGCTTTGGAATATAAGCAATTGTTGATGTTCTCGCGCAGCGGGTTGACCCTGCCTGATCGCAAACACCTGCTGGCGCTGGTGCTGTCGGTGGGCTTGCACGTGGGTGCCATCCTGGGTTTGAGCCACGCGCTCCTGCCTGTGCCACCGTCGCCGCAGCCCCCCGCCGAGCCCATCGTGTTCATTGACGTCCAGCCGCCGCCCCAGGTCGTACCGCCCCCGCCACCCCCCGAAAACAGCCCGCCACCTCGCCCGGCCGAGCCCCACCTGCCTGCGGCCCCGCCCGATCTGGCAGAACCCAAGCCCCCCGATGACCGCCCCCGCGCCTACCAGGACGCACCCCCTGCCCCCACCGCCGAAGACTGGGCGCTGGCGTCCACCTACAAGCTTAAAAACAGCAAGCGCTACCGCCACACCTGGGCGCAGCAGGTGCGCAGCATGATGGGCACCGCCTTTGAAGGGGCCGACCAGGGCGTGGTGCGCTTTCGCATCGAGATTGCGCCCAATGGCACGCTGGTGGGTCTCACCACCCTTTGGAGCACCTCAGACAAAGCCGAGGCATTGGCCCGACAGGCGGTGCAGCAGATGCCGCCCTTGCCCCCCACGCCCAATGGCAAGCCGCTGGTGTTTGAGAAAACCATTTCCTTCCAGCCATTTGATGCCGACGTGCCGCCCGTGTACAAGAACGACTGCCTGCCCGACCCACCCAGTTACGGCAACCGGTTTGCTTGGGATGGAAAGTCGGCCCGAACGCCGGTGCAGGCCGAGCCGGAACGCGAACCGCCATTGAGCCCGGAAGAATTGGCCGAGTGCCTGAAGCAATTGCCCCAAGACTCGATAGAGGCCGAAGCCGCCCATGACCAGCGGCAACTGGAGCAATGGGCCTCCGACCGCTTGAAGCAAGCGCAGGAGGCGGCCGGCATCAAGTGACTGCGTTCAGGCGCCTCGCGCCAGCCGCAGCCCGGTGAACTGCCACCGCGCATCGGTGGGGAAAAAGTTGCGGTAACTGGGGCGAACGTGCCCAGGCGGTGTGGCCCACGAGCCGCCTTTGAGCACCATCTGGTTGACCATGAACTTGCCGTTGTATTCACCCACCGCACCGGCCCAGGGCCGGTAGCCGGGGTGAGGCAGGTAGGCGCTGTTGGTCCACTCCCACACGCTGCCGCCCAAGGTCATGGCGTTTGCAGCGGCGTGTTCCCACTCGGCCTCGGTGGGCAGGCGCAGGGCTTGGCCTGTTTGTGCACCCAGCCAGCGCGCATAGGCATCGGCCTCGAACCAGCACAGGTGTGTGGCTGTGGCGTGTGGGTTCAATGGCACGCGCCCATGCAAGGTGAACACCGTCCAACCATCCTCGCCGTCGGACTCCCAATACAGCGGTGCGCTGGCACGCTGGGCGCGCACCCAGTCCCACCCGGCCGACATCCACCAGCGCGGGTCGGTGTAGCCGCCATCGGTCACAAAGGCCAACCATTCACCCTGCGTCACCGGGCGGTTGGCCAGTGCGTATGCCTGCAGCCACACGGGGTGGCGCGGGCTTTCGTTGTCAAAGGCAAAGCCGCTGCCGCTGTGGCCCATGTGCGCCAGCCCTTCGGCGAACCCTGTCCACTCCAGAGGTGCGGCAGGGCCGGGAGGAGGCTCAGCATCTGGTGAATACACGGGGGCCAGCGGGTTGCACGACAGCAGGTGTTTGATGTCTGTCAGCAGCAGCTCCTGGTGCTGTTGTTCGTGCTGCAGGCCCAGCTCCACCAGCTCGGCCAATTCGTGCGAGAGATGGGTGGTGGGCTGTTGCAGCAGGCCAGCCATTCGTTCGTCCAACTGCGCACGGTAGGCACGCACGGTGGCCAGGTCAGGCCGCGTGATGAGGCCGCGCTGCGGGCGCGGATGCTGGTCGCCCACAGCCTGGTAGTAGCTGTTGAAAAGCACCCTGAATGCAGGGTGAAACGGCTGAAAGCCAGGTTCGAAGCGCTCCAGCACAAAGGTCTCGAAGAACCAGGTCACATGGGCCAGGTGCCACTTGGTGGGGCTGGCGTCGGGCATGGACTGCACCTGGCAGTCGGCCTCGCTCAGTGGGGCGGCCAGCGCCAGGGTATGGGCGCGCACATCGGCGTAGCGCTGTGCCAGGGGGGTGGCAGTGTTCATGGGGCAGACGAAATCAAAGGCGGATGTCGGGCAATCAGCGCGTCATGATGCGGCGCGAGAGGTGGCTGGCTGCGTCCACCATGGCCACCATCAACAACATCGCGGCCAGGATGGTGGCGGTTTTGTGCATCTGGAACAGGCCCATGTGAAAGGCCAGCAACTGGCCCAGGCCGCCCGCGCCCACCACCCCCAGCACGGCGGCGGCGCGGATGTTGTTTTCCCAGCGGTAGAGCGTGTAGCTCATGAGCTGGGGCAGCACCTGCGGCAGCGTGGCATACCAGAACACCCGGCCCGCAGGCACACCCTGCACGCGCAGCGCATCAGCGGGCCCGGGCGGTGCGTTTTCAATCGCCTCGGCAAACAAGCGGCCCAACACGCCAGTGGTGTGCAGCGCCAGCGCCAGCGTGCCCGCAAACGGCCCCAGACCGGCAGATATCAGCAGCAGCGCCGCCCACACCAGCTCAGGGATGCTGCGCAGTGCGTTCAGCAGCAAGCGGGTGAAGGCCTTGGCCTTGCCCGCCGGAGCCACAACCGCGTGTTGGGTGGGCGCGTGGCTGGCTGGCAGGGCCAGTGCCAGCCCGGCCACCGCTGCCAGCAGTGTGCCCAGCACCGACATGGCCAGCGTTTCCCAGGTGCCCACCAGTACTTTGTGCACAAAGGGGCCAGACAGGTCGGGCGGGAAAAACTCTGCCACGAACCGGCCCATGCTGGCAGCAGCCTCCAGCGACAGAAACTGCGCCCACTGCAAATCCAGCGACCAAAAGCTGGCCACCACCAGCACCAACAGTCCGGCAGTGAACCAGCAGGCTTTGCAGCGCGCGTCAAACAAGGGCGGGGGCAGCTTGTAAGGCTGGTTGGCGGCTTGCGGCTTTTTCATGCTGTGTCTCGCTTCGTGCCTCAATTCAGCCGAATCAGCCCAGGGCGCGGCGCAGCCATGCGCTCACGCGGTCGGCCAGCGCCACCAGGGCCATGAACACCAGCAACATGCTGGCAACCTCGCCGCCGTTGAACATCTTCATGCTGTTGTCCAGTTGCTGGCCCAGGCCACCCGCACCCACAAAACCGAGGACCACCGATGAGCGGATGGCGCACTCCCAGCGGTACACCGTGTAGCTGGTCAGTTCGGCAGCGCTGGTGGGCAGCAGCCCGTAAAAAAAGGCTTGCAGCCGCCCGCTGCCGTTGCGCAGCAGGGTTTCGGTGGGGTGGGTTTCGCTGCTTTCCAGAATTTCTCCGTACACCTTGCCCAGCATGCCGCCATACGTCAGGGCGATGGCCAGCACCCCGGCGGTGGGCCCCAGGCCCACCACACGCACAAACACCAGTGCCCACACCAGTTCGGGGATGCTGCGCAACACAATCAGCAACCACCGCACGGCCTGGCGCACCGCATAGGGCAGCGCAGCCATGCGGCCCGACAGTGCGGACACCGACAGCACCCGCGTGTTCAACAGCGTGAGTGGTATGGCAATGACCAGCGCCAGCGTGATGCCTGCCGTGGCCATGGCCACCGTGCGCCAGGTTTCTTTGACCACCATGGCCAGAAACTCGCCACTGTGGGCCAGGGGCCAGAAGCTGGCGATGAACTGGCCACTGATGCGCAGGTTGTCGGGCTCCAGCAGTACCCAGGGTTTGAACTCGGTGGCGACGCCCAGCGGCCACAGCAACAGGACGCACAGCAACGCCCAAGTGAGGCGGCCCATCCAGGCCGGGTCGCGGTCGGGGGCGCTCAACGTGTTGGCGGTCATGTCCAAGCCTTCACCGGCAATGCATCACCACTGGCTGCGGCGCGGGGGCGGGTGCCTCCGCAAGGGCGACCGGCGGCTCACCGCGCAACTCGTGCTCGAACTGGTCGTACAGCTTGGCCAACCGCTCGGGCGTGACTTGGGCTGCGGGCAAATCAAACGCCACTGCGCCGTCACGCATGCCCACCACGCGGGGGAAATGGGCCAAGGCCACGTCCACCTGGTGCAGGGTGGCCACCAGCGTCACGCCGCGTTCCCGCGCACCGGTGAGCAAGGTGGACACGGCCTGGCGGGAGCGGGTGGGGTCCAGTGCTGACAGCGGTTCATCAATGAGCCAAAGCCGCGCCGGGGCCAGCAGGCCTCGTGCCAGGCCGACGCGCTGGCGTTCGCCGCCGCTCAGGCGGTCCACGCGTTCAAACAGCTTGTCGCCCAGGTCGAAACGCTCCAGCGCATCAAAGGCTGCGGGAATGTCGGCCGGGTAAAACAGCGAGCGCAGGCTGTGCCACAGCCCCATGGCGGGCAGTCGGCCCGCCAGCACGGCGGTGACCACGCGCTGGCGCGGGGGCAATGGCGGCACTTGGGGCGCCAGAAACAGTTGCCCGCGCAGGCGCTGCAGCTCAGGTCTGGGCAACTGCCAGGGGTTTTGGCCCCCCAGCGTCAGGGTGCCTCCGGTGGGTGGCAACGCACAGGCCAGCACCTGCAGCAGCGTGGTTTTGCCCGCACCAGACGGGCCAATGACGGCCACTTGCTCACCAGTAGCCAGGTGCAGGTTCAGGCCAGTGAGTGCCGGGGCCGCGCCTGGGCGCGCCGCCGGGTGGCAGGCGGCCAGGTCGGTCAGCCTCAGGTCCAGGCCGGTGGGGCTCACAGCAGCCCAGCGCTGCGGGCGGCGGCTTCCAGGCCCTTGTAGTTGGACGGCTGGGTGGCGATGTAGCGGGTGGCGCGGTTGAGCTTCAAAATTTCAGCCTGGTCGGGCTTGGCCGGGTCCAATGCCAGCAGCGCGGCTTTGACCTTGGCCTGCATGTCGGCAGGCATGTCGGCGTGAACCGACCAGTTGTAATTGAAGTAGCCGGGGGTGGTGTAGAACACGTCTACGGCCTTGGTGTCCACCTTGTTCTCGGTCACAAACTTCTTCCACACCGTGATGTCGAGCGCGGCGGCGTCCACCTTGCCGCTAACCACCGAGGCAATGGTGGCGTCGTGCGCACCGCTGTAGGCAATGCGCTTGAAGTCTTTTTCGGGGTCGATCTTGGCTTCCAGCAAAAAGCTGCGGGGCATCAGGTGGCCCGAGGTGCTGCTTTGCGAGCCAAAGCTGACTTGTTTGCCCTTCATGTCGGCCAGGCTCTTGATGCCGGAGTCGGTTTTGGCAATGAACACCGACTGAAACTTGGTGTCTTCTTCACGCTGTGCCAAAGGCACAATTTTTCCGCCCGAGCGCAGGTTGGCTTGCACATGGGTAAACCCGCCAAACCACACCAGGTCAACCTTCTTGTTCACCAGGGCTTCCACGGCGGCGGGGTAGTCGCTCACGGGGGTGAACTCCACTTTCACGTTCAGCGCTTTTTCCAGGTAACTGGCCAGCGGGGTGAACTTGCGAATCTGCTCGGTGGCTGCTTCTTCCGGAATGGTGGTCACGCGGAACACGGTTTGCGCGTGCAGTGCGGGGTGTATGAATGCGGCGGCAGACAACAGGGCGCAAGACATCAGGGCGCGGCGGGTGCGTGAGTGGGACAGGCTGAGCATGGTGAACTCCGGGTGTGAAATGAAGACAAGAGGAACAAACAGGGCCGCGTAATTAAACCGCGATGCGGGTGGTGTCCCGGAACAGGGGTTTTACCGCACGGCTCGAAGGTGTTGCCAACCCGGTATAACCGTGGGCATGTCTGTCCCCAAGCAACCCACCTTTCATCAACTGTTCACCACAGACCACGACGCAGTCAGGGCCGAGTTGCTGGCGGGGCTCACCTCGCCTGTGGCACATACCAGCCCCAAGTTTTTGTACGACGCACTGGGCTCCCGGCTGTTTGAGGCCATCACCGAGCTGCCCGAGTACTACCCCACCCGTACCGAGGCGGCTATTTTCGAGCGCGATGGCGCTGCCTTGGCGGGTGTGGTGCCTGCAGGGGCCACGCTGGTGGACCTGGGCGCTGGCAACTGCCACAAGGCGGCCAGCCTGTTTGGCACGTTGCAGCCCAGCCGCTACGTGGCGGTGGACATCTCGGTGGACTTTTTGCGCAGCGCGCTCTTGTTGCTGCAACGCCAGCATCCCGCCATGGACATGGTGGGCTTGGGGCTGGATTTTTCAGCCGGGCTTGCGTTGCCCACCGACGTGGTGCCTGCCGACAGCCCCCGCGTCTTGTTCTACCCCGGCTCCAGCATTGGCAACTTCACGCCCGATCAGGCCCTGGCGTTTTTGCGCAGCGTGCACACCGCCTGTGGGCCAGTGGCGGGCAGCGGGCTGCTGATTGGGGTTGACCTGGTGAAAGACACGGCCGAGCTGGAGGCCGCCTACGACGACGCGCTGGGCGTGACCGCCGCTTTCAACCTGAACCTGTTGCTGCACACCAATCGCACCGTGGGCACCGACTTCAATGTGCGCGAGTGGTTGCACGTGGCGCTGTTCAACGCGGCCGAGTCGCGGATTGAAATGCACCTGCAGGCCCGCCACACACTGACCGTGCGTTGGCCGGGTGGCCAGCGCACCTTCACCGGCGGCGAACGCATCCACACCGAAAACTCCTACAAATGGACGCTGCCGCGCTTTCAGGCGCTGCTGGCCGATGCCGGTTTTGCCGCCAGCCAGGCCTGGACGGACGAGGGGCAGCGCTTTGCCGTGTGTTGGGCGCGCGCGCTGTGATGCCTGCTTCAGCCGCCAGTCACCACTGCGGATTGTCCTGCCGACCGAAAGCCCGCGAAGATGTCGCGCCGCTCGGGGGTGAAGTAATTTCTGTAGTGAACTTGTGCCATCCGGTCAGCGGTGGCGGCACAAAAACCTTTCAAAACTGGGCGACCATCAAACCACGGGGCGGAATAGTCGCGGTAGGGGTGGGGCACAAAACCGGGAAAGGGCGCAAAGGCGCTGGCCGTCCATTCCCATACCTCACCCCAGCCAAAGCCGGGCACGGTTTGGGCTGCGCACACCCACTCGGCCTCGGTGGGCAAACGGCGGCCTGCCCACTGGCACCAGGCCAGTGCATCGGTGTGGCTGATGTGCACGGCTGGGGCTGTGTCGTCCAGCGGCTGCCATTGGCCGAAGTGGCGGCTATGCCACTGGTTGCCTGCGCGGCGCACATGCAGCGGCAGTCGGTGTCCGGTGGCTTGCACAAACGGCAGGTAGCGCGCCCAACTCACGGGCGCGGTGTCGATGTCGAAAGCGTCCAGCGCCACGGTGTGGGCGCCCAGCTCGTTGTCAAACGCAAAGCCGGGGCCGCTGTATCCCATGCCGATGGTTTGGGCAGCGATGCGAACCGGCCCGTGGTCCACCGCGCGGGGCAGGTTGTGGCCCCGCGCCCACTCGGCGGGCAAGGGCACGTTCAGCGCCTGGGCCATGTAGACCGAGGCTTCGTTGTGCATGTCTTCGTGGGCCAGCACCAGCCGCCAGAAGTACAGGTCTTTGTCGCTGCGGCCTGCCTGGGCCAGCAAGGCCAGGGTTTGGTCCAAAACGCTGCTCAGGTACGCACGGGTGTCTGTCAGGCTGGGCAGGGGCAGGTGCCAGCGGCTGGCGTGGGGCACCTGGCTGGAGTTGTACAGCGCGTCGGCGTTGGCCAAGGCCGGTGCCGGGCGGGCGTGGTCAGGCTCGCAGGCGGTGCCCAGTGGGCGCTGCTGGTTGCGCCCAATCCACCATTCCTGGAACCAGCCCACATGGCCCAGTTCCCACATGGGCGGGTTCAGTTCGGGGCTGTAGGGTATTTGCAGGCCTGGCAGCGCCTGCGCCCAGGCATCGGCCAGCGCCAGGGTGCGCTGGCGGCTGTGGCGCATGGCGCTTGCCAGGGCGGTGGCATCCATGTGGCGAAAGCTGTGGTCGTTCATGGAAAGGGCTTGGTATGCCGGTCAATGTGAAGCATGGGCAGGGTGGCCGGGTGGTCATCGTCAGCCCGGCGCTGGCCGATGCCAACAACGGCAACTGGCAAACTGCCCAGCGCTGGCAGCGGCTGCTGTCTGCGCAACATTCTGCCCGCATCACCCGTGAATGGCCCGATGACCTGGCCAGCTCAGACGACGTGATGCTGGCCCTGCACGCCCGCCGCTCGGCTCCCAGCATTGCGGCCTGGGCCGTGCAGCGCGGCTCTCAAGGCCTGGCTGTGGTGCTGACCGGCACAGACCTGTACCGGGACATTGCCACCGACGCCACCGCCCGCCACTCGCTGGCGCTGGCGCAGCAACTGGTGGTGTTGCAAGACCTGGGCCCGCAGGCCCTGCCCGAGGGCTTGCGGGCCAAGGCGCGGGTGGTGCTCCAGTCCACCACCGCACGGGCCACGCTGCCCAAAACCCCCTGCCACCTGCGCGCAGTGATGGTGGGCCACCTGCGCGACGAAAAAGACCCCCGCACCCTGTTTTCCGCTGCCCGCCTTTTGAGCCAAGCAGACGGCGTGCTGATCGACCACATTGGCCAGCCGTTGGATGCCGCTTTGGGCGAAGCCGCACAAGCCACCGCTGCCGCCTGCCCGCACTACCGCTGGCTGGGCGGCTTGCCGCACGCCGCCACACGCCAGCGCATGCAGCGCGCCCATGTGCTGGTGCACACCAGCCGCATGGAAGGCGGCGCGCACGTGGTGATGGAGGCGGTGTGCAGCGGCACACCCGTGCTGGCCTCGCGCATCGATGGCAACGTGGGCCTGCTGGGCGCAAACTACGGCGGGTATTTCGAGCCCGGCGATGCCGCTGGGTTGAGCGGCCTGCTGCGCCAAGCCCGTGCCAGCCAGGGGCAACCCGACGGCCTGTTGGCCCGCCTGGTTGCCCAATGCGCCGTGCGCGCACCCCTGTTTGCCCCGGCAGCCGAGCGCCGGGCGCTGCTCGGCCTGGTGGCCGAACTGATGACACATTGAGAAAGACCTGAATGCAAGCCTCTGACCAACCCGTGCTGCGCGACATCGTGCTGATAGGCGGTGGCCACAGCCATGTGGGTGTGCTGCGCCGCTTTGGCATGAACCCCGAGCCCGGTGTGCGCCTGACCGTCATCTGCAACAGCATTGACACGCCGTACTCCGGCATGTTGCCCGGTTACATCTCGGGGCACTATGGCTTTGACGATTGCCACATTGACCTGCCGCGCCTGGCCATGTTTGCCGGGGCGCGCTTTTACAACGACGAGGTGGTGGGGCTGGACACGGCCAACGGCAAAGTGCTGTGCCGCACCCATCCGCCTGTGGGGTTTGATGTGTGTTGCATCAACGTGGGCTCCACCCCGCAAGTGGGGCGCGTGCCCGGTGCGGCCGAGCACGCGGTACCGGTCAAACCCATTTTGAATTTCAACGCCCGCTGGCTGGCGCTGCTGGAGCGGGTACGACAGCACCCCGGCCGCACCACCATCGCTCTGGTGGGCGGGGGCGCGGGCGGCGTGGAGCTGACGCTGTCCATGCAGTTCCGCTTGCGCGCCGAGCTGAAAACCCTGGGCCGCAACCCCGACGATTTGGTGTTTCACCTGTTCACCAGCGGGCCTGAGGTGATGCCCACGCACAACGCCTGGGTGCGCAAACACTTCACCCGCGTGCTGGCCCAGCGGGGCGTGCACCTGCACACTGGGGCCGAGGTGGCGCAGGTGGGCGAGGGCACGCTGACCACCGCGCAGGGCCAAACCGTGGCCGCTGACGAAATCGTGTGGGTCACTCAGGCCGGTGGGCCCCAGTGGCTGCAAGGCTCGGGCCTGGCGCTGGACGCCGATGGTTTTGTGAAGGTGAACGAACACCTGCAAACCAGCCACCCCCAGGTGTTTGCCGCCGGTGACGTGGCCGCCTTCGGCCCCCGCCCCCTGGAAAAAGCCGGTGTGTTTGCCGTGCGCATGGGCCCGCCCCTGGCCGACAACCTGCGCCGTGCTGTGCGCGGTGTGCCGCTGAAGGCCTACAAGCCGCAAAAACACTGGCTGGCCCTCATCAGCACGGGCGACAAACACGCCGTGGCCTCGCGCGGCCCGGTGGGCTTTGCGGGCAACTGGGTGTGGCGCTGGAAAGACTGGATTGACCGCCGCTTCATGCAGCGCTTCAGCCAGTTCCCGGCCATGACCGAGATGCGCGCCGCCCGCAACAACGCGCTGGTGACGGACCTGCCGCTGACCGCCGACGAGTCGGCACAGGCCATTTCGGCCATTGCCATGCGCTGCGGCGGCTGTGGGGCCAAAGTGGGTGCCACCGTGCTGCAACGCGCCTTGGGCAACCTGCACCCGGTGGACCGGAATGACGTGGTGATTGGCCTGCACGCCCCCGACGATGCCGCCGTGGTGCGCGTACCCCCCGGCAAAGCCATGGTGCACACGGTGGACTTTTTCCGGGCCTTCATTGACGACCCGTATGTGTTTGGCCAGGTGGCTGCCAACCACGCGCTGGGCGACATCTACGCCATGGGCGGAGAGCCCCAGACGGCCACCGCCGTGGTGACGGTGCCACCGGGGCTGGAAAGCAAGGTGGAAGAACTGCTGCTGCACATGATGAGCGGCGCCATGCAAGTGCTCAACGCCGCCAACTGCGCCCTGGTGGGCGGCCACACCGGCGAGGCCAAAGAGCTGGCGCTGGGCTTTGCCATCAACGGCCTGGTGGACGATGACCTGCACACCGTGCTGCGCAAAGGCGGCCTCACGCCGGGCGATGCGCTCATCCTCACCAAACCCATAGGCACCGGCACCCTGTTTGCCGCCTACCCGCAGGCGGCGCAGCTGCCCATGTTCCATGGCCGCTGGGTGACGGAGGCGCTGGGCCACATGGTGCAGTCCAACCAGGCAGGGGCCCGCATCCTGACCGCGCACGGCGCCACCGCCTGCACCGACCTGACGGGCTTTGGCCTGCTGGGCCACCTGGTGGAAATGACCAAACCCTCCGGCGTGGACGCAGAACTGTGGCTGTCGGCCCTGCCTGTGTTGCCTGGGGCTGAAGAGTGCGTGGCTGCAGGCATCAGCAGTTCACTGGCCCCCGCCAACGTGCGCCTGCGCCGCGCCCTGCGCAACCAGGAAGCCTTTGTCAACCACCCCCGCTACCCGCTGCTGTTCGACCCACAAACCGCAGGCGGCCTGCTGGCCAGCGTGCCGCAGGCGCAGGTGGACGCGTGTGTGGCCGAGTTGAAGGCCGCGGGCTACACGCACACGGCGGTGATTGGGCGCGTGCTGCCGCAGGGGGATGCGGTGGAGAGTGTGGGATTGGTGGAGTGAGGTTTTTTTGAAATGTGAATCAAAAAGGCCGCTGTCGCTTTATCTCATTGAGTTTTCAGCTATGTAAATAGTGCAGTTCATCGGGCTCGTTATCTGCTCCGCGAGACCGAGTGCGCTGTATTCAGCGGGTTACGGATCTGCTGTTAGCGACCCGTTGCGTACATCCCGTCTATACGTCCAAATCAGCCATTCGAGGCGCCACCTAGAAGAAGCTGTGTGTGAACAGTCGTGAGGGTCCATTCGGATGCCAGTGACTTGCTCGCACCTCGTGCTGGGGGTCTACAGGCGATGTTCAAACGCGGTTGCTTCAAAGTCCAGTTCGAAGAGGGCTCCACCGAGCATTGACGGCATGCATTTCAACTGCCAACCGTGAGCGCGTGCCACTTCCATGCAGATGGACAGGCCCAGACCGGAGCCCGGCTTCGTGTTATCCGCAGCCCTCCAGAATCTTTCAAATACCTGGCTGCGTTGATGCTCTGCGACGCCCTGGCCTTCATCCTCAACGCGGACCCTACCATGGGTCAGGCTGATTCGAACAGTGCCGCCCTGGGGTGAATGATCAACTGCGTTTTCAACCAGATTTTTCATCAGGACAAAGAGCTCTCCCGAATCGGCCATCACCTCAAGGTCAAGCGACTCGCGCACGATCTGCACGCTGACTTCTGCTTTTTGTGCGCGCCACGAAAGAAATCCGCACACTTGTCGAGTCACCTCATCCAGCGATACGGGTTGCTTCTTCAATGGACGTCCGCCCGTGACCTCTGCCACGTGCAGCAACTGATTCACGGTTCTTCCAAGGGCGTCGACATCGTCTAAGGTTTGCGGAGGCAAGCGTTCGACCTGAACCTCCAACTGACCGCGCAGTAAGGCGATTGGCGTCTTGAGCTCATGGGCTGCATTGGCAAAAAACCGCTGCTGTGCATTGAAGGCCACCTCCAGACGCGCCAGTACTTCGTTGAACGCGATGACCAGAGGCCGGATTTCGGCGGGCAATGGATCCACCGGAATCCTGGCGGACAAGTTGTTCTGCCCCACCGTGCGGGCCGCCTGACTGGCCAGACGGATCGGCTGCAGCACGCTGCGCACACCCCAGTAGCTCAGCACGGCCAGCACGCCAATCGCCAGGGCGGCCATGATGCCTACGGCTTCTGCAATGGCCGGAGCGATAGCCTCTTGGGCGAGTTTGGCAAATCGGTCACTTCGGCCCACCTGAACCCAATAGTCCCGTCCCTGAACCCGATGGCGCACAGAAGCTACGTGAAAGGGTGTGCCGTTGATCTCGGTGCGCGAATAGCGCCCATCTTGCTGATCCATGGAGACACCCGGCAAGAGGCTGCTGAAGTCGCTGTCCGAGGTAGCCAACACCTGACCGTCACTGGAAACAACGCGATATTTGAGGTTCGCAAAAAACGCATCGAAGCTTTCGACGTCCTGTCCCTGCAACCGCACGGTCAGATCACCGTTCGCGTCAAGGGTAATCGCATCGGCGATATCGTGGGTCTGGCCCATCAGGCTTTGCTGCGTGATGAAGTCGCCAAAGCGGTGCACGAGAAAGGCCTGAACCGACAGATACAGGCCCGCCACGATGGCGATCGACAAGGAAAACACCAGGGTCAGGCGAAGGGCGAGGCTAGGTGTCTTGAGGAACCGCCAATGCATAGCCCACGCCCTTTGTGTTGACAATCGATACGCCCGATTGAAGCGCCGTCAGCTTGCCTCGCAGGCGCAGGATAGCGACGTCCAGCGCCTTGGGCGTTATCTCGGAAAAAGCGCCCCAGGCGGCCGACTCCAGCGCACCTCGACGCACCACTTGACCCGCGTTGCGAATCAGGGTCAAGAGCACCTGAAGCTCGCTGGGCGACAAGGTGATGGATGAGGAGCCAACAAAAAGCGTGCTCGCCTGCGGCGACACCCTGAGGTCAGAAAAGCAGGCTTCATCCGGTGCCCATTGCTGATTGCGGCGCATCAGGGCTTTGGTCCTTGCCACTAGTTCAGCCATTTCGAAGGGCTTGGTCAGGTAATCGTCGGCTCCGTTTTCGAGTCCGCTCACGCGGTCGTCCAAAGCGTCGCGGGCCGTCAGGATCAGGCAGGGCGTGGACTGCCGAAGGGCGCGCAATTGCGCCAGCAAGGACAACCCGTCGCCGTCGGGCAAACCCCGATCCAGAATCAGCGCATCGTACCGTACGGTTTCCAAGAAGGCGGCGGCATGCCCCAGGCTGGTCACTGTGTCACATGCGATGCCTTGCGCCCGCAAGGCGAACACCACGGCCTGCGCCATTCGGGGATGGTCTTCAACAATCAGTACCCGGGGCATAACTCAAAGTGTGTCATTCAGAACCGATAGGTTAGGCCCAGATTGACCGATGTGGGCTGGTACTTGGGCTTGCCGCTCAGTGTGGCGCCCGCAGAGGTCGACTTGAAGGAACCGCTGCCCATCTGGCTCCAGCGAAGGTCAGCGCTCACACTCCAGCGATCCGTCAGCTCCACTTCGCCACCCACAATGGCCTGAATGGCCAGGCCGCCCCGGCGTGAGTACTCCTGCTCCGATCCGTCGCGGCTGAGGTCCAGGTCGATCTCGGTGACATAGCCCAGGCCCGCTCCGACAAACGGCCGCACCATGCCCACTTTCTGAAAGCGGTAGTAGCCGTTGATGAAAGCCGTCGTAGAGGCGAAGTCGCCCTGGACGGGGGTGCCACCAATGCGCTTGACGTCATGGCTGCGGTAATCCCAGGCCAGCTCAGCCGCCCAACCGTTGCCATAGCGATAACCGAAGGCTCCGCCCAGGCCGATTCCGCTGCCAAAAGAACCTTTGCCAGTCAATGTGGACAGGGATGTGCGCGATTCCGTCAGGCTGGTCGATGCCAGTGAACTGCTGCCGCCGTAAGCGCTGACATACAGACCGGACCGGTCTTGGGCGACGACCGGCATGGTGGCAAACATCGTTAGGCCGGCCAACGAGGCACATACAAGGGACTTGGTGGGAAAAGACATGGTGAGCACCTGGGTAGGGTTGGAGCAATCGCGGCCGGGAGAATTCGCCAGCTGCTACATCATTCTTTTTCCAGATGGGTTACAGCAAGGTAACGGGCCGCCAAAGCCGATCCTGCTAGAACCCTCGCCTCTCAGGTGTACGAAGGAAAACAGTGCGAAAGTGCTTCCTGAAGAAACACAAGAAAACAAGTATGTGCTGTGGTCGATCGCTTTACCGAAAGAACGACAGCCGCTCCTGGCCGAGAACTCCCCCGGTGAACTACCAGGTCATACCCGCAAAAACTGCAGGCCGTCAAATCGGCCCACTCACCGCCGAACCAAATACGTTGCCACCAGCAAAAACGCCTGCACCTGCCGCGAGGCCTCCGGCAAGCTCAGCCGGAATTCAAATCGCAAGGCGAACGCACGTGGCTCCCGCACCTGCCCCACTTCAACGCCTGATGCATTAGTGATGGGGAAGCGCTTGGCCCAAAAAGACGTGGACGGCAGAACCTCCAGTGCCAGCGGCACGCTCAGGCGCAGGGCAGGGTGCCGTTTGCCCGGTTCGTACACCACGTCTGCCTGGCACAGCAGGTTACCTTCGGGCGTTTCAAGCGTGTAACGCACATCGTTGATGAAGCCCCTGCGGGTGTATTCAAACCGGAACAGCAAGTGTTCTGCACCCAATTGAATGTGGCAGTCCCCCGCGCTTGAGCCCGGCGGGTGCACCCTCAGGCGGGCATTCTTGCCTTGTGCAAAGTTTGCAAACTCCATGGTGCCCACCGTGACGCCTGCCGCGTCTGCAAACTCGAACACAAAGCCGTTCCAAGCTGACTTTTGGCGCAGGTGCAGGTCTGGTGTCACGGGCAGTTTGGCCAGCGTCTGGCTGGGTGGCTCATGCGTTCACGATCATGTCGAACCCACCAAAAATCATTCGTGTGCCGTCAAACGGCATTTCAGCCATGGTGGCTGGCATGCGCGGGTCGGCAAACACCTTTTGCATGCCAGCGTCTCGCGTGGCCTTGTCGGGCCAGGTGATCCACGAAAACACCACCGTTTCGTCGGGCTTGCGCAGCACGGCGGTGTGCATGGAGTTGAGTTTTCCCACGGGCACGTCGTTGCCCCAGCATTCCACCAGCGAGATGGCGCCATGTTCCTTGAACACCACGGCCGCGTCTTGCGCATGTTGTCGGTAGGCCTCACGGTTGGCGGTGGGCACAGCCAGCAAAAAGCCGTCCACGTAGGGCTGGTTTGACGGTATGTGGGTGGCGCTCAGCGTCTGTGCCAGCGCGTCAAGCTGATCAGTGGCCGCCTTCCAGCCGGCTTCCCAGCCCATCTCCACGTGCTTGGCCTTGCTTTCGGCGGTGGCGTGGCGGGCGCTCCAGGTCATGTAGGTGTGGCCGTTGGGTGCGTCGGCCAGTTGCACCACCCCGGTCATGAACGGTTCAGCGGCTGGCATGAAACCCTCGGTGTACGCATCGGTGAACACCAGCCGCTCCATGGGTTCGATGGCGAGCCACATGCCCTTGCCCTCAAAACTCTCACCGTTGGGGCCCGCCATGACGGTGTTCATGCGGCCGCCCACCCGCAGGTCGAAATCGGCCTCGGGCACCGTCCAGGGTTTGGGGCAATACCACTGCTTCAGCAACTCTGTGTCGGTCCAGCAGCGCCACACCACCGAGCGGGGGGCTGACAAGGTGCGCTCCAGGGTCAGGGTGTGTTCGCCTTCGGTTTTCGGAAGTGTCATGGCGGTTTCTCTGTTGGTGGGCATGGTGTGAGTGTGTCAAATCTGCCGGACTGCCGCAAAGGGTGTGTTTGGTGCGTGGATCCATTAAACTGGTCATCTATCTAGTCAGATGGATTCAAAAAGGGGTTCAACATGCACACATGGCCTGTTCAAGATGCCAAAGCGCGGTTCAGCGAGTTTCTGGACGCCTGCCTTCAAGAAGGGCCGCAAATGGTGACCCGTCGCGGTGCTGAGGCAGCGGTGTTGGTGCCTGTGGGGGAATGGCGACGCCTTCAATCGGTGGTGCGGCCCTCACTGAAAGCTCTTTTGCTGTCAGACGACGCGCGTGCTGAGTTGACCCTTCCCCCGCGTGGCCAAGCCAAGCGTCGGCCAATTGATCGCCAGGCCTGACACCATGTATTTGCTGGACACCAATGTGGTCTCCGAGCTGCGCAGGCCCCGTCCGCACGGCGCGGTGCTGGCCTGGCTCGCTTCTGTAGACGACACGGAACTCTTTGTGTCTGCCGTGACGCTGGGGGAAATTCAAGCGGGTATTGAGTTGACGCGTGAGCAAGACCCTGCCAAAGCGGGTGAGTTGGAGGGCTGGCTGGACATGGTGGCCGGGGCCTACAACGTGCTGCCCATGGATGCTGCCGTGTTTCGTGCATGGGCGCGGCTGATGCACCGCAGATCAGACACTTTGTACGAAGACGCGATGATTGCCGCTACTGCCAAGGTACATCGCTTGACCGTTGTGACGCGAAATGTGGCGGACTTTCAAGCTTTGGGTTTTGAGGTGCTCAACCCGTTTGCCCTCGTTTGACCTGGTCTTTCACCGCACCGCTGAAAACCGTTGCTCCATCTCCCGCCGCATGGCCTTGCGGATTTCGGCTGCGGCGTGGCGGCGTTTTTCGTCGGGGCTGAAGGGGCGCAGCGGCGGCACCTGGGTGGGTTTGCCGTCGTCGCCCACGGCCACCATGGTGAAGAAACAGCTGTTGACGTGACGGGTTTCGTGGCTGCGGATGTTCTCGGCAATCACCTTGATGCCAATTTCCATCGACGAGGTGCCCGTGTGGTTCACGGCGGCCAGGAAGGTGACCAGTTCTCCCACATGGATGGGCTGGCGGAACATCACCTGGTCCACGCTCAGTGTGACCACGTAGCTGCCGGCGTAGCGGCTGGCGCAGGCGTAGGCCACTTGGTCGAGCAGTTTCAGTATGTTGCCGCCGTGCACGTTGCCTGAGAAGTTGGCGGTGTCGGGCGTCATCAGCACCGTCATGGTGAGTTGGTGGGCGGGCAGTTCCATGGCAGAAAAGGCTTGGGTTTCAGTCGGGGTTGGTTTGCATGGCCTGGTACACACAGGCGGCGGCAAAGGCATCGTTGGCGGCGTACACCACCTGGTGTTCGCTCAACTGGGCGTTCGCCCAGTTGGAGGTGGCGGCTTTTTTGGACTTGGCAAAGTTTTGCCCAAACACCACGGCCACCGCGCCTTTCACGCCAATGTCTTTGCGCCAGCCACGCTGGTGAAACAGGTGGTTCAAGTCCACCACACAAGCAGGTTCCACGCCAAATTTGTGCAGCATGCGTTTTTTGTCGTCGCCCAGGCCAAAGCCCACTTTCGTGAACCCAGGGTTGGCCATCCAGGCGGCCACTGTGGCGCGACAGTCGGCATCGTGCAATTGAATCACCCAGGCGTGGGTGGTGCTGGCCAGTTGCAACACGTGCGGCCCGTCAGACGTTTCGCCCACCGAGAAGGTGGGTTTGGATTCGGTGTCGAAGCCCCACACTGAGGTTTGGCTCAAGCGTTCCCACGCTGCCAGGGCTTGGGGGGCGGTCTGCACCAGGGTGATGTCCGCTGGGCCCAGTCGGGGAAAGGCGGGCAGCAGGGCAATGTCTTCTTTGGCGGGGACCGTTTTGTGCGTTGACATGTGGGTGGAGTGGGTGTGCAAATGCAGGGCCAGAGCATCGCACACCGCACAATGCGGGGCATGGATTCACACAGCCACATTGACATTCCACCTACGTTTCAGGCCTTGTATGAGGCCAAGCGCACGGCTCGGCTCAAGCCGGTGTGGGCTGAGGTGTGTGCCCGCTATGAGCTGTGCGAGGACATGGCGAACATGCTGGTCGACACGGCGCAAACCATGCAGTTTCAGCTGGGCATCACCGAAGCCGATGTGCTGCAACGGGTGTGGCAAGGGCTGACGCAGCCCGAATCGGTGGTGGCACCGGACGAGGCCCAGTGGGTGGTGCACCGCCTGGCGGAGCTGTGTGGCTGGCCTCGTTTGGCACTTGATGCTGACGGCTGAGCTTCAGTTCAGCAGCTGTTGGTCGATAACATGATGCGTCATCAGGCCGCAACGTACGTTTCAGGAGACCCCCCATGCAAATCACCAGTTCCAGTGTGTCGCAGGCTGCGGCGTCAGTCTCAGAGGGCAGTCCCATGCAAGATGTGCAGATCAACGTGCTCAAAAAGGCCATGAATGCACAGGCGAGTGCGGCTGCAGCGCTGATTCAGGCGCTGCCTCAACCCACAGGTGCCTTGCCTTTGGCCACCAGCGGCACTCTGGGCACACAACTCAACACCCGCGCCTGAGCGCCCCCGTTCTGCGCTTGCTGCCCACAAGTGGCGGCAAACGCACTGCTTTTTCGGCTTTCAGGCCAGGGGTGTTGCTTTTACATTCGAGCAGAATGAACTGAGATTGCCTGTCATGTCGCCCCACTGCCCACCACCTTCAACGCCAGCACGTTTGCGCTGGGCGCGTTTGGCCCGCCTCGCGCCTGCATCGATGCTGTGCGGCTTGGTGGCAGCGTGCACCACGCTGGACGTGCCGCGTGCCATGAATTACCCGGCATCGGGTCAGCAAAAGGCCCGCGCCGTGCACCATTGGGACCTGCTGGCCAACGACGTGGCAGACCGCATTGCCACCAAAGCCGCAGCGGGTGCGATGGAAAAAAACACCTTCCACCTGGTGCCGTCCACTGGCAGCACGTTCAACCGTGCGTTTGGCGATTTGTTGCTCACCCGGCTGGTGGAGCGGGGGCTGGTCATGGCCAGCTCGCCGGCGCTGGACAACTCGGCGGGTGCATACATACGCTTTGACGTGCAGGTGGTGTCGCATGAAAGCGGTGCCCGCAATGCACCAGCCATGCCCCTGACCAGCCTTGCGGTGGGCATTGCCGTGCTGCGAGATTCGTGGATGCACATCCCCTCCAGCACCAGCGGTGCCCTGGCCGGTTTGGCCACTGGCATGGTGGGCGATTTGTCCAGCCAGATGCTCTCGGGCACGGCTTCCGGCGGGCCCACACGCACAGAACTGCTGGTATCCACTTCCCTGGAAATGGGTCAGAGGTTTGTCACGCGCACGTCAGACATCTATTACATAGAGCCCGAAGACGCCAAACTCTTCATGCAGCCTCCGCTACCCCCGCCTCCGCCACCCCCGGCACCCACCAAAAACTGGAAAGTGGTGGGCTCATGAGGCGGCGCACCTGCCTCGCACTGGCGCTGGGCCTGTCGGTGGCACTGGGCGCTTGCACCACCATGGAAGACGGCCTGGGCGGTGACCTCATCAAGCTGAACTACCGCGCCACCGACGCCTTGATGCAGGGCGTGACGCTGGACCCGGCGCAGCCCGTGTTGGTGGCCACCCTGGTCGACCAGGAAGAGTTGTCAGAGTCGTCCCGCCTGGGGCGGCTGGTGTCAGAGCACATCAGCAGCCGCCTGTCCAACAGGGGTGTGCGGGTGGTCGAGCTGAAGCTGCGGGAGCAGTTGTTCATGAAAGGCACCACGGGTGCACTGCTGCTGTCCCGCGAGGTGCGCGACGTGAGCCAGGCGCACAGCGCCCAGGCCGTTGTGGTGGGCACCTACACGTCGTCCGGGCAGACGCTGTACATCAGCCTGAAGCTGGTCAAGCCCGAGGGCAATACCGTGGTGTCTGCGCACGACTATGTCATGCCACTGAACGCCAACATCAAAGGCCTGTTGCGCTGATCCCCGGTACCACAAACCCATGAAAAAACGCCCCTCGGGGCGTTTTTTGCTGGAGCGCAGAAAATCAGGCGTGGTGTTCGTAGCGCTGCAGCACACCCCGGATGGTGGCTGCCAGTTCGTCGGCCTGGAATTTGGCCACATAACCGTCAGCCCCCACGTTGCGCACGTGGTCTTCGTTGGTGGCGCCCGACAGCGACGAGTGGATGACCACTGGCACATGGCGGAAGCGCGAATCCTGCTTGATGTTCTTGGTGAGCGTGAAGCCGTCCATTTCAGGCATTTCCAGGTCGGTCAGCACCATGGCCACGCGGTCTGAAATCTGTTGACCTTTGGACTCTGCATCGTTGGATATGTGCAGCAGTTTGTCCCAGGCTTCCTGACCGGATTTGGTCATGATGAAGGGCACACCCATCGCGTTCAGGCCCTGTTCGATCATGGCGCGGGCCACAAACGAGTCGTCTGCCGCCAGTACCACGCTGCCTGGCTTGAGCTTGAGCACCGGGCCGATGGAGGATGTGTCGAGTTCGGCATCGTCGTTGGGCATCACATTGCCCAGGATGGACTCCACGTCGAGCACCTGCGCCAGGCGCGACTGGTTCACGTCGCCGTCCAGGCGGGCAATGCTGGTCACCATGCCACCGGCAGCGCCCCGTTCAGCAGGCAGCACCTGCCCCCAGTCGAGGCGGACGATGTCTTCCACGCTTTCCACCGCAAACGCCTGCGTGGTGCGGGCAAATTCGGTCACCAGCATGATGTTCAGGCCGGTCTTGGGCACACAACCGATCACGGCAGGCAGGTCGATCACCGGAATGATCTGGCCGCGCAGGTTGACCACGCCCAGCATGTGCTGGGTGGAGCCGGCCATGGCAGTGACTTCAGGCATGGCCACGATCTCGCGGATCTTGAACACGTTGATGCCGAACAACTCCGAAGGCATGTTGTCGCGCACTGCCCCCAGTCTGAACAGCAGCATTTCAAACTTGTTCGAGCCTGTCAGGTTGGACCGTTCGTCCACTTCCTGTTGGATGGATTTGGTGCTCATGCCGGGTTCCTGTAAAAATTGAAGTCGCGGGCGTTGGATGCCGATACACCATTCTAGAGACACGGTGCCTGTTTTGGGGATCTTGTGTGACCTGCGCGGGTCTTGATATGACCCGGTGTTGCGTGCTGTCAAACTTTCAGCCCACGTTTACCTGCTTTGAACCGGAGTTTTGCCATGAATGCTCTCACTTCCATTGCCCAGTCGGGCCTGCAAGCCGCTCAAACCCGGTTGGGGGCCAGTGCCAATAACGTGGCCAACGGGCAAACGGAAGGGTTCAAGCGCCAGACCGTGCAAGCCACGGCCCAGCCGCAGGGCGGCGTGGTGGTCACGCTCAGCCGCGCAGCCACCGAAGGCAGTGACCTGACGCAAGATGTGGTTGACCAGTTGTCTGCCAAACAAAGCTTTGCGGCCAACCTGGCGGTGCTGAAAACCGCCGACCAGATGATGGGCTCCCTGCTGGACACACGGGCCTGAGGTTCACCCAGGCTGCTCCGGCCTGGTCTGCAGTTTTTCCCCTACAGTCGCGGGCGCGGCGCTGCGAGTGCCGCCTGCCGTTTCGCAAGGCAGTTCTGCCTTCTCCCGCGCATGACCACCCCCACTGCCTCTCCTTCCCCGCCGTCCCCGGCCCTGGTGCCCACTGCTGCTGACGCACTGGTGCAACTCGCGCTGGCCACGTTCGACCAGGCGGTGGACGGGCAAAACGGCTTTCGCAGCCGCCCAGGCCAGCGACAAATGGCCGAGCGTGTGGCCGCCACCTTCAGCCAGGCCGACCTGGGCTCGCGCCGCGACGCTGCGGCCCCCGTGCTGGGCGCTGCCCCGGTGCCCACATTGGTTGAAGCGGAGGATGCCAATGGCCCCCCGCCCCAGCGCCGTTTTGCGGTGATCCAGGCCGGCACGGGCGTGGGCAAATCGCTGGCGTACAGCGCTCCGGCCATTGCGCTGGCGCTGGCGCGCAACACCCGGGTGTTGATTTCCACCGCCACCGTGGCGCTGCAAGAGCAGCTGGTGAACAAAGACCTGCCCGCACTCGCTGCCGCGCTGGCCAGCAGCGGCCTGCAGCCCTTTCGGTTTGCGCTGGCCAAGGGGCGCGGGCGCTACGTGTGCCAGCTCAAACTCGACCGCCTGGCCGGGGGCGAACCGCAAGAGCCTGACGACCTGTTTGCCGACGACCCGCTGCCCAGTGGCTCAGATGGTGTAGCAAACAAATTAAATAAAACAAGCGCTAGCGGTGCTTTTGATGATCAATTGTCGGCCCGCCATCAGGCGTGGCAAGCCATGGGCATGGCGCTGGCCAGCGGCACCTGGGACGGCGACCGAGACAGCCTGCCCACCGCCCCGGAAGGCGACGTGTGGCAACCCGTGGCGGCCGAGGCGGCGTCGTGCACCGGCAAACACTGCCCGCTGTTCAACCGCTGCAACTACTTTGAGCAGCGCAAGGCGCTGGTGGGCGCGCAAATCATCGTGGCCAACCACGACCTACTGCTATCGTCGCTGGGCTCGCGGGTGTTGCCCGAGCTTGACCACTGCCTGCTGGTGCTGGACGAAGCCCACCACCTTCCCGGTGTGGCGCAAGACCAGTTCACTCGCAGCATGGACCTCACCCGCCTGCGCTGGATCGACCAGCTTGCCCAGCGCGCCACCCAAGTGGGTGCGGCGCTGTACCTGAGCGACGCGCTGGAGGCGCCGCAACTGGCCGCCGCCTTGAAGCTGGCGCTGCAAGACCTGGCCCGCGCCACCGTGGACACCTTGCGCCCCGCCACGCAGTCACCCGTGACCGCCGCCCGCCGCCCCGTGCCCAACCCCGCGTTCAAAAGCGCCGACGACCGCGTGCGCCCGCCCAGAGGGGTGTTGCCCGACGCCATGCTGCCCGCGCTCGACGCCGTGGTGGCCGCCGCCGACGCCTGGCTGGTGCACCTGTCGGGCATGGCACGCACGTTGAAGGCTGAAATCAAAGACAAGCCCGAAGACGCGCGCCGCCTGTCCAACCTCTACGCCCACATGGGCACCCTCGCACCCCGGCTGGAGGCCGTGGCCGACACCGCCAAGCTGCTGCTCAGCGGGCACGAGTTGGCTGCCGCGCCCACCACGTCAGGCCTCATCAACCCCGACGAAGCGCTGCCCGAGGCCCGCCCCGAGACTCGCCCTCAAGTGCCCGTGGCCAAGTGGTTCACCTTTGACGCGGTGGGCGACGGCCCTCAGGCCACGCTGCACATCAAGGCCTATGCCTGTCCCACGCTGCCAGGCACCGTGTTGCGCCAGCACCTGTGGCCGCGCGTGCGCTCGGCCGTGCTGACGTCGGCCACGCTCACCAGTTGCGGGCGGTTTGATTTCTTCATGGCCGAGTGCGGTTTGAGCGGAGACCCCGATGCCAGCGCCCTGGCGGTGCCCAGCCCGTTCGACTTTGCCGCCCAAGGCCGCTTCGAGGTCGTGGAAACGCGCAACGACCCGCGCGAGGCTGCGGCCTTCACCCGCGAAATGATCGCCCTGCTGATGGCCGATCTGGCCGAGGTGCAAGACGGCGCGCTGGTGCTGTTCACCTCGCGAGACCAGATGCGCCAGGCCGTGACCGCGCTGCCCGACCGGCTGCGCCCCTACGTGCTGGTGCAAGGCGACTGGCCGCGCACCGTGCTGCTGCAGCGCCACCGCCAGGCCGTGGCGCGGGGTGATGCGTCCATCATTTTTGGCATGCAGTCGTTTGGCGAGGGGCTGGACCTGCCGGGCACGCTGTGCGCCACGCTGTTCATCGCCAAGCTGCCGTTCGCCCCGCCCGACGACCCAGTGGGCGAGGCCCGTGCCGAGTGGCTGGAGGCCCAGGGCCGCAACCCGTTCAACGAGCTGGTGGTGCCCGCAACCTCGGTGCGGCTGGCCCAGTGGGCAGGCCGCGCCATCCGCACCGAGACCGACCAGGCCCGCATCGTCTGTTACGACCGTCGCCTGCTGCGCACCCCTTACGGCCAGCGGCTGATGCAGGGTTTGCCCCCGTTCACCCAGGTGCAACGGATGTCCGGTTTGTAGTGAAAATGGCTTCTGGCGCTTTGCTGGCGTCATTGTTTGCTGCGAAATAGTGTGCATTGCGGCGTGTTGCGGTGTGTCCCACATGCGCGTCAACCCTTAGCCCGTTTTCCGTGGCATGGGCAACAATCTGCCCGCCCGGACCGTCTGGGTGTCGCCATTGACCGAACATGACACAACTCGTTGCCTCTGAATTCCTGGCGCTTCAGCGCCTGTACCACTGGGAGTCCACCACCCCGCAGCGCGTGGCGCTGACCCAGCCCATGGGCGGGGGCGCGTTGAAGGACTTCACCTGGGCCGAGGTGGCCGATCAGGTGCGCCGCATGGCGGCCCATTTGCAAGCGCAGGGCTGGGAGCCGGGCAGCAAGGTGGCGATCCTCTCCAAGAACTGCGCCTGGTGGATGATGAGTGACCTCGCCATCTGGATGGCAGGTTACGTGTCGGTGCCGCTGTACCCCACGCTGGCGGCAGAAACAGTGCGCCAGATCCTCACCCACAGCGAGGCCAAGGCCTGTTTCATTGGCAAGCTCGACGGTTGGGAGGGAATGAAGCCCGGCGTGCCCGAGGGGCTGCCGTGCATTTCGCACGCCCTGTCGCCTGCTGACGCGGTGGGGGCCTACCCCCGGTGGGATGACATCTGTGCCCGCACACAGCCCCTGGCGGGTCAACCCGTGCGTGCGTCTGACGAGTTGGCAACCCTCATTTACACCTCGGGCACCACCGGGTTGCCCAAGGGGGTGATGCACACCTTCGGCAACTTTGCCTGGGGATTTGCTGCCGCCATCGAGCGTGTGCCCATGCACCAGAGCGACCGCATGCTGTCGTACCTGCCGCTGGCGCACGTGGTCGAGCGCGTGCTGGTGGAGCACGGCTGGCTGCGCACCGGCATGCACATCTTTTTTGCCGACTCGCTCGACACCTTTGCGGCCGACATGCAGCGCGCACGGCCCACCATCTTTTTCTCGGTGCCCCGGTTGTGGGTCAAGTTCCAGCACGGTGTGCACCACAAGCTGCCACCGGCCAAGCTCAAGCTGTTGTTGTCCATCCCGCTGGTGGGTGGGCTCATCCGCAAAAAAGTGCTCACCGCACTGGGACTGGACCAGTGCCGCATGGCGGCAGGTGGGGCTGCGCCCATGCCCGTGCCGCTGTTGCAGTGGTACCGCCACCTGGGGTTGCCCATCAACGAGGGCTACGGCATGACCGAGAACCTGGCCGTGTCACACCTCACTGTGCCGGGCCAGAACCAGCAGGGCTCGGTAGGCCCCGCCTACAACGGTGTGGACGTGCGCATTGCACCCGAGAACGGCGAAATTCTGATGCGCAGCCCCGCATTGATGCTGGGTTACTACAAGGCCCCCGAGCAGACTGCCGAGACATTCACTTCCGACGGCTGGCTGCGCACCGGCGACAAAGGCCGGATCGACGAGCGCGGTTGTCTGCACGTGACAGGCCGTGTGAAAGACCTCTTCAAGACGAGCAAGGGCAAATACGTTGCCCCGGCTCCCATCGAGGACAAACTGGTGATGCATGACGACGTCGAGGCGTGTGTCGTTACGGGGGCCAACCTCGGCCAGCCTCTGGGCATCGTGATGCTGTCGCCCGACAGCCTGGGCAAAGTGAGTCAGGCCGCAGGGCGCGCCGAGGTGGAAGCTTCGCTGGCTGCGCACATGGCCAGCATCAATGCAACCCTCGACCCGCACGAGCAAATGCAGTGTGTGGTGGTGGTCACCACCCCTTGGACGGTGGACAACGGCGTGGTCACACCCACCTTCAAGGTCAAGCGCAACCGCATTGAGGAGTTGTACGGCGCACACTACGAACGCTGGGAAACCGGCGGTAAAACCATCATCTGGCACAACGACTGATCCGCCCGCCCATCGTTATTCAACTCCACTTCAAGGAACCGCCATGACACACCGCCTGAACCCATTGACCTCGTTTGCCGCCGCTGCGATGCTGGCCTTGTCTGCCTCCACCCTGTGCGCCCAACCTGCCGAACTGGAGGGCGTGAAACTCGCCCCGACGGCTCAAGTGGCCAGTGCGCCGCTCGTGTTGAACGGCGCGGGCTTGCGAACCCGGGCGTTTTTCAAGGTCTATGTGGCTGCTTTGTACGCGCCACAAAAGGCCACCGATGCAGCCGCTGTCCTGTCGCAAAAAGGCCCGCGTCGCGTGGTCATCACCATGCTGCGCAATGTGGATGCCGACACCTTTTCCGGTGCTTTGAGCGACGGCATGCGCGACAACCACACCGAGGCACAGGTGGCCGCCATCAAGCCGCAGATCGATGCGCTGATGGCCACACTCAAACAAGCGGGCGAGGCCAAGAAAGGCGATGTCATCCACTTTGACTTCGACCCCGCCACCGGCACCCAGGTCAGTATCAACGGCCAGGCTAAAGGCGCAGTGTTGCCAGGAGCCGACTTCTACACTGCGGTGCTGCGGATCTGGTTGGGCGAGAAACCCGTGGACGGTGGTCTGAAAAAAGGCCTGCTCGGCGGTTGAGGCAAGTAGCGAGCCGGGGCTGCGCAATGCCGCATCAGAAATGCGACAGGTAGCCCCCGTCCACCGCCAGCACTTGGCCGGTAACGTAGCTGGCCGCAGGTGAAGCCAGGAACACGGCCGCGCCCACCAGCTCTTCGGGTTGGCCCCAGCGGCCTAGCGACGTGCGTGCTTGCAGCCACTGCGCCACGTCGCGGTTTGCTGTCATGGCGGCGTTGGCCTCGGTGGCGAAGTAGCCCGGCGCAATCCCATTGACGTTGATGCCCAGCGGCCCCAGTTCGGCCGCCAGCGCGCGGGTCAGTGCCGCCAGCCCACCTTTGGCGGCTGTGTAGGCCGCGTCGCCCGCACGCGCAATGGGCCCGGCAATGGAGGTGATGTTCACAATGCGTCCGCCCGGCTTCGGCATCAACGGCAGCGCGAGGCGGCATAGCTCGAAAGGGGCCACCAGATGCGACTCCAGCATCGTTCGAAGCGCGGGCGCATCCAGTTCGGTGAGAGGACGGCGGTCGCGCAGGCCCGCGTTGTTCACCAGCACGTCCAGCCGACCACTTGTCTGGCCGATCGTGTCCAATGCGGCGCGCAGGGCGGCGCCATCGGTCACGTCGCAGGGCAGGGCGCGCACTTCGGCGCCTTGGGTGGCCACGGCTTGTACTTGCGCCACGGCGGCGGCGAGTGTGTGCGGGTCGCGCCCGTTCAGCCACACCGAGGCACCGTGCGCTGCCAATCCCTTGGCCATGGCCAGCCCCAACCCGCGCGAGGCCCCTGTGACCAGCGCCGTGCGCCCAGTCAGGTCAAACAATGCGTGTGGTGCACCGTGTGGCATCAACCTTTGCTCACATCAATCATGTACAGACCCCAGGGGCATTGGCCGAAACGGTCTTTCAGTGACTTGTCTTTGAGGTGGGGCAGGCGGTCGGCATCCCACACGGCCCATTGGGGGCCCAAGCCGCCCAGCGGCATGGGTTGCCCGTCGATGTGGGTGGCCACCAGCATGCGGCTGGAGGTCACCTCCGACAGGCTGAGCGTGACGTTGTAGCCGTCCACCGCGCGCAGCCCCAGTTGCGTGCGCGGGCTGGTCTGCGCCCCTGCCGCTGACAACACATCGGTCAGCAGCGGGCCGCTCAGCGTGTGTACTTTGCCGTCGTACTCCAGTGTGGGGCGGATGGTGTGTGCGGGCAACCGCTGAAGCCCGGGGGCGTCAAACACAAAGGCTTTGCTGAAGGTCACGCCGTGTTTGTCCATCATCTGGTCCAACGCAGGATCGAACGGTCCGCGGTTGCTTTTGGCCAATGCGCCCGTCACCGTCAGCAGGGTGGGCTGGGTTTTGGGGTTGGCTGCCAGCGCCGGGCTATGGGCGGCAGTGGCCAACCAACCTGCGGTGGCGGCACCTGCCGTGGTCAAAAAGTGGCGTTTGTTCATGCGTGTTCTCCAGGGTGGCTGGGTAGGCCGGTCATGGTACCCGGCGCAACGAGAATAGGGGGTAACCAACACACACCACCGAATGACACAAAAACAACTGGGACTGGGGTTTGAGCCTGCACATGAGGGCTTGCCTTCGGTTCCCCCTCGCAAGAAGCGCACCGCCAAACCGGTGGTCTCGCCCACCCAGCTGCCGGTGGCGCCCGGCGTGTCCCCAGCGCCCGCCGATCTGACACCCGCCGCGATGGCCGAGGCGCTGGAGCGTCACCCCGACTACCGCGTGTTGCGCCGCCTGGTGCCCGCCCTGCATTTCGACCGCGCCCCGCAAGGCCCCGTTCGCACCCTGCTGGTGCTGGACACCGAAACCACGGGTCTGGAGGCTGCCAAAGAAAAGGTCATCGAGCTGGCGCTGCTGCGCGTGGCGGTGGACACCGCCACCGGCCTGCCCGTGGGCCCCGTGCAGGTGTACGACGGGCTGGAAGACCCGGGCCGAGCCATTCCGCCCGCCATCACCGACATCACCGGCATCACCGACGAAATGGTGCGCGGTCAGCGGCTGGACGAGGCGCTGATTGCCCAACTGATGGTGGGCGTGGACTTGGTGGTGGCCCACAACGCCGGGTTTGACCGCCCGTTTGTGGAAGCCCGCTTGCCCGAGTTCGCGCGTCTGCCGTGGGCCTGCTCGTTTGCCGATCTGGACTGGAAGGCCTTGGGTCAATCCAGCGCCAAACTCGAAAACCTGGCCCTGGCCTGTGGCTGGTTTTACGACGCGCACCGCGCCGAAACCGATTGCCACGCTCTGCTGGCCGTGTTGGCCCAGCCGCAGGCGCGGTTTGGCCACGCCAGCACCACTGAAGGCGCGGAGGCCGACGCAACGGGTTTGAGCGTGCTGCTGGCCGCTGCCGACCAGACCCACCACCGCCTGCAGGCCACTGGCGCGCCGTTCGAGGCCAAAGACGCGCTCAAGGCGCGGGGCTACCGCTGGGACGGGCAGCAGCGGGTGTGGGGAACCACCCTGCGCAGTGAAACAGCCTTGGCCGACGAGCTCGCCTGGCTGGCCGACGCGGTATACAGCGGCCCCACCCGTGTGCGTGTGGAGACCTTGACGGCCCAACAGCGCTATTCCGCACGGGGAGGGGCACCCACCATGCGTGCGGTGGGGGCCAACTCTCTGGGTTTCTGACGCGTCTGGCGCGGCTTCAGGGGCGTGTCAGATCCAATGTGGCGCGCATGCGCCCTGCAAAGGTGATGTCGAGCTGAGCGCCGTCGTCTGCCTGGGTCAGCACCACACCGGGCTGCGCTTGTGGTTCGGTCCGGGCCAGGGCCAGCAGGCCTTTGGGCCAGCCGAACGACAGCTTGGCCTGCATGGGCAGGTAGCCGTCCAGGTAACGGCGCATCAGCGGCCCGGCGTGCAGTCGCCAGCCGGTGTCTGTGGTGTCCAACGCCCGCGAGGTGAGCTGCACACACACCGAACCGCCGCGCTTCACGTCTTTCAGCTCCACGCGTTGGTCCACCACCTCGGCCGAGCCCACGCCTTCAGCGGATGCCACAGCAATGTGCTTCACGCGCTCGCGGTTGAATGCAATGACGATGCGGTGCGTAGGGTCCAGCTGGCGGTGGCAGGTATGCAAATGCACCACCCCGGTGGTCAGGCTGTCGGCATCCAGCGTCACGCGCGACTCGTACCAATAGCCCTGAGGATCGGGGCGTGTCGCCAGAAAACGCAGCTCGTTGCCCGTGACCACGTCCGACAGTTCCATGGCCTGGGCGGGCAATGTCGCCACGGCGCACAGCGAAAGCACGGCGGTGATGGCGGGCGAGCGCAAAAGGTTTTTCATGCCAAGTCCTTGAGTGGTGCCAAACTGTCCCAATGTGACGGTCAGCAGGCACGGTGGTGTGCCTGCCACTGGATTCATTGTGATGGTTTTGCCTGTGTTCCACCCAAGTCAGGCCTGAAAGGACCCCCCGCCGTGGCCGACTTTGTTGCCCGCCTGTTCCGCACTGCCTTCATGCTGGCACTGGGGTTGTTTGTGTTGGGTGTGGCTGCCTTTTTGCTGCTGGTGACGCTGGCGCTGGTGCTGGGCAGCGTGGGGTGGGGCCTGCTGACCGGGCGACGCACCACTGCGCGTGACCAGTGGGGGCGTTTCCAGCAATCGGCCGCGTCAACCGTGTGGCAGCGCTACCGTCAGACCGCTGCTGGCCCAGGGCGCACCACCGAGCGTACCGACACGGTGGAGGTGGAAGATGTGGTGTTTCGCGACGTGAGCGCGCCGCCCAACGGCCAAGACCGCTTGGGACGCTGAGCTTCAGTTGGCGGCCTCGTCCGCTTGTTTCCACCGCAACGCGGCTTGGTACAGCGCGTTTTTCGGTTCGCCGGTGATGTCGGTGGCCAGGCGCACCGCGGTTTTCAGGGGCAACTCGGCCAGCAGCAAGTGCAGGGTTTTTTCAGACTGCGCGGGCAGGGCACCGTCGGCAAGTGCCTGTGGCGGCTGTGGATGCAGCACCAGCGCAAATTCGCCCCGGCTGCGCTGGGGGCTGGCGGCCATCCAGCTGCTCAAGTCTGCGCAGGGCAGGGTGTCGATTTCTTCAAACTGTTTGGTGAGCTCTCTGCCCACGGTCAGCGGACGCGGTCCCAGCACGGCCAGGGCCTTGGCCAGTTCAGCCATGCGGTGCGGGGCTTCCAGCAGCACCACGGCGCGGGGTTCGGCGGCCAGCACTTGCACAGCGCGTTCGCGCTCTTGCGCCTTGGACGGCAAAAAGCCCACAAAGGCAAACCCGGCAGCGGGCGTGCCGTGCAGGCTGGCATCCAGCCCGGCAGCGCACAGCAGCGTGGTCACGCTGCTGGCCCCTGGCAGGGGCAACACGCGCAGCCCAGCGGCGCGCACGGCTTGCACCAGGCGTGCGCCGGGGTCGCTGATGGCCGGCGTGCCCGCATCGCTGACACACGCCACGCGCTCGCCCAGTTGCAGCCGGGCCACCACCTCGTGAGCGGCTTCGGCCTCGTTGTGCTGGTGCACGGCCAGCAGGGGCTTGTGCAGGCCGTATTGGCCCAGCATGCCCGCCGTGTGGCGTGTGTCCTCGCAAGCGATGGCGTCCACCGTTTGCAGCACCTGCAAGGCACGCAGGGTGATGTCGGCCAGGTTGCCAATGGGGGTGGCCACCACATACAGGCAGCCCTTGGGGTAATGTTGGTCACCCGCAGCGGCGTGTGCCGCTTGCAGGGCCAGGTGAAACGATGAACCGGAAGGGGAGCTCAATGGCAGTGTCCAAAAGTTTGGGGTCAGGTGTGCGCCCTTCACCGCGACCGACAACGCGCACCGTGGGCGGGGAGGGCGAGGCGCGTGCGCTGGCCCACTTGCAGGCGGCAGGGCTGGCGCTGGTGGCGCGCAACTTCAAGTCGCCCGGCCGGGGTGGCGGCGAGGTCGATTTGATTATGCGGGAGCCCGACGGCACGCTGGTGTTTGTGGAGGTGCGCCAGCGCGCCAGCGCCACCCATGGCGGGGCAGCCGCCAGTGTCGGTTGGGCCAAACAACGGCGAATCATTTTTGCGGCCCGGCATTTCCTGGCGCGCCTGTCCAACCTGCCGCCGTGTCGCTTTGACGTCGTGGCCCTGCAAGGCGCTCCTGATGGCCACGCCTGGGATGTGGAGTGGCTCCGCGGCGCATTTGATGCATCAGGTTATTCCTGACAGACCCTTCAACATGTTCTTACATGGTGCGATGCAAGGCGGGCAGTGCAGCGAGACGCTGCCTATATCATCCGCGCCATGCTTGTGCAACGCGTTCAGCAACAGTTGATTGACAGGGCCGACCTGACCTACCAGTGTGCGGATGCCTTGGGTTCACCCGTGGCTGCGGCGATCGGCGCTGTGCTGGCCACCGTGACCAATGGCGGAAAGGTGCTGGCCTGCGGGTCAGGCAACGGCGCGTTGCTGGCGCAGCTGTTGGTGGGGCATTTTCTGGGCCAACTCGAACGCGATCGCCCGGCATTGCCTGCGGTCTGGATGGCACTGGCCGATGCCCCCCGCCAACTGGGCGCGCTCGCCGCCGCGGACGATTTGCTGTTGCTGGTGGCGGAAACGGGTTCCAACCCTGCCTTGCTGTCAGCCGTTGCCGCCGCGCACGAACGCGATTTGCCCGTGCTGGCCCTGACCGGTGGCGGCGGTGGCCCGCTGGGCCGTGCGTTGCGTGATACCGACGTGCACGTGTGTGTGCCCCATGCGCGCCCGGCGCGCATCAACGAATTGCACCATGTGGTGCTGAACTGTGTGTGTGACGGTGTCGACATCCAACTGCTGGGCGACACCACCTCTGAAACGGAAAACCCGATATGACCGCTGCCCTGAAACGAGCCGTCCTGGCCACTGTGTGTGCCTCAACCCTGGCTGCCGCACTGGGAGGCTGTGCGCCCCTGCTGCTGGGCAGTGCCGCTGTGGGCGGCGTGATGGTGGCCAGTGACCGCCGCACCTCGGGTACTCAGCTGGAAGACGAAGGCATTGAACTGCGTGCTGCCAGCCGCTTGCGTGAGCAATTGGGTGAGCGGGGGCACATCAATGTCACCAGCTTCAATCGCCAAGCGTTGCTGACCGGTGAAGTGCCCACCGAGGCCGATAAAGCCACGGCTGAGCAGGTGGTGGCCAAGGTGGACAACGTGCGCAGTGTGCTGAATGAGTTGGCCGTGCTGGGCAACAGCACACTCACGCAACGCTCCAATGACGCACTGGTGTCCGGGCGCGTGAAGGCCGCGCTTGTGGACGCAAAAGACCTGACGGTGCACGCCTTCAAGGTGGTGACGGAGCGTGGCACCGTGTACCTGATGGGTCGTGTTACCCAGCGCGAGGCCACCCGCGCCACCGATGTGGTGCGTGCCGTGCAAGGCGTTCAGCGTCTGGTGCGTGTGCTGGACATCATTTCAGAGGAAGAGCTGGCGCGCACCCAACCCAAACCTGCACCAGCTGCCGCGCCAGCCAAGTGAGTCGGGTTTGAGTGGCGCGGACAGCGCCCTCAGTCTGTTTTTTTCTGCAGCCGCTTGATCAGGCTGGACGTGTCCCAGCGATTGCCGCCCATGCGCTGCACGTCGGCATAGAACTGGTCTACCAGCGCGGTCACGGGCAGGCGGGCACCGTTGCGGCGGGCTTCGTCCAGCACCAGGCCCAGGTCTTTGCGCATCCAGTCCACGGCAAAGCCAAAGTTGAACTGGTCGGCCACCATGGTTTTGCCCCGGTTGTCCATTTGCCAGCTTTGCGCCGCGCCTTTGCCAATCACGTCCAGCACCAGGTTCATGTCCAGCCCCGCGTGTTGCCCAAAGGCGATGGCTTCTGACAGGCCCTGTACCAGCCCGCCGATGCAAATCTGGTTGACCATTTTGGCCAATTGGCCGGCGCCGGCTTCGCCGATGCGGGTAAAGGCCTTGGAAAAGGCCATGCCCACGGGGCGCGCGGCGTCGAAGGCCATCTGGTCGCCACCACACATCACGGTGAGGGCGCCGTTTTCAGCGCCTGCCTGACCACCCGACACGGGCGCATCCACAAACGACAGCCCCAGGGTTTTGGCGGCGCCGTACAACTCGCGCGCCACGTCTGCCGATGCGGTGGTGTGGTCCACAAACACCGTACCAGGCTCCATGCCGGCAAACGCACCGTCTGCCCCCAGGGTCACGCTGCGCAGGTCGTCGTCGTTGCCCACGCAGCTGAACACCACGCTGGCCCCCTGTGCCGCCAGCCGGGGTGTGGCCGCCATGCGCGCCCGTTGGGACGCTTCACCAGTGGCATGTTCAGCCACCCACGCCTCGGCCTTGGCGGCGGTGCGGTTGTACACAGTGACGGTGTGGCCTGCCCGCAGCAGGTGCCCCGCCATGGGGTGGCCCATGACGCCCAGGCCCAGAAAGGCCACGTGTTGTGGGGGGCAGGCTTCGTAGGTCTTGGCAGCGGTGCGCGATGTGCTCATGGTGATAGCTTTAAACCCAATACCAGCAAGCGGTAGAGGGTGTTTTGATGTAAAAAATCAGACGATGGACAGGTATTCGGTGCCTGCCGACAGGTCTTGCGTCTTGGCGCGTTGGCTCTGCAGCTTGATTTGCAGGCGCAGGTCGTTCACCGAGTCGGCGTTGCGCAGCGCGTCTTCATAGGTGATGTGGTTGTTTTCGTAGGCGTCGAACAGGGCCTGGTCAAAGGTTTGCATGCCCAGGTTGCGGCTCTTCTTCATGATCTCCTTGATTTCGGCCACATCGCCTTTGAAGATCAGGTCGGCAATCAAGGGGCTGTTGAGCATCACCTCCACGGCGGCGTAGCGGCCCTTGTGGTCTTGCCTGGGAATGAGGCGTTGCGAAATCATGCCGCGCAGGTTGAGCGACAGGTCCATCAGCAATTGCGCACGGCGTTCTTCCGGGAAGAAGTTGATGATGCGGTCCAGTGCCTGGTTGGCGCTGTTGGCGTGCAGTGTGGCCATGCACAGGTGGCCGGTTTCGGCGAAAGACACGGCATGTTCCATGGTTTCGCGGTCGCGGATTTCACCCATCAGGATCACATCGGGTGCCTGGCGCAGCGTGTTCTTCAGGGCCGCTTCCCAGCTGTCGGTGTCCAGCCCCACCTCGCGTTGGGTAACCACGCAGTTTTTGTGCATGTGCACAAACTCCACCGGGTCTTCGATGGTGATGATGTGTCCGTAGGAGTTCTCGTTGCGCCAGTCCACCATGGTGGCCAGCGTGGTGCTTTTGCCCGAGCCCGTGGCACCCACCACGATGCACAGACCGCGTTTGGTCATGGACACATCTTTCAGCACCGGCGGCAGTGCCAGGGTGTCGATGGTGGGCAGCGTGCTGGGGATGACGCGCATCACCATGCCAACCTTGCCTTGCTGGATGAATGCGTTCACCCTGAAGCGCCCGATGGTCGCGGGCGAGATGGCAAAGTTGCACTCTTTGGATCGTTCGAATTCGGCCGACTGCTTGTCGCTCATGACCGAGCGTGCCAGCGTGAGCGTGTGGTTGGCGGTCAGTGGTTGCGGGCTGACCTTGGTGACTTTGCCGTCAACCTTGATGGCGGGCGGGAAGTCGGCCGTGATGAACAAGTCACTGCCGCCCCGGCTGACCAACAGCCGCAGCAAGTCGTTGATGAATTTGGTGGCTTGGTCGCGTTCCATGGCGGCGTTGCTCGCTGGGGGCGGCCGTCAGGTTTTTCGTCCGCCCAGCCGCGCGCTGACCACGCGCAGCCGCAGTGACAGTTTGCGCGCCAGCAACGCGATCAGGGTTGCCGCTATCTGCGGCTCCTGGGCAATCATGTGGTCCAGGTTTTCAGCGGTGATGACCGCGATTTCGCATTCCGATCGCGTGACGCATGCCGAAAAGCGCACGCCACCATCCAGCAAGGACATTTCGCCGAGCATCTCGCCGGCCGTGACATTGGCCAGTACGAGCATTTCTCCCCATTCCTGGCGCCGCACCACCGAAATGTTGCCCCTCAGCAGCACCATCATGTAGTCGCCGAGTTCGTCCTGCTTGATGATCTCGCGTTCAGCAGCAACGCTGGCGAACGTGATGAACGGTGCCATGCGCTCAATGTGCGGCCCGCCCAGGGCTGCCATCATCGCGTCGGCTTGCCACAGCTTGCGCAGTTGCAGCATGCCCTTTTTCTCGTCCACGGGTTTGGCGGCGATCTGTTGCGCACGAGCCCCCCAGCCGGTGGTTTGTGGCAGCGCCGCCGCCTGCTCGGGGTCGAGCGCGAAGAAGCGGGATTCCCCGTCCTCGTGCATCAGGCCCTCTTCGCCGGTGTTCTTCAGCAAGCCAAAAAATCGGCTCTTCACGGTTTTCATTCTGTGTGTCCCCCTGTTCGAGTTCTCAGCCCGGGAAATTGTCTGGAATCTTGGCTTTGCCCCGCGCCTCTGCCGGGCTGATGATATTGCGTTTGACCAGTTCGGTCAGGTTCTGGTCGAGCGTTTGCATGCCCACGCTGTTGCCTGTCTGGATGGACGAGTACATCTGCGCCACCTTGGCCTCGCGGATCAGGTTTCGGATGGCGGGCGTGCCGATCATGATTTCGTGCGCCGCCACCCGGCCCTGACCGTCCTTGGTTTTGCACAGCGTCTGGGAAATGACGGCCTGCAGCGACTCTGACAGCATGGCTCGGACCATTTCTTTTTCTTCGGCCGGGAACACGTCGATGATCCGGTCGATGGTTTTGGCTGCGCTGCTGGTGTGCAGCGTGCCAAACACCAGGTGGCCGGTTTCCGCAGCGGTCATGGCCAGGCGGATGGTTTCCAGGTCGCGCATTTCGCCCACCAGAATGCAGTCCGGGTCTTCGCGCAGGGCCGAGCGCAGGGCAGCGGCAAAACTCAGTGTGTGGGGCCCCACCTCGCGCTGGTTGATCAGGCACTTTTTGCTCTCGTGCACGAACTCGATGGGGTCTTCCACGGTCAGGATGTGACCGTACTCGCTTTCGTTGAGGTAGTTGACCATCGCCGCCAGCGTCGTGGACTTGCCTGAGCCTGTAGGCCCCGTCACCAGCACCATGCCCCGGGGCTTGAGCGCGAGATCGGCAAAGATTTTGGGCGCGTTCAATTGCTCCAGCGTCAGGATTTTGCTGGGAATCGTCCGGAACACCGCGCCAGAACCCCGGTTCTGGTTGAAGGCGTTCACGCGGAAGCGTGCCAGCCCTTCGATCTCGAACGAAAAGTCGACCTCCAGGAACTCCTCATAATGCTTGCGCTGGGTGTCGTTCATGATGTCGTACACCATGGCATGCACCTGCTTGTGGTCCAGTGCGTCCACATTGATGCGCCTCACGTCGCCGTGCACCCGGATCATGGGCGGCAGCCCTGCTGACAAGTGCAAGTCAGAGGCCTTGTTTTTGACGCTGAACGCCAACAGCTGTGTGATGTCCATCCCAGGAATTCCTTGAAAGTGTGCGCAGGCATGTCGCCTTGCATTTCAAAAAATGATTATGACCACGATTGCCGCCCAACTCCAGCACACGCAGCAGAGATTGCAGCAAGCCAGCCACGCAGTGGGGCGGCCCGAGGGCTCTGTCCGCCTGCTGGCGGTTTCCAAAACCTTCGGCCCTGATGCCGTGGCAGAAGCTGTGCAGGCCGGGCAACGTGCCTTCGGCGAAAACTATGTGCAGGAAGGCGTGGACAAAATCGTGGCGCTTCGCCAGCAGCTGCCTGGCGTGGTGCTGGAGTGGCATTGCATTGGCCCGCTGCAAACCAACAAAACCCGCCCCGTGGCCGAGCACTTCGACTGGGTGCAGTCGGTCGACCGCCTGAAGGTGGCGCAGCGCCTGAGCGACCAGCGCCCTGCGCACCTGCCGCCGCTGCAGGTGTGCATTCAGGTCAATGTGGATGGCGGACCGACCAAAAGCGGGGTTGCGCCTGCCGAGTTGCCGGAACTCGCCCGCGCCGTGGCGGCATTGCCCCGCTTGAAGTTGCGGGGTCTGATGTGCATCCCTGAGCCCGCACCCAGTTTTGAAGCTGCCTGTGCCGTGTTCAAAAGCGCTGTTGGCCTTCTGGAGGCCCTGAATGCCGAGGGGTTGGCCCTGGACACGCTCTCCATGGGCATGAGCGACGACCTGGAGGCTGCCGTGGCCTCTGGTTCCACTCTGGTTCGAGTGGGCCGCGCAATCTTCGGGGGGCGACCGCCCAAGGGCTGACGCCTGCACCTGACGCGTTTACTTGCCCTTGGCTTTTGGGATTTCCATCGGTTTGACGGTGCCGCAGTCGGCAGTGAGCCATTTGCCGCTGCCTTCCAGCGTGACCGTATCGGGCTTGCCTTTGTGTTCGGTGCGGATGGTCATGGCCATGGTGTAGGCCTTGTCGCTGGGGAAGGTGTAGGTGCCTTCCCCCTTGGATGGCGGGTTGGTACAGACAAACGCCATCTTCATGCTGCCAGACGTGCGCGAGGTGATGCTGGTGGTGCAGTCGCCTTCGGTTTGTTGGGGCATCTGGTCGCGGGCGGCCATCTCGGGGCTGATGCACACCTTCACGGCCATGCCACCTCCGGCGGCGGCTGTGGGCAAGCTGCCGCCGTGTTGGGTCATCATGGCTTCCATTTGCTTGCGCTGCGCGGGCGACATGCTGGCCATTTGTTTTTGCATCTGGGCCATGGCGGCATCCATCTCGGCGTTGCCACCGGTCTTGTGGGTGATCTCCCACAAACCCGGTTTTTGGCTTTGGGCCCAGGCGTGTGTGGCTGCGAGGGCGATCAGCAAGCCTGTGGCGGTGCGTTGGAACATGTGTACTCCCCTGAAAGTGGCTGTGTGGTGCGCAACATTGTCTGGCCGGGCGCTCACAACGGCAAGCGCGTGGTGCACTTCACCTCTTCCATCACCGCATAGGTGCGGGTTTCGCGCACGCCGGGCAGTTGCCACAGCACGGTGCCGGCAAAGTCGCGGTAGGCGGCCATGTCGGCCATGCGGGTTTTCAGCAGATAGTCAAAGCCGCCGGCCACCATGTGGCATTCCATGATGGCGGGCTGCACCTGCACTGCGGCCTTGAACTGCTCGAACACGTTGGGCGTGGTTTTGTCCAGCAGCACCTCCACAAACACCATCATCCCGCGCCCCAGCTTCAGCGGGTTCAGCCGCGCCTCGTAACCCAGGATGTAGCCCTCGCGGGTGAGGCGTTGCGTGCGCGCCAGCACAGCTGTGGGCGACAGCGCCACCGCCTCGGCCAGCTTCTGGTTGGGCAGGCGGCCATCGGTTTGCAGGGCTGCCAGGATCTTCAGGTCGATGCGGTCAAGGTCGTCGGTGAGGTTCATGAGTTGAATTATTCACTGTCTCTGGCGTGAAAAACAGTGAATAAATCACGCCAGGTTTGGGAATCATGCGGTCATTCACTTGTTTCCACGAGGCCCGTCATGTTTTTGCCCAACCCCTATCGCCCTGAAGTCTCCGTGCTCACCCACCGCCTGGCTGCGCTGGAGGGCGCACTGAACTGGTCTGCCGTGGTGGCCGACTCTGCGCCGTGGGTGCAAGCCGTGCGCGACAACCCGCCGCCCTTTTGGGCCATGGAAAGCCTGCTGAAGGAATACCCCATTTCCAGCGCCGAGGGCCTGGCCCTGATGCGCCTGGCCGAGGCCCTGCTGCGCGTGCCCGATGCCGAAACTGCCATGGCCCTCACGGCCGATCAACTCGGCCGCGCCGACTTTGACGGTGGCGAGCACACCGGTGCGGACGGCCAGCCAGATGGCATCAGCCGCAGCACGCTGGCCCGGTTGTCGAACAGCGCCATTGCGTTGTCGAAGAAGTTTCTTCCCGAGGCCGGTGAGCAACCCGGCCTGTTCGTGCGCCTGGGTGCCCGCACCGTGGTGGCGGCCACGCTGCGATCGGTGCAGTTGCTGGGTCGCCAGTTCGTGCTGGGCCAGACCATTGCCGACGCGCAAAAAGAAGCGGGCAGTGCCCGCAAAAAGCAAGCTGGTTTGCGTTTCAGCTACGACATGCTGGGCGAAGGCTCCCGCACCGAGGCCGATGCCCAAACCTACCTGGCCAGCTACACGCACGCCATTAAATCCATAGCTGAAAAGTCAATCAAGGAAAGCGATGGGGCTCAAAAGTGTGCTGAAAATGATAGCATCTCCATCAAGCTCAGCGCGCTGCACCCACGCTATGAAGACGCGCAAACCCAGCGCGTCATGGACGAGCTGGTGCCCCGTGTGTGGGGCCTGTGCCAAATGGCCGCTGAAGCCAACATCAACCTCACCATCGACGCCGAAGAGGTGGACCGGCTGGAGCTGTCACTGCGCGTGTTCGAGGCCCTGGCCCAGCGCGTGGCCACCGAGTGCCCGCAGTGGACCGGCTTTGGCCTGGCGCTTCAGGCCTACCAGACGCGGGCGTTGGAGCTGGTGGAACACGTCATTGGCGTGGCGCGCCGGTTGAACATCCGCTTCATGTGCCGGCTGGTGAAGGGCGCGTACTGGGACGCTGAAATCAAACGCGCCCAGGAGCTGGGCCTGCCCCACTACCCCGTGTTCACTGAAAAACACCACACCGACGTGAGTTACCTGGCCTGCGCCCGTGCATTGCTGGCCGCGCCCGACGCCATTTACCCGCAGTTCGCCACGCACAACGCGGGCACGATTGCCGCCATCCTTCAGATGGGCAAGCCCGACAGCTTTGAATTGCAACGCTTGCACGGCATGGGCGAGGGCATTTACCGCGAGGTGCTCAAACACCCGGCGGTGCGCTGTCGCGTGTATGCCCCCGTGGGTCAGCACCGCGACCTGCTCGCATACCTGGTGCGCCGCTTGCTGGAAAACGGAGCCAACTCGTCCTTTGTGCACCAGCTGGCCGACGAATCGGTGGGTATGGATGTGTTGTTGGCATCGCCCATGGAGCGTGCGCAGGGCTTTGAGAAGAGCCCTCTGCCGATGCCTCGGGACATCTACGGACCCGCCCGCCGCAACAGCCAAGGGCTGGACCTGACTGTGGCCGAACACCGTGCCCCGCTGCTGGCCGCGTTCGAAACAGTGCAGGTGCCGGTGGTGACGGAATTCAACGTCAAAAATGCTTCCAGCGCTTATCAGTTTTGCTTTGCAAGCTACCAACAGTGGAGTGAAATCCCTGTCAAGCAACGCGCCGCCGCCCTGCGCCGCGCCGCCGATGCCCTGGAAGCCGACATGCCCCGCTTCTGCGCCCTGCTGGTGAAAGAGGCCCACAAAACCTGGGGTGACACCGTGGCCGAGGTGCGCGAGGCGGTGGACTTTTTGCGCTACTACGCGAATGAAGCTGAGCGAATCATGCAGCCCATTGCGCTGCCGCAGGTGGATGCCGTGCACACGCAATTCCAGTGGGGCCTGACGGGCGAAAGCAACACCCTGCGCCTGACCGCACGCGGCGTGTGGGTGGCCATCAGCCCTTGGAACTTCCCGCTGGCCATCTTCCTCGGTCAGGTGGCCGCCGCCCTGGCCACGGGCAACACCGTGCTGGCCAAACCCGCCGAACAAACCCCCGGCGTGGCGCTGGCCGCCGTGCGATTGCTGCACGCGGCGGGTGTGCCTGAAGACGCGGTGCAACTCATCCACGGCCCTGGCGAAACCGTGGGGGCCGCCCTGGTGGCGCTGCCCGGCGTGGCGGGTGTGGTGTTCACCGGCTCCACCCAGGTGGCCAAAATCATCCAGCGCGCGCTGGCCGCCAAAGATGGCCCCATCGTTCCGCTGATTGCCGAAACCGGCGGCATCAACGCCATGCTGGTGGACAGCACCGCGCTGCCCGAGCAGGTGGCCGACGCAGTGGTCCAAAGCGCCTTCCGCAGCGCAGGCCAGCGCTGCTCGGCCCTGCGCCTGCTGTGTCTGCACGAGGCCGTGGCCGACGGCATGCTGCACATGATTGCCGGGGCTGCGCGTGAACTCCGTGTCGGCAACCCTGCCGAGCTGGCCACCGACGTGGGCCCGCTGATCGACGTGGAAGCGTTTGACGGCATTGGCCGCCATGTGGCACGACTCAAATCAGAGGCAAAAGACCTTCTGGCGCTTGACGGAAAAGCACAGGCAGCTATGGAAAACATACCCAACCTGCTGGCCCCGCAGCTGTTCGAGGTGAGCGGCATCAGCGCTGTGCGCGAAGAAATTTTTGGCCCGGTGCTGCAGGTTCTGCGCTGGGGGCCTGGCTGCCCAGGGCTGGAAACGCCCGAGGCGGTGGTGCAAGCCATCAACGGGCTGGGCTATGGATTGACCTTCGGCATCCAAACCCGCATCGACAGCCGGGCACAGGCGATGGCTGCCTCGGCCCACATTGGCAACGTGTATGTCAACCGCAACATGATTGGTGCGGTGGTGGGGTTGCAGCCGTTTGGCGGCGAAGGTTTGAGCGGCACGGGGCCCAAAGCAGGCGGGCCGCACTACCTGTACCGCTTTTGCGCCGAGCAGACCGTGACCATCAACACCACGGCGGCGGGGGGGAATGTGGCGCTACTGGCGTGAGGTGCATCAGGCCGTAGCGGTTACCCGCCCGTTTCGTGCCGGTCAGCGGCGCAATAGATGTCGGCTGCCATGCGGGGGTCGAAGCGCGCGCAGCGGTCGGCCATGCGGCGGGCCTCGGCGGCCTCTTCCGTCCGTGAGCTTAGGACGCTGGTCGTGGTGGCAAGATGGCTGAAGCTGCGCGCCACAGCAGCCAGCAAGTGGCGCGCAGCGGTGAAAAGTTCTTTCAGCGCATCGCTGATGCCGGGCTCTGTGTTGGGGTTGTAGGCGGTGGTGGACATGGTGTGTTCCCTTTGATTATTGAATTGCTGCAGTGCAGTATAGGGTAAACCCTGATTCTTTTCAGGGGCTGACTGCGAGGGCCCGCGACGAAGCTCTCCGGCACAATGGGTCAGTTGTAGGACTGGAGGCGTGTTGCCGTGATTGCATCCTTGTTGGCCATCTGTGTGGGTGCCTCTGCCGGGGCGGTGTTGCGCTGGGTGTTGGCCCTTGGACTGAACGCCACGTTTCCGCTGCTGCCGCTGGGGACGCTGGTGGCCAACCTGGGTGGGGGTTACCTGATTGGCGTGGCGCTGGCGGTGTTCGGCAGTCACCCTGCCTGGGCACCTGAGTGGCGCTTGCTGGTCATCACCGGGTTTTTGGGCGGGCTCACCACTTTTTCCACGTTCTCTGCCGAGGTGAGCACACTCATTCAGCAGGGGCGCATGGTGTGGGCGGGTCTGGCCATTTCGGCGCACGTGGTGGGGTCGCTGGTCATGACGATGCTGGGGCTGGCAACAGTGGCCTGGTTCAGGCCAACCTGAGGAAACCCTGGCACAACGGGCCTTGGCGCGGCGTGGCTTGCGGGCTCGCCGCTACCATGCGCCGCCATGACGGTTTCCCTTGCCCCCCAACGCTCCCCCGCCCATTCCGCCCAGCCCAACGTGCTGGGCATTGACTTCGGCACCTCCAACTCAGCCATGGCCTGGCGCTCGGGCGCTGGCTTGGCCCAGCCGTTGGCGGTGGAAGGCACCGCCACCGCCATGCCCACGGCGCTGTTTTTCAACGCCGAAGACCACACCACCCACTTTGGCCGCGATGCGGTGGCCCAGTACCTGGCGGGCACCGAGGGGCGGCTGATGCGCTCGCTCAAAAGCCTGCTGGGCAGCCCACTCCTGCTGGAAAAAACAGAGGTCAATGGCCAGGCCGTCAGCTTCCAGGACATCATCGCCACCTACTTGGCTGAGGTGAAGGCACGCGCCGTGGCCCTCACAGGCAGCGAGCCCACCCGTGTGGTGCTGGGTCGCCCTGTGCACTTTGTGGACGACGACCCCGAGCGCGACGCTCTGGCCCAGCGCATGCTGCTGGATGCCGCCCACACAGCCGGTCTGCGCCACGTGGGGTTTCAGTTGGAACCGATTGCGGCGGCGTTTGACTACGAGCGCCGCATCACCAGCGAAAGCGTGGTGCTGGTGGCAGACATTGGCGGCGGTACGTCCGACTTCACCGTGGTGCGTCTGGGGCCCGAACGCTTGGCCGCTGCTGCCCGCACGGGCAGCGACCGCAGCGAAGACATATTGGCCACACGCGGCGTGCACATTGGCGGCACCGACTACGACCAGCGCTTGGCCCTGGGGCACACCATGCCGTTGCTGGGCTTCAAACACACCGGGCCCGACGGGCGCGAGGTGCCCAGCGCCGTGTTTTTCGACCTGGCCACCTGGCACCTGATTCACTGGCGCTATTCCGCCAAGGCCATGCGCGACGCCAACGCCCTGCGCACCAACTACACCGACCAGGCCCTGCACCAGCGACTGATGATGGTGTTGGAAGAGCGCTTGGCCCACGCCATGGCCAACAGCGTGGAGCAGGCCAAGATTGCCAGCAGCCAGAGTGGTGCCCAAGCAGCCATCGATTTGAGTTGCCTGGCCCGCGACTGGGCTGTGCCCCTGCCACCCGAGGCCTTGCAGCAAGACTTGGCCCCGCTGTTGCAACGGGTGGTCGCGTGTGCGCTGGAGTGCACCCAGGCAGCAGGACTGCAGCCTGGGCAACTGGATGCCATCTACCTCACCGGCGGATCAAGCGCGTTGCGGCCCTTTCAAGATGCCATGGCCCAGGCCTTTGAGGGAGTGCCTTTGGTAGAGGGCGATTTGTTTGGTGGCGTGGCCGCCGGGTTGGTGTATTCGGCCTGACAGGCGGTGCCCGCGCGTGCAGGCGAGTTCAGTCTTTGGCGAGCGTCGCTTCCAGTCGGTCACACAGCACACGCAGCACTTCGATGCGGCTCCACAGCTTGTCGTTGCTGGCCACCACGTGCCAGGGCGCGATGTCTGTGCTGGTGCGGTCGATCATGTCGTCGACCGCACGCGCGTACTGAGGCCATTTGTCGCGGTTGCGCCAGTCTTCGTCGGTGATCTTGTGTGCCTTGTGTGGCGTGGTTTTGCGCGCCTCAAAGCGCGCCAGTTGCTCATCTGGCGTGATGGCCATCCAGAACTTCACCACGACGGCTCCAGCCTCTGTCATCTGCTCTTCAAAGGCGTTGATTTCGTCGTAGCCCCGCGTCCACGCGGCTTCGCTGCAAAAGCCTTCCACCCGCTCCACCAACACGCGGCCGTACCACGAGCGGTCAAAAATGGTGGTGTGCTGGCGCTGCGGCAGGTAGCGCCAGAAGCGCCACAGGTACGGTTGTGCGCGCTCGCTTTCGTTGGGTGCGGCCACCGGAATCACGCGGTAATGCCGTGCGTCCATGGCTTGGGTGATGCGCCGGATGGTGCTGCCCTTGCCGGCTGCGTCCATGCCTTCAAACACCAGCACCAGTGAGCGTTTCTGCATGGCCGGTGCCCTCAGCAGTCCATTCAGGCGGCCTTGCAGGCGCTCCAGTGTGTCGTCATATGCCTTGCGGGCCAGCTTGCGCTGGTAATCAAAGCCGTCCAGCAGGCTGCGCCCATCCAGCGGCGCGGGGGGCTGTGGGGCAGCGTGAGTGGGTACGGGCTCGGGTGGCAGGGCTGCACGTTGCAGGTTCTGCAACAGGTACTGGCCGGCTGTGATCGCCCGGTAGCAGGGGTCACTTCCGTCGACCACCAGCCACGGCGCTTCAGCCGTGCTGGTTTTTCGCAGTACTTTGGCGGCGGTGGCCTGGTACTCGTCGTAGTGCTTCAACCGTTCCCAATCGGCGGGGTTCACGCGCCAGGCCGTTTTGGGGTCGCTCTCAAGGGTCTTGAGCCGCTGGCGCACACCGTCTTTGGTCATGTGGAACCACAGCTTGACCAGCATCACCCCCTCGGCGCTGAGCATGCGCTCCAGTGCGCGGATGTTCTCCAGCCGTGCCTGAAGCCTCGCTTTGCCGTCGTCGCCCATGGCATGGCGGACGATGGGCTCGGTGTACCAAGACCCGAACAGCACGCCGATGTGGCCTTTGGGCGGCAGCACCTGCCAGTAACGCCACATGGGCGGGCGCCCATCGCTCAAGGGTTCACTGGGCTTGCCACGGTTGGCAAACGCCTCGGTGCGGATGTGTCGGGGGTCCATCCATTCATTGAACAGATTGACGGTTTCGCCCTTGCCAGCGCCGTCCACGCCGTTGACAAGGACCACCACGGCATGGTGTTTACTGGCCAGCAGGTCAAACTGGGCCTTCAGCAGCGCCTGGCGCAACAGGGGTTCGGCCTCGCGGTAGGCCTTGCGGCCCATGCGGTGGCCAATGTCGGCAGATTCAAACATGGACGGACTCCCGACGCGCCGTGCGCGTCATTGCACAGGTGCAGGTTCGTTGGTGCGCAGCCAGAAATCGCACACGTGTTTGATGGTGCCCAGAAACTCGCCGAAATCGGTCGGTTTGGCCACGTAGGCATTCGTTCCTGCGGCATATGCGCGGCTGAGGTCAGAGGGTTCGGTGGACGAGGTCAGCACCACAATGGGTGTGTGCTTGAGTTCGGGCGACTGCTTCACGTCGGCCAGCACACCAAAACCGTCAAGCACGGGCATTTTCAGGTCGAGCAGCACCATCGCAGGAGGGCCCTCAGGCCGGTGGCTGAAGGCACCACGGCGGTACAGGTAATCCAGCGCCTGTTCACCATTGCTCACGTGTTGTACGCGTGGCCCGAATCCCTGGCGTGCCAGCGCCATTCGGGTGAGGTCGGCTTCATCGGGGTTGTCTTCAACCAGCAAGATGGGGGTGTTTGTCAAAGGCATGGGCAGGATGTGACAGCTTCGGTGGCTGTATTTTGAGTCCAAATACCTGGATCGGTGGGGTATTTTCCCGATCAGGGTGCATGCTAAGCTGTTCGGCTCAAGGGGCCCGTTGAGTCCCTTTCACGCTTTGCCCAGGAGACACAATGCCCGGATTGCTGCCCAACGTGGACCCCGATGGTCTGCTCGAATACTCTGTGGTCTACACCGACCGCGCCCTGAATCACATGTCGGCCCGCTTTCGCGGCGTCATGACCGACATCTCCGCCATTCTGAAAGAGGTGTACCACGCCAAAGCCGCCGTGCTGGTGCCGGGCAGCGGAACCTTTGGCATGGAATCGGTGGCACGGCAGTTTGCGCACGGCAAAAAGGTGCTGGTCATCCGCAACGGCTGGTTCAGCTACCGCTGGACGCAGATTTTCGACATGGGTTCCATCCCGTCCGAGTCCATCGTCCTGAAAGCCCGGCGCACCAATGACAGTCCACAGGCCCCGTGGACACCCTGCCCCGTGGAAGAAGTGGTGGCCACCATCCGTGCCGAAAAGCCCGCCGTGGTGTTCGCACCGCACGTGGAAACCGCTGCCGGGATGATCCTGCCCGACGACTACATCCGTACCGTGACCGACGCCGTGCACGAGGTCGGCGGCCTGTTTGTGCTGGATTGCATTGCATCCGGTGCCATGTGGGTGGACATGCAGGCCACGGGCGTTGATCTGCTGATTTCCGCCCCGCAAAAAGGCTGGAGCGGCTCGCCTGCGTGCGCCATGATCATGCTCAGCGAGCGCGCCCGTGCGGCCATTGACGGCACCACCAGCAGCAGCTTTGCCTGCGACCTGAAAAAGTGGCTCCAGATCATGGAAAGCTACGAAAACGGCAGCCACTCGTACCACACCACCATGCCCACCGACGCGCTGGCCCGCTTGCGTGACGTGATGCAGGAAACCCGCGACTACGGGTTTGACAAGGTGCGAGACGAGCAAATCGAGCTGGGAGCCAAGGTGCGCGACCTGTTCGAGCGCAGGGGCATCGTGAGTGTGGCGGCCGAGGGTTTCAAGGCCCCTGGCGTGGTGGTGAGCTACACCGCCGACCCTGAGATGCAAAACAGCAAGAAGTTTCTGGCCCTGGGCCTGCAAACCGCTGCGGGCGTGCCGTTGCAGTGCGACGAACCTGCCGGCTTCTCCACCTTCCGTGTGGGCTTGTTCGGGCTGGAAAAACTGCACAACGTCGAGCGCAGCGTGGGCCAGTTGGCCAGCGCACTGGACAAGATGGGCATCACCGGCCACCGCTGACGAAACACAAGCCCACGCAGTGGTGCGTGGGCTTGAAGGTTGGCCCCCCGGCCTCAGAACCGGGGCAAATCGGGGTGCTTGATGGCCCCGGCGCGCACCAGCATCTTGCCGTACTCGGCGCAGCGGTGTTTGGTGGGAATGACCTTGCCAGGGTTGAGCAACCCGGCGGGGTCGAAGGCGCGTTTGACGCCAAACATCTGCTCATTTTCTTCGGCTGAAAACTGCACACACATGCTGTTGAGCTTTTCCACGCCCACGCCGTGTTCACCCGTGACGGTGCCGCCCATGGCCACGCTGGTTTCCAGGATGTCGGCACCGAACAGCTCGCAGCGGTGAAGTTGGTCGGGGTCGTTCGCATCAAACAGAATCAGCGGGTGCAGGTTGCCGTCGCCCGCGTGGAACACGTTGCAGCAGCGCAGCTGGTATTTCTTTTCCATCTCGGCAATGGCCAGCAGGATGTCGGCCAGGCGCTTGCGCGGGATGGTGCTGTCCATGCACATGTAGTCGGGGCTGATGCGTCCGCTGGCGGGGAACGCGTTTTTGCGGCCGCTCCAGAAGCGCATACGCTCGGCCTCGTCTTTGCTGACGGCAATGGCCGTGGCCCCGCAACCGCGCAGCACGGCGCTCATGCGGCCAATTTCTTCTTCCACTTCTTCAGGCGTGCCGTCGCTTTCGCACAGCAGGATGGCTTCGGCATTCAGGTCGTAACCCGCATGCACAAAGTCTTCCACCGCAGCGGTCATGGGCTTGTCCATCATCTCCAGCCCGGCGGGGATGATGCCGGCCGCAATCACGGCGGCCACGGCGTCACCGGCTTTGCGCACGTCGTCAAAGCTGGCCATGATGCAGCGGGCCAATTGCGGCTTGGGCACCAGCTTCACGGTCACTTCGGTGGTGACGGCCAACATGCCTTCGCTGCCAATGAGCACGCTCAGCAGGTCCAGGCCGGGCACGTCGAGGGCATCTGAGCCGAACTCGATGGCGTCACCCTCCATGGTGAAACCCTTGACCTTCAGGATGTTGTGCACCGTCAGGCCGTATTTCAGGCAGTGCACGCCGCCGGAGTTTTCGGCCACGTTGCCGCCAATGGTGCAGGCAATCTGGCTGCTGGGGTCGGGGGCGTAGTACAGGCCATGGGGTGCAGCGGCTTCGCTGATGGCCAGGTTGCGCACCCCGGCTTGCACCACTGCCGTGCGGCTGACCGGGTCCACTTTCAGGATTTGGTTGAACTTGGCCAGGCTCATGGTCACGCCGAGTTCGTTCGGCATGGCCCCGCCCGACAACCCTGTGCCTGCGCCGCGCGCCACCACGGGCACGTTCAGGGAGTGGCAGGTTTTGAGCACGGCGGCCACCTGTGCCTCGGTTTCGGGCAGCGCCACCACCAGCGGGCGCTGACGATAAGCGGTGAGGCCGTCGCACTCGTAAGGCACGGTGTCTTCCAGTTGGTACAGCAGTGAATGATCAGGCAAATGTGCCGCCAGCGCTTTCACCACTTGGGCTTGTAGCTCTGCTTTTCGAATGGTTGTGCGTTCGCCTGAGGCCAGCGGTGCGTTCATGTGGAGTCCTTGTGCGGCTGGGTGCCGCTGCAAAACCAGTTTAGGCCAAGCTCCGCGCAGCGTGTTGAATAAATCTGCAAGCCCCGTTGAAACGGGACTAAGCACATCAGTTGGACGGGCTGTGCATCACTCGCGCCATTTCCTGTGACAACAGCGCTGCGGAAATGGGTTTGGACACGTAGCCATCGGCCCCTGCCGCCATGAATCGCTCGCGGTCGCCGGTCATGGCGTGCGCCGTCACCATCAGCACGGGTGTGCGTCGGCCGGTATTGGCCTCGGCTTCGCGCAGCCGGGCCAATGCTGTCAGGCCGTCCATGCGGGGCATCATCACGTCCATCAGCACCAGGTCGAAACGCTGCGCGGCGAGTTCGGCCAGGGCCGCTTCGCCGTCTTGGGCCAGCACGCAGGTGTGGCCCATTTTGGCCAGCAGCAGGCTGGCGAGCTTTTGGTTGATGGGGTGGTCTTCGGCCAGCAGCACGTGCAGCGGGCGGGCGCTGTCGGTGGGCACATTGGTCTGGGTCAAGTCCATCAAGGCGCTGTCGCCCGATGGCAGGGCACACCGCACCGTGAACGAAAACACCGAGCCCTGGCCGGGTGTGCTGTCTGCGTCGATCTGGCCGCCCATCAGTGTGACCAGGCTGCGCGTGATGGCCAAGCCCAGGCCGGTGCCACCGAAAGAACGCGAGATGGAGCCGTCGGCCTGCACGAAGGGGTTGAACAGTTGCTCCGCCCGGGCAGGGTCGAAGCCGATGCCGGTGTCGGTGACCTTGATGGACAGCATCACGGCATCGGGGTCACCCAGGGGTTCGGCGTCCATGGCCACGTGCACGCTGCCGCTGTGCGTGAACTTGACGGCATTGCCCACGAGGTTGGTGAGTATCTGACGCAGCCGCACGGGGTCCAGCATGCCCTCTGCAGGCACGGCGGCAGTGCAGCTGTGTGTGAGCGACAGGCCTTTGGACTCGGCCAGCCCGGACAGCGACCGCACGGTGTGCCGCAGGACTTGCTCGGGCTGGCAGCGCACCAGGTCAAGCTCGAGCGCACCGGACTCGATCTTCGAGAAGTCGAGGATGTCGTTGATGATCACCAGCAGGTGGTTGGCCGACTCGCGTGCCAGCGTCAGGTGTTCGCGCTGCTCGGTGGTGAGGTCGGTTTCGAGCACCAGTTGCGTCATGCCCACGATGCCGTTCATGGGCGTGCGGATTTCGTGGCTCATGTTGGCCAGAAACTCGCCTTTGAGGCGGTTGGCCACCTCGGCCTTGTCTTTGGCTTCGATCAGTTGGGCCTCGTTCTCGAGGATCAGGGTGAAGTCCTGCATCACCCCGGTGAAGAACAGCTCGTCGTCGACCCTCGTTTCCGTAACCGACAGCCGCAACGGAAACTGGCTGCCGTCGGTGCGGTGACCCTTGACGATGCGCGGACGGTTCAGCATGTGCTGAATGCCGGTTTCCAGGTAATGGTTCAGGTCCCGGCCGTGCTGTTCGCGGCCGTCCGGGTGCATCAGCACGCCCACACTCTGTCCCAGCAAACTGTCGCCGCTGAAACCGAACATGGTGGCCGCCGCGGTGTTGGCCTGGATGATGACGCCCTGTGTGTTGATGACCACGATGCCTTCTGGGGCCGAATCGAAGATGCTGTTGAGCTTGGATTCGCTCAGCCGCAGGTTGCGTTCGATGTGGCGCCGCTCGTCGATTTCACGGCGCAGCTGCAGGTTTGACTTCTCGCGACCGGCAGACAACTCGCGCGAGTGGCGCAATGCGTGTTGCAGCCGTTGTGTGATGACCCACACCAGACTCATTCCCAGCAGCAACACCAGCAGCAAAATCCCGAAGGTCTGGTTCAGCACACCGGTGGCCGCACCCTGCCAGCCCTTGAGCGGCACGTTCACCTCCAGCGCACCCCGCACGTCGCCCACCTTCCAGTCAGTGCGCGGTGACCCCGCAAAGCTGTTGTGGCAGGCCACGCAGTTGGCCTGCATCACATCTGCCTGCGCGTAGCGCAGCACCTGCACACCCTTGACTTCCGCCTTGCGCATGTAGGGTTGGTCAGGGAACTCGCGCAGGTGGGCCAGCGCCTCGGTCTGGAAGTCGTCCAGCTTGCGCTCGTCCACACGCCAGGGGAAGGGCAGACTGCTGTAGAGCTGTACGCTGTGCCCTTCTTCCTGTTTTGACAGGTAGTGCCCCAAGTCGATCATCAGGGTCGCGGGCAGGGGCAGTCCGTTATTGGTTTCTTTGTACTCGTGCGTGACGGTGGCTCCGCTGGTGCGGGCGCGGGGCAGGATTTCCGTGGAATAGAAATTGCGGAAGTGCGTGACCGACTGCGCCTGCTTGCGCGCCATGTCCATCACAAAGCTGTCCACCACCTGTTGTGCAGACGTGTAGGTGAACCAGGCCACGTACGCGCCCATGGCCACCAGCACGCTGCCCAGCAAGGGCAATGCCCAGGGCTTGAGGTAGAAGGCTTTGGCCGGAAGGGGCGGGCGTGAGTTCATGGGTGGCGGTGCAACGTGTCAGTGGCGGAGTGTGCACTCAGGCCAGGGCTTTTTTCAGCCATTCGGCAAACGCGGCGCATTCCCAGCGGTCCATGGTGCCGGTGCGCCAGCACAAATAGTGCGCGTGCGGGCTGGGCACGCTGCGCTCGAACAGGCGCACCAGGCTGCCGTTCTCCAGCCAGGGTGCACCGAGTTTCAGCCTCACGAGCGCAATGCCCATGCCTGCGGCTGCACCGTCGCAGGCCAGCCCCACGTCGTTGAAGGTGGAGCCCTCGGTGGGCTCCGGCCAGTCTAGGTCGTGGGCTGCAAACCAGGTGCGCCAGGGCTCCAATGGGCTGCGCAGCAGGGGGGAGTCTTCCAGGTCTGTCACGGTTTCAAACGGCCCATGCTCGCGCAAAAAGGCGGGTGAGGCCAGCGGGGTGACGTCGTCTTTGAACAGGCAGACGTGTTCCACATCTGCATAGCGCCCGGTGCCAAAGCGCACGGTCAGGTCGGCGTCTTCGGCCACCACGTCCAGCAGCGGAATGCTCACCTGCAGCGTGAGGTCAATTTCAGGGTATGCCTCGGTGAACAGCCGCAGGCGTGGCATCAGCACCGAGCGGGCAAACGTCGGCGTGACCGCCACCTTCAGCTTGCGCCGACCGGCCACCGAGCCCAGCGTGGGGAACCGCCCCAGAATGCCCAGCCCCTCGCGCACGTGGGCCAGGTATTCACTGCCCTCGCTGGTCAGGGAAAAGTCGGCGCGCCCGAACAGCTTGGTGCCGATGATCTGCTCCAGCTGCTTGACGCGGTGGCTGACGGCACTGGGGGTGACGCACAGCTCCTCGGCAGCCTGAGTGACGCTGCGCAACCGCGCCAACGCTTCAAAGGTGAGCAGGCATTGGATGGGTGGAATGCGTACGGCCATGGTGTGCGTCTCGAAAGAGTTATAGCTGTAAAACCAATACCATCAAGCGCTGAAGCCTGTTTTTACTTGAAAATCACGGTCTTGTGTCCGTTGAGCAGCACGCGGCGCTCGCTGTGCCACTTCACGGCGCGGGCCAGCACCTGGCTTTCGGTGTCGCGGCCCTGGGCGGTGAGGTCATCCACGGTTTTGCTGTGGTCCACACGGGCCACATCCTGCTCGATGATGGGGCCTTCGTCCAGGTCAGCAGTCACGTAGTGTGCGGTCGCGCCGATCAGCTTCACCCCCCGGTCGTGCGCCTGGTAATACGGCTTGGCACCTTTGAAGCTGGGCAGAAAGCTGTGGTGGATGTTGATGGCACGGCCTTCCAGCTTGCGGCACAGGTCGTCACTGAGGATTTGCATGTAGCGCGCCAGCACCACCAGCTCGGCGTCTTCGGCCTGAACAATTTCAAACTGCCGTGCTTCCACCTGCGCCTTGGTGGCAGCGGTGACGGGCAGGTGGTGAAACGGCACGTTGTAGCTGGCCGCCAGCTGGTAGAACTCACGGTGGTTGCTGACGATGGCGCGGATGTCCAGCGGCAGCAGCCCGCTTTTCCAGCGGAACAGCAGGTCGTTCAGGCAGTGGCCTTCCTTGCTGACGAAAATCACCGTGCGCATGGGCTGGCTGGTAGCGTGCAGCTGCCAGTTCATCTGGAACGGCGCGGCAAAACCGGCCATGTCGGCCTTGAGCTGTTCGTGGCTGAGCTGGCTGCACGCAAACTGCACCCGCATGAAAAACAGGCCGGTGTCGTGGTCGTTGAACTGCGCGGCTTCTTCGATGTTGCCGGAACGCTCCAGCAAAAAGCCCGACACGGCGTGGACCAGGCCCAGGCGGTCCGGGCAAGACAGGGTCAGCACATAGGTGCTGGCAGGGGAGGGGGAAGGTGTGTGAGACATGGGAATGGCATTGTCGCTTCAAGTGGCCTCAGTCAGCCCCGGCCCTTGAGTTGCGCGCAGTGGTCTTTGGGGGGGACAGGCGGCGTTACCCACACCGCGTCGAACGCCCCCGCATCATCGGGGCGCGGTTCGCCTGCGGACAGCCGCACGGATTTCAACTTCAGGCTGCTTGGCAGGTAAGCGGGCACGCCCACGCCTTTGTGTGCGTGTTGGCTGCCCGCCAGCAGCAGCACGGTTTTGCCCCGCACAACGGCAGCTTGCACGGTGGCCGCAAGGGAGGCGTCCCGGGCCAGCTGTATGCGGGTCATGGGGCCTATCTGGCCCGGTGGCAGCAGGTTGCAGTGGCCCTCGCGCACGGCATCGCGTTGCTGGGTGAGCACGGTTGCGTTCACCCGCGTGTCCCACTCCACTTCTTTCATCACGGCGGCATTGCGTTGGCGTGGCAGGTTGCCGCCGATGACCGGCACGCGCGCAGCCACAGCCGCCATAACGGTGGGGCCGTACTGGGCCCAGGGCCAGGCGCTGTCGCGCCATGCCAGGGCCTGTTTCACCTGGGCTGGGGTGGCGTCGGCAGGCAGTCTGCGGGTGTCGTGGCCGACATCGGCCATTTCCAGCACCACGGCTCCCAGTTCGCCCAGGCTGGCCAGTGTTTGCACGGTGGCCAGCTGCTTGCGCTGGTGGTCGGGTGCGTCGTGCTGTTCGCCCAGCATCAGCACATCGGGCGTGCCCAGGGCGTGCAGGCGTTGGGCCACCGGCAAAGCCATGTCTTGCACCAACAAGGTGTTTGACCCGGCGGGCCCTGTGGCCGTGCAGGCCGTCAGCGTCAGCAGTGAAATGGCCAGCGTGGCCAGGGCCTGGCTTGCGGACGTCTGGCTTTTGGAGACAGGGAAGAGCGTCATGGCCGGGGATACTACGCGGCCTGCCGTGCCCACACCCGCTATGCCCCCGTTGTCCCGTCTTCTATTCACCTTGCTCCTGGCGCTGGCCGCCGCACAGGCGTGTGTGTGGCTGCACACGCCCATTCCCTGGATGATGGGCCCGCTGGTGGCCACGGCGGTGGTCTCGGTGCTGGGTGCGCCAGTGACCAGCTGGGTACCGCTGCGCAACGCAGGCCAGTGGGTCATCGGCACAGCGCTGGGGCTGTACTTCACGCCCGCCGTGGGCGGACTGGTGGCAGGCCTGTGGTGGGCCATTGTGTTGGGGGTGGTGTGGGCCTGCGTGCTCGGCTGGGCGTTTGGCCGTTGGCTGGCACATGCCCACGCGCCTCAACTGGCGCACCTGCCTGCGGCGCAGCGCCATGCCACCACTTACTTTGCCGGTGCCATCGGCGGGGCGTCGGAAATGACGCTGATCGCCGAGCGGCACGGTGCCCGCACCGACCTGGTGGCCAGTGCGCACAGCCTGCGGGTGCTGATGGTCACGCTGACGTTGCCCTTTGCCATGCAGGCCTGGGGCGTACACGGGCTGGACAGCACCGGCACCGCGGTGCGCGACGTGCAGTGGATGGGCCTCGCCGCGCTGGCGGCGCTGACCGGTGCCGGGGTGTGGGTGTCGTTGCGGCTGGGTCGGGCCAACCCCTGGTTCATGGGGGCGCTCGTGGCCACCATGCTCACCACACTGGCGGGGGTGCGGCTGTCGGCTCTGCCTGTGGAGCTGACCAACGCCGCGCAGCTGGTGATTGGGGTCAGCCTGGGCGTGCGGTTTTCACCGACGTTTGTGCGCGCTGCGCCCCGCTGGCTGGGTTCGGTGGCCTTGGCCACCACCGTGATGATGGCCCTGTGCGCCATGTTCGGCACAGCGTTGGCTTGGGCCACGGGCTTGCACCCGGCCACGCTGATCCTGGGCACCTCGCCCGGTGGCATTGCCGAGATGGCCATCACCGCCAAGGTGCTGCAACTGGGCGTGCCGGTGGTCACGGCTTTCCAGGTGTGTCGCCTGGTGGCGGTGTTGATCCTGGCCGAGCCGCTGTACCGCTGGCTGGGCCCTCAACCGCAGGTCAAGGGCTGAGGGCCGCCAGCACATTCAGCCGATCAGGTCGAGCCGGTCCGCGTTCATCACCTTCACCCAGGCGGCCACAAAGTCGTTGACGAACTTGGCCTGGTTGTCGTCCTGGGCGTACACCTCGGCGTACGCGCGCAGGATGGAGTTGGAGCCAAATACCAGGTCCACCCGCGTGGCCGTCCACTTCACCGCACCCGTGGCGCGGTCGCACACGTTGTAGCTGTTGCGCCCGGTGGGCACCCAGGTGTGGGCCATGTCGGTCAGGTTGACGAAAAAGTCGTTCGTCAACGCACCGGGCCGCTGGGTGAACACGCCGTGCTGCGTACCGCCGTGGTTGGTGTCCAGCACCCGCATGCCGCCCACCAGCACCGTCATCTCGGCAGCGGTCAGGCCCATGAGTTGTGTGCGGTCGAGCAACAGTTCTTCGGGTTTGACGCTGTAGTGTTGTTTGAGCCAGTTGCGGTAGCCGTCGTGCACGGGCTCCAGCACGTCAAACGAGGCCGCGTCGGTTTGCTCGGGTGTGGCATCGCCACGGCCGGGGGCAAAGGGCACGGTCACGTCGAAGCCGGCTGCTTTGGCGGCCTGCTCCACGCCCAGGTTGCCCGCCAGCACGATCACGTCTGCCACGCTGGCGCCAGTGTCGGCGGCAATGCGCTCGTACACCGCCAGCACACGGGTCAGCCGGACAGGCTCGTTGCCAATCCAGTCTTTCTGTGGGCTGAGGCGGATGCGTGCCCCATTGGCACCTCCGCGCATGTCAGAGCCCCGGTACGTGCGGGCGCTGTCCCAGGCGGTGGCCACCATGTCACCGATGGAGAACCCGGCGGTTGCAATGCGGGCCTTGACGGCGGCCACGTCGCAGCCCGTGTTGCCAGCGGGCACCGGGTCTTGCCAGATCAGGTCTTCAGCCGGCACCTCGGGGCCGATGTAGCGTGCCTTGGGGCCCATGTCGCGGTGCGTGAGCTTGAACCAGGCGCGGGCGAACACCTCTGTGAAATACGCCGGGTCTTTGTGGAAGCGTTCTGAAATCACGCGGTACGCTGGGTCCATCTTCATGGCCATGTCGGCGTCGGTCATGATGGGGTTGTGCTGGATGGTTGGGTCTTCCACGTCCACGGGCATGTCTTCAGGTTTGATGCCAATGGGCTCCCATTGCCACGCACCGGCCGGGCTCTTTTTCAGTTCCCATTCGTAGGTGAACAGCAGGTGGAAGTAGCCGTTGTCCCATTGCGTGGGGTGGGTGGTCCAAGCCCCTTCGATGCCGCTGCTGACGGTGTCGCGGCCCACGCCACGGGTGGTTGTGTTCATCCAGCCCATGCCCTGGTCGTTGATGTCTGCGGCTTCAGGGTCTGGGCCCAGGCGTTTGGCATCTCCATTGCCGTGGCATTTGCCCACGGTGTGGCCGCCGGCAGTGAGGGCCACGGTTTCTTCGTCGTCCATGGCCATGCGGGCAAAGGTCAGGCGCACGTCCTGTGCGGTACGCAGCGGGTCGGGCTGGCCGTTCACGCCCTCGGGGTTGACGTAAATCAGGCCCATCTGCACGGCAGCCAGGGGGTTCTCAAGCGCTTCGCGGCTCTCGCCCTCGTAGCGGGTGGAGGCCAGCCACTCTTTTTCAGAGCCCCAGTAGGTGTCTTTTTCGGGGTGCCAGATGTCTTCGCGGCCAAAGGCAAAGCCGTAGGTCTTGAGCCCCATCGATTCGTAGGCAACGTTGCCCGCCAGGATGATGAGGTCGGCCCAACTCAGCTTGTTGCCGTACTTCTTTTTGATGGGCCAGAGCAGGCGGCGGGCCTTGTCGAGGTTGACGTTGTCTGGCCAGGAGTTGAGCGGCGCAAAGCGCTGGTTGCCAGTGCCGCCACCGCCCCGACCATCGGCCGTGCGGTACGAGCCAGCAGCGTGCCAGGCCATGCGCACCATCAGGCCACCGTAGTGGCCCCAGTCGGCAGGCCACCAGGGTTGGCTGTCGGTCATGAGGGCGGTGAGGTCTTGCTTGAGTGATGCCACATCGAGCTTTTTCACTTCATCGCGGTAGTTGAAACCAGCGCCCAACGGGTTGGTTTTGGTGTCGTGCTGGTGCAGGATGTCCAGGTTCAATGCGTTGGGCCACCAGGCCATGGGTGTGTTGCCGCTGGCGGTGTTGCCGCCGTGCATGACCGGGCACTGGCCGGCTGAGGGGTGTGTGGTGCTGCTCATGTGTAACTCCTGACAAGGACGCTAGGGATGGTGTTCAAAACCCCGGTCAAGCCCGAATGGTGTGAGCGAGGTGCGCCGGGAACAATGGCGTCATGACCCAACAAGAACTTGGCCTGAACCTGAGCACGCGGCGCACGCGCAAAGCGGTGTTCCTCGACGAG
>CAIYQZ010000005.1 GCA_903928495.1 uncultured bacterium
GCCCAGCCGGCCCCCGCGCCGGAACCTCAGGCCGTCCCGCAAGCGCCGTCCCCGCCTGACACGGCCCAAGCTGCTAGCACCGCCCCGCTGAAAATCACCCCCAAGGCCAGCGTACAGCCGGCATCGCAAACCCCGCCAGGTTCACCGCCGCCGGAAAACTCCCGCCCCGAAACGCCCGCTGCACCTGCACCTGCACCTGCACCTGCACCTGCACCTGCTCCTGCTCCTGCTCCTGCTCCTGTAACCAACACTGACGGGCAGGGGAATGTGCTCAGAGAGTTCCTGGCGCTTTACTCTCTGGAACTCGAGTCACAAACTGGACAGGAACCCCTTGTGTTCGGTCAATTGCCAGGTTCAGGCGCGCCTCGCCTTGTGGGCAATGTCGTTTACGACGACGGGCAAATCTGCAGGTGATGCAGGGTAGGCAGAAGAGTCAGCCGAAAATGGCTGGGTCAAGCTGCGAAAAAGCCGTTAATAGCGGCCAGAAAGCAGGATGTGAACTTTCTGGTCGCTAGATTTGGGGGCGGCACTGTTGAGTGCCAAAGGCACCTCACTGCCTTTGATGACGCGGCCGTAGTCCAATGCAACAGACAGCCACCCCCGCGCGTAGCGCAGACCCAAACCCGCAGTTGACGCCGAGTCGTTTGATGGCACCAAACTGCCAGAGATGCCTTGCCTGCTGGTCCAACCGGCGTCCCAGAATGCGAGCCAACGCAAGCCTGGTACCCACTCGGGTGAAGTGATTTCCAGAGTGCCGGCAAAACCCGAGTCGCCTGCCAGCGCCCGCTCTTGCGTGCCGCGCAGACTTGCGTGCCCACCTACGCCGATTTGTTCCCCCGCAATCAATGCTGTAGGAGCCCATTGGGCTTGCCCCCGCACGCCGAACACCCAGCCATCGCCAAAGGCCCTGGACCAAAAGCCATTGGCACGCACCGCTGTCCATCGGCTGCGGGTGACGGCAGGTGACTCGGACTGGTACGCCAACAGGTTGTTGCCACTGCCGCCGGGCAAGTTCATGGCAAGGGACACAGTGGAGCCCCACTGCTGGTCTGACGTTTGGGCCTTGATTGCGTAACCCAAAGACAGTGGGCGGCTGCGCCGGGTCTGCTGCCCCACCAAGGAGATACCGTTGAGGGCCGTGGGCTCAAACGTTTTGTCCTCTAAGGACACAAACGCGTACTGTTTGATGCCGGGCTTGGCATACAGGTAGCGCGTTGCCGTGAGCCCCAGGCTCCGCCCAGCACCGGTGCTGCTGAAGGTGCCGAAATCCCCGACCACATTCGAGTCAGTGAACTGCACATCAAGCATGGTCAATGCGTTGTATAGAGGCATGCGGTAATTGAGTCCGACCTGCCACACGCCCGAGGGGTTTGCCAGCGAAGTGGTACCTGCAGCCATGAACTGATGGTCCAAACCCATGACGTTGTCGTGTCCGACAGAAAGGGTGAGCCTGTCTTTGCCGGTTGGTTGGGTACCGGTGTTGTTCAGCGTCGTCGACAGCCGCAATGGAGGGCTGTCTGTGACCTTGACTGCGGCGTCAATCAGGTCCGGTTCCGACGCTGCCCGGAGTGCCACCTGCGCATTTTTGGAAGGGTTTTCGTTGGCCATCGCGGTTTGAATGGCCAATGTTTCGAGATTCGGCGTACCGCCCTGTGCCAGCGCCGGCAAGCTGCGACGGATGTTGTCCTCGGAAAAGGCTTTTGTACCGTCCACACTCACTTGCCCAATGGCAAATCTCACCATCTGCAACTGAATCACCTCGCCCACTTCTTGGGGTGGCAAAACAACCCGGTGAAGACCAAAGCCCTTGTCACGCAACAAAGCCTCCAGCAATGCACTGGCTTTCTGCAAGTTCTCAAGGGTGGCTGGCTGTCGCAACAGCGGCGCGAGCGCGAGTGTGACATCGGACTCGGCCAGCGGATTGGCACCAGCGACCGAGAAGCCTCTGATGGACGGCAAGGGAACGCCCTGCGCCGCAGGCTGAGCCCAAGCACTGGCACACAACAGCCAAGCCCCCACCACTGCCACCGCCGAACGATGGCGTTTGAATTCAAACTCTGACATGCGCATACATCCCGGGTTCAACGGCATTGATTGACAGGGCGGAGGCCCGCCTCACCCAAAACCGATGTCAGCAATGGATTGGGGCTGCTCGGCAACGGCACGGGGTCCAGGTCCATGAACAACGGTACACGCAATGGCCGCAGCACACGCAAATCGTCCAGAGCCAGGCCCAGTTCACCGCGCCCCAAGTGCAAGGTACCCCTGTCGGTGAACAACTCTACGTGCCCATCACGCACCAGCACGTACAAGCCCAGTTGGTTTTCATTGACATCTTGCATCAGGAACAAGGGGGCTTCGTTCACTTCGACCCCATCGGGGCGGGGCACACCCGGCAGAGGCAACTCGGTCAGGGGCCTGATGCCGGTACTGGACACAAACAACCCCTGACCTTCTTGCAATACCTGCAGGGCGGAGTGCCCCTCTGGCGTGACCGTGATGGAACCCAGCCAGTTAAAAAAGCCACAGCCTGAGTCATCGCAAGTCATGTCAAGGCCCGTTCCACGGATACCAATCGTGGCAGTGGGCGTCTTGAAGCTGACGTTGCGGACCTGCGACTTGCCAATCAACCCGGTCAGCGCGCGCACCGTGCCTTTGAGCAATGAAACCAGGAATCGGCCATCGGTGGGGTTGTTGCGGTCAAAGACAAAGTCATCAACCTTGAACCGCGTGGCTGCTCCCAGCGACACCTTACTCTCGTCGCGGAAGGCCAGAACGGCGCTGGCATTGGGACCGGTTTCAACCAAGTCGCCCGGATACACGCTGGAGCCGTGTACGACCTTGCGCTTCTCACCATTGAATCCTTCAACCGTGATGGTGCCCTGTACCGCTACCGCCTTGGCACTGGCTTTGAGGTTGGCTGGCCTGGGAGATTCACCTGCGACGGCTGCTGTTTGGGCGCAATCATCAGCACACAAGCGGGCATCGAAATCGGTACCCCTGATACCGATGGTTGCCACCGGCGTCTTGATGCGGGCCGCTTTGTCGTTGTTTTTGGTGATCAGCCCCGTCAACGCACGCAAACCGCCCCGCAGCAACTGCATCACCATGTTGTTGTCGGGCGCCTCAGGCTTGAACTGGAACTGTTCCAGCACAACCTCTGTCTGCGGACGCAAGGTCATGCGCGTGCCATCGTCCAGCTTCAGCACAGCAGAAGCGCCTTCCGATGTGGTCAGCTTGTCCCCCACATACAGCGGCAAACCAGCCCCAAGCGTGCGGGGCGTGCTGCCGGGCAACTGTGCAAAACCTGCGCCCCGCGAGTAGGTCACTTCCCCCACCAAACGATTGGCGGCATCCGGTGCCGCTGCCTTGGTGGTGGCTTGACCGATGGCCGTGGCAGGCAGCAACGCCGCTACCAGCCCCCACGCCATGGCCGTTGACCTGAACAGATGCATCCCCATGCGAGCCCTCCTGGCGAATGCTTTGTGGGTTGCCCTTGCGCAAGCCGACACCAGCATCCGTGTGTTGTTCGCTATTGTGGCCCCTCCCATTTCCCGTGTCCAACACAGAGTGCGTGTGAGCCACAGCCACGGTTCTTAGAATCCACCCATGACTTTTACCGACAAACTCCGCGCGGCCAGCGCCCAACACAACAGCCTGCTTTGCGTGGGTCTGGACCCCGAACCCGCGCGCTTTCCCGTTGGCTGGAAAGGCGACGCCAGCAAGATTTTTGATTTTTGCGCGGCCATCGTGGATGCCACCGTAGACATTGCACAGTCGTTCAAGCCCCAAATTGCCTACTTCGCCGCCCACCGCGCCGAAGACCAGCTGGAAAAGCTGATGGCCCACATGCGCCGCGTGGCCCCGCAGGTGCCGGTCATACTCGATGCCAAGCGCGGCGACATCGGCTCCACCGCCGAGCAGTACGCCAAAGAAGCCTTCGAGCGCTACCAGGCCGACTGCGTCACGCTGTCGCCCTTCATGGGTTTTGACTCGGTGCTGCCCTATTTGAAGTACGAGGGCAAGGGCGCCTACCTGCTGTGCCGCACCTCCAACCCCGGTGGCGACGACCTGCAAAGCCAGCGCCTGGCCAGCGTCGACGGCCAGCCCCTGCTGTACGAACACATTGCCCGCCTGGCCCAAGGCCCGTGGAACGTGAACGGGCAACTGGGCCTGGTGGTGGGCGCCACCTACCCGGCTGAAATTGCCCGCGTGCGCGAAATTGCCCCCACCGTGCCCCTGCTGATTCCCGGTGTGGGCGCGCAGGGTGGCGATGCAAAAGCCACTGTGCGGGCGGGCCTCACCGCGCAAGGGCTGATTTCGGTGAACTCGTCGCGCGCCATCCTCTACGCCAGCAGCGGTGCCGACTTTGCCGATGCGGCGCGAGCCGAAGCCATCCGCACCCGTGAATTGCTGAACGCCTCAAGGGCATAGCAAACAAATCAATACAGTCAAGCGCTGGGCGGCATTTTTACTTCAAGTATCTTCTCAAGTACCGTCCAGTAAAGCTGGCGTCGCAGGCCGCTATTGTCTCGGGCGTGCCGGTGGCCACCACCATGCCACCGCCCGCGCCGCCCTCGGGGCCCATGTCAATCAGCCAGTCGGCTGTTTTGATGACATCCAGGTTGTGCTCGATCACCACCAACGTGTTGCCCGCGTCCCGCAGTTGATGCAGCACCTTCAGCAGCAGCTCAATGTCGGCAAAGTGCAGGCCGGTGGTGGGTTCATCCAATATGTACAGAGTGCGGCCAGTGTCGCGCTTGCTCAGTTCCAGCGCCAGCTTCACGCGCTGGGCCTCACCGCCTGACAGGGTGGTGGCGCTTTGGCCCAGGCGCACGTAGCTCAGGCCCACGTCGAGCAGGGTTTGCAGCTTGCGGTGGATGGTGGGCACGGCGCTGAAAAACGCCCCGGCCTCGCCCACCGTCATGTCCAGCACCTGGGCGATGTTTTTGCCCTTGTATTGCACTTCCAGCGTTTCACGGTTGTAGCGCTTGCCGTGGCACACGTCGCAGGGCACGTACACGTCGGGCAAGAAGTGCATTTCCACCTTCACCACGCCGTCGCCCTGGCAAGCCTCGCAGCGCCCGCCGCCGCTGCCCTGGGCCACGTTGAAGCTGAAGCGCCCGGGGCCGTAGCCGCGTTCTTTGGCAGTGTTGGTTTCGGCCATCAGCTCGCGGATGGCGGTGAACAGGCCCGTGTACGTGGCCGGGTTGCTGCGCGGGGTGCGGCCAATGGGGCTTTGGTCGACGTTGATGACCTTGTCGAAGTGCTCCAGGCCCTGAATTTCTTCGTGGGCGGCGGGCTCCTCGTGGGCGCGATACAGGTGCTTGGCCACCGCCGCATACAGCGTGTCGTTGACCAGTGTGCTTTTGCCTGAGCCACTCACGCCCGTCACGCAGGTGAGCAGGCCCACGGGGAAGGCGGCGGTCACGTTTTTCAGGTTGTGGCCGCTGGCGTTGACCACGGTCACCCAGTCCCATGGCGCATGGCGCTCGGTGGGCACGGTGATGTGCTTGGTGCCGCTGAGGTACTGCCCCGTGAGCGATTCGGGGTTGGCCATGACCTGCGCTGCCGTGCCCTGCGCCATGACGCGCCCGCCGTGCACCCCCGCGCCGGGGCCCATGTCAATCACATGGTCGGCCATGCGGATCATGTCTTCGTCGTGCTCCACCACCAGCACGGTGTTGCCCAGGTCGCGCAAGTGGATGAGGGTGGCAATCAGCCGGTCGTTGTCGCGCTGGTGCAGGCCAATGCTGGGCTCGTCCAGCACGTACATCACGCCGGTCAGGCCGCTGCCAATCTGGCTGGCCAGGCGGATGCGCTGGGCCTCGCCACCACTCAAGGACTCTGCGCTGCGCTCCAGGCTGAGGTAGTTCAGGCCCACGTCGTTCAAAAATTTCAGCCGCTGGCGGATTTCGTGCACCACCTTGGCCGCGATGTCGCCCTTGGCCCCGCTGAGCTGCAGACTGCTGAAGTAAGCCAGCGATTCGCCCAGGGTGATGTGGCTGACGTCGTAAATGGCGCGCTTCTGGTCGCCCTCGCCCACAAACACGTGGCGGGCCTCGCGGCGCAGGCGGCTGCCATGGCAGTCGGGGCAGGGTTGGGTGGCACGGTAGCGGCCCAGCTCTTCGCGCACGGTGGCACTGTCGGTTTCGCGGTAGCGGCGCTCGAAGTTGCGCAAGATGCCTTCGAACGGGTGTTCTTTCGTCACCTTTTTGCCGGCGGTTTTGCCGGAGTCGATGACGTACTGAAACGCCACGTCGTCTTCGCCCGAACCGAACAGCAGCACTTGTCGGGCCTGCTCGGGCAGGTCTTCCCACGGGGCCTCGGCATCAAATCCGTAGTGCTTGGCCAGGCTTTCAATCATGGCGAAGTAGTAGCCGTTGCGCCGGTCCCAGCCTTTGATGGCGCCGCTGGCCAGGCTGAGCGAGGGGAAGGCGACGATGCGTGCCGGGTCAAACACCTCGGTGTGGCCCAGGCCGCTGCAGGTGGGGCACGCGCCGTGCGGCGAGTTGAACGAGAACAGGCGCGGCTCCAGCTCGCCCAGTGAGTAGCTGCAGACCGGACACGCAAATTTGGAAGAAAAAAGCCCCTCAGCGCTTGATGGTATTGCACTGGCAGCTACGGTTTCATCCAGGTTCAACACCAAGGCTCGGCCATCGGCCAGGCGCAGCGCGGCCTCGAAACTCTCAGCCAAACGCTGGCGCTGGGCCAGGTAGGCCTGGGCGTCTTCGTGGTCGGCGGGCGAGGCATCTGCGGGCAGGGTGGACGTGGGTGGCGTGGCGCGCACCTTCAGGCGGTCCACCACCACGTCCACGTCGTGCGGCTGGGCGGGGTCCAGCTCGGTCAGCTCGTGACTTTCCAGGGTTTGGCCGTTCACACGGAAGCGCACGTAGCCCTGGGCCACCAGGCCGTCGAACATGTCACCCAAGTCGCCGGTGCGGCCACGGGCAATGGGGGCCAACACCATCAGTCGTGTGCCCTCAGGCCAGGCCAGCACGGCATCCACCATCTGGCTCACGCTCAGGGCAGCGAGGGGCTGGCCGTGTTCGGGGCAATGTGGCGTGCCAGCTCGGGCAAACAGCAGGCGCAGGTAGTCGTGGATTTCAGTCACCGTGCCCACGGTGGAGCGCGGGTTGTGGCTGGTGGCTTTTTGCTCGATGCTGATGGCGGGGCTCAGGCCCTCGATCAAGTCCACATCGGGCTTGTCCATCAGCTGCAAAAACTGGCGGGCGTAGGCGCTCAGGCTTTCCACGTAGCGGCGCTGGCCTTCTGCGTACAGCGTGTCAAACGCCAGGCTGCTTTTGCCCGAGCCCGACAACCCAGTGATGACCACCAGCTTGTCGCGCGGGATGTCGAGGTCGATGTTCTTCAGGTTGTGCGTGCGCGCACCGCGAACGCTGATGCGCTGGTGGCGCAAGGCAGCGGCCAACGGCAGGCCATCGCCGGCAACGGGCTGGGGGTTTGCAGGGTGGGACGAAGCAGTTTCTGGCGACATGAGGCAACACAACAAGCCCCGCTGAAAGCCTGAGCGAAATGGCCCAGCCCGGCGCAGGGCAACCGGGCATTATCGGTTGCTGAACAATCAAGGACAATCTGCCGCTTTGCCCGCCCGCTACTGCCTGCGTCCATGTCCACCACCGCCCCAGTCACAGTCGATTCTGTTGCCATGACACCGCTGGAGAAGCGCGCCAGTTTTTCGTTGGCGGCCATTTTTGCCCTGCGCATGTTGGGCCTGTTTCTCGTGCTGCCCGTGTTTGTGCTGGAAGCCAGGCATTACCCCGGCGGCGACAACACCGCCCTGGTGGGCTTGGCCATGGGCGTTTACGGCCTCACGCAAGCACTGATGCAGGTGCCGCTGGGCATGGCCAGCGACCGCTGGGGGCGCAAACGCATCATCGTGCTGGGGCTGGGTGTGTTTGCGCTGGGCAGCGGCTTGGCCGCGCTGGCCACCAGCGTGGAAGGCCTGCTGGTCGGCCGCGCACTGCAAGGTGCAGGAGCCGTGTCGGCCGCCGTGACGGCACTGCTGGCCGACCAGACCCGCGACAGCGTGCGTACCAAGGGCATGGCCCTGATTGGTGCCAGCATTGGGCTGATGTTTGCGCTGTCTCTGGTGCTGGCCCCACCGCTCACGGCAGCCGTGGGCTTGGGCGGTGTGTTTGCCCTGACTCTGATACTGGCGGTGGCCGGCATGGCGGTGGTGACCTGGTGGACCCCACCAGAGCCCCCAAAAGCGCCCAACACCCCGCGCGGCAAGCTGATGGACGTGTTGTTTCACCCTTCCCTCTGGCGGCTGAATCTGGGCGTGTTCGTTCTGCACGCCACCCAACTGGGCATGTGGATGGCTGTGCCCGCGCTGCTGACGCAGACCGGCTTAGCCCCGGCCAGCCACTGGCAGGTGTACCTGCCCGCAGTGCTGGGCTCGTTTGTGCTGATGGGCGGCCTGTTTGCCATGGAGCGACGGGGCTATTTGCGTGCCGTGCTGCGCGCCGCGGTGCTGCTGTTGCTGTTGGTGCAAGGCGGCTTGTTGCTGGCAGCGTCCAGCGGGCCTGCGCTGTGGCCACTGGCCACGCTGCTGTTTCTGTTTTTCGTGAGCTTCAACATCCTTGAAGCCAGCCAGCCCAGCCTGGTGTCACGCTTGGCCCCGCCCGAATCACGCGGGGCCGCACTGGGTGTGTACAACGCGCTGCAATCACTGGGCCTGTTTGCCGGGGGTGCCGTGGGTGGCTCCCTGGTGAAGTGGGGTGGCACCCAGGTGCTGTTTGCGGCGTGCTGCGCGGCGGTGGCCGTGTGGCTGGTGCTGGGGTGGGGCATGCAGGCACCCCCCCCAAAAGGCCAGTCAACAGGGCACTGAAGGTCGCCGCTCATTGGCCGGGCTGCTGCACAATCGGGCTTTTACAGAACACTTTTTCGGGCAGACACCATGGCATCCGTCAACAAAGTCATCCTCATCGGCAACTGCGGGCGCGACCCTGAAATTCGCTATCTGCCTTCTGGCCAGGCCGTGGCCAACATCAGCATTGCCACCAGCACACGCCGCAAGAACCGCGACACCGGCGAAAGCGTGGAAGACACGCAGTGGCACCGCGTCACGTTCTACGACCGCCTGGCAGAGATCGCCGGTGAATACGTGAAAAAAGGGCGCCCCGTGTACGTGGAAGGCCGTCTGAAGTACGGCACCTACGTGGACAAGGCCACCGGCGCCGAGAAGAACACCGTGGACATCATCGCCACCGAACTGCAACTGCTGGGCGGCCGCGAAGGCATGGGCGGCGGCAACATGGGTGGAGGCGATGAGGGCGGCTATGACGCTCCAGCGCCCGCACGCCGCGCACCTCCGCCTTCACGTCCAGCAGCACCGGCCTACGCCCCCGCACCACGTCAAGCACCGCCCGCTGCCCCCGCACGCAGCAGCAGCGGCTTTGACGACATGGACGACGACATTCCGTTCTAACCGGCACCTTGTAGTCGGCGGTAGCTCAGGCAATCACCCCGCCACCCAGGCACACCTCGCCGTCGTACAACACGGCTGACTGGCCCGGCGTGACGGCCCACTGCGGGTCGTCAAACACCAGTTGAATAGCACCCGGGTCGCGCACTTCGGTCAGCGGGCCGCCGTTGGGTGCGGCCTGCAGCAGGCAAGGCGCATCGGCCTGGCGGTAACGGGTTTTGGCGGCCAGGCGGCGGGGTTTGGACAGGTCTGGCGCGATGCCCGCAGCCCAGCTCAGGTCTTGCGCCACCAGCTCGCTGCTTTGCAGCCACGGGTGGTCGTGCCCCTGCACCACCCACAAGGTGTTGGTTTTGCGGTCTTTGCGCGCCACAAACCAGGGGTGGTGCTCGCCCACGCCGCGCAGGCCCTGGCTTTGCACGGCCTTCAACTCGACACCGCGTGCCTTCACTCCGCCAATGCCCAGCCCCTGGCGCTGGCCCAGGGTGTAAAAGCTCAGCCCCACATGCTGGCCCAGCACACGGCCTTCTGCGTTCTTGATGGGGCCGGGTTCGTGCGCGATGTAGCGGTTCAAAAAGTCGCGGAAAGGCCGCTCGCCAATGAAGCAAATGCCGGTGGAGTCTTTCTTTTTGGCGTTGGGCAGGCCGATCTCGGCGGCAATGCGCCGCACCTCGGTTTTGTGCAGCTCGCCCACCGGGAACAGGGTTTTGGCCAGTTGGGGCTGCGTCAGGCGGTGCAGAAAGTAGCTTTGGTCTTTGCTGGGGTCTAACCCTTTGAGCAACTCGAAGCGGCCATCGCCCAGCTGCGCGGTTTCCACTGGCAGGAGGCTGCCATCGGCCCCCACACAGCGCACGCGGGCGTAGTGCCCGGTGGCAATTTTGTCGGCCCCACGGGCAAAGGCGTGGTCCAGAAACGCCTTGAACTTGATTTCGGCGTTGCACAGGATGTCTGGGTTGGGCGTGCGCCCGGCTTGGTACTCGCGCAGGAACTCGGCAAACACCCGGTCTTTGTATTCGGCGGCAAAGTTGACGTGCTCTATCTCGATGCCAATCACGTCGGCCACGCTCGCGGCATCGACAAAGTCGATGTTGGACGAGCAGTATTCACTGTTGTCGTCGTCTTCCCAGTTCTTCATGAAGATGCCAATGACTTCATGCCCCTGCTGTTTCAGCAGGTACGCACTCACGGCCGAATCCACACCTCCGCTGAGGCCCACGACGATTTTTTGCTTGGCTGTCATGGGGCGGGATTATCCCCAGCAGGGGCCATCCGAGAAACTCTCTCACCAACCCGGCCCGCCGAACCAGGCCATAGCGCGATAAAGCCTGTACTCGTTTGTGCTGTCCTTCCTGCCGGTGGTGGTGTTTGCGCTGTCAGGGCGTTTGATGCCCATTGCTACAGAAGCTTCTGTTGGGGGGGGGTGGGCTTTCCCCATGAAGAACTGGAAATTGTTCGCATAGCATGCGTACGGTACCCCTGGAGGGTATCTAGTCTCTGGCGCAGACCTGCCACTCTTAACCACCGACAGGAAGTTTTGCTATGACACACCCCGTTTCAGCCCGTAGAAGACAGCTCTTGCAAGGTACCGCCCTGGGCATGGCCGCCTTGGCCACTGGCTGTGCCAGTGTCGGTGGATCGACCAAGCCCCGTGTGGTGGTAGTGGGCGGCGGCTGGGGAGGTCTGGGCACTGTGCGGGCCTTGGTGGAAGGGGGCAAAGTACAGGTCACGCTGGTGGAGCCCAACGAGGCTTTCATGTCCTGCCCACTCAGCGCGCACTACATCACTGGCTGGCAGCCTGCATCGGACTTTCAGCGCAGCTATGCCGCCATTGACCGTCTGGACAACGTTCGCCGTGTGCGAGAGCGAGTGCTGGAAATTGACCGCGTCAAGTCAGAGGTGGTGACGGGCTCACAGCGCCTGGGATACGACTTTCTGGTCTTGTCTCCAGGCATTGAGTACATGGAGGAGGCCATAGCGGGTTACGCGCAGGCCCGCGACCAATTGCCAGTGGGGTTCCGCGCGTTTGAACAGGCGGCCGTCAAGCGCGAAGTGGATGCGTTTTTGACCACAGGCGGCCACTTCATCATCAGCGCGCCCAAGCCACCCTATCGCTGCCCACCCGCGCCCTATGAGCGTGCATTTCTGATTGCCGAGCAAATGAAAAAGCGCGGCACCAAAGGAAAAATCATCCTGCTGGACGCCAACGCCGGGCCCATGCCCGGCCCCATTGCAAAGCCCATTTTGGGTGCAATGAAGTCGCTGTATTCAGCCGAGATCGAATACATGCCCAATGTTGATATCAAAGCTGTGGACATGGGCAAACGCGCCTTGCAGACGAGCGAAGGCGACATTCCGTTTCAGCACGCGAATCTGGTGCTGCCCATGCGGGCCAATGGCTTGGTTCGGCAGGCCGGTTTGGGTGAGCGCTGGGCGGCTGTGAAGCTTCCCAGCTTTCAGTCGCAGGCCGATGCCAAGGTGTACATCATTGGCGATGCGCAGGGCTCTCCGCTGCCCAAAAGCGGGCATGTTGCATTCAACGCGGGCAAGCAAGTGGGTGAAGAGATTTTGGACCGGGTGGCCGGCAAAACGGTGGCAGCTGCCCCCGGCCCTGTCGATTTGCCCCTGGGCATTTGCTGGGCAAACGTGACGCACAACACCGCCATCAACATCAACGTGGCGTCCACCGTCGAAGCAGGCCAGGCCCCCAAGCTGAAGTTCTCGGTGGACCCGGAACACAACACGCGTTCGGGCGCGGGAGCCATGAGCTGGGGCACAGGCATGTGGAAGGCCATGCTGGGCTGAGCGTTCGGGCCAACCCGGCGCAGAGCCGGCCGGGGAAGTCCCAACACCCGTGGCACACAAGCAAAAAATCGTGACGGCACTCAGCGGGGGTGTGCCATCATGTTTCCGGGCACACAAACACAACGGTGCAGACCCCGGAAACGGCAGATGGAACTGAAGCAATTGCGCTATTTCGTGCGCGTGGTGGAGCTGGGCAGCATGAGCCGCGCAGCGCTGGACTTGGACCTGGCGCAATCGGGCCTGAGCCAAATAATCAGCAAACTGGAGGGCGAACTCAGCACCCGGCTGTTGCAACGCAGCCCGCAAGGAGTGACGCCCACCGAGGCGGGAGTGGCGTTTTACCGAGAGGCCCAACTCACCCTGCGCCATGCCGACCAAGCCATGCGTGCGGCGCAGCAGGCGCGCCTGTCGGGCACGGTCAGCGTTGGGTTGGCCCCCACCACCGCAGCGGTGCTGGGCGTGCCGCTGATGCGCGCCATGCGCGAGCGCTACCCCGACGTGCGGCTGCACATGGTGGAAAGCCTATCGGGACACCTGGCCGCCATGCTGAACGCCCGGCAGCTCGATCTGGCCGTGTTGTTCGACTCGCGCATCCATTCCAGCCAAAGCCTGCAAACCGCGCGCCGCTGGAGCGTGATGCCCTTGTTGGAGGAAGACCTGTTCTTCATGGCGTCGGCCAACCACACCCGCGCCGATTTTCCCGACACCATGGAGCTCGCCCAGCTGGCCCAAGAGCCGCTGATATTGCCCACAGGGCCACACGGCCTGCGCAGCACACTCGACGCAGCATTTGCCCAAGCCAACATCACGCCGCAGGTGGTGCTGGAGATCGACTCGCTGGCCATGCTGATGGAAGCGGTGGACGCGGGGCTGGGAGCGACCCTCCAGCCCGGCGCGGCAGTGGCGCGGTTTGCCGACGCGGCCACGCGTTTTCGGCTGGCGCGCATCACGGCACCCCATGTCACCCGGCGAAACCTGTTGTGCAGCCTGTCTGACGACGAGCTGCCACCGGCAGCCCTGGCCGCCCGTGTGGTGTTGGCCGACTGCACTCGCACGCTGGTGCGCCAGGGGCTGTGGTTTGGTGCCACGCCGCTCTAACGGAACACCCACGCCAGCCTCTGGCATCACAAAACGTGATACCCCCATGCACGCCGAGGGCTGCACAGCCCGGTAAGGTCTTTTTACAGTGAACAGGTCATCAATCACTGCCCAAAAGAGCAACATGGACCTGCAACTCTCAGACAAAACCGCCCTGGTCACCGGGGGTAGCACCGGCATCGGCCGAGGCATTGCACTGGCATTGGCCGCCGAAGGCGTGCGCGTGGCCATTTCGGCCCGCCGCGTGAACCTGCTGGAGCAGGTGGCCAAAGAAATCACCGATGCAGGCGGCAAGCCGCCTGTCATCATCGAGTCCGACCTGTACGCCGACGACGCGGCCAAAACCCTGGCTGCCGCCGCGCTGGCAGGTCTGGGCCGGGTCGACATCCTGGTGAACAACGCAGGTGGCTCGCGCAGCTTCAAGGAGCTGCATGTGGACGAAGAGCGCTGGCAAGAGGCCATCACGCTCAACTTCCACCGCCCGCGCCAGGTGGCTGATGCGCTGGTGGACCAGATGATCGAGCGCAAGTGGGGCCGCATCATCAACATCACCGGCAAAAGCGAACCAGAGCACACCAACGGCGCGTTCTGCGCCAAGGCGGGCATGCACAGCTGGGCCAAGGGCCTGTCACGCATGGTGGGGCAGCACGGCATCACCGTGAACTGCGTGCCACCCGGGCGCATTCACTCCGAGCAGATTTTTCGCAACTACACGCCCGAATACCGTCAGTGGCAGTGCGAAAACGAAATTCCCATGGGCCGCTACGGCGAGCCTGAAGACATGGCCAACCTGGTCACCTTCTTGGCCAGCCCCCGCGCCAGCTACATCACCGGGGCAGTGATTCCGGTGGACGGTGGCCTGCGCCGCTACCAGTTCTGAGCTTTTGCCGTTTTTTTCACAACCACAACGAGGAGACTTTGCGATGAACCCCACCACCCCCCTGACCCGCCGCCACACCCTGGCCCTGGCCGGTGCCGCGCTGCTGCCTGCTGCTGCGCAGGCGCAGGCCCCCTGGCCCAGCAAGGCCATCCGGTTCATCGTGCCTTTTGCACCTGGCGGCACGTCTGAAATCGTGGCGCGTTCGGTGTCGGCCGAACTCAGCAAACAACTGGGTCAGTCGGTGTATGTGGAAAACAAACCCGGCGCGGCGGGTGTCATTGCCATGCAAGAGGCGGCAAAAGCTCCGCCCGACGGCCACACGCTCATCCTGGGCCATGTGGGCACGCTGGCCGTGAACCCCTACATGCTGACCAACCAGCCCTACGACGTGAATCGGGATTTCATGCCCGTCACGTTGCTGGCCAAGGTACCCAACGTGTTTGTGATCCACCCTGACATCCCGGCCAAAAACTTCCAGGAATTCGTGGCCTACGCCAAGAAAAACATCGGCAAGCTGGACTACGGCTCGGCCGGCAACGCCAGCGCCGGGCACCTTGCCATGGAATACCTGAAGCTGGTCACCGGCATTTCACTCACCCACATTCCCTACCGGGGCACGGGCCCACAGCTGGTGGACCTGCTGGCTGGCCGCACGCACGCCAGCAGCGCGGGCCTGCCCGCTCTCGGCGCTTACATCCGCTCGGGCAAGCTGCGCGCCATTGCGGTGGGCACACAGCAACGCATTTCGGCCCTGCCCGACGTGCCCACGGTGGCCGAGATGGGCTTCAAAGACTTTGAAACCTCGCAGTGGTACGGAATGATGGCCCCGGCCGGTACGCCGCCCGAGATCGTCAAGCGATTGCAGGAAGAGTCGTACAAGGCGCTGAAATCCAGCGCCGTGACCGAGCGCTTTGCCACCGACAACGCTGTGGGCGGCGGCGGCCCAGCCAGCGAATTTGCAGCGTTCATCAAACGCGAACAAAGCATCTGGAAAGACATCGTCAAGCGCGCCAACATCACGGCGGCCTGACCCACTCAAATTCATAGCTGAAACCGCTTGTCAGACAAGCGGTAGGGGCTGTTTTTTCTTGAATTTCATGGCACAACATCCGTCTGAACCGTCTGTGGACGTGCTGGTCATCGGCGGCGGCAACGCCGCGCTGTGCGCTGCGCTCATGGCCCGCGAGGCCGGAGCCAGTGTGTTGGTGCTGGAGTCTGCCCCGCGAGAATGGCGCGGCGGCAACTCGGCCCACACACGCAACCTGCGCTGCATGCACGATGCGCCGCAGGACGTGCTGGTCGATGCCTACACGGAAGAAGAGTTTTGGCAAGACCTGCTCAAGGTCACGGGCGGGCTGACCAACGAGCACCTGGCCCGCCGAGTCATCCGCGACAGCGGCACCTGCCGCCCCTGGATGCGCAGCCACGGCGTGCACTTTCAACCGTCGCTGTCAGGCGCGCTGCACACCGCCCGCACCAACGCCTTCTTCATGGGCGGCGGCAAGGCGCTGATGAACGCCTACTACCGCAGCGCCGACAAGCTGGGCATCCAAGTGCGCTACCAGTGCACGGCTGAGCGGATCGACATGGATGGCGACCGGTTCGTGGCCGTACACGTGGCCGTCACACAGCCCAACGGGCAGGTGACGCACGAGCGGATCACGGCCCGCAGCTGTGTGTTGGCCGCCGGTGGATTTGAGAGCAACCGCGAGTGGCTGCGCGAGGCTTGGGGCCAGAACGAGCGCGGCGAACACCCGGCAGACAATTTTTTGATCCGCGGCACCCGCTACAACCAGGGTGTTCTTCTCAAACACCTGCTGGACGACCACGGAGCCGACACCATCGGCGACCCCACGCAGGCCCACATGGTGGCCATTGACGCGCGCGCGCCGCTGTACGACGGGGGCATTTGCACCCGTATCGACTGTGTGTCACTGGGCGTGGTGGTCAACCGCGAGGCCCGCCGCTTTTACGACGAGGGTGAAGACTTCTGGCCCAAGCGCTACGCCATCTGGGGCCGCCTGGTGGCGCAGCAGCCCGGGCAGGTGGGCTATTCCATCATCGACGCCAAGGCCGTGGGACGTTTCATGCCCCCGGTGTTCCCCGGCGTGAAAGTCGACAGCCTGCCCGAACTGGCCCGCCAACTGGGCCTGGACGTGGACACCTTCATGCACACCCTGAACAGCTACAACGCCGCCTGCCACGTGGGCACGTTCGACCACACCGCGCTGGACGACTGCCACACCGAGGGCGTGGCTCCCGCCAAAACCCATTGGGCCCGGCCCATCGACACGGCACCGTTCTATGGCTATGCCCTGAAGCCCGGCGTCACCTTCACCTACCTGGGCCTGAAAACCGACGACACAGCTGCCGTGCACTTTGGTGGCCAGCCCAGCCCCAACCTGTTTGTGGCGGGGGAAATGATGGCGGGCAACGTGCTGGGCAAGGGATACACCGCAGGTGTGGGCATGTCGATAGGCACCGCGTTTGGGCGCATTGCTGGCACGCAAGCGGCCCACGCCGTCAAGGCCATGCAACAGGCAGGAGGCCAGCATGTCCACGCCTGAAAAAGCCCTGTCGCCGCTGGAGGCGCTGACGCGGGACGCCCGCGCCTTGGCCAACGGAGAGGTGGTGCCTGCACCGGCCCTGACCGCCGCCGAGGCCGAGGTGGCCCGGCAAATGCACATTTGCAACGGCTGCCGCTATTGCGAAGGCTTTTGTGCCGTGTTCCCAGCCATGACGCGGCGGCTGGAATTTGGCAAGGCCGACATCCACTTCATGGCCAACCTGTGCCACAACTGCGGGGCCTGCCTGCATGCCTGCCAGTACGCACCGCCGCACGAATTTGCCATCAACGTGCCCCAGGCCATGGCCACCGTGCGCGGCCAGACCTACGCCGACTACGCCTGGCCACCGGCACTGGGTGCGCTGTACCAACGCAACGGCCTCACGCTGAGCGTGGCGCTGGCCGCAGGGCTGGCGCTGTTCCTGCTGCTGGCACTGGCACTGAACGGCACGCTGTGGGGCACTGCGCCCGGAGCCAACTTTTACAGCGTGTTCCCGCACAACCTGTTGGTGAGCCTGTTTGCGCCGGTGTTTTTGTTTGCCGCGCTGGCACTCACGCTGGGGGTGCGCCGCTTCTGGCGCGATGTGTCACCCGCCACCAGCGGCCATGCGCCGGGCACCGCAGGGCCCGCCACGCCGTCGGCACCGCTGACCGCAGCCGCGACCGAAGAAGCGTTGGGCAACGTGGCCACGCTGAAGTACCTGGACGGTGGGCACGGCGAGGGCTGCAACAACGCGGACGACGAGTACACCCACGCCCGCCGCCGCGCCCACCACCTCACGTTCTATGGCTTTTTGCTGTGTTTTGCCGCCACCAGCGTGGCCACGCTGTACCACTACGTGCTGAACCAAACAGCCCCCTACGCCATGCCCAGCCTGCCCAAGCTGCTGGGCGTGACGGGAGGCGTGATGCTGGTGCTGGGCACGTTGGGTCTGTTCAAGCTCAAGCTGCAACGCCACCCCCTGCACGGCGACGCGGCGCAAAAGCCCATGGACCTGGGTTTCATTGCACTGTTGTTCCTGACCAGCTCCACCGGGCTGGCGCTGTGGCTGGCCGGTGGCACCGCCGCCATGCCCGCCCTGCTGGCGGTGCATCTGGGTGCGGTGATGGCGCTGTTTGCCACCTTGCCCTACGGCAAGTTTGCCCATGGCGTGTTCCGCACCGCCGCACTGCTGCGCCACAACGTGGAAAAGCGCCTGCCCAGCGCATTGGCATTGGGTGACGACTGACCCTGCGACCAACGCTCAAGTCTTTTTGAAAGCCCGGCCATGACCTTGTCCATTCCCTGCGTGCTCATGCGCGCAGGCACCTCGCGCGGCCCGTTCTTTCTGCGCGACTGGCTGCCCGCAGGCGATGAAGCACGCGACCAGGCGCTCATTGGCGCCATCGGGGCCAGCGACCCCTTGCAGCTGGACGGCCTGGGTGGTGGCAGCACGCTCAACAGCAAGGTGGCCATCGTGTCACGCTCCACCCAGCCCGACTGCGATCTGGACTACCTGTTTGCACAGGTGGGTGTGGGACACCAATCGGTGGACACACGGCCCAACTGCGGCAACATGCTGTCGGGCGTGGCCCCGTTTGCCATCGATCAGGGGCTGATTCCGGCACAGGACGGCACCACCACCGTGCGGGTGTTCAACGTCAACACGGCCTCGCGCATCGACGTGACCGTGTGCACACCGGGTGGCAAGGTCAGTTACGAAGGTGATGCCCGCATCGATGGTGTGGCAGGCACGGCGGCACCGGTGCTGTTGAACTTTCTCGACGCCTGGGGAGCCGTCACGGGCCAGTTATTCCCCACCGGGCAACGGATCGACGTGATCGACGGGCTGGATGTGACCTGTATCGACGCCGCCATGCCGCTGATGATGTTGCGCGCCTCCGACCTGGGCCTGAGCGGGCGCGAGCGCCCTGCAGAATTGGATGCCAACCGCGCCTTGCTGGATCGCATCGAGGCGCTGCGCCTGCAGGCCGGGCAGCGCATGGGCCTGGGCGATGTGCGCAACAGCGTGGTGCCCAAGCCCGTGCTGGTGAGTTCGGGCGACACGCCGCACAGCATCACCTCGCGCTACTTCACACCACACAAGTGCCATGCATCGCACGCGGTGACGGGCGCCATTGGGGTGGCCACCTCCTTTGCACTGCCTGGCACGGTGGCCAGTGGACAGCCCATGTCGGCGGGCAGCCATGCGCTGACCGTGTTGCATCCGGCAGGACAGATCGATGTGGACGTGACGGTGGAGGGCGAAGGGGCCAACGCCAGCGTGACCCGCGCCGCTCTGGTGCGCACAGTGCGAAAAATCATGCAGGGTGTGCTGCACCTGCCAGGCTACGTGTTTCCGCCGGCCCCTGCGACGGCAGTCGATGCGCCCAATGCACCGGGAATGCGGGCCTTTCCGCAGCGCGAAGTACACGTCATCGTGCCCACCAGTGCAGGGGGCGGCAACGACACCATGGCGCGCACCCTCACCCGCAAACTGGGCCCGCTGTTGGGCCAGTCTGTGGTGGTGGACAACCGGGCAGGCGCCAACGGCACCATTGCCAGCGAATACGTGGCCGCAGCCCAGGCCGACGGCCACACCCTGCTGTTCGGGTACATCGCCACCCACGGCATCAACCCCGCGCTGCAAAAGCTGCGCTATGACCCAGTGGCTGACTTCTCGCCCATCGGGCTCATTGGCCATTCGCCCACGCTTCTGGTGGTGCCTTCAGACCTGCCGGTGAACAGCGTGGCCGAGTTGGTCACGCTGCTGAAGCATTCACCCACCCGACTGAGCTATGCCTCGGCTGGCGAAGGCACGGTACCGCACTTCGCGGCCGAACTGTTCAAGCTCCACAGGGGCAGTCCGCTGCACCGGGTGGACTTTTCCGGCGCCGCGCCCGCCATTGCCGAGGTGGCCAACGGCGGTGTGCAGGTGATGTTTCCCAGCTTGTTCACCGCACAGCCCTATTTGCGCAGCGGCAAGCTGAAGGCGCTGGCGGTGGCGGGGCCCAGCCGGCTGCCCGCTTGGCCGACGGTGCCCACGCTGCTCGAAGCGGGCGTGACCGGGGTGGAGATGACCCAGTGGTACGCCTTGTTTGCACCCGCCAAAACACCCGCTGCGGTGGTGCGGCAACTGAACACCGCGTTGAACGACGTGCTGAAGAACCCCGACATTGCCGCCCGCATGGAGGCCGACGGCGCACGCGTACAGACGTCCAGCCCCGGCGAACTGCACGACCTGTTGATGGCCGAAGCGGAAAAATGGCACGGCGTGGTGCTGCAGGCTGCCCTCAGGCCCGAACAGCAGACCGAATAAAGCCGTTCAGCCGGATTGCCGGGCAAAGAACACCGCGCTCATCACCAACCCGGTACCAATGACCAGCCCACGCACCCAGGCAGCAGGCAGGCGCTTGGCCAGGCGCGCACCCACAAAACCACCTGCGGTGGCACACACCATCATCAGCGCAGCCTCGCGCCACACAATGGCCCCTGCCAGCGCAAACGCTACCACCGACAGGATGGACAGCACGAACGAGTTCAGGTTCTTGAGGGCGTTGGCCTGGTTCATGCGGCTTTCACCTGTGAGGGTGTAGAGCGCCATCAGCAATATGCCCAGCCCGCCGTTGAAATACCCGCCGTATACCGATACCGCCAGCAGGCCCGGCATACGGCCCCGCCTGCCAGACGTTTCACCGCCCTGTGCCTGGCGGCGCTTCAAAAACCACGGCCCGGCGGCGAACAAAGCGGTCGCAAACAGCAGCAACCAGGGCACCAGCCCCGAAAACACTTTGGCCGGGGTCACCAGCAGCAGCATCGCCCCCAGGACTCCGCCCACCGAAGCCAGCACCGCCTCACGCCTGAGTTGGCTCCGGTCCATGGCACGGAGTTCGGAGCGGAATCCCCACACACTGCCCAGATAGCCCGGGCTCACGGCCAGCGCACTGGTGGCATTGGCGGCAATGGGCGGCACGCCGGTGAACACCAGCGCCGGAAAGGTGAGAAAGCTGCCCCCGCCCGCAATGGCGTTCAACACACCTGCGCCAAAGGCCGCACTGGCCAGCAACAGCCAGTTCATGCCAGCACCGATGCGTCGGTGTGGATCAGGTCCATTGCAAAGCGCTGGCCCCGCAGGTGGTCCTCCATGCAACGCAGCACCAGCGGGCTGCGGTGGCGGTGGGCGCTGGCGCGTACCTCGTCGGGTGCCATCCACAGCGTGCGCACGATGCCGTTGTCCAGGGAGCGGCCCGGCACCACATCGCCCAGCGCACCGCAAAAGGCAAACCGAAGGTATGTGATGTCCTCGCCGGTGGCTTCGCGCTGGAACCGCGACAGGTACACGCCCACCAAGGCCTCGGGAGTGAAGGTGTGGGTGGTTTCTTCCAGCGCCTCACGGGCGCAGGCTTCGGCAGGACCCTCTCCGGGATCGAGGTGGCCTGCGGGGTTGTTCAGGCGCAAACCCTCAGGGGTGTGCTCCTCCACCAGCAGGTAACGCCCCCCTTGTTCAATGATGGCGGCCACGGTGACACTGGGTTTCCAACGGGTGTTCATGGGCCCATTATCCGGGCCGAGTCACCGAGACTCAGGGACAGCCCGTGGATGACAGGCGACGGGAAAAAACCGCACAATGCGAGGCTGCTGTAAGCAAGCCCAAGAATAATTGCTCGCTTATTTATGTTGCGCTGCCTCCCCGGCCCGGGTGGCAATGCACCGTTTTTGTGTCTGCCCGCAGCCGACAACCCGACTGAGACATCCCCGAGGAGACTCCATGCAAACAGAAGCATCCAGACCCGATTCCACGACCAACGTGGCGCCAACACCCCAGCGCATAGGGGTACCCCGTGAAACCTTCACGGGTGAAAAACGCGTGGCCACCGTACCCGAGGTGGTGGCCAAACTGGTGAAGCTGGGTTTCAGCGTGGCGGTGGAATCGGGCGCAGGCGACCACGCCTCGTTCAGCGACGACGCGTACCGCGCCGAAGGGGCCACGATTGCAGCCAACGCTGCCGAACTGTGGGCCACCTCCGACATCGTGTTCAAGGTGCGCCCACCCAGCGCAGACGAAGTGGCGCTGGTGCGCCCCGGCATGACGCTGATCGGTTTCATCTGGCCTGCCCAGCACCCCGATCTGATGGCCCAACTGGCCGCAGCCAAAGCCACCGTGCTGGCCATTGACGCGCTGCCCCGCACGCTGAGCCGCGCCCAGAAGATGGACGCCCTCACTTCCATGGCCGGTGTCAGTGGCTACCGCGCCGTGGTGGAAGCAGCCAACGCGTTTGGTCGCTTCTTCAATGGCCAGATCACAGCCGCCGGCAAGGTGCCACCGGCCAAGGTGTTCATTGCCGGGGCCGGTGTGGCTGGTCTGGCGGCCATTGGCACGGCAGCCAGCTTGGGCGCCATCGTTCGCGCCAACGACACCCGCGCCGAAGTGGCCGACCAGGTGGTGTCGCTGGGTGGCGAGTTCGTCAAGGTGGACTACGAAGAAGAAGGCTCAGGCGGCGGCGGCTACGCAAAAGTGATGAGCGAAGGCTTTCAAAAAGCGCAGCGCGAAATGTATGCCAGCCAAGCCCGGGAGGTCGATATCATCATCACCACTGCGCTGATTCCGGGCAAACCGGCCCCCAAGCTCATCACCGCCGAGATGGTGCAGTCGATGAAGCCGGGCAGCGTGATCGTCGACATGGCCGCCGAGCAAGGCGGCAACTGCGAGCTGACCGAACCCGGCCAGTCAGTCGTGAAACACGGCGTGACCATCGTGGGCTACACCGACCTGGCCTCGCGCCTGGCACGCCAGTCGTCCACGCTGTACGGCACCAACCTGTTCCGCCTGAGCGAAGAGCTGTGCAAAACCAAAAATGGCGTGATCAACGTCAACATGGAAGACGATGCCATCCGTGGCCTGACGGTCATCAAGGACGGTGAAATCACCTGGCCCGCCCCGCCACTGAAACAGGCGGCCGCCCCCGCACCCAAGCCCGCTGCGGCAGTGGCCGAGAAAAAAGGCGGCCACGGTCACGGCAGCAGTGCCCCCATGCCCGCCAAGACACTGGCCATCCTGTTTGCGGTGGCTGCGGTGGTGTTCTGGTTCATTGGTGCTTACGCCCCTGCGGCCTTCCTGGGCCACTTCACGGTGTTTGTGCTGGCGTGTTTCATTGGCTACATGGTGGTGTGGAACGTGACGCCCGCGCTGCACACGCCGCTGATGAGCGTGACCAACGCCATCTCCAGCATCATCGCCATCGGCGCGCTGGTGCAGATTTCCCCGCCGCTGCTGGGCGTGGTGTCGAGCGCGGACGGTCGGCCTGACAGCCTGATCCGCGGCCTGTCTTTCCTGGCGCTGGTGCTGACTGCGGTCAACATGTTTGGCGGATTCGCCGTGACACGCCGCATGCTGGACATGTTCCGCAAGTAACCCACAACAAGAACAAAAGGAACACAACATGTCTCAAAGCGTTACCAACATGGCCTACCTGGGTGCGGCCATCCTGTTCATCCTCAGCCTGGGAGGCCTGTCGAACCCCGAAACCTCGCGCCGCGGCAACCTGTTCGGCATGCTGGGCATGGCACTGGCCATCGTGGCCACGGTGCTGGGCCCACGCGTCACGCCCGATGGCGTGGGCTGGATCGTGATGGCCCTGGTGCTGGGTGGCGGCATTGGCCTGTTTGCGGCCAAAGTAGTCAAGATGACCCAAATGCCCGAACTGGTGGCCCTGATGCACAGCTTGGTGGGCCTGGCGGCCTGCTTGGTGGGGTTTGCGAGCTACGTTGACACCTCGATTGCGTTGCAAGGTGCGGAGAAAGTCATCCACGAGGTGGAGATTTACGTCGGCATCCTGATCGGGGCGGTCACGTTCTCGGGCTCGCTGATTGCGTTTGGCAAGCTCAACGGCAAGATCGGTGGCAAACCGCTGTTGCTGCCCGGCCGCCACTGGCTCAACCTGGCCGCGCTGGTCATCGTCATCGTGTTCGGCCGCCAGTTCATCAATGCCCACACGGTGGCCGACGGCATGTTGCCGCTGATCGTGATGACCGTGATTGCGCTGCTGTTCGGCATCCACATGGTGATGGCCATCGGTGGTGCCGACATGCCTGTGGTGGTGTCCATGCTCAACAGCTACTCCGGCTGGGCGGCAGCGGCCACTGGCTTCATGCTCAGCAACGACTTGCTGATCGTCACGGGTGCGCTGGTGGGGTCTTCCGGGGCCATCCTGAGCTACATCATGTGTACCGCCATGAACCGCAACTTCATCAGCGTGATTGCCGGTGGCTTTGGCTCGGGCGGCGGCGCGGCTCCAGCCAAATCTGGCGAGGCAGCCGAACCCCAGGGCGAAGTGGTGCCCGTGAGCGCCACTGAAACGGCCGAAATGCTGCGCGATGCCAAGAGCGTCATCATCGTGCCCGGCTACGGCATGGCGGTGGCCCAGGCACAGCACACGGTGTTTGAGATCACCCGCACCCTGCGTGCCAAAGGCGTGAATGTGCGCTTTGCCATTCACCCCGTGGCCGGTCGCATGCCAGGCCACATGAACGTGCTGCTGGCGGAGGCCAAAGTGCCTTACGACATCGTGATGGAGATGGACGAAATCAACGAAGACTTCCCCGACACCGATGTGGCCATCGTCATTGGCGCCAATGACATCGTGAACCCTGCGGCGCAGGACGACCCCACCAGCCCCATTGCCGGCATGCCAGTGTTGGAAGTGTGGAAGGCCCGCACCTCCATCGTCATGAAACGCTCCATGGCCAGCGGCTACGCCGGTGTGGACAACCCGCTGTTCTACAAAGACAACAACCGCATGCTGTTTGGCGATGCCAAGAAGATGCTGGACGAGGTGCTGGTGGCGCTCAAGACCTGAGCACTCGCCACCACAGAGTGGTTGCAGCCAAAAGGGAGACCGCCGCAGGGTGGTCTCCCTTTTTTGTGTTCGCCCCCCTGTCAGATATGCGTCAGGATAGTGGAGAATCGCAGGGTTAAGCCGAATAAACGAACGACCGTTCGTTTATTCAATTCACACAACAAGGAGACTGCGTACATGACCTCTTCCGCCGACCGCCCCTGGCTCAGTTCCTACCCCGCCGGGGTGGCTACCGACATCGACACGTCGCAATACACGTCGCTGGTCCAGTTGATCGAGGACAGCTACCGCCAATACAGCAGTCGCGTGGCCTACAGCTTCATGGGCAAGGAAATGACCTATGCCGAGGCCGACAGCCTGTCTCAGGCGTTTGCCGCATACCTGCAAGGGCTGGGGCTGGTCAAAGGTGACCGCGTGGCCATCATGATGCCCAACGTGCCGCAATACCCGGTGGCCGTGGCGGGTGTGCTGCGCGCCGGTCTGGTGGTGGTGAACGTGAACCCCCTCTACACCCCCCGTGAGCTGGAGCACCAGCTCAAAGACTCGGGCGCCAAGGCCATTGTCATCATCGAAAACTTTGCTGCCACGTTGACGCAGTGCATTGCCAACACACCTGTGAAGCACGTGGTGCTGGCTGCCATGGGCGACCGGCTGGGGTTGCTGAAGGGCGCACTGGTCAATTACGTGGTGCGCAACGTCAAAAAGATGGTGCCTGCGTACCACCTGCCGCAAGCGGTGCGGTTCAACGAAGCCATTGCTCGGGGCACCAAAGGAACGCTGAAAAAGCCCGACATCAAGCCCGATGACGTGGCCGTGCTGCAGTACACCGGCGGCACCACAGGCGTGAGCAAGGGTGCGGTGCTGCTGCACCGCAATGTGGTGGCCAACGCGCTGCAGTCCGAAGCATGGAACACCCCGGCCATGAAAACCATACCGGCGGGTGAGCAGCCCACCGCCGTGTGCGCCCTGCCGCTGTATCACATCTTCGCTTTCACGGTGAACATGATGCTCAGCCTGCGCATGGGGGGCAAAACCATCCTCATTCCGAACCCGCGCGACATTCCTGCGGTGCTCAAAGAACTGAGCCAGCACACCTTCCACAGCTTTCCGGCGGTCAACACCCTGTTCAATGGCCTGGCCAACCACCCGGACTTCGGCACGGTGAACTGGCGCAACCTGAAGGTGAGCCTCGGAGGTGGCATGGCCGTGCAACACGCGGTGGCCAAGCTGTGGCTCGAGAAAACCGGCTGCCCCATTTGCGAGGGCTATGGCCTGAGCGAAACCAGCCCTTCAGCCAGTTGCAACCCCGTCACGTCGCACGAGTTCAGCGGCACCATCGGCGTGCCGATTCCCGGCACCTCCATGAAGTGCCTGGACGACGACGGACACGAAGTGCCCATGGGACAGCCGGGAGAAATTGCCATCAAAGGCCCGCAAGTCATGGCGGGCTACTGGCAGCGCCCCGACGAGACCGCAAAGGTCATGACCGCTGACGGTTACTTCAAAACCGGCGACGTGGGCATCATGGACGAGCGCGGCTATTTCAAGATCGTGGACCGCAAGAAAGACATGGTGCTGGTGAGTGGCTTCAACGTCTACCCCAACGAGGTGGAAGACGTGGTGGCCAGTTGCCCTGGCGTCATGGAATGCGCCGTGGTGGGTGTGGCCGACGAGAAAACCGGCGAAGCCGTGAAACTGGTGATCGTGAAGAAAGACGAGGCGCTGACCGAAGCGCAGGTGCGCGAGTTCTGCAAAGCCAACATGACCGGCTACAAGCAACCCAAGGTCATCGAATTCCGCACCGAGCTGCCCAAAACACCGGTGGGCAAAATCCTGCGCCGCGAACTGCGTGACAAAAAATAACGGCAAACCCCTGCGCCGCCCTTGTCGCATTGGCCTGATGGCGGCCATGCCGCAAGAGCTTCAGGCCGTGCTCGACCTGATGCCCGACGAGCACCGCGAAACCGTGGCGGGCCGTCAGTTCTGGCCCGGCCATTTGGGCGGGCCGCAACATGGCTCACAAGGGTGTGAGGTGGTGGCCGTGGTGTCGGGCATTGGCAAGGTTGCCGCCGCCACCACCGCCACGCTGCTGCTGCAACGGTTTGGCGTGGATGGCCTGCTGTTCACTGGCGTGGCCGGTGGGCTGGGCGAGGGCGTGAAGGTGGGCGACATGGTGGTGGCCCAGCGCTTTGTGCAGCACGACATGGACGCCTCGCCACTGTTCCCGCGCCACGAGGTGCCCGGCTATGGCCAAGCCCATTTCGACACACACCCTGAATGGACCCACGCGCTGGCGCAAGCCAGCCAACACACACTGGACGACTTGCCCACCTGGCTCAGTGCAGACACCGTGGCTGCCTTCCACCTGCAAGGGGCCAAGGTTCACCAGGGATTGATCGCCAGCGGTGACCGCTTTGTGGCCACCAGCGCCGAAAGCGATGCACTGCGCCTGGCCTTGCCCGATGCGCTCGCGGTGGAAATGGAAGGCGCCGCCGTGGCCCAGGTGTGCCACGACTTCGGCGTGCCTTTTGCGGCGGTGCGCACCGTGTCAGACCGGGCCGACGACAGCGCGCATGTGGACTTTGGCCGCTTTGTTGCCGACGTTGCTGCCCGCTACAGCGCGCAGGTGGTGCTGGCGGCCCTGGCAGCATTGAGCCAGCCAAATGCAACTTGAAACATCGATAGCAAACTATTGAATACAGGAAAGCGCCAACGGCACTTTTCGACTGAATTTCACTTCAGCCAGCCGCGCTTCCTGAAATACAACATGGGCCCCACGGCAGAGGCCACCATCAGGCACAACGCAGCGGGGTAGCCCCAGGTCTGGCTCAGCTCGGGCATGTGCTGGAAGTTCATGCCGTAAATGCTGGCTATCAGGGTAGGGGGCAGCAAAGCCACGCTGGCCACCGAGAAGATCTTGATGATCTTGTTCTGGTTGATGTTGATGAAACCGACCGTCGCGTCCATCAAAAAGTTGATCTTGTCGAACAGAAACGCGGTGTGGCCATCGAGTGAATCGAGGTCGCGCAGAATTTGCCGCGCGTCTTCAAACTGCTCGGTGCCCAGCATGCGGGTGCGCATCATGAAACTGACAGCGCGGCGCGTGTCCATCACGTTGCGGCGGATGCGGCCCGACATGTCTTCGTGCCGCGCAATGGCCGACAGCACTTCGCTGGCCTTGTTGTCGGTCACGTCGCCGTTCAGCACCTGGCGGCTCACGTTTTCCAGGTCGTCGTAAATGTCTTCCAGCGTGTCAGCGCAGTACTCGGCGTCCACGTCGAACAGCATCAGCAGCACGTCTTTGGCGTCGTCGATCAGGCCCGGCATGCGGCGCGCGCGCATGCGCAGGAGTCGGAACACAGGCACGTCTTCGTCGTGGATGGAAAACAGCACCCCACGGCTTTTCAGCTCGTCGTTTTGCTCGTTCAGGATGAACGCCACGCGCACGGCGCGGGGGTCTTCGTCGTCGTCGATCAGGAAGTCGGAGCGGATGTGCAGCTCGCCGTTGTCTTCCTCGAAAAAGCGGGCGGACTCTTCAATGTCCTCGTCCATCGCGTCTTCGGGAATGCTGAGGCCGAAATGCTGCTTGACCCAGCGGCGCTCTTCGGGCGAGGGCGATTCAAGGTCCACCCAAATGGGCTTGAATTGCGCCAGTTCTTCCAGGGAGTCGATTTCTTCTTGAAACAAACGGCCATTGGCCAGCGTGAACACGTTGAGCATGACGGGCTCCGTTGCGGGTGGGGGCAGGGGCAACACAGCGCGGGGCGCGTGTCACCTGAGGGGGGTGGTGTCGCTTTCACCCCCGCTGCTGCCGTACACCGCGCCGCTGTGCCACGCCAGAAAGGGCGCACACAGGGCAACAAGCTCAAGCCGTTGGCAAGGATGAAAGCGTGCCACTAGGGCTGGCTTCCAATTCGTGTCTCCAAGGTCAAAGAGCGCGAATTATCGCACCGCAACCGTGCATCAGCGCCTGTTCTCCTGCAGCCGTTCGCGCTGTTGCTGCACCAGTTGCCGGTAACGGGTGTCGATGATGGACAGCTCCATGTGATCGGCATCGCGCTGCGTGCGGCCAAGTTCGCGCCCCAACTCGCGCGCCGCGCTAAGGCGGTCAATGGCACCGCCCAGATCGAACTGCGCCACACGGGCCTCTGCCTCTGCTCGGATGGCGCGCAGCGGGTGCCCCTGCGCCTGCCAGGCCTGGGCCAGCACCAGCCAGACCATGGCATCGGCCGGGTGCGACGACAGCCACAGCTGCAAGGGCCCCACCACCTCGGAAGACTGCCCTTGGGCCAGCAAGGTTTGTGCACCCAGCACAACGGGCGCACGCCCTTGAGCCCCCAGCAGGGCTTGCCGCGCGTGGCCCAGCAGTTGGTTGGGCCACGCCGCACCGGGCATGGCCTTAGCCGCGCCGGGTGCCAGCCAGACCTCCAGCGCCAGCAAGCGGGTGGCCTGTGCAGCAGCAGCATCCATGGTGGGTATCTGCTGCCACAGTGCTTGCACACACCGCCAGGCATCGGCGGGTTGCTTGAGACGCAGGGCCGACAGCGCACCGGCGTACCACACGGCCGCAGAAGGGGCAGGGGCCTGGGTATCGGCCAGCCAGGCACGCCAGCGCGCCAGCGAAGGCTCGGACAAAACCCTGGCCCGCGCCGACATCAGCGCGTGCCACTGTGCCGATACCGGCGCCACAGCCCCCCCCTGGAGCGCAGCAGGAGACTCGTGCTTCACGCGGGACTGCATGTCGGCCATGCGCTCGGTGGTCAGCGGGTGGCTGCGCAGGTAGGGAAAGGCTCCGTCATCGTTCAGGCGGGAAGCCTTCTCCAGCTTGTGGAACATGGTCACAAAGCCGTTGCCGTCAAACCCGGCGCCGGTCATGACGTTGTAGCCCACGCGGTCGGCCTCGCGCTCCATGTCGCGTGAAAAGTTCAGCTGTGTCTGAGCTGCCACGGCTTGCCCGCCCACCACGGCGGCTTGCACCACGTCGGTGTTTTTGCTGGCACTGGCAGCCAGCGCGCCCAGGATCATGGCGGCCACCATCCACGGGGCCTGCTTGTCCTGACGTTCAATCATGCGGGAGATGTGGCGCTGTGACACGTGGGTGAGTTCGTGCGCCAGCACCGAGGCCAGTTCGTCAGCCGTGGTCACGGTGGCCAACAGCCCCAGATGCACGCCCAGGTAGCCACCGGGCAAGGCAAACGCATTGACGCTGGCCTCGCGGGACAACATCAGGCGCCAGGCAAAGCGTTCCGCCAGCTCGGGGGCCACGTCGCCCCTGGCACGCGCCGAGGCCAGCAGTGGCTGCCAGATGGCCTGCAAGTAGTCGTCCAGCAGTGGATCGTCCAGAAAATCAGGGTCGCGGAAGATCTGTTGTGCAATGCGCTCGCCCAATTGCCGCTCAGCCGCCAGATCGAGCGCACCGGCTTCGCCCATTCGGGGCAGTGTCAGTGGCCCGGCGTCGCGCACAACCGGCGAAGCAGGCCCAGCCGATGCCGAAAAAGATATAGCTGCAAAGCCAATACAGAAAAGCGACAGGGCCTGTTTTTTTATCAAGATATGATCCAACTGCTTTGCGACGCGCACCGCGAGCGTCTGCCGTGAGCCACACACCCGGCGCCCAAGCCCACAAGAGGCGTTCGAGAAGCTAACATCCCAAACAACCGGATTGTCCATCGCGCATCACTCAACTTGCTTGCTGCTTCGGTCTGGCCACGCCGGATTGGTTCCATGGCAACCCTGCTCAACACCCGCTCCTCGCCCCCCACGCACCGCCTGATCGCGGTGCTGGCTGGGGTATGCGTGGTGGCTGGGCTGAGCGTTCTGGCACAAATGGCATCGCAGCTGGAAGGCGCGCTTCCGCTGTACTGGCCTGCCACCGGCCTGGCGTTTGCCATGCTGTGCACGCAGGGCAAACACGCAGCCTGGGCCGTGGCACTGGGCGTTGGCATGGCAGGTTTGCTGCTGCACACCCACTCGCCGCGTTTCTTGCCGTTTGTCATGCTGGCGGCGGTGGCCGGACCCTGGTTGTCATGGCGACGGTTGCAGGTGCGATTTGCCGGTACTTCGCAGCCCTTTGCACGGCTGACCACAGTGCTGGCGTTCCTCCGCGTACAGGTATTGCAGGGTGCCCCCTTGTCGGCTTCGGTGCTGGTGTTGGGTACAGCGCTGCTGGGCCCCGAGCTATCCCCCGCGCAATGGATGCACGCGTTGTTTGGCTACTGGGTCACCAGCCTGTGCGGCGCGCTGGTGTTTGCCCCGTTGGCGTGGGAGCTGCTGGTGGCTCGCACCCGTGGTGGCTTGCCGCGCTTTGCCGGCAAATTGCTGCAGGCTGTTCAGGCCGATTGGCCCACCCTCCTGGCGATACTGGCCTGTGCGGCCCTGAGTGGCAGCATGTGGTGGGCCGAGTACCCGGGATTGGCGCGCGCCAGCCTGCTGCTGCTGTTGCCCGTGCTGGCCCTGCACGCCACCCGCGCCAGCCCACTGAGCGTGCACCTGATGGCACTGATTGCCGCAGTGTCAGCGCTCACGGCCACCGCAGTTGCATTGCCCCATGCGCCGGGATCAGCGCAACACACCGAACTGTTGCTGGCCACACTTGCCGTCACGCTTGGAATTGCCACCACACAGCTGCTGCTGGTGACAGCCCACGAACGGCGGCTGGCGCTGAAACGGCTGGAACGCCAGGCCGACACCGACCCGCTCACCAACCTGCTGAGCCTGACCGGGCTGTACCGAAAAATCGAAGAACTGGTGGACCGGGTGGAAGATGCCGGTGAAACACAGTTTGCCGACGAAGAACCCAACCCGCGCGCGCCCACACTTGTGAGCGTTCAAATGACCAACGCAGATTCCATCGAGCAACTGCTGGGGGCCAGGCAAAGCGATGTGCTTGAACGCGCCACCGGCGGCGCACTGGCCGTGGCGGCACCGGAAGTGGTGTGGGCGCGGACGTCCAAGGCCCACTTTGTGGGTTTGTTGACCGACCACACAGTGGAACTGCAAGCGCTGCTGACCAAAATCAACTTTGCGGTGGTGGAATCCAGGGCCCTGCTCGATGACACCGTCGGACGCCCGATGTGGACGGTGGCGGCCGTGACCCTGACCACCCATCCGCCGCCACCGGTGGAGGTGATCATGGCGTGCCTGCGCCGCACCGAGCAGCAGGCACAAGAGTCGCGGCAGGTGCTGGTGACGGCTGTCGACCGGCAATCGGCGCATGCATTGAAAGAAGAGGCCGAACAGGCTGAGCGCATACGCCAGATCATTCAGCAAAAGCAACTGGTGTTGTACGCCCAGCCCATCGTCGCCAACGTCAACCCGGGCGCAATGCCGCACAAGTATGAGGTGCTGATCCGCCTGCGCGATGCGCAGGGTGGGATCATCCCGCCCGGTGTGTTTTTGCCCGTGGCCATGCGGGCGGGCATGATGCAGTTGCTGGACATGTCGGTCATGGAGCAAACCTTCGAATGGTTTGCCACCCACCCGCACGCGCTGGAGAAGCTGAACCATTGCGCCATCAACTTGTCAGGGCCCACCGTGGCCAGCCCGGTGATTGCTCAACGCATTGCACAAGGGCTGAAGTTGCACCAGTTGCCGGCACACAAGTTCACGTTTGAAATCACTGAAAGCCAAGCGATCGCCAACCCGGCACAGGCCACTGACACCATACGCGCCATTCGGGAGTGCGGCTGCCGGGTGGCCATCGACGACTTTGGCACCGGGGTGGCCACCTTCGACTACCTCAAACGGTTTGATGTGGATTACATCAAGATCGACGGCGCTTTCATTCAAAGCCTGCTGGACGACCCGGTGGACCGCGTGATCGTCGAGTCGATGGTGAAAGTGGCACACCAGCTTAAAGTGCGGACCGTGGCCGAATTTGTGAGCTCACCCGAACTTCAGAGGGCGGTGACCGAGCTGGGGGTGGACGAAAGCCAGGGCTACGTGTTTGGCGCTCCGCGCCCCCTGCACGAATGGTTTGACAAAGGCGACTGATGGGTAAACTGCGTGCCATGCACACGCCAGACACCCCGTCCCCCCTCACCCACTTCGACTCCCAAGGCCAGGCCCACATGGTCGATGTGGGCGCCAAGGCGCACACTCACCGCGTGGCGGTGGCCGAAGGCCGCATCACCATGCTGCCGGCCACACTAGCCCTGATTCAGAGCGGCACCGCCAAAAAAGGAGACGTGCTGGGCATTGCCCGCCTGGCTGGCATCATGGGTGCGAAAAGAACTGCAGACCTGATTCCGCTGTGCCACCCGATTGCGCTGACACGGGTGGCTGTGGACTTTGAGGTGTTACCCGAGCTGGATGCTGTGCGGTGCACCGCAACGGCAGAAACCACTGGGCCGACTGGTGTGGAGATGGAAGCCCTGACCGCAGTTCAGGTGGCTTTGCTGACCATTTACGACATGTGCAAGGCAGCTGATCGGGGGATGGAGATGACTGGGGTGCGGTTGCTGGAGAAGCGTGGAGGGAAGAGTGGGAGCTTTGTGGCGGGGTGAACTCGATGCCAACTAACTGCGGGGCTGATATTCGGGCACCTGCTTACTCAGCCAGCCCCGGACTTCGTCCGAACTCACCATAGCAGCACGCTCGTTGATCCAGCTCACCAAGTCGTCCAGCTGAGTACCCTCCGTCGAAGCGCGTTGCAGCACTCCAAGTTTGGGATGAGTGGACGGCGCAACAGTCTCCTGGTGTGCAATCAGTTCTTCATAAAGCTTCTCGCCTGGGCGCAAGCCAGTAAATGTTATGGGAATGGTGTCTTCGGTTTCGCCTGACAGCCGGATCATCAGCCGGGCCAGCTCGACAATCGCCACCGGCTCGCCCATGTCAAGCACCATGATCTGGCTGGTCTTGCCGATCAGCCCGGCTTGCAGCACCAATTGGGCCGCCTCAGGAATGGTCATGAAATAGCGCACGATGTTCGGGTGGGTCACAGTGACTGGCCCTCCTTGGGCAATCTGCTCGGTAAACAGCGGTACCACCGATCCGCTGGACCCCAGCACGTTGCCAAATCTCACCGCCAGAAAGTGCGTCTGCGGACATTCCCTGGCGACGGACTGCACCACCTGCTCGGCCAGACGTTTGCTGGCCCCCATGACATTGGTGGGATTGACCGCCTTGTCGGTGGATATCAGCACAAACCGCTGGGCACCCACAGCACCGGCCACACGGGCACAGTTCAGCGTGCCCAGCACATTGGTGCGCAGAGCCTCGATTTCGTTGAGTGACTCCATCAGCGGCACATGCTTGTAGGCGGCAGCATGGAACACCACCACCGGCGGATGCGCCCTAGCGATGGCCAGCAAACGGTCGTGGTCGCGCACATTGGCCGTGTAGTACAGGCCCTGCAAATGGGGATGGGTCTCGCGCAGCTCGCGCTCCAATTGGTAGATGGCGTACTCCGACACATCGACACACACCATCCGGGCCACGCCAAAACGGGCAATCTGGCGGCAGAGTTCAGAACCGATGGAGCCACCGGCCCCGGTCACCAGCACGGTCTGACCCGCCATCAGGTCGGACAGGCCCTGTTCGTCCAGCGCAACGGGCTCACGCCCCAGCAAATCTTCCAGCTCGATGCGGCGGGGTTGGTGGCCGGCCTTGCTGCGCAGCCACTCGTCAGGTCGTGGCATGGTCAGCAACGGCAAGCCCGCCTCGCTGGCCAGCATCAGCGCCTCGCGGCGGGCGTGGGAGCCGGGCACCGACACCACCAGGGCGGCCAATGCGCCGGTGAGTCGCACCACATTGGGCAGCACCGACATGCCCCCCCAGACCCGGAGGCCTTGCAAAGTGCGTCCGTTTTCTGCACCGCTGGGGCTGACGATGCCAACGGGGGTCCAATCCCGCACACCCCGGATGGCCGAAAGTGCGGCAGCGGCCTCCTGTACCTGGCCGATCACCAGCAGCGGCTTGCCACCCGCCCAGCCCAGCCCCCCCGAGCGTTCGCCCGCCATACGCCAGCCGACGCGCACGCCACCCAGCATGACCAGGCACAGCAGCGGGTGCAGCAGCATGACGGTACGCGGAAAGTTGGGCACCCTCAGCAGCTGCAAGGAGGCAGTCACCAGCAGACCCGCCAGCACCACGCCGTAAACAAGGCGCGATAGCTCGGCCAAGCTGGTGTAGCGCCAGATGTGGAGGTACACACCCCAGACCACCAGACTGCATGCAAACGCCACCAGCGGCAGCGGCAGTGTCTGGAACATCATGTCCACGAACTCGTCCGGCACGTCGAAATTGAACCGCAGCCAGAACGCCAGCGACCAGGCCAGGGCAGCAAGGGTCAGGTCGAGCAGCAACTGCACCCAGCGGTTGTCCAGCCAATGGCCATTCAGTACAGGTGCTCGCACCATCACTCGTCAGCCCCGCCGAGCAATGACCATGTCATGGGTGTGCCAGCCCGGACATTCTGACCGACCCGTTGGCCCAGCAGGCTGTCAAGGTGACGGGGCGGCAAACCAAAACCCGGCCGCACACTGCGCAGGTTCTGGTGGGTGAGTACCTCACCGGCGACCATGTCCCGGGCAATGTAGAGCGAACGTCGAAATACCAGGGATTTCGTTTCGGCAGCCGTTGGCCCGTAATTGATCCGACCAATGGCAGACCAGGCACGCGCAGTCTCCTCGCGCAGCTGACGCAGCTCATGGGGCTCCATCGAAAAGGCCGAGTCCACACCGCCATCGGCACGGCAAAGTGTGAAATGCTTTTCAATGACACTCGCGCCCAGAGCGGTGGCGGCCACCGCCACGCCACAACCCATGGTGTGGTCAGACAAACCGACCTCACAGCCAAACAGTGTGCGCATGTGCGGAATGGTGGCAACGTGGGAGTTTTCGGCTGACGCAGGGTACGTGCTGGTGCATTTGAGCAGCACCAGTTCGCGGCAACCAACACTGCGTGCGGCGCGCACTGCATCGTCCACTTCCCCAGCCGTGGCCATGCCGGTGGAAATGATCAGCGGTTTGCCAGTGGCGGCCGCGCGGCGGATAAGGGGCAGGTCCGTGTTTTCAAACGAAGAAATTTTGTACGCAGGCACGTCCAGCGACTCCAGAAAGTCCACCGAGGTACCGTCAAACGGCGTACTGAAGCAGTGCAAGCCGTGTGATGCTGCTCGCGCCATGATGGGCTGGTGCCACGCCCAAGGTGTGTGGGCCTCCTGATACAGCTCATACAGCTGCCGTCCGGCCCACAGGCTATTACCGTCCTCAATCACAAAGCCTGGCATGCGGACATCCAGCGTCATGGTGTCGGCGGTATAGGTTTGCAGCTTGATGGCATCGGCCCCGCTGGCTGCTGCGGCATCCACGATTTCCAGCGCGCGCTCCAATGACTGGTTGTGGTTTCCAGACATCTCTGCGATCAGGTAAGGACGATGGCCAAGGCCGATGGCGCGGTCGAGAATCTTCATGGATGTCTTTAGCCTGAGTCGCCATCAATGGCGGGAGCGGACGTAGCTGCTAGCGCCTGTCGTGCCGAGGTTCGCAAGTATGTCAACTATGGACAAATGAGAAACGAAGCCACATGCGCGGTATTGGACATACGGTGCTGGGTCGAATAGTTGTACTTCCAGGCTAATCGTTGATTGCTCAGAAAAACCGTCAGCTTGGAGGTACTCTTGGGAACCAAATGGAGAAAGGTATCGATCGCATTGAGTGGCATGACACAAATTGAGGAGGTGTCCCGTGCGCTTGCCAGTGCAATTCAGCGCACTGGCCCGAACGATCTGGGTGCCGATTCCTAGGCAATTCGCAAGCAGCACGATCAATTCATGGTTGAAGTCACACAGCCCCAATACTTGTTTACCGGTATAGGCTGCACTCAAGACCTCGAGCATTGCGACACCATGAGGTGCCTTGCGATAGGCCACTTGGAGAGTCTTCCAGTGCTTTTCTCGCCAGTCAGTGGAGTGATCAATGCGGATATCGCAAATGGCAGCTTCTCTTGGCGCTTTGCAAGTCGGAACCGTGAGCAACTTTTCCCGGCCTTCCAGCAATATACGGTTTCGCACCTGCCAGGATCGACGATTCAGTTGAACGTCATCCAACAGCACGAAAACATCAACCCGTGACATCAAATTGAAGTAGCCAGCCCAAGGTAAATAGGTTGGCTGCATGATGGCACAGGAACGAAGCTTCATCGGAAAACCAAACACGCCTTCATCGCTTGAGCAAGGTAATCAAGTGGTCATTTTGCTCGATCTCACGGTTCCGATAGGTGGTGATGTATCGGTCCATGAACACCTCTGAGTACATCGATTGCAGCGGTGAAAAAGCGTGCTCGACCTCACTTTGTGTAAACCCGTGTAAACCTGTGTTTCCTGCCGCAGCGACTCGGAAATCGGTGTCACTAGCGAACAACAGCATGGCCCTCCCTCCAGGTCTGAGCACACGTCCAAGTTCGGACAAGGCCGGTGCAAACAAGTTTGGGCCAGCACAGTCCAACACACCCACTGAAATCACGGCATCCACACTTGCATCGGGCAACGCAACCGCCTCCACTGAACCGATGTTCAGGTCTGCACTCAAGCCTTCAATCGCCAGGCGCCGACGGGTGTGCTCCAACCCTACCGGCGAAATGTCTACGCCACAAACCTGAAAACGTTCACGCGCCAAAAACACTGTGTGCACCCCACTGCCACAACCCAAATCAAGAAAGCGCTTCTGAGCACGAACGACAAGGGGAAAGTGCCGAAACACGAACTGCACGACCTTTTCGTGTGGGTAAGCCGGACCACCACCCCGATTCCACATATCCCACCGTTCCTGCGTCGCTGGAGTCAACGATGAGGAGCACATACGTATGCCTCCAGCGCATTGCGGTAAGCGTAAACCGTGTACTCGAAAGCCACACCGCCCGGCTTGACCACATAGTCGTGGCGCAAGGTGACAAACGGCGTAAGAGACTTGAGATATCCAAACACCAGCTCAGGACTGGTGTACCAGAGACATGTGTCTTCGAAATCCACGTATCGGCTCATCAGGTTGAAAGCAATCCCTTTATCCACCCTCTGAAACAACGTAGCGATTGTTGATTCGAAAAATTCTTGGTTGTCCGCGATCCGGTTATTGAAAACGCCACTGACGATAGCGTAGTCAAATCTTTCGGCCTCGAAATCAGCCCAAGTGCCAAAGCGATGTTGGGAAAACTTTTGGCGGCAGATGTCGAAAAATTCCTCCACCACGTCCACGCCTGTGTAGTGGCATCGAACACCGCGCACACTGAGATACTCCGCGAGCTGACCGCAACCGCAACCAAAGTCAAGCAGACGCTGTCCGCTCAGTTCTCCTATGCTAGTCAGCACAGCGAAGCGCGCCTCCTGAGATTCCCGGCTGGAGTACTGGGCAGAAACATGAGAATCCCCATGCTTCTGCACCAAAGCCCGATAGTGTGATTGCACAGTCGCGTCAACGGCAATAGACGGGCGCTCAAGAAGCCGAGAGGGATTCATAGGAGTACTCAAAGAGATGTTCAATCACACGACCAGCACCGTCCAACGCCACTGGCGACCGGCGCTCCGATGACCAGGGTCGCGCCAACAAGCGATTCAGCAACACCAACATTGTCGTCCCAGATCTGAGGGCCTCAAGAGTGAGTGCAAGGGCGTGGCCGCCGTGTACAAAGTGTTGCGCCACCCGAAATTGGATAGCCGACAACGGAACAAGTAAACAAGGAATTCCGAGAGCTTGTAACTCCACCGCAAACATGCCGCACGCCACCACAGCGGCGCGAGTTTCAACCAAAAGATCACCCAGTGGTTCGCCTGCCAAACGACAGTTGAATCCGTGGGTTGCGCACCAAGCCTGAACCACCTCACGGTTTGGATTCATCTCGCCAAGCAGCACGTGCACAGAACCTCGCTGTTCAATCTCCGAAAGTTGCTCCAAAACGCTCATCGTGAGATTGTCACGATCAGCTCCTCCTAGAAACACGACCAAAGCGCGGGGAGGATTCGACGGCTTAGTTTGCGCGATTCGGCCAGCGATTTCAGAAAACTCTTGGCGCAGCAAGGTGTACTTGGGCCCAAGCAGCAAGTGTGCCCTGGGATTCAGCATCAAATCCGGGTACCGCTGGTGCAATTCCAACGTGGCGTTTTGATTGACCAAGACGTCACAAGCCAGAGGTCGCTCTGCCAGATCATCAATAACCGCCAACCGAGGACCTGCCGTACGAATCTGCTTGTGCCAAGGTGCCCCTAAGCTATAGTGATCCACGATCACCCACGCGGGGCACACGCCTCGTTTCTGCCAGGCATCACAAGTGGCTTGGGCGTCACGATGTTGCATGATTGGGTTGACCTCCAAATCCAGTGGCTGCAACAGGGCTACATCGAACCCAGCGAGCGACAGCAGGTTGCCCAGATGACCCGGCCTTTCGGCACAGCAAAAGAGAATCGGCAATCCCCGGAGATGAATTTGCTGCGCCAAGGCAATACAACGCATGACATGACCAGAACCGACCACAGTAGATGCGTCGGCGCGAATCACAAACCCTCGGCCAACCTTATCTGTCATTGAGAAGCCCTGCGCAAAGCCTCAAAAATGATTTCTGCGTGTGTCCAGTCTTCTTCAGTATCGATGTCGTGCGCTCGGAGACCAGGCACCACTACGCCGACGCAGCGCGACTGATACACGTTGTCGCTGCTCAGCCATGCGCTTGCGCGACCCCAGCAAAATTGACCGGCATCGTGGTAACGCGGCTCCAAGTCCTGTGAGCGTGCCTGATATCGGTTTGGATCGAGCATGGTCAGACGTCCTCCAGATGTCAGTTTCATAGCGCGGTCGATGGGGGCACGAAACGGAGTCACCGCGACACAAAAGTCGCAGCCATGCGTTTCAAGATACTCCAACCCGACTCGCAAATCTATGGGCTCGACGAACGCTGCGGTTGCATATAGGCAACACACCAAATCGTCCGAGATACATTGCATCTGGCGAATAGCATGACGCAACACCGAGATCAACCCAGTGTGATCATCAGCCAGTTCAGGCGGGCGCACGAAGGGTACGATGGCTCCTAGCTGGGTGGCAAGCTCTGCAATCTCCGGATCATCAGTAGACACCACAACATGATCGAAACACCCGCTGGCCAACGCGGCACGCACCGGCCAGGCAATCATGGGTTGACCGGCGAACATTCGGACGTTCTTACGCGGTACCCGTTTGCTGCCACCTCGGGCAGGGATGACAGCAAGTCTCATGGGTGATGTAGAGCGAAGGGTTTTCACGCTTGGATCGCCAAAATGAGTTCGCGCACCACGATGGCCTGCTCCGCGCCGGAAAGGTCAGGATACATAGGAATGGACATGGCACGGCGGTAGTATGCTTCTGCCGCCGGAAACTGGCCTGGCTCGAACCCACGTGCGCGATAGAACGGCTGCAAGTGGATGGGCTGATAATGCACGTTGACCATGATGCCTTGTGCACGCATACGTGCGAACACGGTTGCACGGTCTGCCACGCCCGGACCGGGCTCAACTTCCACTGCGTACAGGTGCCAGGCAGACCGGGCGCGCGTCAATGGGCTGGGTTGATGCGTCGGCAAACGCAGCGGCAGGTCTGTTAGCAATTCGTCATAGCGCCTAACGAGGTTTTCGCGTGCGCGATGCAATTCATCCATTCGTCCGAGTTGTGACAGTCCAAGTGCAGCCTGAAGATCGGTCATTCGGTAATTAAACCCCAACACCTTCTGCTCGTAGTACCACGCGCCAGTCTGTGCATCGGACAGCTCCAGCAAAGCTGCCTCTCGTGTGACTCCATGCGAACGCAGCAACCGCAATCGGTGCGCCAGTTGTTCATCTTGAGTGGTGACCATGCCGCCCTCTCCAGTTGTAATTATCTTGACGGGGTGGAAACTGAACACACTTGCATCCACGTACCGACTTCCAATCAGCGCTCCTTCGTAACTGGCACCGGTGGCATGGGATGCATCTTCCAAAACTTTGAAACCATAGCGGTCAGCCAATGCACGGATGGCAAACAGATCACAAGGCAGTCCAGCGAAATGCACCGGAATCACAACCGTTGGGAGGGTGCCGGTGTGTTCGGCGTGCACCAGTTTCCGGGCCAGCGCCTCGACACTCAAGTTACGGGTGACCGGATCAATGTCAACAAAGTCCACATCGGCGCCGCAGTACAAGGCACAGTTGGCTGAAGCGACGAAGCTGTTCGGACTGGTCCAAACCCATTTCCCCGGTGCAGCGCCCAGCGCAAGGCAGGCAATGTGCAGAGCGGCTGTCGCATTGGTCACCGCCACCGCATGTGCAACGCCGTGGTGGGTTGCAAATGCAGACTCAAATCGCGGAACTGTCGGCCCTTGAGTCAACCAGCCAGAGCGCAGCACGTCACTGACTGCAGAAATGTCGGCATCAGTTATCTGCTGTGTCGAGTAGGGTATGTCATGCATGGGCAGATTCTTCATGAGAGCTTCGCGGTGACAGCCACGTCGGACAACGGCGGGACCTGAAACGCATTGTGTGGATCATTCAGTGCCTGGGCCAAAAGAATGGCTACACGATGTGCAGAACGTCCATCTCCAGCGTACTCGGTCGCACGGGTTTGGAGCGCCCCGCGCAACACGTCGTCCAAACGCTGGGGCAATTGCGCTGCCGTTTCACAGGGATTTGCAACGCCCAGGCGAACCAAGTTGAATTCGCCTTGCGCACTGGGCGAATTCTCAATTGCCAATACTGGTTTTCCCGCTACAGCCGCTTCAAGTCCAACAGTGGATGTTTGAACGACGACCACGTTGCTCGCCAGCAGCAGCGGGTGCAGGGGCTCATGCGACGTCTCACTGAAATGAATACGCGGGTGCCACTGATGGCGGGGGTACCGAAACCAATCGCTTGGGTGGTAGCGCACTACCAAGCTTAACCCATCGTGAGCCACGACATGCTCGCGTAACACACGCTCAACCTCTATCGGAAAAGCCATCCCGGCCGGCGCTGGAGTGTTGGGATGGGTATGGGCCTCAGAGTGCCCAGCCCAGAGTACGCATGATCGACTCTGCCAACCCATCTTTTCACGGAAAACGCGAGCGTCATGCATATTTTGGGCAGAGAACAAGCCGTCGAAAGCCGGGTTCCCAGTAACAATCACACGCTCTGGTGGCACACCTCTACGCAAAAGTCGCTGCCGCACGACGTCGGCAATCACACATATCACATCGGGCATCGTAGTCCGAGATGCATATGCATCAGTATCGAGACCATAAAGGTCCAACATACCCAAGGTGGGGATGCCCATGTCACACGCCACTTCGATCGCCGCCTGTTCGGTGCGGGGGGAGTTGGTTGCCACAACGATGTCAGGCTGCAAGCTCGCGATCACCCTCCTCATAAAGTGCATTGGCTTGAAGCAGTGGCGACCGTGTTCGCGGTATAGCTGGGCTGCCGCTGATTCACCATGCTGAGCAATCAGATCTAGGTAGTTGATACCGAGATATGCGATGGTTTCAGCCTCAGACACATCGGGGTGATGCGTTTGATCGCGCAGGTACAGGCCCCATTCGCGTGCGGCGACTGCGTCTACCAAATGCAAAAAGTCTTGGTAGCGCAGGGCAGTACGCGACGTACTCACCTGTCGAAACGCTGTAGTCAACGCCATGACCTGGCAGTCAATGCCAGGCAGTTGGGACTCCAGCGAACGAACCACTGGCAGTGTCATAGCAACGTGACCCCCGCCGTAGGTCACAAAAAGTACGCGAGGCGCTCTGCTCACGTCAAGTCCTCGGAACACCAGGCTTCGCCGTCACGAGCTCACTTGTGGCACCTGCAATGCGGCCCAAGACAGCGCCAGCGCTCATATGCGACCAATCGTGTCCATGTGCCTGGCAATCCAAGCCTGCAAGACATGAACGTCCATCCAATCGGTGTTGTTATCGCTGGAGTAGGTGAAGCCTTCGGGTACGCGCCTGCCATCTTTGATACGTTTGAAATCGGAATGCCAGTTGTAAATCGCTGGAAGCACCTTGAAATGATTTAAATACTCATAGGTGTAATGTGCATCTTCCGGGCCAATCATTTGCTCATGCAATTTCTCACCGGGCCGAATACCAACAACTTCGAGCTCTGCGTTTGGGTTGACGGCAAGTGCAATATCGATCACTTTCATTGAAGGTATCTTCTTGACATAAATCTCACCGCCTTCCATATCTTCAAAAGCATGCCAGACCAAATCGACGCCCTGCTCGAGCGAGATCATGAATCGCGTCATGCGTAAGTCAGTAATTGGTAATGAGCTGTTACCTTTTTGCGACATGAACAACGGAATCACTGATCCCCGCGATCCCATGACGTTGCCATAGCGAACAACTGAAAACTTGCAGCCAGTTGCCCCCGCGTATGAGTTTCCAGCTACAAATAGCTTGTCGGACGCAAGTTTGGTCGCGCCGTAAAGATTGATCGGACTGCTGGCTTTATCAGTCGACAAAGCCACGACGCCCTTGACTCGGTTGTCAATGCAAGCGTCGATCACGTTCATTGCCCCATTGATGTTGGTCTTGACACACTCAAATGGGTTGTACTCAGCAGTTGGGACAATCTTGGTGGCTGCAGCGTGCACCACAAAGTCAACTCCACCCAATGCGCGGTACATACGCTCTCGGTCGCGCACATCACCGATGAAAAAACGAACGCGGTCATCGCCCTGAAAAAGTTTGGCCATTTCCCACTGCTTCATCTCGTCGCGGGAATAAATGATTAGCTTGCGAGGGTTGTAGCGCTTTAGCGTCATGGGCACGAAGGCGTGACCGAAGGAGCCAGTGCCGCCAGTAATGAGGATGGTAGAGTTATTGAGCATGACGTAAAGGAGCAATCAATCGACCGCACGAAACCCCGCATTCTCACCGGTATCTGCTGCAGAACCACCTGTAACACCGCAAATCACGGCGGCGGCGAGGCTTTGCACTACTGGTTATGGAGGATGGGTAAAGGCTTGTCGATGCCAGATTGACAACGCTGCAACAGCCCGCAGTTCGCGGGTGAAGTTACCACTGCCGCTGGAATGCGAATCCAGCATCGAAACAATCACGGCAGGCTCGAAAAGTGAGTCAACCAACTCGCTGTTTAAAAGCAAGTGACGTAACCAGCCGTTCAACTCATTTTTGAACCAGTCGCCCACTGGTACCGTGAACATCTGCTTTTTCCGGTGTGCCAGCTCGGTGCCGATCAATGGTTCGGCTGCACGTTTGAACCAGTGCTTCTTGTCACCGTCGGCAGACAGTTTGGTGTGCCCGCGAGAGCGGAACGCCAGTTCCATTACGCGCCAGTCAAGAAACGGCGTTCGCGCCTCAATCGACACAGCCATGCCCATGCGGTCGGGTTTGACCAGGTTGTTGCCGCACAGCAGCAGTTGCATGTCAAGGTAAAGCGCCTGGTTCACTCTGTCAAAGTGCCGGGTTTCTGCCAGCCACGGCTGGGCAGCTTCCTGAAAACTGTCAATGCCTTGAAGTTGCCTGGCAATTTCCGGCCTGTACAGTGCCTGCTTCGCACTGGGGCTGAACAGCGAAATGCTGTCAAAATAGGCTCGCTCAAACTCAACTTGGGGCTGGCTGTGGGCTCCTGGTCGGGCAAAAAATTGGGCGTATTTGTCATACCCGGCAAACAGCTCATCCCCGCCATCACCGGTCAGCACCACCTTCACATGTCGGGCCGCAAGCTCGCTCACCCGCAGGGTGGGCATGAAGGACGCATCGCCATGCGGCTGATCCAGATAATGCAACACGAGCGGCCATCGGTCGAGCATATTCAGTTCGGCCACCTCGCTGGTGTGCTGGCAGCCAAAGCGCTGTGCAGCTTGGGCAGCAAAACCAGACTCGTCATAACGGGGGTCCTCAAACCCGATACAAAACGTCTGAATCGGGTCCTTCACGTGCCGTGCCATCAAACCGACGATGGTGCTGGAGTCTGCGCCACCAGACAAAAAGGCACCAAATGGCACATCTGCCCTAAGGCGAATGCGAGTGGCGTCGTCCAGCAGGGCCATGAACTCTTCGGCCCAGGCGCCAAAGGTATGGTCCTGCTCCTGTTGGTCAGCCAGACTCCACCAGCGTCGCGTTTCGACATGGCCCGCACGGGTGTACTTTTGCCAGGTGCCAGGCATGACATGGCGCACCGCCTGGTAGGCTGTCCATGGCACGGGCACGTAGTTGAAAGTCAGGTAATGGTGAATGGCTTCCAAATCCATTTCAAGCTTGCGTCCGTCCAGAGCCGGCCATATGGCTTTAAGTTCCGAGGCGAACACCATGCGCCGGCCATCGTCATGCACATACAGGGGCTTGACCCCGATGCGGTCGCGCACTAAGTACAGTGCGTCTTCACGGGCATCGTTAATGGCGATGGCAAACATACCATTGAGCCTGCGAAGGCAGGCCATGCCTTCTCTTTCATATAGGCGCAAGATGACTTCGGTGTCTGATTGGGTGTCCAGCCGCACACCCTGCGCACGCAACTCGGCTGCCAATTCAACGTGGTTGAAAATTTCCCCGTTCTGCACCACCGCAATCTTCCCGTCATCACTGGTAAAGGGCTGATGCCCCCCTCCAAGGTCGATGATGGACAGGCGGCGGTTGCCGATAGCCACGCCGCGTGGTGGCTGGTGGTGGATGCCTTCATCGTCCGGGCCGCGGTGCACCAGCGCCTGCGCCATCGCATGCAGAGCTTCGTCGCTCAGTGCCTGTAGTTGACGGTCCCAATAGCCAAAGATGCCGCACATGGTCAGTTCGCTCCTCGACCGCTCAGGCGCTTCACCGTCCACCAGCAGATCTTCAGATCAAGCCAGATCGAGGCTTCACGCGCATAGCGCAGGTCGGCCTCGAGCCGCTGGGCCTCGGTGGATTCGGACCGGTACAGCGCCTGTGCCAGTCCGGTGATGCCTGGGCGCACGCTGCACCGCAAGGTCCAGTCGGTATCGGTGTAAAGGCTACGCTGGGCAGGCACATCGGGCCGAGGCCCCACCAGGCTCATGTCACCTATGAGCACATTGATGAGCTGAGGCAGCTCATCCAAGCTGGTGCGACGGATGAAACGGCCTACCGACGTGATACGGGGATCATTTCTGGATGTAAAGTAGGCCCCACGCTTATCTGTATTAACAATCATGCTCCTGAATTTATACATAGAAAATGGCTGGCCGCCCTGGCCCAACCGGGTTTGCCGGAACAGCACCGGACAACCCCCGTCCAGATAGACAGCCACCGCCACCAGACAAAGCACAGGGGCAAGTGACAGCAAACAGCACAAAGCGGCAAATACATCCGTGGCGCGCTTGATCATGCGTTGACTTTTGGCCTCGCTGTCTGCCCGGCAACCTGCTGAATCACTTGCGCAATCCGAATCCTGTCTGCTTCAGCCTCAGCCGCAGGCCGTCGTGCCAGGCGATACTGCTCTTGCCGTAAACGGGCGATGGCGGCATTCATCCCATCGTCATTGCCGCCATTGTGAAATGTCCGAGACAGTATGACCGCCTGCGACCCGAGCCGCACATGCTCGGCCAGCACATCCTCACCAGGCAGAAGTCCTTCGCCCACTCTGGCAACACCACCGAAGCCAAAGCGCAGCCCGTGGGCGTGCGTCACGTGGGCCACCTCATCGAGCAGGCCAACTGCCAGCGGTTCAAACATGAAGCGCATGCCCAATGACACGTGCAAGTCATTCAAACCCACAAACACCTCGCTCAAGCCAGGCGTGGCCACCCATTGCTGCAAAGTGGTCAAAGCACCCTTGGTTTCCAACAAAGCCACCACAGGTACACGGCCAGCCACCAGGGCGCAGAAATGCCGGACTTCAGTGGGCGAAATGAACATGGGCACCATCAGCATGTCAGCGCCTTCATCAAGCGCGGCATTAACCTCCAGAAGACTGCCTGCATGCACGGGGTTGAGGCGGACCATCAACTTGGATTGCCTCAATTGACGTTTGACGATGCCAACGTCGCTAACTGTGTGGGTGCTGATAAACGTGTTTCGTCCGGCTTGGCGCTCAGCCTTGCCCATTTGCTCTAGGTCGACCAATAGGCGCATGCAATCCAAGCCATCGCAGCGACGAGCCATGTTTGGGTCAGCGGTAATGAGAATGAAATCAATCACATCGCAAAAGCTAAAGTGAGTCTGTGCGACTAGGTTGGACAGACTGGCGAAAACTGGGGCTAGTCCACCAAGTTGCCAGCAATAAACAGGCCACCGACACAGTGCCTGTCAGCACAGACGCCCACGCCGCAAGTGGCGCCAGAACCTTGACCAGGACAACCGATGCCAACGCCAAACCGGTGGGCAAGGCCAATTCCCGCCAAGGCACACCCTGGCCAATCAACGCCCAATTCCGATAACACATGCCCACTGCAAGTGCCAACCACACTGCATTCAGCCAGACCATGGCCGTGTGCCCAGTCTGTACCCAGGCAACACCCATCAAACTGGCCAAAACCCCTACCACCAGCCAAATCCACGCAACCTGGCGCAAACGCCCCCAACTGGCCAACAACACCAGCCACATGTAGAGGGCTGCACAGGGCAACAGGCCAACAGCACCTACTGCACCCCAGGCAGCCACTTGTTCGACAGCCGCTGCATCCATTTGTCCCCAGCCAAACAGCAGTTGGGTGAAAGCAGCCGCTCCCCAAACCAGTGCGACCACAGCAGTGCAGGCAAGTACCCAAGCCAACGCGAATGCTCGCCGAAACACCTGCACCCAGGCCAAATTGCCCTGTGCCACCGCCAGGCTCAAGGCGGGCAACGCCAGCGTGGCCACCACCTGCACCACCAGCAACTGTGGCAACTCAACGAGCTTCCAGGCGTAATTGAATGCGGCAAGCGAGCCGGCGCCCTCTCTCGATGCCAGACTGCGTGCAACCAGGTACAGCAAAAGTGGGGCCCCGGCCACCACCATGGCAGCGCCCCAATCTTTCAAACTGGGACGCGGATGGCTGAGTGGTTGCCACCAACCCCGAATGACGCCGCCGCAGTAATTTCGGCCTGTCTGCTGACCTGCCAGTTTCACCCAAGATTGCGACCAGCCCAGCCGATGTGCCTGCCAACCCAACCTAGCCAGCATGCCGAGCAAGAGCCCCACTGCCATCCAGTTCAACGCGGCCGTTGCGCCCAACCGTGAATGATCAAGCCAGGCCAGCCAGCACAACATGCCAATCAACGCGCCATTCACGGCCAGATTGGACGCATACAGCCCCAACATGTCCGACTTATGCTGCAGTTGTGCGCCCAGCATCGAGGCTGCAAATGCACAGGGCACCGCCAGTGCAGCGCCTTGGAGTGCCAGCGCAACCAGTTCACGGTCGGTATGCCACAGGCTGGGGCTGAGTGCAACGCCCCACACACCAGCCCCGCCCAGCAAAGCCAGTGCAAGCACCAGCCCCGCCAGGACAGCCACACACAACACCTGGCGTTGATGCAATGCCAGTTCATTGGCGGGCAACTTGGTCCAATACGGAATGAGTAAATAGCTCATAGCCCCTGAGAGAGCCACACCTACCATTACATCAGGCAGGGTCAGCATGAGGACCAGTGCATCAGCAACAGGGCCAATACCAAACACCGACGCCATTCCGGACTCGCGCGCCAAGCCAGACAGGCGACTGGCCAACAACAGTATCAAGGACAGTAGGCCGGCCCGCAAGAACATGTCATGAATTATTAATCCAGGGGGACAAATTTGCGAAGCCGAGGCTCAAAAAAGGTCGCCACATCACGATAGATTGACAAAAAATGCCACTCCTAGCGCCTCCATGGTCATAAAGTCAAAC
>CAIYQZ010000006.1 GCA_903928495.1 uncultured bacterium
CCGGGCAGGTGCTGCTTGATCCAGCGGGTGGCCTCGATGAAGTCGACCGCGTAGTTGTTGTGCTCTTCAATGCCGGTGGCAATGGCGAAGATGTTGGGGTCGAAGATGATGTCTTCAGGCGGAAAGCCCACTTCGTCGACCAGCACGCGGTAGGCGCGTTCGCAAATCTCGATCTTGCGCTGGTAGGTATCGGCCTGGCCCTGCTCATCAAAGGCCATCACCACGGCGGCGGCCCCGTAGCGCTTGACCAGTGTGGCCTGGCGCTTGAACTCGGCCAGGCCTTCTTTCATGCTTATGGAGTTGACGACGGACTTGCCCTGCACGCAGCGCAGACCCGCCTCGATCACGCTCCACTTGCTGCTGTCGATCATCACCGGCACGCGGGCAATGTCGGGCTCGGTGGCCATCAGGTTCAGAAAACGCACCATGGCGGCCTGGCTGTCCAGCATGGCCTCGTCCATGTTCACGTCCACAATTTGCGCACCGTTTTCCACCTGCTGGCGGGCGACGGCCAGGGCGTCTTCGTAACGCCCTTCCAGAATCATGCGGGCGAAGGCCTTGGAGCCGGTGACGTTGGTGCGCTCGCCCACGTTCACGAACAGGCTGCCTTCGCCAATGCGCAGGGGCTCCAGACCCGACAGCAGCATGGGCGGTACGGCAGACGAAACGGGCGCAGAAACAGAACTGAAAGAGGCTGTGGACATGGGGCTCACCTGGGGGAAAACGGGGGCCCACGGCAAAATGCACGGGGCACGCAGGTGAGCGCGGTTGACGTGGCGGGCCCACACACACGCGTGAGGCCCACCCCAAGCCTGACGGGGTACCGCCACCGGACTCGGTGTGGGGTGCCTCGCTGCAGCGCTCCTTGGAAGGGGGCTGGATTTTATCGAATCGGCCCACAATGGGGTCTGCGCCGTTGTCGGTACGTTTAGTTTGCCCACTTATGCTGAAAACCCTGTTCGACCGCTTTCGCAACTCACCCCAGATGGTGGATTCAAGCTTTCCACCCAATGCAGTGCCGCCGCAGCGGCCGCTGTCCAGTGCAGCCCAAGCCGCCGAGATGCTGCGTGCGCCCACCGCGCTCATGCGCCTGAGCCCAGCGCAGGCCAAAGCGGTGGTGGGCTTCATGCGGCCCCACGTCATTCCGGACGGCACGGTCATCCTGCAGGAGGGAGACACACAGCACACAGACCACATGTTGCTGGTCATTCGGGGCGAGGTGACCGTGGAAACCGTGGAGGCTGATCGCCTCAGCCCGCGCACCCTCACTGTGCTGGGCCCGGGCAGCCTGATCGGCGAGCTGTCGCTGTTCGACGGCGAAGCACGCTCGGCCACCTGCACAGCCACCACAGAGGTACACGGCGCCATCCTGACCCGCCAGGACCTGGAAGACCTGACCGAACAGGACCCCGCCACGGCCGCACGCCTGATGACAGCCATCGGGCACCGCCTGGCTGAGCGCCTGCGCCACAGTGACGAAAAGAACAAGCTTTTCAGCCACCTGGTTCGCACGCTGCAGCAAGAGCTGAACGTGTCGCGTTGATTCCGCTGCCCATGAGTGACCCCACCACCGCCGCTCCAGCCACCGACTGGCATGCGCAGGAGCTGCTGCTCATGCGCGAAGTCATGCGGCTGCTGGGCAAAAGCCTGGCTCCCGGACTGGTGCTGCGCGAAATGCTGCACCTCATGAGCGAGCTGCTGGGGCTCAACCGCGGGCGACTTGTGGTGGCTGACAGCGGTGCCAGCCAGGCCCCAGGGGGGCCACGCACCGCCCGCATCCAACACTCCTACGGCCTGACACACGCCGAAAGCCAACGCGGGGTTTACCGCTGGGGCGAAGGCATCACCGGCAAGGTGCTGGCCACCGGGGTGCCCGCCATCGTGCAAGACGTGGACGCCGAGCCCTTGTTTCTGTTCCGCGCCGTGACGCGTGACCAGTTGCCACCCGAAACCGTGGCGTACATCGCCCTGCCCGTGGAGCTGAACGGGGCCACTATGGGCGCGCTGGGCTGCCACCGCATCCGCAGCCGCCAGCGCCACCTGAACGACGACCTCGCCGTGCTGCGAGTGCTGGCCACGCTGGCGGGCCAGGTGCTTCAGCTGGAACAACTGGTGGCCGAACAAACCCGCCAACTGGCGGTGCGCAACGCCGAGCTGGCCCGCGCACTCGACACGCACACCGCCCGCTACGGGTTGGTAGGCCAGTCACCACCGCTGCTGAAAGCACTGGGCGAACTGGAACGGGTGTCGCAGTCGCAAGCGACAGTGCTGTTGCTGGGCGAATCGGGCACCGGCAAAGAGCTTTTTGCCCGCGCCGTGCACCTGGCCAGCGGTCGGAAAGAAGGGCCGTTCATCAAGGTGAACTGCTCGGCCATTCCCGACACGCTGTTCGAGTCGGAACTGTTTGGCCACGAGCGGGGTGCCTTTACCGGGGCCACGCAGTCGCGCACCGGCTGGTTCGAGCAGGCGCACGGCGGCACCATTTTTCTGGACGAAATGGGCGAACTGCCCTTGCCCCTGCAAGCCAAGCTGTTGCGCACCCTGCAAGAAGGCACGCTGGTGCGGCTGGGCGGCACGCGCGAGGTGCGCATTGACGTGCGGCTGGTGGCCGCCACCAACCGCGACCTGGTCACCGAGGTGGCCGCCGGGCGCTTCCGACAAGACCTGTACTACCGGCTGAACGTGGTGCCCATCCGGCTGCCGTCCTTGCGCGAGCGCCGCGACGACATCCACCCGCTGGCCCTGCACTTTTTGAGCCGCGCCAATCAGGCCCACCAGCGCAACGTGCACCTCACACCCGAGGCACTTGCCTTGCTGGACGCCCACCCCTGGCCCGGTAACATCCGCGAGCTGGGCAACGTGATCGAGCGGCTGGTGCTGCTGGCCGATCAGGCAGCCGTGGGCCCCGACGAACTGGCGCACTACCTGGGGCAGTCAGACACCGCTGAGTCCCTGACAGCAGTGGCCGCGCCACCCACCACACCGCCCCCCGCGCCCCACAGCCCGCCTGCCAACAGGACAGCAGCGCCGCTGGTGCGCGAATACCAACCCGCCCACTCACACACGGTCGACCAACTGTCCCAGGTGCTGACACAACACGGGGGCAACCAGTCGCGTGCGGCGCAAAGCCTGGGGCTGACGCTGAGGCAGTTTGCCTACCGGCTGAAAAAGGCCGGCCTGCGCTGATTCTCAAACCAGACAATTTGTCGACATTTGGTTGACACTCGGTCAAACGCAGGCAATTCACAGACTGCGTGACCCGTCAAAAGGCATAGCTGTCGATTCAATACAGTCAAGCGCTAAATGCCTATCTGACTGATTTTTTTGGCGTGGCCACTCAGTTGGCACGGCCGTTGCAATGAAGGTGAGCAAGGGGGCCTCAGCCGTCCCCGACACCGTCAGCCGACCGTTTCCCTTTTTCACAGGAACCCGCCATGTCCACCGCCGAAGCCACTGCACCCACCACCGTCAAAGCCTACCTGCGCCCCATCGACGCCGCCGGTCTGGCCACCTTTGCAGCGGGGGGCAAAGCCAACCCTGCCCGCCGGGGCACCAACAAGGTCCACACCGTGATGGAAGGCCAGTACCGCAGCCTGTCGTACGTGGGCAACCACACCCCCGTGGTGGTGGACGAACCGCTGCACCTGTTCGGTGAAGACACGGCACCCGCTCCCGGCGAAATCGTGCTGTCGGGCCTGGGTGGCTGCATTGCCGTGGGCGTGACCGCCGTGGCCACCTGGAAAGGCGTGAAGCTGACCAAGCTCGAAGTGTTCCTGGAAGGCGACATTGGCAACCCCGCTGCCTGGGGCGCCGGTGGTGCGCTTGAAATGATGCCTCCGCAAATGGGCTTCCAGGCCATCCGCGTGAAGGTGCTGGTCGAGGGAGACGCCACCCGCGAAGAGTTGGACGAAATCGTCAAACACGCCAACTTCTACTCGCCCGTGGCCAACACCATGCGCAACCCCATTCCGTTCGAGATTTCGCTGGCCTGACGCGTGCCCACGACGTTCCCAAACCCCACCCGTTGATTCAGGAGCCCCCCATGAACCCCACCGACCTGCCTGCCGACGTTGTCCAAGCCGCCACCACCGAGGACCTGCTGAGCGCCGTACGCGCCATTGCCCAGGGGCCGCTGGCCCAGCGGGCGCAGGCCATTGACGAAGGCGCGTACCCCGAAGACCTGTTGAAGCAACTCGCGGCCGTGGGGGCCATGGGGGCGCACATCGATCGTCCCGGCCAGCCCGGCAACTACATGGCCACCATCGCGGCCATGGCGGAAGCGGGCAAGGTGTGCGGGGCCACGGCGTTCATGATGTGGTGCCAGTCGGTGTGTGCGCTGTACATGGACGCGTCATCCAACCCAGCGCTCAAGGGCGAGCGCCTCTCCGCCCACCTGAGCGGCACGGGCATCGGGGGCACGGGCTTGTCGAACCCCATGAAGAGCTTTGCGCAGATCGAGAGTTTTCTGCTCAAGGCCACGCCCACCGAAGGCGGTTACCTGGTCAACGGCACGCTGCCCTGGGTCAGCAACCTGGCGGGCAACCACTACTTTGGCGCCATCGCCAGTGTGGTGGGTGAAGCCGGCAAGGAGGTCATGTTCATCCTCAAGTGCGATGCACCCGGTGTCACGCTCAAAGGCTGCCCCAAGTTCTCGGGCATGGAAGGCACGGGCACGTATGCCGTGCAATGCAAAGACCTGTTCATCGGGTCGGACGACATCGTGGCCGACCCAGCCCGCCCCTACATCCGCAACATCCGCGCGGCCTTCGTGATGCTCCAGTGCGGCATTGCCGCAGGCATCGTTCAGGGTGCCATCGACAGCATGTGGGCGGTGGAAGACCAACTGGGCCATGTCAACCAGTTCCTGGACGACCGGCCCGACCAGCTTCAGGCCGAACTGGACGACCTGTTGGCCCGCGTGACCGAACTGGCCAAAACGCCCAACGACAGCTCGAACGAATTCTTCATCGACGTGCTCAACGCCCGCATCGACGGTGGCGAACTGTGCATGCGCGCCGCCAACTCGGCGCTGATGCACCAGGGCGCCCGGGGCTATCTGATGCAGTCGGACGTGCAGCGCCGGGTGCGTGAGGCACAGTTTGTGGCCATCGTCACGCCCGCCATCAAGCACCTGCGCAAGGAAGTCGCCGCGCTCTGTGCAGAGGACATGCCTACATGAGCCCCCAGTCCGCAGGCGAAGCGCCGTTCCTCCAGTACATCTGCAACGCCTGCGGCCTGATCTATGACGAGGCCAAGGGCGACCCCGACAGCGGGTTGCCCCCCGGCACACGCTTTGCCGACATCCCCGACGACTGGGAATGCCCGCTGTGCGCCGTCACCAAAACCGATTTCTCGCCGTACACACCGCCGGACCTGAGCAAGCTGCGCGCCGCAGCGTCCAGCGCGGGTGCGCGCCCAGCCGCCAAGAAAGGCAAGGCGGGCGTGGTCATCGTGGGCGCTGGTCGTGCAGGGTGGCAAGTGGCCCAGGCCATCCGCGAGACCGACGCAGAACTGCCCATCACCCTCGTCACTGCCTGCAACGGCGATGTGTACGACAAACCCTTGTTGTCGGTTGCGCTGGCCAAACACCTGGCGCTGGACACACTGGTGCGTGAAACCGGTGCCCAGGCCGCCACCCGGCTGGGTGTGCGCCTGCTGGCCCAGACGCAGGCCACCCGCATTTGCACCCGCACCAACACCCTGACCACGACGCGCGGCAACCAGCCGTTTGACGAACTGGTGTTGGCCCACGGCGCACAGGTGGCCCTGCCGCCCAGCCTGCCCGCCGAGCTGTGCTGGCGCGTGAACCACTTGGACGCGTACCTGAAGTTCCGTTCGGCAATAGCCGACCGGCCCCAGCACATTGCCATCGTGGGCGCAGGGCTGATTGGCAGCGAACTGGCCAACGACCTGGCGCTGGCCGGGCACCGCATCACCCTTCTCGACCCCATGCCCACACCGCTGGCACGCTGGGCAGCGGCAGAGGCGGGCGAGCCCGTGCTGGCCGCCTGGAAAGAGCTGCCCATCACGTTCGTGGGTGGGGTGTCGATTGCGGGGGTTGAGGCCAATGAAGCCGACAACGGGCCCGCACGTGTGGTCACGACCACCTGCGGCCAGCGCATCGAGGCCGACCAGGTGCTGGCCGCCACCGGCCTGGCCACACCCAACCGACTGGCCCAAAGCGCCGGGCTGGGCTGGAACAACGGCATCGCGGTGGACGGCACCACGCTGGCCACCAGCCATCCACGCATCCATGCGCTGGGAGACTGCATCACCATTTCAGGCCAGGCCAGCCGGTACATCGAGCCCATCGGGCGTCAGGCCGCCACCATTGCGGCCAAGCTGGCGGCACGCCGTGCGGGTGCGTCAGAGTCGGAATGCCCGGTGCCTTACACCGCCAAACCAGCCGTGGTGCGGGTCAAAACCACCTCGTGTCCGCTGACCCTGCACTGAGCCAATACCACGTGCAGCGTGGTTTTTTGGTGCAGTGCAGCGAAAACCTGTGGATTTTTTAACACGTTGTCAACGATAATCCGAGGTTGCTCGCGAGCGATGCTCAACCCCCAAGGACACGGCCATGGCCAAAGAAGAACTGATTGAAATGACCGGCAAGGTCGACGAAGTGTTGCCCGACACGCGTTTTCGCGTGACGCTGGACAACGGCCACCAACTGATTGCCTACTCCGCCGGCAAGATGAAGAAGAACCACATCCGCATTCTGGCGGGTGATCGTGTGTCGCTGGAGTTGTCCCCCTACGATCTGACCAAGGGCCGCATCAACTTCCGCTTCATTGAAAACCGTGGCGGTCCTTCGAGCCCCCCACCTCCCCGCCGCCCACGCTGAAGCGCGACAGGCCGCACACAAGCCGCCCCACTGCACAGTGGCGCGGCTTTTTTCATGGTCTGCTGCGGCTCAGAACAGATTGCCCACATTGAACAGTGTCAACACGCCCAGCACGGCAAATATCAGGGCCGATACGCCGTGCACCCAGGCCATTGAGATGCGGGCAGCCAGTTTGTCGCCCACGAACACGGCGGGCACATTGGCCAGCATCATGCCCAGCGTGGTGCCCGCCACCACAGCCACCATGTCGCTGTAACGAGCTGCCAGGGCCACGGTGGCAATCTGGGTTTTGTCGCCCATTTCGGCCAGGAAAAACGCCACCACGGTGGTGCCGAACACGCCCCAGCGGGTGCTGGTCTGGGCGTCTTCTTCGTCAATTTTGTCGGGCACCAGCATCCAAACGGCCATGGCAATGAACGAGATGCCAATGACCCACCTCAACACGTCGGGCCCGAGGGCTTTGGACACCCAGTCGCCCACGGCACCAGCCAATGCGTGGTTGGCCAGAGTGGCCACCAGAATGCCCAGGATGATGGGCACGGGTTTGCGGAATTTGGCGGCCAGCAGCATGGCCAGCAGTTGGGTCTTGTCGCCCATTTCGCCCAGGGCGACCACACCGGTGGAGATGAAAAATGCTTCCATGAGAACTCCAGGGCCTGCAGACAACAAAAAACCACACGGCACCCCCGGCCCTAACCGGGGTGCGTGTGGTCAAAGGTCTTGCCAGGCTCAGGCCCCAAAGGGCCGGGCTGTGTGCGCCATGGCCATGAGGGCCAAGTGTGTTGACGCAAGCCCCTGCGCGATGCAGGGCGGCTACTCCCCCGTGACGGGTGAAAACCGCAATTCTACCGACCGAGCGGCTCAGTACTGCTTGTACGGCAGGAACTTGCCCGACAGCACCACGTTCACGCGGTCGCCTTTGGGGTCGGGCTGGCGCACGATGTCCATTGAAAAGTCGATCGCGCTCATGATGCCGTCGCCGAACTCTTCGTGGATCAGTTCCTTGATGGTGGTGCCATACACGCTGACGATTTCGTACCAGCGGTAGATCAGCGGATCGGTGGGCACAGCGGTGGGCAACGAGCCTTTGTAGGGCACCACTTGCAGCCACTTTTGCTCTTCGTCGGTCAGGCCAAAAATGTCGCCCAACACTTTGGCTTCAGCGGCAGAAGCGGTCATCTGGCCCAGGCACAGGGCCGTGGTCCATTCTTTGGACTGGCCCACTTTCGTGGCCACATCGGACCATTTGATGCCCTGGGCAACTTTGGTGGTGATGATTTTTTCAGTGACTTCCAGACGGTTCATGGTGGGCTCCTCAGGTAAAAAAGGTTGAACTCAGAAAAATTGGCAAGGCTGCGCCCACCGAGGCCCCAGATGGCCTCGCCAGGCGAAGAATGGGTTGTGACGCTCAGTGCGCTTTCGCGCGGCTGACCAGAAAGTCCACGATGTGGTTGCGCAGGTCGTAGTAGCCGGGCAGGTGGTGCAGTTCCGCACGCGTTCGGCTGCGGGGCATCGGGTTGACCACCACCTCAGCCATGCCGCCGGGCTTGTAGCCCGCGTCGGTTTCCTGTCCGTTGGTCATGAGCAGGATGCGGTCGGACAACAGGATGGCCTCGTCCACATCGTGGGTGATCATGAACACGGTTTGCTGCGTCTCGCGCACGATGCCCATCAACTCGTCCTGGATGGTGCCGCGCGTGAGCGCATCGAGTGCACCGAAGGGCTCATCCAGCAACAACATCTTGGGTTCGATGGCGAACGCACGGGCAATGCCCACACGCTGCTTCATGCCACCCGAGAGCTGGCTGGGCTTCTTGTCGATGGCGTGGGCCAAGCCCACCATGGTCACGTTTTTCTCGACCTGTTCGTTGACCTGGGTCTTGCTCCAGTCGGGCCAGCGAGACTTGACGGCAAACGCAATGTTCTGACGCACCGTGAGCCAGGGCATGAGCGCATGGCTCTGGAACACCACGCCTCGCTCCAAGCTGGGGCCAGCGACTTCGCGGCCATCCATGAACACGTTGCCGCTGGTGGCGGTGTCCAGGCCGGCCAGCACGTTCAGGATGGTGGTTTTGCCGCAGCCTGAATGGCCGATGATGCAGACGAACTCGCCTTTGCCAATCTCGAAATTCACATCGGCGAACACCGGCTTGGCCAAGTTGTAGGCCTTGGAGAGGCCTTCGATCTTCAGGTAACCAGACATGGCAGGTTCTTTCACGGGGTCTGTCACTGGGGTGTTGGCGGTCAGGCGGGCCGCGTCGGCCCGCACATGGCTGTCATTCCACATAGGTCACCGCCTTCTGGGCTTGTGCAAACAACAGGTCGAGCGCCATGCCCACCACGCCGATCAGCAACACTGCAAAAATCACGTTGGTCAGTGAGAGGTTGTTCCACTCGTTCCACACGAAGTAGCCCACGCCCGTGCCACCCACCAGCATTTCGGCGGCCACGATCACCAGCCAGGCAATGCCCATGCTGATGCGCATGCCCGTGAGGATGGTGGGCGCTGCGGCGGGCAGGATCACCCGGAAGGCCTTGCGCAGTGGCGTGACTTCCAGCGTGCTGGCCACGTTGAGCCATTCGCGCTTGACCGACGCCACACCGAAGGCGGTGTTGATGAGCATGGGCCAGACCGAGCAGATGAAGATGACGAAGATGCCGCTCACGTCCGAGTCTTTCAGCGTGTACAGCGCCAGCGGCATCCACGCCAATGGGCTGATGGGCTTCAGGACCTGAACGAACGGGTCGAACGCCTTGCGCATCAGCGGTGACATGCCGATGAGAAAGCCCACCGGAATGGCCACGATCACCGCCAGCAAAAAGCCCAGCCCCACGCGGCCCAGCGAATGCGCCAGCTGTATGCCAATGCCTTTGTCGTTGGGGCCTTTGTCATAGAACGGGTCAGACAAGTGGCCCCATGTGGCCTTGGCCACCTCGATGGGGGGCGGAAAACCGGTGCTTTTGGCGGCACCGGGGTCTTTGCCCATCATCTTGGCGTACTCGATTTCCTCGGCGGTCATGCCAGTGGACGCGCCGCCAATGCTCGGGCCCGTCGACGCCAGTTGCCAGGCGCCCACGAAGCAGATGAAGATCAGCAGCGACACCAAGGCCGCGCGCAAGTTCAAGCTGGCGGTTTTCATGGTCAGCCCTTCAAGCCTTCTTGATGGCAAAGCTGTCGGCGTAGGCCGCTGCCTTGGCCGGGTCGAACTCTTTGCCCATGATCTTGTGTTTCATGTAGGACGGGCCTGCGGTGAACGGCATGCCCAGATCCTTCATGTGCTTGCGCGCATCGGTGATGAGGAACACCTTCTCGGCGATCTGGTTGTAGTTCACGTCGCCCTTCAGATGGCCCCAGCGCTTCATCTGCGTGAGCATCCACACAGCCATGCTCTGCCAGGGCATGGGGTCAAAATCAGCACGGTCAGGCACGGTCTGAATCTTGCCCAGGCCATCGGCAAACTTGCCGGTCAGGACCTGCGTCAGCACGGCTTCGGGCTGGTTCAGGTACTGGGCGGGCGCGATCACTTTGGCGATCAGCTCACGGTTCTCTGGCTTGCGGGCCATGGCGGCGGCGGTCAGCACCGCGCGGTACAGCGCGGCAAACGTGTTGGGGTTCTTCTGGATGAACTCGGTGCTGGTGCCAAAAGCACAGCAGGGGTGACCGTTCCACAGGTCTTTGGTCAACACGTGGATGAAACCCACCTCGTCAAACACAGCACGCTGGTTGAACGGATCGGGGCCCAGGAAGCCGTCGATGTTGCCCGCACGCAGGTTGGCCACCATCTCGGCCGGGGGAATGACGCGCAGCTGCACGTCGGTGTCTGGGTTCAGGCCATGCTCGGCCAGGTAGTAGCGCAACAGAAAGTTGTGCATCGAGTACTCGAACGGGATGCCGAACTTGAAGCCCTTCCAGTTCTTGGGGTCGCGGTTGTCTTTGTGCTTCAGGCTCATGGTGATGGCCTGACCGTTGATGTTCTGGATGGTGGCCACGTTCATGGGCGTGGCGTTGCTCCCCAGCCCGAGGCTGATGGCCAGCGGCATGGGCGACAGGAAGTGCGACGCGTCGTACTCCTTGTTGATCATCTTGTCGCGCACCAGCGCCCAACCGGCGGTTTTGGTGACTTCCACGTTCAGGCCCTGCTTTTGATAGAAGCCCAGGGGGTGCGCCATGATGAGCGGCGTGGCGCAGGTGATTGGGATGAAGCCGATCTTCAGGTCTTTCTTCTCCAGCGCGTTTTTGTCCTGTGCCATGGCTTGCAGGCTGGTCACGGGCAGTACGCTGGCAATGGCGGCCATGGCCGTGCCTTTGCCCACGGCGCGCAGGAAGCGGCGGCGCACCTCATCTTGCGGGAACAGGGCTTTGACGAGGGTGGCTTCAATGAACTCATTGCTGTAGGCCTCGAAGTCGGCCGTTTCGCTGCGGGCGCGCAGCTTGGCGGCTGCCTCGTCGGCATTGACCTCGGCGTGGTGGTCGGCCAGCGTGTGGTCGCGCCCACAGCTGCACTTCATCATCAGGGGGCGGTCGGCGTTGTACGGATCAAAGAAGTCAGACATGGCACACCTCGTGAGTTGTTGGTGCTAACCCCAATGCAAGGGGTGGGCCAACTTTTCGGGTTTTCGTGCCTGCTGCGGAGTTAATCGACTTTTTGTGCCCAGGTTTGCCATGCGGTGTAGGGCTGGCCCTACAAATCCACCCGGGGCTTCAACTGTGCCCGTGCCGTTCGGCGTACAGGGCCAGCTCCACGTCGTTCTTGGTGCCCGTTTTGTCGAGAATGCGGGCGCGGTAGGTGCTGACGGTGTTGGCGGCCAACCCCAGTTGCGCACCAATTTGGGTCACGCTTTGCCCTTGGGTGAGCAGGCGGAACACCTGGTGCTCTCGGTGCGACAAGGACTCGGGGCCAGCCTGTGCACCACGTTGGCCCACTGCGGTAGCCAGCGCCTCTGCAGTGGCCGCCGTGACGAACACGCCACCGGCAGCCACTTTGCGCACCGCAGCCAACATGTCGTCGGGGTCGGCGCTTTTGTTGAGATACCCGTTGGCACCCAGCTTGATGCAGCGCACGGCGTACTGCTTCTCTGGATAGGTGCTGAGCATGAGCACAGGCAGGCGGGGGTGGGTTCGGCGCAAGGCCTGCAGCACATCGAGCCCATCCATGCCAGGCAGGGCAATGTCGAGCAGCACCACGTCCAACCCGCCTTGCAGCGCTTGCACGCGGTCCAGCACCTCGGGGCCGGTGGCGGCCTCGCCCACCACCGTCACCTCGGGCGCATCGGCCAGCACTTGCTTGAGCCCTTCACGCACGATGCGGTGGTCGTCACCCAACAGCACGCGAATGGGACGAGCGATGGTGTCAGCCGTTTTCATAACCAAATATGCCTCTGGCGCTTGTCTGCATTGGATTTACAGCTTCACTTTCAGGATAGCCTGCGTGCCCTGGCCGGGGGTGCTCAACACCTCCAGCTGCCCGCCGAAATGCCGCGCCCGCTCTCGCATGCCCATGATGCCGTAGGCGTTGCCCGCCTCGAACACCTGGGGCGCGGCGCCCACGCCGTTGTCAGCCACCGCCACGCGCAACTCGCCGCCCTCGTGTGTGATGGACACCGCCAGATGGCTGGCCCGCGCGTGGCGGCCCACGTTGCTGAGCATCTCCTGAAAGATGCGGAACACCGCCATCGCCTGACGCTCCGGCAAGTCCAGCGCGTGGTCTACCGACATGTGCCAGTCCAGCTCCAGTTCAGCGCTTTGCACAAACTCCTGCGCCTGCCATTCCAGCGCAGCCCACAGGCCCTGGTGGTCGAGGATGCTGGGGCGCAGGTCGGTGATGATGCGGCCCACGTTGTCCACCGCGTTTTCAATCAGGCGGCTCATGTTCTGGCACTTGCAGCGCATGCGCACCCGCATGTCTTCAGCGGCCTCGGCGCTGCGCTGCTGCTGTTCGGACAGGCGTTTGTCCATCCAGTTCACGTCCATCTTCAGGGCCACCAGCAGGCTGCCGAGTTCGTCGTGCACCTCGCGGGCAATGCGGGTGCGCTCGTCTTCGCGCACGCTTTCACTCCAGGCGGCCAGCTCGCGCACCTGGGTGAGCGCCGTCTCCAGCGCCAGGGTGCGCTCGCGCACCCTCAGTTCGAGCTCGTCTTTGGCGCGCTGCAAGGCGGCTTCGGCGCGTTTGCGCTCGGTGATGTCCACAAACGTGACCACCGCCCCCAACACCTGCGCGCCGTTCACGATGGGGTGGCTGGAATACTCCACGGCAAACGCCGAGCCGTCGCGCCGCCAGAACACCTCGGTGTCGATGCGGCAGGGCAACCCCTGGCGGAACGCGTTGAAGATGGGGCACTGGTCTTCAGGGTAGGGCGTGCCATCGGACCGGGCGTGGTGAGTCAGATCGTGCATGTTGCGCCCCAACAGCTCCGCGGGCTCGTACCCGATTAGCCGCGCTCCGGCGGGGTTGATGAACACACACAGCCCGTCCAGGTCCACGCCGTAAATGCCCTCACCCGTGGAGGCGAGCATCAGGCCCAGCGGGTCGCGCCAGGGGTCTGGTGTGGAACCACTGGAGAGAGCAGGAGCAATGGCGGCAACGGGCATGCCGTTTGACCAAGCAATGGCTGTGCCACGCTCAGCTACTGGCCCACCACAGCGAGGCGTTGAACCACGCGTGCAACCCGACGCAAGGCCAGACGCGGCCGGTCTGCCTGAACAACTCACCCAGCACCCATGCAGGCACAGCCCAGCCCAAAGCCGTCACGCCATGCGCGGGGGCGTGGACCAGCACAAAACACGCAGTGGCCAGGGCGTTGGCCCAGAGACCCGCCCGACGCTCGGTCCAACCGGGGCGGGCAGCCCTCAGGTAGGCGTTGGCAGGGCGCTGCGCCCCGGCCCGGTACACGAGCTCTTCCAACAGAGGCGATCCGAGCAGAGACCACAGAACGCCCAGGCCTGTGCCTGGACGCAGTGGCAGGTGGGCCACATGGGCCACCCACCATGCAACGCCCGGGCTGACCAGCACAACGGCCAGCCACGCGCCGGCGGGCCGGACCCAGGTCAACTGGATTTGCGCGCGCGGGGCGTCCGGCGACGCAGCCACCCACCCAGCAATGCAGCACTCAACAGCATCAGCAAGCCCGCATCGTTGCCCGCCGGATTGACCGTACAACCACCCGAGCCGCTATCGGTCGGCGTGGTTGTCGGTGGAGGAGTGACTGTCACGGGTGGTGTTGGGGGCACGACGCCCGTGGCGTTGGCCTCCAGCACAAAGTCAGCCTCTGCCACGCGCTCGAACACCTCGACCGCTTGCTCTTCAGACCGGACACCCTTCACCAGGGAGCCCAGGCTGGCGGTGCGGGATGCAGCGTTGGTTTCACTGTGCACCAGCACAAAGTATTCACCCGCCTTCAGCCGACCCGCCAAACTCAGGCTGTACTGCCCGTCACCCGCACGGGCGTCGGGAGCCACGCCATCGTCCAACAGCGTGAGCTTGTCCAGCACCAGATTGCCGTCGGCGTCGAAAACAGCCGCAGTCACCACAGCCCCCTTGATGCGCTTGTCCCCACCCAGCGCTGCCGTCAGCACTGGAGCCACCGTGCCAGAACCGCCCAGCACCTGGGCGCTCAGAGCCACGCGTGTGAGACCGGCAACGTCCACGCCGATGCCGTCGGTGGTGGGCGCACTGGCGGTGGCTCGCACGGTCCACTGCCCCGCACGTCCCGCAAGATCTGCAGCCAGCGTGAACTCCGCCACACCCTCGGCGGCATCGATGTCGTAGGCAATGCCTGCGGGCAATTGGCTCGGCGAAATCACGGTTCCCGCCGGTGACACCAGTGCAAACGTGAGCTTTGCTGCATCGGCTGGGTCAAAGTACAGGCTGACGGCCACCTCGCCATCGCTGGCACCCGATGCCACGCGGAAACTGCTGTTGAACACCTCGCCCGCCTTGAGCAGATCACTCAGGTCGAACACGATGGGTGCATAGGGGTCTGCGTGGGTTTCGTTGACCGCTTTGAGCGCGTCTTTGGCAGCATCCGAGCCGTTCTTGGCTGTGTTGTAACTGCCGCCAGTGGCCGACGCAAGCTCAGACAGTTTGACTGTGGCACCGCCCACAGCGTTGCGCGACTCAAAGTTGCGCCGGCGTTGTGCCTGCTCAGTGGTCCCACCCGTCAGGGCCAGTGGGTTGACAGCCACTCGTGCGGCGCGAACCTCGGTCAGGGTTTGCTGGGGAACCACCGCCTCGTTGCCAGTCAGCAAGTGAATGGTGGCTGGATCACCGACCTGGCGTTCGGTGTCAATGAGCGTACGCGCCCGGACGAAAGCCGCTGCGCTGTCAAAGTTGCCCGTGGGTTCAGGCTTCAGAGCGTCAAGTGCGGCGTTGAGCGCCTGCTTGCCTTCGATGGAATTCGAGGTGTACCCCAGCACCAGTCCGTCGGTGGCAGCAGGGTAGGCCAAGATGGCGTAACGCGTGTTGTCCTTGGCTTGGGCCACCATCGACTTGGCGGCTTGAATGAGGGCATCAAAGCGCTCCTGGGGCAAGGTGCGGTCAACCAGGATCACGTCGCGGAACACGGGGTTCGCCACAAACACCACATTCAACTTCGAATCAAACCCCGCCACGGGCTTGGTGAGCGTGAGAGTGGAAGGGTCAATCCCGCGGAAAGCCTCGAAAAAGGTACGGCCCCAGCTGCGCGCAGCTTCCGGGTCCTGGTCTGGCGTGCGGGCCAACATCTCCCAGGCGCTGAATCCACGATCACCCAGTCCCATCGCACGTGCGTGAGCAGTCTGGCGTTCCGCCGGATTGGAATAGTCGGCGGGTGTGGACAACGACAGAAACTCCAGATGGTTGTTCATCATGGTGTTTTTGGGCGTGTCCACACCTGAGGGGCTGCTGGGCGCGCTCGGATCCAGCGCTTTGCCATCCTCGCGGTATTCATCAAACAGGCCATAGGTGTAGTGCCCCAGTTCGTGCGTGATGACCTTGCCCAGCGCATCAATCGATTCGGGTGCGTTGCTCATGGCCAGATGGTTGAAGCTCGTCGCATTGCGCAAGCCCCACCCAGGGGCGTTGGCAGATGACCGGCCGTCTGTGTTCAGCATGCGAATGTCCACGTTGTTGCCAAACAGCGCGTTTTTGTACACATAGACCGTGCCCACGCGGTGGCGGCCTTCGGTCATGGTGAACTTGGACTGCGCCACGGTGCGCAACACGCTGGTGATGTAGGCGCGGTCGAGCACCTGCGAGGGGTTGGACACCTGGGTGGGTGGGCTGTCAAAGTCCCAGTCCACGTTGACCACGTAATCAATGGTGTTCACATCGGCAACGGCCGACAAGGGGTTGTTGCCAGCCCAGGCCACAGGGCCCATGGGTGTGGCAAAAGCCAGCATCAGTGCTGCGGCCACTGACCGCATGGCAAAACGTTGAGGCATGGTGTGAACTCCATTGAAAATGATTGAAATGCGACCCTCCATCATTCGGTGAACATCCAGCCCAAACATCCGGACTAACCCGAGGACCACAACAGGCTCAGCTGGCCTCATTGCCCCGCCGCAGCCCCCTCGCGCCGGGGATCTGCCCCGCCCGCCCACTGGCCTTTGCCGGGGTGACGGGTCAGCAGACCCCATGAACCATCGGCCCGCTGGCCGTTGAAGACGATGCCGTGCAGCCCGCTGGTGAACTGCGGCGTGGCCTGTACCTGATGGCCCTGCGCAGCCAGCGCCTGGCGCAGCGCGGGTGTGTCGAGCAATGAACCCTGTTCGATGGCCGTGACTGCGCTGGTTTGCGCGCCAAAGTGCGGCAGGTTGATGGCCTGCTGGATGTCCAGCCTCCAATCGATGAGCCCCAGCAGGCTGCGAGTCACGTACTGGATGATGGCGCTGCCGCCAGGTGAGCCCAGCACTGCCTCCAGCTCGCCGCTGGTGGCGTTGAACACCAGCGTGGGCGCCATGCTGCTGCGCGGGCGTTTGCCCGGCTCCACGCGGTTGGCCACGGGGCCGCTGGCGTCGGTGGGCACAAACGAAAAGTCGGTGAGTTGGTTGTTGAGCAAAAAGCCCCGCACCATCTGCAAGCTGCCGAAGGAGGACTCGATGGTGGTGGTCATGCTGACGGCGTTGCCCGCCGCATCCACCACCGAGATGTGGCTGGTGGAAGGCAGCTCGGGCGAGGCGTCGTGCCCCAGCGCCAGCGGTGCACCGGGCGGCTGACCGGCGGGCGGCGCGCCCAGGCTGCGGGCAGGGTCAATCAACGCCGAGCGCTGGCGCAAGTAGGCAGCGTCGAGCAGGCCTGCCTGTGGCACGGGCACAAAGTCGGGGTCGGCAATGTAGCGGGCGCGGTCGGCATAGGCCAGGCGGTAGGCCTCACTCACCAGGTGCACGGCCTGCGGCGAGGTGGGGCCGAGCGCGCCCAGGTCAAACCGCTCCAGCAGCGCCAGCGTTTGCAGCACGGTGATGCCGCCCGAACTGGGCGCAGGCATGCCACACACACGATAGTGAACTTTGTATATTGAACAAGCGCTGGACCGTATTTTGGCTTGATATTTTTCCAGGTCAGCCAACGCCAGGTGGCCGGGGCGGGTGGGGTGCTGGCGCACCGCAGCCACCATGTCGGCAGCGATGTCGCCGCGGTAGAACGCATCTGCCCCGCCCTGGGCCACGCGGCGAAGGGTGTCGGCTAAAGCGGGGTTGCGCAGCAGCGTGCCCACGGGCAGCGGCTGGCCGTCGGCGGTCAAAAAGTGTTTTGCGATTGAGCCCCCCTGGGCGCGGATGCGCGGCGCCATGGCCGCCACCGAGGCATGCAGCCGGGGCGACACAGCAAAGCCGCCGTCTGCCAGGGCAATGGCCGGGTCAAACAGGCGGGCCCAGGGCAGCTTGCCGTGTTGGGCATGAGCCAGCGCCAACATGCGCAGCACACCGGGCGTGCCCACAGACAGGCCGCCGTCCACCGCCTGGGTGAAGGGCAGCGGTTTGCCGTCTGGCCCCAGAAACATGCCAGGCGTGGCAGCAGCAGGCGCGGTTTCGCGCCCGTCCAGCGCCTGCACCTGGCCGCTGGCGCGGTCAAAGTGCAGCAAAAACGCCCCACCGCCAATGCCGGACGACTGCGGCTCCACCACGCCCAGCACCATCTGCACCGCTATTGATGCGTCCACCGCGCTGCCGCCCTGGGCCAACACATCCACCCCTGCTTTTACGGCCAGCGGGTGGGCGGCGGCCACCATGTCGCGCGGCGCAAACGCAATGGACTTAGGGGTGTAGCCAGATGGTGGCTCGGGCGGCATGAAGCCGCCCACCGGGGTCACAGCCGCCCCGGGCGGCAGCGGTGTTGCGCAACCCAGCAGGCCCCACGACACCACCGCGCACCAGGCAACAGTCAACTGGCGAACTGAAAAAGACATCAAAATAGCCTCCAGCGCTTGCTGTACATGCACTTATCACTACACAATAATGTGTAGACACAACGGAATGTTTGACCAGATGTTGACGCAGTTCAAACAGGGGCTGTGAAATCCGTGTTGAGATGCCCCACTCGCTTGCCACCGTTGACATGATTCCCTCCACCCTTCCCACCCTTGGGCATTCCGACGCTCTGCTGAGGCTGGCTGGCCTTTCAGTCTGGCGGTTTGACCACACCCGGGGCCTGTTGATGGCGTCGGCGTCCACGTTGTCGATGATGTCAGGGCGCTCGTGGCCTGGTGAGGACATGGGTTTGGACGAATGGTGTCTGGCCCTTGCCGAGGAAGACCGCGCTGTGGTACGGGCCTGGTTCAGGCTCTCGGCACACGCCGACCACGACAGCCTGCGCTTCAAGCTCAGAGGAGCTCACGGCCAGTGGATGTGGCTCGAGGTCAAGGGCCAGGTGCTGGCCCGCGCACCTGACGGCACCCCCACACTCAGCGAAGGCCTGGTGAGCGATGTCAGCGCTGCCGCGCGGCGCGAAGAACATTTCCGTCTGATGCAGGCGTTTTCCGATGTGGTGAGCGCCAGCCCTGATCGGCACACACTGAGCCAGGCCATTCTGGACGCGGTGCTGGCCCTGCCCGATCTGGATGGTGGCGGCCTGTACTGGAAGCAACCGGACGGTGCTTACACCCTGCACGCCAGCCGTGGCCTGAGCGAGCACTTTGTGGCCAGCGTCGCGCGCATAGAGGCGGGCTCACGCCGCGCATCGATCATTGAAGCTGGCCGCATGGTGTCCAGCTGTGCCGACGCGGTTGACCCGACCGAGGGCGCCCACCTGATCGACCGGACCGATACCCATGCCGAAGGCATCGTGTGTCTGTTGGTGTTGCCCATTCAGGCCAATGGGCAGTCTGTTGCGTGCTTGAACCTGGCCAGCAAACACACACGCCTGCTGCCGGACACCACCACTGCGCTGCTGCGCGAGTTGGCCAGGCACTTCGGACTGGCGCAGGAACGCCTGCTGGCACGTGAAGACGCCAACGCGCAGCGCGTCAATCTGGAAGGGTTTTTCGGCAGCTTGCGCGATTACGTGGTGGTGTGCGATGCGCAGGGCAACATCATCTACAACAACCCCGCCGTGAGCGACAAGCTGGGCTACGGCGACCGACTGCTGGGCCAGCCCGTGCTGACGATGCACCCGCCTGGCGTGCACGCACAAGCGCAAGAATTGTTGGCCGACATGCTGGCCGGCAAAACAGACTCTTGCCCGCTGCCATTGCTGACGGCCAGCGGCGACGAAATATGGGTAGACACCAAGGTGGTGCGCGGGCAGTGGAACGGGCAACCCGCTTTGCTGGGCGTCTCGCGCGACATCGGGGAACTGCGCGCCCTGCAGACGCAGGCGCAGGCCCGCGAGGAATACCTGCGGGCCGTGCTGGACAACTTCCCTTTCCTGGTGTGGATGAAGGACGACCAAGGGCGCTTCCTCGCAGTGAATGCGCCCTTTGCCAAGCTCTGTGGCGTGAAGACCCCGCAAGACCTCACCGGCAAAACCGACCTGGATGTCTGGCCCGAAGACCTGGCCCGCAGCTACCAGGCCGACGACCGCGCCGTGCTGGCCAGCGGCACCAGCAAGCGAGTGGACGAGTGGGTGCAGGACGAGGCCGGGCGGCATTGGATCGAGACCTACAAATCACCGGTGCAGCTCAACGGCAACACCATTGGCACCGTGGGCTACGCCCGCGACATTACCGACCGCAAGACGCTGGAAACACAACTGGCGCAGGAGCACAGCCTGCTCAAGGCACTGGTCAATGCCATGCCCGACCTGTTCTGGCTGAAAGACCCGAACGGTGTCTACCTGGCCTGCAATACCCGCTTCGAGGCACTGTACGGACGCGCCGAGGCCGACATACTGGGCAAAACCGACTTGGACTTTGTGACGCCCGAGGTGGCCGCGTTATTCAGGGCAAACGACCTGAAGGCCATCGGAGCGGGGCAACCGGTCACCAACGAAGAGCGGGTGCGGTTTGCCAGCGATGGTCACGAAGAACTGACGGAAACCATCAAAACCGCCGTGTACGGGCCGGACGGAACGCTCCTGGGTGTGTTGGGCCTGGGCCGCAACATCACCCAGCGCGCCGCCGACGATGCACAGCGCCGAGCACTGCTGGAACGGCTGCAAAAAATTGCTGCCCATGTGCCCGGGGTGATTTACGAATACCACCTGCGCACTGACGGCACGGCCCACTTCCCCTATGCCAGCGCGGGTCTGAAAGACGTCTACGGCATTGAGCCGCAAGACGCTGAGCAAGACAGCGCAAAAGTGCTCCAAGCTGTGCACCCCGACGATGTGGAGCACATCGCTCAATCCATTGCGCAATCGGCCCAGGGCCTCACCCCGTGGCGAGAGGAATACCGCGTGCGACTGCCCGACGGACGCGAGCGCTGGCTGCTCGGGCAATCGACACCGCAGCGCCAGTCCGATGGCAGCACCCTGTGGCACGGCTACATCCACGACATCACGGACGACCGCGTCACACGAGAGCGTTTGCGCCTGGGTGCCAGCGTGTTTGCCAACAGCTACGACGGCATCATGATCACCGATGCCCGCAACGTGATCGTTGAGGTGAACCCGGCGTTCACCCGCATCACGGGTTACGAGGCCGCCGACGTGGTCGGACACACCCCGGCGGTGCTAGGCTCAGGCAGGCAGGGCGCCAGTTTTTACCAGGGCATGTGGCAAGCCCTGTCGGAGCAGGGCCACTGGAGCGGAGAGGTCTGGAACCGGCGCAAAAGCGGCGAGTTGTATGCCGAAATCCTGTCCATCACGGCGGTGAGAGGCGACAGGGGCGAACTCTCGCATTACCTGGCCGTGTTCAGCGACATCACCCAGCTCAAGACCCATGAGGCAGAGCTGGCCCACATTGCCCATTACGACGTGTTGACCGGCGTGCCCAACCGCCGCTTGCTGGGCGACCGCATGAAGGTGGCCCTGGCCCGTGCAAGGCGCGATAAATCGACGCTGGCGGTGTGCTTGCTTGATCTGGACGGCTTCAAGGAAGTGAACGACATGCATGGCCATGACGCCGGCGACCGCCTGCTGGTGGAAGTGGCCCAGCGCCTGCAGAGTGTGCTGCGCGAAGACGACACCCTGGCCCGCCTGGGCGGCGACGAGTTCGTGCTGCTGCTGTCCAACCTGCAGCACCCGGAGGAAAGCCACATCGTGCTGGACCGGATGCTGAAGAAAATTGCCTTTCCGTACGCTGTGGGCGACACGCAGGTGCAAGTCTCGGCCAGCATCGGGCTCACGCTGTACCCCGACGACCCGTCGGACGCAGACACCCTTCTGCGGCACGCCGACCACGCGATGTACAACGCCAAGCAGGCCGGCAAAAACTGCTACCACCTGTTCGACCCCCGCCAGGACCACGAAATCCGCGTCCACCGCGACCAGTTGCTGCGCCTGGAGCGGGGCCTCCACACGGGCGAGCTGGTGCTGTTCTACCAACCCAAGGTCAACCTCGTGACAGGAGAAGTGGCAGGTGCCGAGGCCTTGATTCGCTGGCAGCACCCTGAGCTGGGCCTGCTGCCGCCCAGCCAGTTTCTGCCGCTGCTCAATGGCCAGCCACTGGAGGCTGCCCTGGGGGACTGGGTGCTGCACGCAGCGTTGAAGCAAATGACGGCCTGGAAGGAGCAGGGCCTGGAGTTTGTGGTCAGCGTCAACATCAGCGCAGACCATTTGCTGGAACCCGGCTTTGACACCCGACTGGCGCAAACACTGGCCAGCTACCCTTTGGTCAACCCCCGACTGCTGGAGCTTGAAATTCTGGAAACCGCTGCCATCAGCGACCTGGACAGTGCGTCACACGTGCTGTCGCTGTGCCGGGCATTGGGTGTGCGGTTTGCGCTGGATGACTTTGGCACTGGTTACTCGTCGCTGGCGTACTTCCGCAACCTGCCGGTGGATGTGATCAAGATTGACCAAAGCTTTGTGCGCGACATGCTGGACGATCCCAACGACCTGAGCATCGTCGATGGCGTGGTGCGCCTCGCCCTGGCATTCAACCGCCCGGTCATTGCCGAGGGTGTGGAAACGCTGGAGCATGGTGCGGCCCTGGTGCTGATGGGGTGCCCCATGGCACAGGGCTACGGGGTGTCACGCCCCATGCCTGCCAGCCAGATGCTGGCTTGGATCACAGACTGGCACACCCGCAAACCCTGGCAGCATTTGCCTGAAGTCTGCCAATCCACCGAAGCCCTGGCGCTGCAGGCCGCTGGCCGAAGCCTCAGTCAGTGGGTCGTATCGGTCAAACACACGGTGGCCGCCACCAGAGGGCACGGCGATGTGAACGCGGACGTTCCTCCCTGCCGCTTCGGCCACTGGTACCGCAGCAGCGGCGCGGCCCAGTACGCCAATCACCCCACTTTTCAGGCCATTGGCCGGCAGCACAACGAGGTGCACCACGTTGCCGACCAGCTACTGTCACTGGCCAGGGCAGGTAGGCCAGAGGACATGGAGCCCCTGCTGAAGCGCCTGGACGAGGAAAGCCTGGCCATGCAGTCACTGCTGGAACAGTTGATTCAGCAGTGATTGGCTGCAGGGCAGGCCAACCCCGCCTGCAGCCAAGGGTTCAGCGCACGAGCAGCACGGGCACCTTGCAATGGGCCAGCACCTGCGTGGCCACCGACCCCATCACCAGATTGGCCAACGCACCGTGTCCGTGCGAGCCCATCATGACCAGATCAAACCCGCCTGAAGTAGCTGCGCGGGCAATCATTTCGCCAGCTGGGCCAGCCTCGTGCACCACGGTGGGCGTGATGGCGTGACGCGCCAGAAACGTGACCACCGGCTCAGCCACCTTGGCCGCCTCTTCGTCGTAGTAGTTGTGGGCCACATCGGCGCCCACAGCAGCCCGGGCTCGGGGTGGCAGGGGAGAAATGGCGGTGAACACGGTGAACGCGTTGTGGGCCCCGAACAGCTCCGGGTGAGTGACCAAGTAGGCCAGCATTTTTTTGGTGAATGGGCTGCCATCGACAGCCAACCAAATTTTCATGGGTGTTCTCCATCAGGTTGGGTTTTGGCTTGCTCAGGTGTTGGGCGCAGTCTTTGCGCTCCACACCATGGTGATGGCCAGGATGCTCAGCACCACACCCAGAGAGATGGCGACCGGAATCTTGAAGATGTCGATCAGCATCATCTTGGTCCCGATGAACACCAGAATCACAGCCAAGCCGTAGTTCAACAGGTGGAAGCGGCTGGCCGCTGCCTGCAGCAGGAAGAACATGGCGCGCAGGCCCAGAATGGCAAACACGTTGCTGGTCAGCACAATGAACGGGTCTTTGGTGATGGCGAAGATGGCCGGGATGGAGTCCACCGCGAAAATCACGTCGGTCAGGCCCACCAAGCAGATCACCATGAGCAGCGGGGTAGCGATTTTCTTGCCGTTTTCCACGGTCCAGAATTTCTCGCCGTCGTAGTGCTTGCTCACAGGCATCAGGCGGCGCAGCAGCTTGAGTGCGGGGTTGTCGTTCAAGTCAGGCTCTTTGCCCGCAGCCCACCACATTTTCACACCGGTGAGGATGAGGAACGCGCCGAACACGTACAGAATCCAGTGGAACTGCGCCAGCAACCAGCCACCCACCAGAATCATGATGGTGCGCAACACGATCGCGCCAATGATGCCGATCATCAGCACCCGCTTCTGATAGGCGGGGGGCACGGCAAAGTAGGTGAAGATCAACAGGAAGACAAAAATGTTGTCGACCGCCAGGCTCTTTTCAATCAGATAGCCGGTCAGAAACTCCAGCGATTTTTCGTTCGCTATGGCTGAAGAGCCCGTTTCATTTTTGATTGCGAACCAGAACAGCGCGTTGAACACAAAGCTCAGGCCCACCCAGAGCAGGGACCAGTTCAGCGCTTCTTTCACGCTGACTTCGTGTGCGCCCTGCTTCTTCAGAACAACGAAATCGACAAACAGTGCCGCCAGCACGAAGCCGACGAACACAATCCAGAGCCAGAGTGGCGCAATGGTTTCCATGGTGTGACCTTGCAAATAGTTGGTGTTGAACAAACACCCGCAAGGTCTTGCAACACGCCGGTCAAACCTGCGTGAATCAGCACCGGCGGCCCCTCCTAGGTACCCGCGTATTGACGGTGACTGTTGCCATCTGACCGCTGTGTGCGGGCAAAAGGCTTGCTACTCCCCTTGAAGGGAAGCGCGATTGTCAGTTCCCCTCACAACGCAGGGCAATGGGAAGTACCGTCAGGAAAAACCGAAACGTTGGTTCTGAAACACACATTCCAGTTAACGACTGGCCCGTCAGTCGAGTGAAACCATGGGCAGTGCGCCTGACTCCAGGCCTTTGAAATCGAAAGCACGTGGGTCCATCAGGTGGGAAGGCATCACGTGTTTCAGCGCCGTCACCATCGACGCGATGCGCCCCGGGTGCTGGGTTTGCCACTCGGCCACCAGTTGGCGCATTTGCTGGCGCTGCAGGTTGTCCTGGCTGCCGCACAGCGTGCAGGGAATGATGGGGAAAGTCTGAATCTCGGCCCAGCGCGCCAGTTCGGCCTCGGCCACATAGGCCAGCGGGCGGATGACGGTGTGGTTGCCTTTTTCACCCGCACTGTTCTGGCTCACGCCCTTTGGGGGCATGGCTTGCAGCTTGCCCGCGAAGAAGAAATTGAGCAAAAAGGTGTGCAACATGTCGTCGCGGTGGTGGCCCAGGGCGATTTTGTTACAGCCCAGCTCGGTGGCCACACGGTGCAAGATGCCGCGGCGCAGGCGGCTGCACAGGCTGCACATGGTCTGCCCCTCGGCTACCTGCTGTTTGACCACGCTGTAGGTGTCTTTGGTTTCGATGTGAAACGGCACGCCCAGCCGGGTGAGGAACTCGGGCAGTACATGCGCCGGAAAACCCGGCTGCTTCTGGTCCAGGTTGACGGCCACCAGCTCGAACGGCGGCGTGCCGTGCAGGCGCTGCCAGCGCAACAGCGTGTCGAGCATGCCGTAGCTGTCTTTGCCGCCCGACACACACACCATCACCTTGTCGCCGGGCTCGATCAAGCCGAAATCGGTGATGGCCTGGCCCATTTGCTTGAGCAGGCGTTTGCCGAGTTTGGACGCCTCCTGCTTCAGAGCCTCGTCGCGGTCTGCCATCACGGCCTCAGTGGTCACCGCTCAAGCCTCGGCGGGGTAAAACAGCTTGCCCACGGGCCGCGCCGCCTCGGGCTTCACCGCGTTGGCAATGGCCGCGATGTGGTCGGGCGTGGTGCCACAGCAGCCACCCACAATGTTCACCAACCCTTCGGCGGCAAATTCGTGTACCAGGCGGCTGGTGACGTCGGGGGTTTCGTCAAAGCCGGTGTCGCTCATGGGGTTGGGCAGGCCGGCATTGGGGTAGCAGCTGATGAAGGTGTCGGGCGCGGCCTTGGCCAGCTCCTGGATGTAAGGGCGCATCAGCGTGGCACCCAAAGCGCAGTTCAGGCCGATGGCCAGCGGCTTGATGTGGCGCACGCTGGCCCAGAAGGCCGTCACGGTCTGCCCGCTCAAAATGCGGCCCGACGCGTCGGTGACCGTGCCGCTGATGATGACCGGCAGCCGGTGGCCGGTGGCATCGAAGAACTCTTCAACGGCAAACAGCGCGGCCTTGGCGTTGAGGGTGTCAAAAATGGTTTCCACCAGCAGCACGTCGGCCCCGCCTTCCACCAGGCCCTCAATTTGCTCGTAATACGCGGCGCGCAGTTGCTCGAACGTGACGTTGCGCGCGCCGGGGTCGTTCACATCGGGGCTGATGCTGGCGGTTTTGGGTGTGGGGCCCAAAGCGCCCGCGACGTAACGGGGGTGGTCTGGCGTACTGTATTTGTCGCAAGCAGCGCGGGCAATGCGGGCAGAGGCCACGTTCATCTCGCGCGCCAGGTGAGCCATGTCGTAGTCCTCCTGCGCCACAGTGGTGGCGCCGAAGGTGTTGGTTTCGATCAGGTCGGCACCTGCGGCCAGGTAGCGCTCATGGATGTCGGCAATCACATCAGGGCGCGTCAGGCTGAGCAACTCGTTGTTGCCCTTCACGTCCTTGTGAAAGTCTTTGAACCGCTCGCCCCGGTACTGCTCCTCGTTCAGCTTGAAGCGCTGGATCATGGTGCCCATGGCCCCGTCGAGGATGGCGATGCGGCGTTTCAGGGTCTCTGGCAGCGCTTGAGCGCGGGTGTAGGCAGGCGTGTTCATGGAGGAGATTGTAGAAACCGGCCGCCACAGCCAATGCCAACCGCTGCCCTTAACCCAGCGCCTGCACGGGCCAACGCGACTGCGTAAGCTGCCACCCATGGTTCAGCCACTCGATTGTCCTGCCGCCCTTGGCACCTACCGCGTGGTGTGGTTCAAGCGCGACCTGCGCCTGCACGACCACACCGCGCTGGCCCAGGCTGCCGCGCACGGCCCAGTGCTGTGCCTGTACGTGCTGGAGCCCAGCCTGTGGGCGCAGCCCGACGCTGCGGCGCAGCACCTGGCCTTCATCCACGAAAGCCTGCGTGACCTGCACCGCGCGCTGAAAGCCCACGGCGGCCGACTGCTCCTGCGCGTGGGTGAGGTGACCGATGTGCTGGCCGAGCTGCACACGCAACACCCGTTTGAAGCACTGCACGCGCACGAAGAAACCGGCAACGCCCACACCTACGCCCGCGACCTGGCCGTGGGCCGCTGGTGCCGCGACAACGGCGTGGGCTGGCACGAGGTGCCACAGTTCGGCGTGGTGCGCCGCCTGAGCAACCGCAACACCTGGCAACCCCGGTGGGAGGCGCTGATGACCGCGCCCACTGCCACGCTGCCGCCGTTGAGTTTTGTTGACCCGCCCGCCTGGTGTGACCCGCACACCCGCCACCGCTGGCCCACCCCCGAATCGCTGGGCCTCAACCCATGGCAACCACCCCAGCGCCAGTTGGGCGGCGAGCGCGCGGGCCTGGCCGTGCTGGCTGATTTTCTGGAGCACCGCAGCAGCGGCTACCGGGGTGGCATTTCATCACCCCTGCATGCGCCGGACGCGTGTTCGCGCCTGTCGGCCCACCTGGCATACGGGACCGTGAGCCTGCGGCATGTGGTGCAAGCCACCCGCGCCCGTGCGGCAGAGCTTCCCGCCCAAAGCCGCCAGCGCCAGGGGCTGAACGCCTTTTTGAGCCGCCTGTATTGGCACTGTCACTTCATTCAAAAGCTGGAAAGCCAGCCAGACATTGAGTGGCGCAACCTGCACCGCGGCTACGACGGCCTGCGCGAGCCCGGCTGGAACCCCGCCCACTTTGAAGCCCTGCAACAAGGCCGCACCGGCTGGCCCATGGTGGACGCCTGCGTGGCCATGCTCCACCACACCGGTTGGCTCAACTTCCGCATGCGGGCCATGCTGGTATCGGTGGCGGCCTACCCGCTGTGGCTGCACTGGCGCGAGGTGGGGCTGTGGCTGGCGCGCGAGTTTCTGGACTACGAGCCCGGCATCCACTGGAGCCAGCTGCAAATGCAGTCGGGCACCACCGGCATCAACACCACCCGGGTTTACAACCCCATCAAGCAGGCGCAAGACCACGACCCCCACGGCCACTTTGTTCGCCAGTGGCTGCCCGCCATGCGCCGCGTGCCCGACAGCTGGCTGTTTGAACCCTGGCGCATGCCCGAATCGGTGCAGGCCGCCTGCGGCGTGCGGGTGGGGCACGACATTCCGCTGCCCGTGGTCGATTTGGCCACTGCCACCCGCGAGGCCAAAACGCGCCTGCACGGGTTGCGGGCGCAACCCGAGGTGAAGGCAGCCAAAGCCGCCATCGTGGACAAACACGGCTCGCGCAAAGGCATGCCCGGGCGCACCCGGCGCACGGCCGATGGCCACGAAGCCCCCTTGCGCACAAGGCGGGCTCGCACAACCGACACCCCACAGCTCAGCCTGAACCTTGACCCAGAGCAGTAAACCCATGCGAATGCGCAAAAAACAAGACCTGCCCAGCAAACTGTGTGTGTGCTGCGGCCTGCCCTTCACCTGGCGCAAAAAGTGGGAGCGCGACTGGGAAGCCGTCAAGTTCTGCTCTGACCGCTGCCGGCAGCAAGGCAGCAAAACAAGCCCCGCTGGCAGCAACCCAGGCGGAACGCACCGTGTCTGAACCCGTACCTGGGCCAACACCCTGGCCCAACCATTGGCCACCTGGCGGCGTGGTGTTCTGGTTCCGGAACGACCTGCGCCTGCACGACAACCCCGCTCTGGCCCTGGCATTGCGCCTGGCCCAAGAACGCCACACCTGGCTGCTGCCCGTGGTGGTGTTGGACCCAGCCCAAACCACCGCCATCACACCCTGGGGCTTTGCCCGCCAAGGCCCGAACCGCAGCCAGTTTGTGGCCGAAGGCGTGGCCGCGCTGGCTGACAGCCTGCACGCGCTGGGCACGCCCCTGTGGGTGTGGCGTGCTGACCCCGTGGCGACGCTGGCTGAATGCCTGCAGCAACTGCGAGTCAGCGAACTGGTGTTCGAAGACATTCCCGCGCCTGAGGAGCAGGCAGCCGTGGCCGCCCTGACCACCGCTTGCGCACGCCTGGGTGCGAGGGTGACCAAGGTGTGGCAGTCCACCCTGTACGCGCCGGACACCTTGCCCACGCGCCCCGAGCAGGTGCCCGACACCTTCACCGCCTTTCGCCACAAACTGGAAGCCAGTGGTGCCACCGAGGCGCCGCCGTTGCCAGCTGTGACGGAGTGGCCACGTGTGCCACAAGGCCCGGCACCCGCGCACCCCTTGAACACAGCGCACTCCGCGCCATCCACTGTCGCCGGTCACGGCGGCGAACCTGCTGCTCTGTCCCACTTGGCCAGCTATTGCGCCCAAGGCCTGCCCCACACCTACAAGGCCACCCGCAATGCGCTGACCGGGTTTGATCATTCCAGCCGCTGGTCGCTGTGGCTGGCCAGCGGCGCGCTGTCAGCCCGCCAGGCCATGGCTGCCATCCGCCGGTTTGAGGCCGAGCGCGGCGCCAATGACAGCACTTACTGGCTGTGGTTTGAGCTGCTGTGGCGCGACCACTTTCGCTGGATGCACGTCAAACACGGCGCGGCGCTGTACCGGGCCAGGGGGCTGGGTTACTTGCCTGCACCCACGCACAACGTGCAGGGGTTCGAGCGCTGGTGCAGCGGCCGCACCGGCCAGGCGCTGGTGGACGCAGGCATGCGCGAACTGGCCGCCACCGGCAGGCTGAGCAACCGCATGCGACAGATCGTGGCCAGCTACCTCGTCCACGACCTGGGCGGCGACTTGCGAGCCGGTGCGGCTTGGTTCGAGCACATGCTGGTCGACTTCGACCCGTGCAGCAACCAGGGCAACTGGGCCTACATCGCGGGGCGGGGCACCGACCCGCGCGGGGGCCGCCGCTTCAACACCGACAAACAAACCCAAGACCACGACCCGCACGGTGAATACCGTCGTCTGTGGAGCACCGCATGACCCCACCTCACATTCCGCATACCACCCTGCGCCTGGTGCTGGGCGACCAGCTCAACCCCTTACACAGCTGGTTTGCACAGCCACAACCGCATGTGGTGTTGGTGCTGATGGAACTGCGGCAAGAGACCGACTACGTGCTGCACCACGCCCAAAAGGTGCTGGGCATTTTTGCCGCCATGCGCGACTTTGCCCGCCACCTGAAAGCGCAAGGCCACCGCGTGCGCTATGTGGCGATTGACGACCCCAGCAACCGCCAGAGCCTGACGGCCAACCTCGACGCACTGATTGCCCACTACAACGCCCAGTGCGTGCAGTGGCAAGCGCCTGACGAATGGCGGCTGGACCAGCAACTGACCCACTGGGCCAGCGTGCAGCCATTTGAATGCCAGGCGGTGGACACCGAACACTTTTACACCCCGCGCGACGAGTGCGCCCGCCTGTTCGGCACCCGCAAGCAGTGGCTGATGGAGCACTTTTACCGGGGCCTGCGCCGCCGCCATCAGGTGCTGATGAACCCGGATGGCCAACCCGAAGGCGAGCAGTGGAACTTTGACCACGACAACCGCAAGCCCTGGCGCGGCAGCCCGCCCGAGCCCGCTGACCCCCGCCCCACCCACGACCACAGCGCGCTGTGGGCCACCATTAAGGCCGCAGGCGTCAAGACCTTTGGCAACCCGCAGGCGGAAGCCTACCGCTGGCCGCTGAACCGCGCCGAGTCGCTTGCGCTACTGCAGGCCTTTGTGACACACGCCCTGCCACACTTTGGCGATTTTGAGGACGCCATGGCCACCGGGCGCATTCGCCTGTTCCATTCGTTGCTATCGTTTTCCCTCAACACCAAAATGTTGCAGCCCCAGGAAGCTGTGCAAGCCGCCGAGGCCGCCTACCGCAGCGGGCACGCGCCGCTGCCGGCTGTGGAAGGGTTCATCCGGCAAATTCTGGGCTGGCGCGAGTACGTGCGCGGCGTTTACTGGGCGCACATGCCCGGTTACACCGAGGTCAACGCGCTCAACCACCAGCGCCAGCTGCCCAGCTGGTTCTGGACCGGCGACACCCGCATGGCCTGCATGAAGCAGGCGGTGGGTCAGTCGCTGGAGCATGCCTACGCCCACCACATTCAACGGCTGATGGTCATTGGCAACTTTGCCCTGCTGGCGGGGTTGAACCCCACCGAGCTGCACCACTGGTACCTGGGCGTGTACATCGACGCGTTCGAGTGGGTGGAAGCGCCCAACACCCTGGGCATGAGCCAGTTTGCCGACGGCGGCCGCCTGGCCACCAAACCCTACGCCGCCAGCGCCAGCTACATCGGCCGCATGAGCGACCACTGCCAAGGCTGCGCCTACAGCGCCAAGATCAAAACCGGCACGGGCACAGGCAAAGACGCGGGTAAAGAAGCGTGCCCGTTCAACGCGCTGTATTGGGACTTTTTTCTGCGGCATGCGGAACGCCTGCGCCCCAACGTGCGACTTGCGCTGGTGTACCGGCAACTGGAGAAGATGAGCCCTGCTGAAACGGAAGCACTGCAGGCCCAGGCCCAAGCGAACTTGGCGCGCATCGACACGCTTTGAGCCCTCAGCCTGTGCACCGCACTTGAACGCCTGTCACACACCCTCAACTACCATCGCAACAGATACGCCTCACCAAAAAGGAACTGGCCCATGTTGCGACACCTCATTGTTTCGGTCACCACCGTGTTGACCCTGAGCCTCACTGGCTGCGGCTACAACGACTTTCAGCGGCTGGACGAAGAGGTCAAGGCTGGTTGGTCAGAGGTGCTCAACCAGTACCAGCGCCGGGCCGATTTGAGTCCCAACATCGTGGCCACCGTCAAGGGCGAGGCCAACTTTGAGCAGGAAACACTGACCAAAGTGGTGGAGGCCCGTGCCAAGGCCACCAGCATCCAGGCCACGCCCGAACTGGTGAACAACCCCGAGGCGTTCCAGAAGTTCCAGGCCGCTCAAGGAGAGCTGACCGGCGCACTGAGCCGCCTGCTGGTGGTCAGCGAGCAATACCCCAACCTCAAGGCCAACCAGGGTTTCCAGGACCTGCGCGTGCAACTGGAGGGAACCGAAAACCGCATCACCGTTGCGCGCAATCGTTACATCAAAACCGTGGCGGACTACAACGTGCTGGTGCGCAGCGTGCCCAGCAATTTCACCGCCATGGCCATGGGCTACCAGGTCAAACCCAGCTTCACGGTGCCAAACGAGGCGCAAATCAGCGCGCCCCCGGCTGTCAGTTTTGACAAGCCAGCCGCCAAACCTTGATTGAGCGCTTGATGCACACCCTGTGGGCATGGCGGCGGGCCGCAGCGGCGACAGCGCTTGCGGCTGCGGGCTGGCGGATGGTGTTGGCCGCGCTGTGCCTGCTGATGACGAGCGCCGCCGTTTTGGCCCAGGGCGTACTGCCGGTGCCAGCGCTGGCGGGCCGAGTCATTGACCAAACCGTCACGCTGGACGCTGCGCAGCAGGCTGCGCTGACCCAGAAACTGGCCAACATCGAACAAACCCTGGGCAGCCAGGTGGTGGTGTTGCTGGTGCCCACCACGCAGCCGGAAGACATTGCTGCCTACGCCCAACGCGTGGGCGACAGCTGGAAAATGGGCCGCCGCGAGGTTGGCGACGGCCTGTTGATTGTGGTGGCCACCCAAGACCGCCGTGTGCGCATGGAAGTGGCCAAAGCGCTGGAAGGGGCCATACCCGACTTGATGGCCCAGCGCATCATCAATGAGCACATCACCCCCGCCTTCAAGGCGGGCGACTACGCTGGCGGGCTGAACGCAGGCGTTGATGCCGTGGCCGCCCGCATCAAAGGCGAAGACCTGCCCGCGCCACAGGCCGCAGCGTCTGCCGATGCCTTTGGCATGGACATGGATGTGGAAGGCTGGCTCACGTTCTTGTTTGTGGCCGTGCCCATTGGGGGCGCGGTGTTCACTAGCATGTTGGGGCGCAAACTGGGTGCCCTGGCCACAGGGGCCGTGTTTGGTGGCGTGGGCTGGTTGGCCACGGCCAGTGTGTGGCTGGCAGGGTTGATCGGTGTGGGCGCGGTGCTCATGGTGGGCCTGTTGGGCAGCGATGCCGCCCGCCGCGCCTCACGCGGCAGCGGCGGTGGCAGCGGGTGGGGCTCAGGCGGCAGGCACGGTGGTGGCTGGAGTTCGGGCGGGGGTGGTGGCTTCAGCTCGGGCGGCGGTGGCGATTTTGGGGGCGGTGGCGCCTCGGGGCGGTGGTGATGAACACCCTGCTGCGCATCCTCAAACACCGCTTGCAAGACAGCACCGATGCAGCGCGCGCGCTCGGCCCAACCGCCCTGGCCCGCATCGAGGCCCGTGTGCGCGACAGCGAGCAACACCACACCGGCGAAATCTGCGTGTGTGTGGAAGCCAGCCTGCCGCTGAGTTACCTGTGGCGCGGCGCCTCGGCCCGCGACCGGGCGCTGACCCAGTTCGGCAAACTGCGGGTGTGGGACACCGAGGCCAACAACGGCGTGCTCATTTACCTGCTGCTGGTGGAGCACCAGGTGGAAATCGTAGCCGACAGGGGCCTGAACCACCACGTGTCTGCAGCGCAGTGGCAAGCCGTGCTCGACACCATGCGCGCCGACTTTCAGGCCGGGCGGTTTGAGTCCGGCTTGCTCACCGCTGTGGACCAGGTGGACCGTTTACTTCGCACCGTGTGCCCCTTGCCCGCCAGCCAACAGCCCGTGAACGAGATAGCCGATGCGGTGCGCCTGAACTGAGCCAGACCCAGCTTGAAGACAAAGTGATGCGAATGGAAACCCCGCTGTGATCAAACCCGGCTTGCGGCATGTGGCCAATCTGTTCCTGACTGGGCTGCTGGCAGCCACCGTTGCGGTGCTGGTGTGGGCGGTGCAGCTCATTTATGCCTGGCTGGGGCCCTCCAGCCTGTTTGGCAAGGCCCTGATTGGCATGGGGCTGGACGTGAGCGGCTCCGAGGTGGTGGGCTATTTGCTGGGCCTGGGCGTGGTGGTGCTGTGCATTCTGGCGCTCGGGCTGCTGGTGCAAACCCGTTTGCAACCCGTGCTGCTGGCGGGCCTGAACGGTGTGATGCAGCGCATTCCAGTGGTGCGCCACGTGTACGACATGGCTCAAAAACTGGTGGGGCTGCTGTCGCAGCGGGACGAGCAAGGCACCCGATCCATGACCCCAGTGTGGCTGCACTTTGGTGGCCAGGGCCAGGCTGCGGTGCTGGGCTTGTTGTCATCGCCCGAGGCGGTGATGGTGGGCGGCGCTCCCTACCTGGCGGTGCTGGTGCCCACTGCCCCCGTGCCCGTGGGCGGTGCGCTGATTTACGTGCCCGAAAGCTGGGTACAAAAAGCCGATGTGGGCGTGGATGGGCTGACCAGCATCTACGTGTCCATGGGCGTCACCTCGCCCCAACACCTGCCACCGGGCAACCCCCCTGCATGAACACCCCTACATTGCCTGGCTTTGCCACCGCACCCACCCGCTTCCTGTTTTTCACGGGCAAGGGCGGGGTGGGCAAAACGTCTTTGTCCACCGCCACAGCCATTGCGCTGGCCGACTCGGGCCGGCGGGTGCTGCTGGTCAGCACCGACGCGGCGTCCAACTTGGACGACATGCTCGGCATTGTGCTGAGCAACCAGCCGGTGGACGTGCCCGGTGTGCCAGGCCTGCAGGTGCTGAACATCGACCCCGATGCCGCCGCCGAGGCCTACCGGCAGCGCGTGCTGGCGCAATTGGCGGCCGATGCGTCTGACGACGAACGCAACACCGTGCGCGAACAACTGTCGGGCGCATGCACCACCGAAATTGCAGCGTTTGACGAATTTGCCGCACTGCTGGCCAACGACACCGACCCGGCGACAAAGCCCACGCACGACCATGTGGTGTTCGACACCGCGCCCACCGGCCACACGCTGCGCCTGCTGAGCCTGCCCAAGGCGTGGAGCGGTTTTTTGGCCGACAACGACCGGGGTGCCTCGTGCCTGGGGCCGCACTCAGGCCTGAAGATGCAAGAGGCCCGCTTCAACGCCGCACTGGCCGCGCTCAGCAACCCGGCGCTCACCACCGTGGTGCTGGTCACCCGGCCCGACCCGCGCCCCATGCAAGAGGCCGCCCGCACATCCACCGAGCTGCGGCTGCTGGGCCTGGGCAACCAGCGCCTGGCCATCAACGGCGTGTTCCACGCCAGCCAGCCCAACGACGCAGCCGCCAATGCCATTGAAGCCCTGGGCCGCGAGGCCATGGCCCACATGCCCAATGCACTGGCAACGCTGCCACGCGACGAGGTGCCCCTGCGCGCCTTCAACACCGTGGGTTTGCCTGCTTTACGGGCACTTTTAGGCATAGCTGAAAACCCAATACAGACAAGCGCTGGTGCACAAAAAGGCTTTGAATTTTCTGCAGCCAATCTGGCGCAACTCACCAACGAGCTGGCCACCGCCGGGCACGGGCTCATCATGGTCATGGGCAAAGGCGGTGTGGGCAAAACCACCATTGCCACCGCGTTGGCCGTGGGCCTGGTTCAGCGCGGCCACAGCGTGCACCTGACCACCACCGATCCGGCGGCCCACGTCAGCCAGACGCTGGCGGGCGAGCTGCCCGGCCTGAAGGTGGACCGCATCGACCCCGTGGCTGAAACGCAGGCCTACATTGCCAAAATCATGGCCAGCAAGGGCAAGAACCTCGACGCAGACGGCAAAGCCCTGTTGCTGGAAGACCTGCAGTCGCCCTGCACGGAAGAAGTGGCCGTGTTCCACGCCTTCAGCCGTGTGGTGAACGAGGCGCGCAGCGCCTTTGTGGTGCTCGACACCGCTCCCACCGGCCACAGCCTGCTGCTGATGGACGCCACCAGTGCCTACCACCGGCAAATGACGCAGCAGTACGAAGGCATGGCCAACGCCAAACACATCGTCACCCCGCTCATGCGCCTACAAGACCCAGCCACCACCAAGGTGCTGCTGGTCACACTGCCCGAAACCACCCCCGTGACCCAAGCCGCCGCCCTGCAAGACGACCTGCGGCGCGCCCACATTCAGCCGTGGGCCTGGGTCATCAACAAAAGCCTGGTCGCCACCGGCACGGTGGACCCACTGCTGCAAGCCCGGCTGGTGGGTGAACAGCAGCAGACCGAGCGCATTGCACAGGGCTTGGCGCAGCGCACGTATGCGTTGCCATGGTTGGCCGAAGCGCCGGTGGGTGTGGCTGCGCTGGGGGCGTTGACACAGGCGTAAGTGCCCTGTGCCGGGCAGGGCCGCGCCCCTAGAATGGCCCGCAAGGGAGGCAGGCCAGATGACACCAGAACAGCAAGCCAGGGTTGGCATTGACGCATTGCTTGCAGCCGCAGGCTGGCACGTGTGCCACCTGGCCGACGTGAACCTGAACGCAGGCACCGGCCCCGCACGCGGCGTGGCCATACGCGAATTTCCCCTGCTGCCCGGCCACGGCTTTGCCGACTATTTGCTGTACGTCAACGGCAAGGCCTGCGGCGTGATCGAGGCCAAAAAACAGGGTGCCACCCTCAGCGGTGTGGAGGTGCAAAGTGCCCGCTACGCCCAAGGCCTGCCGCCCAGCCTACCCGCCTGGGTGCGCCCGCTGCCGTTTGTGTTTGAGTCCACAGGGGTGGAAACACGTTTTACCAACGGGCTGGACCCATCGCCCCGCGCCCGCCCACTGTTTGCCTTTTACCGGCCCGAGCTGCTGTTGCAATGGCTGACCCCGCCCGTAGAAAGCCCAGCCAACGCCACACCCGCCGTGAAAGAGCCTGGCGTAGCCTACCTGCCGCCCAGGCCCGCCACCTTTCTATCGCGCCTGCAACACATGCCCCCGCTGGTGACCGAATGGGGCCAGGGCGGTGCCAGCCACAAGCTGTGGCCAGCGCAAATACAGGCCATACGCAACCTGGAAAAAAGCCTGGCGGCCAACAAGCCCCGCGCCCTCATTCAAATGGCCACGGGCAGTGGCAAAACGTTTACCAGCATTGGCTTCATTTACCGGCTCATCAAATTTGCCGGGGCGCGGCGTGTGCTTTTTTTGGTGGACCGTGGCAACCTGGCCCGCCAGACCAAAAAAGAGTTTGACGCCTACGCCAGCCCGCACAACAACTACAAGTTTGGCGAGGAATACATCGTCCAGCACCTGCAAAACAACCAGCTGGACACCAGTGCCCGCGTGGTCATTTGCACCATACAGCGTATGTTCAGCATGCTCAAAGGGCGCGAGCTGCCACCCGAGGCCGACGAAGAAAGCACTGAAGGGCTGGACAGCCTGTTCAAAGAACCCGAGCCCCTGCGCTACAACCCCGCCATTCCCATCGAAAGCTTTGACGTGGTGGTGACCGACGAAGCCCACCGCAGCATTTACAACCTGTGGCGGCAGGTGCTGGAGTACTTTGACGCCCACCTGGTGGGCCTGACCGCCACGCCCAACAAACAGACCTTTGGCTTTTTCAACCAAAACCTGGTCATGGAATACGGCCACGCCCAAGCCGTGGCCGACGGCGTGAACGTGAACTACGACGTGTACCGCATCAAAACCGAGGTGACCGAAGCCGGGGCCAAGGTGGACAAAGGCTACTGGCTTGAAACGCAAGACAAAGCCACCCGCCGCAAAACCGCCTGGCAGCTGGACGAAGACTTTGAGTACGACCCCGCTGAGCTGGACCGCGCGGTGCAAACCCCCGACCAGATTCGCACCGTGGTGCGCACCCTGCGCGACCGCTGGCAAACCGACCTGTTCCCCCAGCGGCAAGAGCTGCCCAAAACCCTGGTGTTTGCCAAAGACGACAACCACGCCGAAAAAATTGTGGAGCTGCTGCGCGAAGAATTTGGCCGGGGCAACGAGTTTGCGCAAAAGATCACCTACCGCACCACGGGCACCACGCCAGAGCAACTGATCAAAGACTTTCGCACCGCCTACTACCCCCGCGTGGCCGTGACGGTGGACATGATTGCCACCGGCACCGACATCAAGCCGGTGGAAATTGTCATGTTCATGCGCAGCGTGAAAAGCCGCAGCTTTTTCGAGCAAATGAAAGGCCGTGGCGTGCGCATTTGCAACCCCACCGACCTGGCCGCCGTCAACCCCGCCGCGCCGGGGCAGCAGGTGCACAAAGACCACTTTGTCATCGTCGATTGCGTGGGCGTGTGCGAGCGCGACAAAACCGACAGCCGCCCCATGGACACCAAAAAAAGCGTGCCCTTCGACAAACTGCTGCAAGCCGTGAGCCTTGGCAACGTGGACGACGAGGTGCTGAGCAGCGTGGCCGTGCGCCTGACCCGGCTGGACAAAGACCTGACCGAAGCCGACCACCAACAGGTGCGCACCTTGAGCGGCGGCCACACCCTGCACAGCCTGGCGCGCGGCATTGTGCAAGCCCTGGCCGCCCAGGCCGATGGCGAGCTGCCCCCGGCCGAGGCCGAAGCGCAAATTCAAAGCGCAATTGGCCCCTTGCGCTCGCCTGAATTGAGAAGTTTGCTACTGAAAATCAAACAAAAAGCCGATTTGGTGATAGACACCGTGACGCAAGACAGCTTGCTGCACGCCGGTTTTGCCGAAGGCAGCGCCCAGGCCCTGGTGCAGAGCTTTGAGGCCTTCATAACCCAGCACAAAGACGAAATCACCGCGCTGCAAATTCTGTACAACCGCCCCTTCGCCGCAGGGCCGCAGCGCAACCCGCTGCAATTTGCGCAACTGAAAGAACTGGCCAACGCCCTGCACGCCCCACCGCACCTGATTGACGAAAGCGCGCTGTGGCAAGCCTACGCCGCCATCAAAAAAGACCGCGTGCGCGGCACCACCCAGCGCCGCCTGCTGACCGACCTGGTCAGTCTGGTGCGCTTTGCCATGAGCCAGGACAACGAGCTGCTGCCCTACCCCGAGCGCGTGCAGGCCAACTTCAAAGCCTGGCTGGCCCAGCACCAGCAGGCCAACCCGGCGCACGCCTTCACCCCCGAACAACAACACTGGCTGGAGATGATTCGCGACCACATCGCAGCCAACTTGGGCCTGGACATGGAAGATTTTGAATACGCCCCCTTCAACGCCCAAGGCGGGCTGGGCAAGGTGCACCAGCTGTTTGGTGCGGAGCTGCCCAAGGTGATTGAGGAATTGAATCGGGAGTTGGTGGCGTGAGAGAAGCTTCCTTGGTTCCGCTCTCGGATTTGCTTCTCGAATCGCAAAACGGCCTCTCCAAGCGCCACGGTGAGGGTGTACCGGTTGCAGTCCTGAGGCTCGCAGACATCCTGGATGGGAAAATTGAAGAGTCCTCGCCCAGAACAATCAACCTCTCAGGGAAAGAAATCGCCAAATACGGTTTACAGCAGGGCGATCTGGTTTGCATACGGGTCAACGGAAGCAAGGCACTTGTTGGGCGCGTGATTCCCTTCAAGTCAGCCAAGCAGTGGGCGTACTGTGACCATTTCATTCGTTTTCGCCCGAAGCATGAAGTCGTCGAGTTCCGGTATTTGACGCATTTCTTTTCGACTCAGGCAGTTCGCCGTTACGTCGAACTCAACATGGTCTCCAGCGCTGGGCAAAACACTGTCAGCCAAGGGACCATGCTCAGTATTTCTGTGCCTTTGCCACCGCTGGCGCTACAACGCGAAATCGTCGCCAAGATCGAAAAGCAGTTCTCCCGCCTCGATGAAGCCGTCGCCAATCTCCAACGCGTCAAAGCCAACCTCAAACGCTACAAAGCCGCCGTCCTCAAAGCCGCCGTCGAAGGCCGCCTAGTCGAAACCGAAGCCAGCATCGCCCGCCGCGAAGGCCGTACCTACGAAACCGGCGAGCAGCTTTTGCAGCGGGTTCTTGAGGCGCGGCGAAAGGAGCCAAAGGAGAGGACAAAGCCTGGTGACGCACCCTCTCTTGCCGAAATGCCAACACTACCTAAAGGCTGGGTTTGGACAACCTTGGGGCAGTGTTTTCGAGTGGCTGTAGGTGCGACGCCCAGCCGAAAAGAAACTACCTATTGGAATGGTGATGTTCCTTGGGTTAGGGATGGTGTTCAAAACCCCGGTCAAGCCCGAATGGTGTGAGCGAGGTGCGCCGGGAACAATGGCGTCATGACCCAACAAGAACTTGGCCTGAACCTGAGCACGCGGCGCACGCGCAAAGCGGTGTTCCTCGACGAG
>CAIYQZ010000007.1 GCA_903928495.1 uncultured bacterium
ATACCTGAACCGTCCGTGCTGAGCGTCAGTTGCGCAATCTCGGGAAGGATGACCTTCCAGTCTTGTCGCTTTCTGCGCTTGGCAATAGCTGCATCAATCTCGGATTCAGAGACGCGGCTCCCATCTTCCTGCATGGCCCCCGAAGCAAACGCCAGGATGGTGCGAAGCTTTGCAGCCGCCTGCGCTCCCTGCCTACGTCCCGTGGCCAGCAGCCTATCGACCTCGGCAAGCTCGCTGTTCAGCAAAACGGATAGGTCCCTCGGCGGGCGCGTAGACACGGGCAGGACGCGACTTGGCAAGAAGTCGGCGAGTCTCTTGGAAAAGCTCTTTTGTAGCAGTATGTCAAACAAGGTGACGCCCGATTGAGCGTGCACATACAAAACATCTTCGGAAATGTCGATGTAGTAGTGCGCGGCCTGATCCCGTTGCGCATCCAAGATTGAGAGAGTCGCTTTCTCGTCACTGGTAAGTAGCTTGAGCTGCTCAGACGCCACCGAAAGACACTTATCAAAGCCGTAGGTGTACTTCTCCCCCTTGGCATGAATAGAGCCCGTTGATTGAAGGATCATCGCTTTCAGAAGCATCTCGAAAGAATGTTGCAAAAGGATGAGCACCCCATGGCTTCGACCGGTTTCCGCTGGCCGATTGAAAAGCTCGATGGACAGAGTGAGGGAGTCTGTCGCCCGTTCGAGCAACGGGGCAACGTTTTTCTTTAGTCTCGGCATAGCGCTTCTGCATCACTTCGTTACTGAGATGATGCATCATGAACTCTCCTGACCGGGGGGCTGGTTGGGCTGCAATCTTGTGCAGGTGCGACCGGGTCAACTGTGGGCGGATGTTTGGGCGGGAGTGAGGGCTGCAGCTTTGATTCATTCCCGAAGCACAGTGCTGCCCACGAGTGACCACGCTTGTGGTGCTAGGTCTTGAGTTTTGCGGCTGGTCTGCGACAGGCCTCGACTGTCAGTTCTGTCGAGCAACAGTCGCTCAAGATTGGACGGGTGATAGGCCGCTAACAGCCATATTGAGCCGTTCGATTTCGAGAATCAGATGGCCGCTGATGTCCATCTTCCGCTCAAATGCAGCATTGGACACGGGTACGGCGACCATCTTGGCGACCTCAGACCATTAGGCTGACCAAAGCCCACAAGAACAGCTGCTCACCGAGTCCGAATCTATGTTCTGTGTGGGGGTAGGAGTTTGTAGTAGAGCGGGAGGGTCGGCCTACACTCTGGATCTTTCGGTCCCTCACTTCCAAGATGATTCGACGAACTTTGGTTGCGCAGGTCTAAACGAATCAACTACTTACAGCTCCATCGTACGACGAACTATTTTGTAAATAACACGCCGCGCCAGCGGCAAGTTCAGCAGCAGGTTCTGCGGCTTGAGCTTAAGCAAGCCCTGCGTGTCTTGCGCCATCGCCAAATAGACCGGGCGGCCTGCCACGTCGCTGCGCATGTCCAGTGGCTGGGCAAACTCCAGTTTGAACAGGCACATCAACCGCTGGTGGCGGGACTCGTCCACCGGTTGGTCTTGGTACAGGTCGTTCAAAATACCGCTGGCCTCGGCGTCCAGGCCCACGTGCCATACCCAGTGCTCATCTTGAATTTCGCGCTCGGTGCCGATGGTCACCTGCACTTGCAAAAAGTGTGACACCCACTTTTCCATCACCCTGCACAGCGCGTCCAGAGCGGGTTGGCCGTGGTTCAGGCACACGGCGGTGTCAAAGAGCTCGCTGCGGGGCCAGTAAATATCAGCGTTGTCGGTGTCCAGCACGTCCAGGTCCACGCTGCGCAGCTTGGCACCGGCCTGTCGCAGCAACTGGCCCAGGCTGCCAAAGCCATCTGTGCGGGCGTGGCGTTCCACGGTGTCGTGGTCGGCGGCCATCACCGTGCCACCCTCGAGCACGCTGATTTTTTGGGGCCTGAACAGCATTTCCGCTGCCCTGGCCTCGATGGCGCTGGCTTGGGGGCCCAGCACGTGGCGCAGCAACACTTGCGTGAGTTGGTGCACCAGTACCGGAGGCACGTCCACGCCATTGCCCTGGAACAGCGCCAGATAACTGGCTTCCAGCGTGGGGCGCGCTAGCAAGCGGTCGCGAAAGCGAAGCCACACGGCCAGGTTGTCAGCCGCGTCGCGGTCGGCCAGTGCGTCCAGTTCGGGCGCGGTGACCGTGCGGCGCGGGTCGTCCAGCTGCCGCTGGTGCAAGGCCAGCTCAGCCTCGCACGACGTGGGAATGGGCGCCAGCTCGGGCCGTTGCAGCAGGTGCCGCAAAAACGCGTCGGTCACCACCAGATGGTGGCCGGCCTGGGTGGCCAGCAGGGCGTTGCCGCAACTGGGCCAAAAATCGGGGGAGGCATCGGTCATGTGCAGATTGTCCCAGCCCGCTTGCCCTAACATCGGCGCCCCCGCCCGATTCACCCACAGCTTGACCCCCTTCACCGTGCTGTCCAGCACCTTCTCAGCCCCCTCCTCCCTTGTGCGCCTGCTGTCCGACACCGTTTCGGTGCCGGTCGACGTGTCACGTCAGGACTTTGCCGAACAGCTCAGCCAGTGGCTGGGGGCACTGGATGCCGTCACTCTGCACGGCACACACCAGTCGCTGAAATCGGTGGTGGGCAGCAGTCCCCTGGGGGCTTCGCCACACAGTCCGGCCGCCCTGGAGGCGCACTTTCAGCGGGTGAGGTCTGCGCTCGTGTCCAGGGTGTCAGAGCCGGTGCGGCTGCCAGATGGGGCACACGAGGGTGGACAATCTGCCTCCCGCCTGCTGCGCGCCGCTGCCGAGGCCCCCTTGGCTGCAGGCGAAGCGAGCTTTGCACCGTATCGCCAGCACTGCCACGCCCTGCAACGTCACATGGGCCTGAAAATTGCCACCTTGCGCGCGCAGGTGCGCCAGGTGTTGTCCCATGGGGCTGCGCCGCTGCGGCAACTGGCCGAGCTGGATGCGGTGTGGGAACAAATGCTCACCGCCCGCGAGACCAAGCTGCTGGGTACGGTGCCCGCTGTGCTGGAGCAGCGCTTTGAGCACCTGCGCTGCACCGGCGCACCTGAGCCGCTGGCGCGCTACGCGTACGAACAACAAGCCGTCTTGCTGGCCGAGTTGAATGTTCGCCTGTTACCTGTTGCCGGGCTGGTCGAAGCGTTTGCCCAGCACCACCACCGACCTGAATCACTCTCATGAACCGTTATCTGTTTGCTGTTGCGTTTGCCCTGGGCCTGATGGCCCTGTTGTGGGTGGGCGTGGGTTTTGTGGTGACCAGTGCCATGGCCTTGCTCATGACGTTGGTTATGGCCGGGGTGTTCGCGCTGGGCGCCTGGGAATTGACGCGGTTTCGCGCCACCACGGCTGCGTTGGCCCGCTGCCTGGCCCAAGCCCCAGCCTCGGCAGACGCCGACGGCCTGACCGCCTGGCTGGCCACCGTGCCGCCACCGTTGCAACACACGGTGCGCCTGCGCATAGAAGGTGAACGAACCGGCTTGCCAGGCCCCGCACTCACACCCTATTTGGTGGGCTTGCTGGTGATGCTGGGCATGTTGGGCACGTTTTTGGGGCTCATCGTCACGTTCAAAGGCACGGTGTTTGCGCTGGAAGGCTCGGCCGATCTGCAGGCCATCCGCTCGGCACTGGCCGCCCCCATCAAAGGGCTGGGTCTGGCGTTTGGTACTTCGGTGGCGGGCGTGGCCGCGTCGGCCATGCTGGGGCTGATGTCGGCCCTGGCCCGGCGCGAGCGGGCCGAGGCGGGCAGGGTTCTGGACACACGTGTGGCCACCGTGTTTCGCCCGTTTTCACTGGTGTACCAGCGTCAGGAAACATTCAAAGCCCTGCAGGCCCAGGCCCAGACCCTGCCCCGCGTGGTGGACAGCCTGCAATCCCTGGTGGACGGCCTGGAGCGCCGAAGCCAGCAACTCAACACGCAACTGCTGGACCAGCAGGCGCAGTTCCACCGCGAAGCGGCCTTGGCCTACACCGGGCTGGCCGACACCGTGGGGCAGGCCCTACACACCAGCCTGGCAGCCAGCGCCCAGGCGGCGGGCGACGCCTTGCAGTGCACGGTGCAGGCCGCCATGGCCGAGATGGTGCAGGCGTCTGCCCAGGCCCACCAGCGCCAGATGGACGCCACCCAAACCCAGTTGGCCGGTGTGGCCACGCAATTCGGGGCCACGGCGCAGGCCGTTTCCACCGCCTGGCAACAGGCGCAACAAGGCCAAGCCTCCACCCAGAAGGCCCTGGTGGACAGTTTGGCCCACACTTTGTCCTCCTTCAACAATGCGTTTGAGCAGCGCAGTACCGCCCTGGTGGCCACCGTTGAACACACCCTGGCCCGGACCCAGGCAGACCTGGCCAGTGCCGACCAGCAACGCCTGGCCGCTTGGGCGCAGAGCCAAACCTCCACCGCAAGCGCCTTGCAGAGCGAGTGGCAGCGTTTGGGTGCGCAGACCCTTGCCCAGCAAGACGCTGTGTGCCAGACCCTGGCGCGAACGGCCGCCGCCGTCACCGAGCGCACCCGTGAGCAGGCTGAACACACCCTGGGTGGCCTCGACCGTGTGCTGGCCCAAGCGCAGGCACTGGCCTTGGCCCGCAGCGAGGCCGATGCCCTGGCCGAGCAGCAACACACCGAACGCCTGACCCAGCTCACCACCCTGTGGCGCACCGAGCTGGCCGCCCTGCGCCAGGACGAAGCAGAGCGCGGCCAAGCTGCTGTGGCCCGCCTGGGCGAACTGCAAACCGCGCTCACCCAGCACTTGGCCACCCTCGGTGCTGCGCTGGAAGCCCCGATGGCCCGCATGGTGGCCACGGCGTCTGAGGTGCCACAGGCCGCAGCGGGCGTGATCACCGAACTGCGCCAGGAGATGTCCCGCCTGACCGAGCGCGACAACCACGCACTGGCCGAGCGTGCCGAACTGGTGGGGCAGATCAGCAGCTTGCTGCAAGGCATGGGGCAATCGGCCACCCACGTCGGCGCCAGCGCCGCGGAACTGGCCAGTGTGGGCGAGGCCTTTGGTCATGGCATGGGCCTGTTCAACAGCACCCACGACAAACTCACCGACGGCCTGGCCCGACTGGAAACCACGCTGCAACAGAGCATGGCCCGCAGCGACGAGCAGCTGGCTTATTACGTGGCGCAGGCACGCGAGGTAATTGACCTCAGCATCGCCGCACAACAAGGCATCGTCGAAGACCTGCGCCGCCTGCACGCCAAAGGCCTCACGGCATGACCGACCTGACCGAGCACGACGGCGGCCCTGACCACGCCGCCGCCGACACCTCCACCGTGTGGGCGGTGTTTGGCGACCTCATGGCAGGGTTGCTGGGTGCCTTTGTGTTGGTGCTGGTGGGCGTGCTGGTGGTCCAGGTGGACCTGGTGGCCAGCCTGGAAGCCGAGGTACAGAAACGCCGCGTGGAAGAAAAGCGCCGCATGGCCCTGGAAAAGGCCCTGGCCATTCCGCTGGAAACCGGGCGCGTCACGCTGGCCAACGGGCGCATCGGCATCAGCGGCAGTGTGCTGTTCCCGCTCAACTCCGACCAGCTCCACTCCGATGGACGGCAACTGCTCAAAAGCCTGGTGCCACCGCTGCGCGTGTACCTGGGTGAACGCAACGAGTTGCTGATGGTCAGCGGCTTCACCGACGACAAACCCATTCAGGGTCACAACGCCCGCTTTGCTGACAACCTGGAACTGTCCGCCCAGCGGGCACTGACCGTGACGCGGGCCCTGATCGACGAGGGCATGCCTGCGTCCATTGTGTTTGCCGCCGCCTTCGGGGCCGAGCAACCCGCCGCATCCAACGCCGACGAAAAGGGCAGGGCCCTGAACCGCCGCGTGGAAATGGCACCGGTGCCCCGTACAGCCCCTGTGCCCGCTGAACGGCAGCCTTGAACGACATGAGCCATGCGATGGAGAGCACTTGGGAGCAGCAGCTGGCCGCCTTGCGCCAAGCGGGTGCAGACCAGCGCGCCCCGCTGCGCTGGCACCAACTGAGCGCCCTGGCCCGTCGCACCCAGGCGGCCCCAGCCGACGTGCAAGCCGTGCTGGCCCCCAAACTGACCCATCTGCTCAACGCCTGGATGGGCGAGGTGGGGCGGGCAGGTGCCGATGGACCGGCCGTCCACCCACCCACGGCCAAACCCTCTGAGCCCAGCCCGTTGGCGGCGCTCAACCACTACCTGCGCGCCGCCACCGAGGCCAAACACCAGGCCAGCCCGGTGGTGGGCACAGGGCTGATGCCTGACAGCGGCCTGCCCGGTGACAGCCCGAGCGTGCTGCGCTTTCACGAAACCTGGGCCCACATCGCTGCGCAAACGCAGGTGGCCCGTGCGGTGGCCCGCGCCCCTGACAACGCGGGCCCACTCAACTCCCACATGCTGGTGCTGCGCTCGCTGGCGCTGATGCAAGACATTTCACCCGATTACCTGCGCCGCTTTGTGTCGCAGGCGGAGACCTTGCTGTGGCTCGAAAAAGCCGGTCGCCCGCCCTCCACAGAGGCCAAGCCAGCGCGCCGAAAAGCTGTTAAAAAGTAAAGCAATAAAGTCAATATAGAAAAGCGACAGATGCCATTTTTATCATGAAAAATGCTTTACAGAATGCCATGGCCAAAGCCACCGCCCCCACCGGGCTGGTGTACTCCACCGAGAGCGGCCGCATGTGTCCGGCCTGCCGCCACCCGGTAGCGGCCTGTGTGTGCAAAGCGGCAGCACCCGTGCCCGCGGGCGATGGCGTGGCCCGCGTGTGGCGCGAAACCAAAGGTCGTGGGGGCAAGGCCGTCACACTGGTCAAAGGGCTGGCGCTTGACGCCACCGGCCTGGCGGCACTTGGCAAACAACTGAAAACCGCCTGTGGCAGCGGCGGCACGGTGAAAGACGGTGTGATCGAGGTGCAAGGTGACCACGCAGAGCGCGTGGTGCAAGAGCTCACCCGACTGGGGCACCGCGCCAAACGGGCGGGTGGTTAGGGGGACAGAAGCAATAAAAAAAGCCCGCGGGTGCGGGCTTTTTGTTGTGTCAGGCTATGGCCTGAATCACTTCTTTTTGCATTCGGGTTTTTCGGCGTTCTCTTTTGCCATGCAATCCATCTTGCCGCCACCGTGGCTGCCAGCAAAAGAAGGGGCAGACACCATCAGCAAAGCCGACACCAACGCAGACATCACCAGTTTCATGATTGACCTCTTGAAAACACGTTTGGGAACATACCCACAAAATACTCAAACTGTATTTTGCAAATCCATCTTATCCCGCACCATGAAACTTGTCGAACCTGTGGGAAATGCCATTGTGTCCGGTTGTGTCTGGGCCTGCGTGGCATGGACAGCCCTTGGCGCAGCGTCGCCGGGTTGGGCGCAAGAACGCTTTGTGCCGCCGCCGGGTCAGGTGGTGTTGCCAGTGGCGGTGCACTCGGTGGACGGTGTCTCCCGTGACTTGAAGGCTGCCGAACAGGCCTGGCGGCGCGACCCACGCAATCTGGAGCTGGCAGCGCGCTACGCACGCGAAGCCTTTCAGGTCGGCATGACGGAGGGCGATTTGCGCTGGTTTGGCACGGCCAAAGCCGCCCTGTTGCCGTGGTGGAACGAACCTGTGCTGACAGCCCAGGGACATTTCATGCGGGGTCTGGTCAAGCAGGGGTTTCACGATTTTCAGGGTGGGCTGGCAGACATCAACGCGGCCATTGCGCTGGACGGCAACCGGGCAGAACTCTGGTCCTGGCGTTTTGCCATCCACCTGCTGTGGGCAGACATGGCGGCTGCGCGTGCCGATTGCGATGCCCTGGCTCAACGCGCAGGGGCGGATGAGGGGCGTGCGTGTCTGGCTGTTCTGGCCTACCGCACGGGCAATGCACCTGCGGCGGTGACCGAACTGAAGAAGTTGGTGGCCGCTCCCGACTTTCAGGACGGCATGTCGCAAGACTGGCTGCGGTTTCACCTGGGTGAGTCCCAACGCACGGCTGGGCAATACGACGCAGCCCAGGCCACGTGGACCGAGCACCTGGCCAAACGGCCACGCACGCACGGTGTCCGGCTGGCGCTGGTGGAACTGCTCAACGCCCGGGGCCAACATGCCCAGGCCAAACGCTGGGCCACCACACCGGCCCCCACCGATGCGCTGCTCGTGCAGCGATTGCTGGCCAGCCAGGCGCTGGGCGACGCCGATACCACGCCGTTGGCCCGGCAGGTGGACGACCGCATGGCCGCCCAGACCTTGCGTCAGGATGCGCTGATCGAGCGGCCCAAGATGGTGTACCTCATCCAATACGGCCGTGACGTGGCCGCCGGTCTGGACCTGGCCCAGGAGAACTGGGCAGCGCAGAAAGAGCCCCCTGATGCGTTGTTGCTGGTGCAGGCCGCCCTGAAGCTGGATCGCCCACAGGCCGCTGCCCCCGTGCTGGACTGGATGGCCCAGACTGGCTACACCGACCCTGCGCTGGCTGCTCTGGCCGTTCAGCTCAAGTCCCGGCTCGGCCGTTGAATTCACCTGGGTAAGTTGTATGGACCGAACTGTGTGGGGTTTTCTGGCGCGTGGCCTTCTGGCCTGGTGTGGGTTGCTGTTCGTGGGTGGCGCGCAGGCACATTCCAGCGGCAACAGCTACCTGACCTTCAGTGTGCGTGGCGACACGCCTGTGTTGCGGGTGGATGTCAGCATCCGCGACCTCGACTTTGTGTTTGACCTGGACGCTGACCGCAACGGCGAAGTCACGTGGGGCGAAACCGCTGCCCGCCAGGCAGACTTGCTGGCCTGGGTGCAGGCGGGTGTGCAGGTGACGGTGGCCGACACGGTGTGCACGCTCACTGCCCAAGACCCCATGGCCAGCCAGCACGGCGACGGTGTGTATTTCAGCACCGAGTGGGCGGTGCAATGCCCTGGCGCCAGCACACAGCCACCACCCGGGCTGGCCCTGCGCTACGGGCTGATGTTCGAGCAGGACAACCTGCACCGTGGGTTGCTGAAGGTGGACCTGCCCAACGAGCAAAACAGCGCCATCCTCAGCCCTGAGCAACCCGGCGCACCCCTGGTGCAAGGCAGCACCCGCCTGTGGGACATATTCCAACGCTACGTGGTGGAAGGGGTGTGGCACATCTGGATCGGCATCGACCACATTTTGTTTTTGCTGAGTCTGCTGGTGCTGGCTCCTCTGGCCTCGGCACGGCGCTCGGTTTTGGCCTGGCAGCCGGTGGACCGTTTCGGGCTTGCGTTTACCGATGTGTTGTCGGTGGTCACCGCTTTCACGGTGGCGCACTCCATCACACTGGGGCTCTCGGTCATGAAGTGGGTGGACCCGCCCGCCGACTTGGTGGAGCCTGTCATTGCCCTGTCGGTGGTGCTGGCTGCGCTGAACAACCTGCTGGGCTGGTTCTCACTCAAGCGCTGGCGGTTGGCCTTTGTGTTCGGGCTCATCCATGGCTTTGGTTTTGCCAACGTGTTGCTTGACCTTGGCCTGCCAACTCAGGCACTGGCGGTGGCACTGGGCGGCTTCAACGTTGGGGTGGAACTGGGCCAGTTGGCCATCGTGGTGGCGTTTTTGTCGGTGGCCTGGTGGCTGCGCCACACGGCGTTCTACCGATGGGTCGTGGTGGTGGGCGGCTCGCTGGCCATTGCCGTCACCGGCGCGGTGTGGACGTGGGAACGCCTGGGTCTGTGACCCGACACGCCAGGTCTCACACCAGCCAGATGGCCCGCAGCCCCAGCATGAAGCCACCGGCCACGCGTTCGGTGGTCAGCAATCCCAGTTGGTGGATGTGATCGGTGGACAACACTTCGGCCATGGGCAGCGTGCGGCCCCGGCGGGTGGGCTTGAAATCGGACAGGCGCAGGCGCACCAGCGCCCAATGCGGCGGGGCTTGAAACACCACCTGGTGCTGCACGCCATCGGCCTCGGGGTGCAGATGCAGCGCCAGCTTGAACGGGCGGCCAAAACCGCAGGCTTCCAGCACCACGGCCTGGGCCCGGCCCACTGGTACGGGGTGGGGCAGGGTGGCCCGCACCGACGCAAAGCCGCCACCGTTGGCCAGGCTCACGTCCCCACAAAACACGCCGCACGGCTGTGCTTCCGGCGTGTCGGGGTACGCCAGGCTGGGTGAGCCGACGGATTTGAATCCCACCGATCCGCTGGAGCGCCCACCCATGAGCTGGTCGTGCAGGCCTTGCCACGCGGTGGTGGCGGTCTCGTCGTCAAAGCGCCACAACAACTGAGCCGCAGGCAGAGGCGCAACGGCGTGAGCCGTGGCTGTGCGCAATGCAGTGTCAGTGCTCATGCGGTGGACAGGGCTTCGGCCCGGCGCACCGGCACTTGCCAGGGCTGGCCGGGTTGTGTCAGCGCTGTGATGGCAATGACCGGTGGCAGCGAGGCCACAGCCCCGAAGATGGTGGCAAACGAGCCGTCCGCCGCGTCGCGCCCGGTGCCGATGCGGATGAAACCCATGGGAATGGCTGTGCCAGACGGGTCAAACAAATACCAGCGGTGGCCCACGTAAGCCTCGACATAGGCGTGGAAATCGGTGGGGCCCAGGGCTGGGTCGGCCCCGTAGTCGATGCCGGTGGTGAATCGGGCCGGGATGTTCAGCGCCCGGCACACGGCAATCATCAGGTGCGCAAAATCACGGCACACGCCCACGCGGTCGGTCAGCGTGTCGAGCGCCGACGTCATGGAGTTGCTGGTGTTGGACTTGAACGTGACCTGCGACTGCACCCACTGCTGGATGGCCTGCACCCGCGTGTAGCCATGGGGCAGTGCCCCGAATTGCGCCATGGCCAGGTTGCCCAGCCGGTCCGACTGGCAATAGCGGCTGGGGTACAGGTAGGGCAGCACCTCGGGGGGCAGGTGGGCCACGGGCACCTCGGGCACGTCTGCGGGCAGCGCCACGTGGTGTGCAATGTCCACCGTGGCTTCGTAGCGCACCGACAAGGGGCCAGGCGCTGCGCTCAGCCGCAGGCTGCGAGCCTGCGTGGCGGGGTCGGTATGCGCCAGGGTGGTCACGGGCTGGCTGATGGTCAGTTGCTCGGACTGGATGGTTTGCTGCCGCGTGCGGGCAGCCTGGATGTTGAAGATGAAGTCAGCACCGGGAAAACCGACCTCGTACTGGAGGGCGATGGAAAACTGCAGGCGAACCATGGGGGTGCTTTAAATGGAGTGATGGGCCACAGCAAGCAATTACGGTGCCAGCAGCTGTGGTGTGTGGGGGTATTTGGATATCAGTGTGCGTCGGTTTGCTGCGCTTGTCCGTGCGCTCGGGGTGTGTTGCGGTTGGCAGACAGGCTGCCTGTCAACGTGGCAGTCAGTGCCTGCGCGGCTGCCACCACTGGGATGATGTGGCGAGGGTCGTGGCGGTGGGCGGGCAAGGTCAATGTGATGGCCCCGGCAATGCGCCCGTCTGCGCCGAACACGGGGGCGGACACCCCTGCCACGTCGGGCAAGCGTTGACCCACGCCGCTGAAGTAACCGTCGGCACGAATGCGAACCGACACTGTATCGTTTTTCAAGCAATTTATGCCTCCATCGCTTGATGGTAATGATGTATATGCCATCAATACCAGAGCGCCAGCGCCCCGGTCAGCCGGCAACACGTCGCCCGCTTTGATGTGGTCGCGCACTGGGTGGGGCGAGTCCACCCGGTACAGGCACAGGCGGCTGGTGTGGGGCGGCTGACCTTGCAGCACGTGGTAGGCAGCGCTTTCGCCCGTGGTGGCCACCAGTTGGCGCAGCACGGGCAGCACCACGTCGCCCAGCGAAAACTGGCGTTGGTACACGCCATGCAGCCGCGCCACTTCCACCCCCAGGGTGTAGCGCCCGTCGTCCTGGCGGTGCAGCAGGCGGGCATGCACCAGCGACGCCAGCAGCCGCAGGGCAGTGCTTTTGTAGAGCTGGGTGCGCGCCGCCAACTCCGCCAGCGCCAACGGTCCGTCGCCGCTTCGAAAAGCAGCCAGCAGCGACAGCGCACGGTCCACGGCAGCGGCCCCGCCAGGGGCGGCGTGGTCGTCGGCCAAGGAGGGCGTGGTGGGTTTTCGCGGCATAATTTCGGTGGTTCTTAAAGAAAGAACCATGTTCCATAAGACAGAACGATGAAGTTTACCCCGCTTTCACCCAGGACCCCTTCTCCCGACGTGCTCATCAGCGAGGTTGGCCCGCGCGACGGCCTCCAGTCCGTCAAGGCCACCATGCCCACTGCGCACAAGCTGCGCTGGATCGACGCACTCGTTGCCAGCGGTCTGCGCGAGATCGAGGTGTGCTCGTTTGTGCCCGCCCACCTCATGCCCCAGATGGCCGATGCGACGGAGGTTGTGCGCCACGCGCTCACCCACCCCGGCCTCGCCGTGATGGCACTGGTGCCCAACCTGAAGGGAGCCGAGGCGGCGCTGGCAGCCGGGGTGCACAAGCTCACGCTGCCGGTGTCGGTCAGCCACGCCCACTCGTTGGCGAATGTGCGAAAAACGCCCGACGACATGGTGGCCGTGCTGCGCCGGGTGGCGGCGTTGCGCGATGAGCGCTTTCCCGGTGTGAGCATCGAGGCAGGGCTGTCCACCGCTTTTGGCTGCACCCTGCAAGGCGCTGTGCCCGAAGACGAGGTGATTCGCCTGGCCGTTGCCTGCGCCGAGGCCGGGGCCAACGAGGTGGGCCTGAGCGACACCACCGGCATGGCCAACCCAGCGCATACCCGCCGCCTGTTCACCCGCCTGCGCACCGAGTTGTGCGACCGCGCCGGTTCGGCCCACATGCACAACACGCGCGGCCTGGGCCTGGCCAATTGCCTGGCGGCCTATGACGTGGGGGTGCGCGTGTTCGACGGCTCACAAGGCGGGCTGGGCGGCTGCCCGCACGCGCCCGGTGCCAGCGGCAACGTGGTGACCGAAGACCTGGTGTTCATGTTCGAGGCCATGGGCGTGCACACCGGGGTTGATCTGGACAAACTGCTGGCCGCACGCGTCGCACTGCAAGCCGGGCTGCCCGGCGAGCCCTTGTACGGCATGGTGCCCGAGGCCGGGCTGCCGCTGGGCTGGGCACAGAAAGGACACACGCATGAACACTGAACAAAACCCCGAAAAGCCCTTGCCGACTGAGTTGCCCTATGCGGGCATCCGCGTGGTGGAGTTCACCCACATGGTCATGGGTCCCACCTGCGGCATGGTGCTGGCCGACCTGGGGGCCGAGGTCATCAAGGTCGAGCCTGTCGGCCACGGCCGCAACGGCGACGCCACCCGCCACCTGTTGGGCTCGGGCGCGGGCTTTTTCCCCATGTTCAACCGCAACAAAAAAAGCCTGGCGCTCGATCTGCTCACGCCTGAGGGCAAAGAGGCCGCCTTGCGCCTGATTGCCACTGCCGACATCCTCTGTGAAAACTTCAAACCCGGCACCATGGCCAAGCTCGGGCTGGATTACCAAAGCCTGAAAGCGCTGAACCCGCGCCTGATTTACGTCAGCCACAAGGGCTTTTTGCCCGGCCCCTACGACCACCGCACCGCGCTGGACGAGATCGTTCAAATGATGGGCGGACTGGCCTACATGACCGGCCGCCCCGGCGACCCGCTGCGGGCCGGGGCCAGCGTGAACGACATCATGGGCGGCATGTTCGGTGCCATGGGCGCCATGGCCGCACTGGCCCAGCGCGAAACAACGGGCCTGGGCCAGGAGGTGCAAAGCGCCCTGTTTGAAAACAACGTGTTTTTGGTGGCGCAGCACATGATGCAGTTCGCCGTCACCGGCCAGCCTGCCGCACCCATGCCTGCACGCATTTCGGCCTGGGCCATTTACGACGTGTTCCAGGTGAAAGACGGTGAGCAGATTTTCCTGGCCGTGGTCAGCGACGGGGCCTGGAAAACGTTTTGCACCGCTTTCGGGTTTGCCGACCTGGCTGCTGATGCACGGCTCGTCACCAACAACGACCGCGTTCGCGCCCGAGATTGGTTGCTGCCCGACCTGCGCCAGCGGCTCGTCGGCCACAGCGCGGCGGAGTTGGCCCGCGTGTTCGAGGCCCATGCCCTTCCGTTTGCGCCCATCACCCGCCCGCAAGACCTGCTGGACGACCCTCACCTGAACGCCACCGGCGGTCTGGCCCCCATCACCCTGCCCGACGGACGCGGTGCCAAGGCTGTGCTGCTGCCCCTGACGCTGGACGGCCAGCGCCCTGGCGTGCGCCTGTCACCGCCCACGCTGGGCGAGCACAGTGCCGACCTGCTGGCAGAGTTGGGTTACAGCCCAGCTGAAATTGCAGCATTGACGTCAACATCAATCAGCGTGTAAGGGCTTTTTTGTACAATTTTTCATGCGGCTGAACTGGTCGCCCTACCATCCACCCCATGGCCCACAACGTGATTTTTTTCGAGAACCCTCGCACCGCGCAGCAGCGCAATGCGCCCATGGGGTACAGCTGGACCACCCTGTTCTTCGGTCCGTTTCCGCTGTTGGTGCGCCGCGAATTCGTGTGGTTTCTGGTCAGCCTGGGGCTCACCGTGCTGTCCCTCCACCTCAGCAACGTGGTGCTGTCGTTTTTCATCAATCGGCTCTACATCCGCGATCTGATCAGCCAGGGCTTCAAGGCGCGCGCGGCACAGCACGGCGAATTGGCCGATGCGGCCAAGGAACTGGGTTTCCGGTTGCCCACGCTGGAGTCGGCCCTGTTTTTCGAGACCAAGGTGGCGTTTCGTTGACGGCACGTGGCAAACGCTGAACGAGCAGGGGGCGAAAGCCCCTTTTTTGTTGGGGTGAATTAAATCAAACGTTTGATTTAATTAAGATGCGGGGCGTGACCATCTCTTCAAACCCCTTTTCTCCCAATCCCCTGCGCAGCGACGGCGAGGCTTCGCGACAGCGGTTGCTGTTGGCCGCCTTGCGGCTGTTTGCCGAACAGGGCTTTGCCAAAACCGCCATCCGCGAAATTGCAGCGGCCGCGCACACCAACGTGGCGGCCATTGCGTATTACTTTGGCGACAAGCAGGGCCTGTACCGCGCCGCGTTCACCGAGCCCATGGGCAGTTGCAAAAACGACATTGCCCTGTTTGACAACCCCGCGCTGACGCTGCGCGAGGCCTTGGCCGGTGTGTACAGCGGTTTTTTGGAGCCTCTGAAGCAAGGCGAAGACGTGCAGTTGTGCACCCGCCTGCACATGCGCGAAATGGTCGAACCCACCGGCGCGTGGGCAGAAGAAATCGACAACGGCATCAGGCCCTACCACCAGGCCCTGGTTGTCGTGCTGTGCCGCCACCTGGGGCTGTCTCAGCCCGATGACGCGTTGCACCGGCTGGTGTTTTCCATCATCAGCCAGGGCGTGTTCATGTTTGTGGGGCGCGATGTGGTTCAAGCCATCAGCCCCCAGTTGGTAGAGAGCCACGCTGCCATCGACACCTGGGCCGACCACTTGGTGGAGGCCGCACTCTCCATGGTGGCCCACGAGCACACGCGCCGTCAGGCCGTGGCTGCCGCTCTGCAACCGTCAAAGGAAACCCTGCAATGAGCCCCCGCATGAACCGAATGGACATCCGACGCTTCACCTTGGCCCTGCTGCCGCTGGCACTGACGGCCTGCGCCGTGACGTCGCCCCCAGCCAGCGTGCAGGTGGCTGCACCCGACAGCTGGCAGGCCGCCGCCGATCAACCGAAGCCCCCAAGCACAGACCTGACTGCGCCACACGGCGGCAGCGCGGCACAACTCAAGGCCTGGTGGCAGCAGTGGAACGACCCGCTGCTGATCGAACTGCTGGACCGTGCCCAGCAAGCCAGCCCCAGCGTGGCAGCAGCCGCCACCCGCGTGGCGCAAGCCCGCCAGGCCGTGGTGGTGGCTGGTGCAGCGGGCAGCCCCAGCCTGAACGCCAGCGCCGGGGTCAGCCGGGGGGTGAGCATGCTCAACACGCCACCCGCCACCAGCGCCAGCGTCGGCTTGCAGGCCGCGTGGGAGTTGGACCTGTTTGGCGGGCAACGCGCCGCGTCCACCGCCGCCGACCAGCGTTTGCAGGCGGCGGGTGCCCAATGGCACGAGGCACGCGTGGCCGTGGCCGCCGAGCTGGCCCGCCAGTACACCGGCTGGCGCGCATGCCAGTTGGCCCTGCGCATCACGCAGGACGACGCTCAGGCACGCACGACCATCGCCAAGCTCACCGACGACCGCGCCCGAGCCGGGTTTGATGCGCCCGCCAACGCCTCGCTCATGCAGGCCAGCGCCGCCCAGGGCCGCATGAACACCGTGCAACAGCAGGCCCGCTGCGATGCCGCCCTGAAAGGCCTGGTTTCCCTGACGGGGGTCGACGAAGCCACGTTGCGAGTGCAGTTGATGGGTAAATTAGATGTAGCAAACAAATCAACACAGAAAAGCGACAAGGGCATTTTTGGTCATGAAAATCAGCCGCTCCCAGTTCTGCCCCCCAACGCACTGCCGGTGGCTTTGCCCGCCCAGTTGCTGGCGCAGCGGCCCGACGTGTTTGCCGCCCAGCGCGCCGTGGCTGCCGCCAGCGCCGATGTCGGGACAGCCGAGGCCGACCGCTACCCTCGCCTGGGGCTGAGCGGCAACATCATGGCCATCGGTACTCGCGGCGTGGGTGGCGATGGCAACACCTGGAGCGTGGGGCCGTTGCAACTCAGTCTGCCGCTGTTTGACGCAGGCCGCCGCGCAGGCCAGGTGAAAGTGCAGCAGGCCGCCTACGACGAAGCCGTGGTGGCCTACCGCGCCAGCGTGCGCACCGCAGTGCGTGAGGTGGAGCAGGCGCTGGTGGAGCTGAACAGCACCGCCGCCCGCCAGGCCGATGCCGCAGTGGCCACGCAAGGCTTTGTGCGCGCCCTCCAAGCCGCGATTGACCGTCACCGCGCCGGGTTGGGCAGCCTGCTGGAGCTGGAAGACACCCGCCGCAGCGCCCTGGCCGCTGAGCTGGCGCTGGCTGAACTGAGCCGCGACCGCCTGCTGGCCTGGGTGGACCTGTACCGGGCCCTCGGCGGTAGCTGGTCCACTGCCGAAGCCACCCCAACCCCCTTGGCCGCATTGCCACGCTGATCGCCCTCGTTTTTCCTCCGCCCATTCACCGAAGGACACCCCCTCATGAACACCCGCACCCCATCCCTGCTGGCCCAGCCAAAACCCCTGCTGCTCGCCGCCTCAGCTGTGGCCATGGCCGTGGCTTTGCTGCTGGCCCCGCTGGGCACATTGGCACAAGCCCCTGCCGCCAACGAGAAAGCCAATGCCCCCAAGCCCGCACTCACGGTCACGGTCGACGCGCCTGCCCGCGCCACCTGGAGCGAGACGCTCAGCGCCAACGGCAACGTGGCCGCCTGGCAAGAGGCCAGCGTCGGCGCAGAAGCCAACGGCCTGCGCCTGGCCGAGGTGCGTGCCCAGGTGGGCGACCGCGTGAAGGCAGGCCAGGTGCTGGCCGTGTTTGATGCCGAGGGCGTGCGTGCCGAGGTGGCCCAAAGCCGTGCCGCGCTGGCCGAAGCACGCGCCAATGCCGCCGAAGCGCAGGCCAACGCCGACCGGGCCCGCAGCCTGCAAACCACTGGCGCCATGAGCGAGCAGCAGATTGCCCAGTTCACCACCGCGGCCGTCACGGCGGCGGCTCGGGTGGAATCGGCCCAAGCCATGCTGGCGGTGCAGGAGTTGCGGCTGAAGCACGCGCAGGTGCTGGCGCCCGACAGCGGCATCGTCGCTGCCCGAAGCGCCACCGTGGGCGCGGTGGTGCCCGCAGGCACCGAGCTGTTCAGGCTGATCCGCCAGGGCCGCCTGGAGTGGCGCGCCGAGGTGCCCGCCGCCGACCTGGCCCGCGTCAAACCCGGCCAGGCCGTGAGCCTGAAGGCAGCCAACGGTGTGACGGCACAGGGGCGCGTGCGCATGGTGGGCCCCACGGTGGACACCCAAACCCGCGCCGCGCTGGTGTATGTGGACCTGTTGCCCGGCACGCCCGAGGCCATCAAGGCCGGCATGTTTGCGGCGGGCGAGATGGTGCTGGGCGACAGCGCCGCCACCACCGTACCGCAACAGGCGGTGGTGAACCGCGACGGGTTCACCTACCTGTTTGTGCTGGCCGAGCCCAAGGGCAGCGACGCAGCGGGCACTGCCCGCGTGCAGCGCCTGAAGGTGCAGGCCGGTCGGCGCGTGGGCGACCGGGTGGAAATTGCCGGTGGTCTGCCCGCTGGTGCAGCGCCCCGAGTCGTGGTGCAAGGCGCGGGCTTTCTGAACGATGGCGATGTGGTGAAGGTGGTGGCAGGCCCAACGACCGAGGGGGTCAAAAAATGAGTCAAAAATGCTCCTACCGCTCGTCTGTATTCAACAGTTTGCTATTGACTGAGGGTTCAGCGCTATGAACGTTTCCGCCTGGTCCATCCGCAACCCCATTCCGGCGCTGATGCTGTTTGTCATGCTCAGCTTTGCCGGGCTGCTCAGCTTCAAGGCCATGAAAGTGCAGAACTTTCCTGACCTCGACCTGCCCACCATCACCGTCACCGCCAGCCTGCCTGGCGCAGCGCCCGCCCAGCTCGAAACCGAGGTGGCCCGCAAGCTTGAAAACGCCGTGGCCACGCTGCAAGGGCTGAAGAACATCACCACCAAGGTGCAGGACGGCGCGGTCACGCTCACCGCCGAGTTCCGCCTGGAAAAACCCGTGCAGGAGGCCGTGGACGACGTGCGCAGCGCCGTGCAAGGCGTGCGCAGCGATTTGCCCGGCGACCTGCGCGACCCCATCGTCAAAAAAATTGACCTGGCGGGTTCCCCTGTGCTGGCCTACACGGTGCGCGTGCCCAGCCTGGACGATGAGGCGCTGAGCTGGTTTGTGGACAACACCATCACCAAAAAGCTGCTGTCGGTGCGCGGTGTGGGCGCGGTCAACCGCGTGGGCGGTGCCGAGCGCCAGGTGGCCGTGGAGCTGGACCCAGCGCACATGCAGGCGCTGGGCGTGAGCGCGGCGGACATCAGCCGCCAGTTGAAGCAGGTGCAGCTGGAATCTTCAGGCGGTCGTGCTGACTTGGGTGGCAGCGAGCAACCGCTGCGCACCCTGGCCACCGTGGGCACCGCACAGGAACTGGCCAACCTGGAGCTGAGCGTGGGGGGCAACAACCCCAACATCCCGCCCAAACGCATCCGCCTGAGCGACGTGGCCAGCGTGCGCGACACCGTGGCCGAGCCACGTGCTGCCGCACTGCTGAACGGCACGGCCGTGGTGGGCTTTGAGGTGGCCCGCAGCCGGGGCGCCAGCGAGGTGGAGGTGGGCGCGGCCGTGCGCGCCGCCCTGGCCGACCTGAAAGTGGCCCACCCCGACATGGAGCTGACCGAGGCGTTTGACTTCGTCACCCCGGTGGAAGAAGAGTTCGACGGCTCCATGGTGCTGTTGTACGAGGGCGCCATCCTGGCGGTGCTGGTGGTGTGGCTGTTTTTGCGCGACCTGCGGGCGACGTTTGTGTCGGCGGTGGCGCTGCCCCTGTCGGTCATTCCGGCCTTCATTGGCATGCATTACCTGGGCTTTTCCATCAACGTGGTGACGCTGCTGGCGCTGTCGCTGGTGATTGGCATTCTGGTGGACGACGCCATCGTGGAGGTCGAGAACATCGAACGGCATTTGCGCATGGGCAAGCCGCCCTTTCAAGCCGCCATGGAGGCCGCCGACGAAATTGGCCTGGCCGTGATAGCCACCACCTTCACGCTGATTGCGGTGTTTTTGCCCACCGCGTTCATGAGTGGCATACCGGGCAAGTTTTTCAAGCAATTCGGCTGGACGGCGTCACTGGCCGTGTTTGCCTCGCTGGTGGTGGCGCGGGTGCTCACCCCCATGATGGCCGCGTACATCATGCGGCCCAGCAAACACGAGCACCAGGAGCCGTGGTGGATGCCGCGTTACCTGGTGTGGGTGGGCTGGTGTTTGCGCCACCGCTTCATCACCGGGTTGGCGGCCATCGGGTTTTTTGTGGGTTCGGTCATGCTGATTCCGCTGCTGCCCACGGGTTTCATCCCGCCCGACGACAACTCCCAAACCCAGGTGTACCTGGAGCTGTCGCCGGGCTCCACGCTGAAGGACACCTTGCACACGGCCGAGGCCGCCCGCATGTTGTTGACCAAAGTGAGCGACGTCAAAAGCGTTTACACCACCATTGGCGGTGGCAGCGCGGGCTCTGACCCGTTTGCCGGAGGCGGTGCGGCAGAGGTGCGCAAGGCCACCCTGACCATCCAACTCACGCCACGCGGCGAGCGCCCTCGCAAGCAGGTGATTGAAAACCGCATGCGCGAGGTGCTGAGCGATTTGCCCGGCGTGCGCAGCAAGGTGGGCCTGGGTGGCTCCGGCGAAAAATACATCCTGGTGCTGACGGGCGAAGACCCCGTGGCGTTGGGTGAGGCAGCGAGCGCGGTGGAAAAAGACCTGCGCACCATCCAGGGCCTGGGCAGCATTGCCAGCAGCGCCGCGCTGGTGCGCCAGGAGGTGGCCATTCGCCCCAACTTCGCTGCTGCGGCCGACCTGGGTGTGACCCCGGCCAGCATTTCGGACACGCTGCGCATTGCCACGCTGGGCGACTATGACGCGGCGTTGCCCAAGCTGAACCTGGCGCAGCGCCAGGTGCCCATCGTTGTGAAGCTCGACAGCGCGGCCCGCCAGGACCTGGGTCTGCTGGAGCGGCTGACGGTGTCGGGCAACAACGGCCCGGTCATGATCAGCCAGGTGGCTCAGTTGGAGTTGACCAGCGGCCCAGCGGTGATCGACCGCTACAACCGCTCGCGCAACATCACCTTCGAGGTGGAGCTGTCGGGCATGCCGCTGGGTGACGGGACGCAAAAAGTGCAGGCGCTGCCCGCTATCAAGAGCCTGCCCCCGGGCGTGAAAGTGGTGGAGGTGGGTGATGCCGAGGTGATGGGCGAGCTGTTTGCCAGCTTCGGTCTGGCCATGCTGACCGGCGTGCTGTGCATCTACATCGTGCTGGTGCTGCTGTTCAAAGACTTTTTGCACCCGGCCACCATCCTGGCGGCGCTGCCGCTGTCATTGGGCGGCGCGTTTGTGGGGCTGCTGGTGGCGGACAAGAGCTTTTCCATGCCGTCGCTCATCGGGCTCATCATGCTCATGGGCATTGCCACCAAAAACTCCATCTTGCTGGTGGAGTACGCCATCGTCGCCCGCAGGGGCAACGACGGGTCGGACGGCCACCCGGTGGTCGCCCCCATGGCGCGGTTTGACGCGCTGATGGACGCCTGCCACAAACGGGCCCGCCCCATCATCATGACCACACTGGCCATGGGCGCGGGCATGTTGCCCATTGCAGTGGGTTGGGGGGCGGCGGATTCGTCGTTCCGTTCGCCAATGGCTGTGGCAGTGATTGGCGGGCTCATCACCTCCACGTTCCTGAGCCTGCTGGTCATTCCAGCTGTTTTCACCTATGTGGACGATGTGGCACTGTGGGTGGGGCGTTTGTTCAAGCGCAAAACCTGACATCCACTGCCACGCCTCCCCCAAATGGTGGATGGCGTGGCAGGCCGGTGGCACCTACCATCATTGCTCTCACAGGGGTGCGCAGCACAGGCTGCCGAAACCCCGGTTTCAGCGGTTTGCCAGGGGGTCTCACATGTTCAGCAGTGAATTGTCGGGTTCGTCGTTCGGGGTATCGGGTTTTGGCGTGCAGGATGCCCTGCCCGGCAATGGGCAACGCTCGAGGCACGGCGACGCCGGGTCTTTCTTTTTTCCAGGGCAGTTCGCTGCTCGGCCTGCTGTGACCTGTTTGGCCGATCTGGCGTCGGCTCTCGGTGTGGGGACCGATGCCACACAACTGGCGCAGCTCGCGGGCATTGACCTGCAGGCCCGGCTGGGCATTCAGGACCTGATCGGTGCAGCCGAGAGGCTGGGCCTGAAGGCTCACCTGGAGCGGCACCCGCCCGCCGCGCTGGCCCAACTGGCATTGCCCGTGTTGGTGTTCTTGTCCGATGGCACGCAGGGCATGCAGGTGGTGACGCACTGCGACGGCCGGTATGTGGTCATGCACAACCATTCATCGGTGATATCGACCAACAGCATGGCGCCCCTGGGCAACCTGTCGGGTGGCTGGACACAAGGCGGGCAAGGCTGGCTGCTGCGGCTGGAGCGTTGCCCGAGCGACGCGGTCTGACAAGCGCCACAGCGACGCCTTTGCCTGCCACACTTGGCAGTCCTGCCGTAAATGGCGGGACTTGCGTGCAGTTTCCAACAACCCTCAGAGTTGCCAAGCCAGCGCAAGTTGTTGAAAAGACAAGGATTTTTGGTTTTGTGCGGCGCAGCGTCGGTGAGGCGCTGGCATGGCATGAAAATTGGAATCTGAGTTGCACCCCAAATCCCATCAAAGTGACCATGAACACCGAGTCCCAGACCAGCAGCTCCCAGTCCAAGACAGGGGGCGAGCCCGAGGAAGTCCTGATTTCGCTCTACCAGTCCGGTCAGGCCATTTACGCCAAAGCCGTGCACGGCCTGTTTTCCAAATGGCGTTGGGCGGCTGTGTGGATCACGCAAATTGTGTTTTATGGCTTGCCTTGGCTGGAGTGGAACGCCCGCCAGGCCATCCTGTTTGACTTGGAAGCTCGCCGCTCCTACATCTTCGGGTTGGTGCTGTACCCGCAAGACTTCATTTACCTCACCGGCTTGCTGGTGATTGCGGCGCTGGCGCTGTTTTTGTTCACCGCCGTGGCAGGACGCCTGTGGTGCGGGTATGCCTGCCCGCAAACGGTGTACACCGAGATTTTCATGTGGATAGAGCACAAGGTCGAAGGTGACCGTGCGGCCCGCATGCGCCTGGACAAAGGCGACTTTTCGATGGCAAAGCTGGCCCGCAAAGCCAGCAAGCACGGGTTGTGGGGCGTGTTCGCGTTGTGGACGGGTTTCACTTTCGTGGGTTACTTCACCCCCATCCGTGAACTGACCGCGCTGACACTCGCCGCATCTTTGGGCCCGTGGCAGACGTTCTGGGTGTTCTTTTACGGGTTTGCCACCTACGGCAACGCCGGTTTCATGCGTGAGCAAGTGTGCAAATACATGTGCCCGTACGCCCGCTTCCAGAGCGCCATGTTCGACAAAGACACCATGATCGTCACCTACGACGCTGAACGCGGTGAACCCCGTGGTGCCCGCTCGAAAAAGGCCGATCCCAAAGCGTTGGGACTGGGTTCATGTGTGGATTGCTCGTTGTGTGTGCAGGTGTGCCCCACCGGCATTGACATCCGCAAAGGTCTCCAATACGAATGCATTGGCTGCGGTGCCTGTATTGATGCCTGCGATGAGGTGATGGAAAAAGTGGGCTATCCCAAAGGGCTGATCAAGTACTCCACGCAAAACGGCATGACCAATGGCTGGAACACGGCCCAGATGGTTCGGCGCGCCCTGCGTCCCCGCGTGCTGGTGTATACCGGCATACTGACCGCGATCTGCGTGGCGCTGGGCATCAGTCTTTACATGCGCGTGCCGCTGAAAGTCGACGTGATCCGCGACCGTGGCGCTCTGGCCCGTCAAGTGGAGCAGGGCTACATCGAGAACGTGTACCGACTGCAAATCATGAACGCCACGGAATCCGTGCAACGGTACGCGCTGACTGTGGAGGGGATGCCCGGTTTGAAATTGGTGTCGGAACCTGAAATCGAGGTGCTGTCGACTGAAGTGCGTTCAATGGCGGTGCGCGTTCAGTTGCCACCAGGTGCCGCTCAACCAGGCTCACACCCCATGCAATTCAGCATCCGCAGCACGGGCGACAGCAGCCACGGTGTGACCGAGAAGGCCGCGTTCATGGTTCCGCGTTGACAGGACGACAGCACCTGAGGGTGCTTGGAATGGCCGCTGCAGGATGATCCCTGCAGCGGCTTTTTCATTTCAGGGGGATGGTGATGTCTGGCCCCAGGGCCACTGCGGTCACGCTGTTTTCAGGCGATCCCTCAATGACACGGTCAGAGTAGGTCAGGTACACGAGGGTGTTGCGTTTGGCGTCGACCATGCGCACGACGTTGAGGGTTTTGAACACCAGCGAAATGCGCTCCGAAAACACGTCTTCCTGTGGTTTGAGCGGTTTGCCCTCAAACGAGATCGGGCCGACCTGGCGGCAGGCAATCGAGGCTTCGGCTTTGTCCTCGGCCAGCCCCAGCGAACCCGAGATGCCGCCCGTCTTGGCGCGGGACACATAACAGGTCACGCCCTTGACCTTGGGATCGTCGTAGGCATCGACCACGATCTTGTGATTGGCGCCGATGAATTTGAATACCGTGCTCACCTCACCCACTTGTTCGGCCACGACGGTCGGTGCGGTTGCGATGCAGGTGGCTGCAATGATCAGGAAGGACAGTGCTTTGGCTTGCATCATGTGTTCGTGGTGAAAGGTTCAGGGTTTGAGGTGGTTGAGTTCGGCCCAGCCGGTCCACATGATTTCAATACCAATGCACAGCAAGATGAAGGCCACCAGTCGCATCATGACCAGCGTGCCAACTTCACCGAGGCGTGCCAACAGGGTGGCAGCGTGTTTGTACACGAGGTAGATCACCCCGGCTGTGATGGCGCAGCCCAACACCGCAACGAACGCACCAACCACATACAGTGCGGGTGTGGTGGGCGCTTTGGCTCCCAGAGCGATGGCTGCCGCAATGGAACCGGGCCCAGTGGTCAACGGGAATGTGATGGGAAAGAAGCTGCGTCTGACGATGTCTGCTTCAGACGATTCAGGGACCTGGCTGTGCGCCACGGCTTGTCGGACGGAATCGTCATCCTGGCTGTTGAGCATGCGCCAGCCAGCGGCAGCCACCAGCAAGCCTCCTCCAATCCGGACAATGGGCAGGGAAATGCCAAACACGTCCAGCACATAGGTGCCCACCAGCATGGAAACAACCAGCACAAACCAGCAATTGATGGCCACCTGCCTGGCCATGCGCTGTGCCACCTGCGGGTCGCTGCCCGCCGTTGCGGTGAACACCGGTGCCCCGCTCAGTGGGTTGATGATGGGCAGCAAGGTCAACGGCACGATGACCAAGGCCTTGAGGAAGGTGTAAATCAGTTCCAAGCGGGGCTTTCGGTCGGGGGCGGATGGGGCGGCGGCATCTTACACTTCTGCTCTTGTGCGCAATGCTGTCGTTGCGTGTTGTTCAGGGTGCGGAGGGAGACGCCATGGGCTGGTTGGACAAATGGTTTGGTGATCAGAAGCCTGCACCCGTGGCGGCGCAGGCACCGGGTGGGCAAGCGGCGATGACATTGGACGAGCGAATGGCCTTTCGCAGGCAGATGGTTCTGGAGTCCGTGAGGGACGTGATGGTCAACCACGGCCTGCTGTCTCCAGGATACCGGGCCAGTGTGGCACGGCTGGACACCCGTGGGCATCAATTTGCCGTGATGGTCGACATGCTGCCAGCAGCGGCCGGGCGCACAGTTGACTCGCCTGGGGAACTGCATGCCATGGAAGCACGCATCACGTTGAACGCGTTGCGTCGCTACAAAATCAAGGTCACGGGGGTGTATTGGCGTGTGGTGCAGGAGATAACCCAACCTGTCGCCGTCAAGACCGAGGTTGCGCCCACCACTGCTGCGGCCGCGCCGGTGGCACCGCAACCTGTGCCCAAGCCCGTGTTCTTGCGGCGCAAAACCGATCATCCCGAAGAAGATGGATTCCCCGATACATTGGTTGAGGCACGGCCCACAGATGATGATTCGGTCAGCGCAGACGAACTGGCAGCTTTTGAACGTGCTTTGAGCGAAGGCCAGTCGCCACAGTCGGTCAGCCTGGGCCGCAGAACCTACGAAACAGACTTTGCGCCCTTGGTCTGAGCCTGAGGCGTAACACTCAGGCCTGGTAAGACTTCAAGTTCGGGCCACGCGCGCCGCTGGCGAAACCCGATTTGCCGCCGTAAGCGCCCAAGCCGCGGTCCGGCAACAAGGTGGCCAATGCCCTTTCTGCGGACGCACCTTGCTGGAGCATGGTGGTGCGCAGTGCAGAAATGCGGCGCTCGATGGCTTGTGCTGCAGCCTGGTCGTCGGGTGAAGACCAGTCGTCCTGAACAGGGCTGCGCGCCCGGTTGTGCAGCGCTTGTTGCAATTGCTGGCACAGGGGCATCAGGGTGTCGGGCGCCGACGCGATCAATGCCGCTTCAATACCATCCAGCAGTGTGGATATGTCGGCCAAAAATGACGATGGCGCGGTCATGATGCCGCGCCACGATGAGCAAGGAACAGAAAGGGCCGGGCAGTGGTGCCGGTCTGACTCATGTGACCATCAGCGTCGGGATGCGCTGAGCATTTCACTGGCATTTGCCAGGAGTTTGTCTGCAATGGCTTCTGCATTCACTTGAAAGCTGCCATTGGCAATAGAGGCCTTGATGGCCTCGACCTTGCCGCTGTCGAAGGTGTCGGTGCTGGCACTTTGGGTCGCAAGTGTCTGGCTTTGCGGCGACAGTGTGACCGTCACACCACTGCCAGTGGGTGAAGCTGAACCTTGCGATTTGCCCACAGACTTGCTTGCACCCGCAGCCGAATTGGCTGGGCGTTCAGCAGGTTTGGCCGCACCGGCAGCAGCGGCACCGGTTTGGATTTCGGACATCAGATCAAGTTTCATGGCGCTCTCCAGGCCCCAAAAAGGGCTTTGTGGAAAGACTATCGACGGGGTTTCGCCGGACTTTAACCTTTTTTTATGAATTTGATGCCCGCCCTGCGGGTTTTGCCCGGTTTGACCACCGGGTTTGAAGCACGCAACTGGGTTCAGAGCGTCAGTTCGACCACTCCCGACTTGTTCACAGGGCCGGAAACGACCTTGCCGTTGGTCAATTTGACCCGGGCGGGTTGCCCCACCTGGCCCGCCGTGAGGGCCTGACCGGTGGCAGACATTTCAAAGCCGACTCCAGTTGTGGATACGCGCACTTGGCTGCCAACCGCGAACACCTGCGGAGGGCGTACGCTGTTCTGGCGCAGCGCCTGCCCGGGGAGCAGGGTGAACGCAGCCTGCATGCCGACCCATTGCTCGGGCAATGGTACGACGGGTGAGCGGTTCTCAGCCCAATCCACCTCGGCCACCAGTTCTGCGTCGTCTGCGGTCAGCACGCTGTTGGCCGCCACATTCTTTTTCAGCACCCAGGCGGGACCCCATGCTTTGACGGTCACGGGCAGAAACACGTTCCACGCCACGGGACCCTCCAGGCACTTGAGACCAACACGCGAGCGTCCCCACAACTGCGTGCCTTTGGGCAGATAGGGCTCGATGCGGGCACAGGGTGCCAATTGCAAGCGGGGGTCGAGCCGGCCGATCTGTATCTCTGGCCTGAGCGCGCCGGTGCCACCGGCCAGTGACTGAGTGTCGAGTGTCTGGTTGATCCACTGGCCAGCGAAATGGCTGATGTCGTCCTGGCTCTGCGCTTGAGCCGCACCAGCAACACACATGCAGGCGATCACGCACGCCATGTGGCGCGATATCGGGCTGGGTGGGGTGTTTCGCATGGGGACTCCTAGCAAAGCTTTTCGGACGCCGCAACTGTAGGTTCTCCGGTCGGCCGCATGGGCGAGATAAAGCGGGTATTCCGGTTGTTATTCGCGGTATCGAAAGGGCTCAAGATTTTCATAATTCGTCCACCGGAAGTGTTCAGGCGTTGCCCTCCGGAGTCACACAACCAACGCCGCCCACAGGAGCCCGCCATGCTTGAACAGCTCACCAGCCGACTGGATACGTTCTCCAGCTCGCTGCAGTTGCGGTCGGCACGCCAGCAGGTGTTGGCCAGCAACATTGCCAACGTGGACACCCCCGGCTATGTGGCGCGGGACATCGATTTCGGCGCTGCGTTGCAAAACGCCATGTCTGGACAAACCGGGCTCAGGTTGGGGCATTCAGATGCACGTCACTTGACCGTGACCAGCACCGAAGGCCTGATCGGCAGCCCCTTGGCTTACACCGTGCAAACGCAACCCAGTCTTGACGGCAACAGCGTGGATCTGGATCAACAACGTGCCAACTTCACCGACAACGCGATCCGCTACGAATCGACGCTTCGCTTCATCAACGGGCATGTGAAAACCATGCTCAGTGCCATCACCGGCCAGTGAGCCGACTGAGCACGCAGGAGATACACCATGTCAATGTTCAACATCCTCGGGGTTTCAGGCAGCGCGGTCAGCGCGCAAGCCCAGCGCCTGAACGTGGTGGCCAGCAACCTGGCCAACGCCGATGCGGTGGCGGGTCCGGATGGCAAGTCCTACAAGTCGCGCCAGGTTCTGTTCCAGACCATGCCCGGCAATGACCCGGGTACCGCCGGTGTCAAGGTGCGCCAGATCTCGGAGAGCGATGCTCCCGCCCGCCGCACCCATGAACCGCACCACCCCAGCGCCGATGAGGAAGGTTATGTGACCCACTCCAACGTGAACCCGGTGGAGGAAATGGTCAACATGATTTCGGCCAGCCGCTCGTACCAGAACAACGTGGAGGTGATGAACACCGCCAAGTCGTTGATGCTGAAAACCCTGCAAATGGGCCAGTGACCGTTTTATTGGACTGAACCCAGGAATCTGCCATGTTCTCCACCCAACTCACCACCTCGCAAATTGAGGCGTACAACAAATCGGGCACTGCCACGGCCAAGAGCGCTGATCCACAGGCGGAACAAGACAAGTTCATGAAGATGCTGGTCGCCCAACTGAACAACCAGGATCCGCTCAATCCGATGGACAACGCGCAGATGACCAGCCAGATGGCTCAAATCAACACGGTTAGCGGCATCCAGCAATTGAACAAGACCATGACCGACATGGCCACCCAGTTTGGCAGCCTGCAGGCATTGCAGGGCGTGTCATTGATCGGACGCACGGCGCTGGTGGAGGGCAGTACACCGGTCGTTGAGGAGGAAGTGGCTTACGGTGGATTCGAGCTGCCCGGCAAGGCCGACAGTGTCCAGGTCACTGTGTTGGGCAAGGCAGGCCAAGTGCTGGGCACGGCCAATCTGGGGGCCATGGAAGCTGGGCAACAGTTCTTCCAGGTGCCCCTGGCAGGGGTGGACCCCGCTGCCGTGGGCAGCTTCACTGTTGCCGCCAAAGCCGGCCAGACCGCCGTTGCCGCCAAAACCATCAGTTTGATGCCCATCGCTGCCGTGAGCATGCAAAACGGGGCCTTAAAGCTGACGGGCAGCGATGGAAGCAGTTTTGGATACGACAAGGTGCTGGGCTACCGCTGAACTGCGTCCCCATCCCTCAGCACACCACCCCATACACATTCCCAACAGGAGAACACCATGAGTTTCGGAACCGGCCTCTCTGGCTTGAATGCATCGGCCAAAAACCTCGATGTGATCGGTCACAACATCGCCAATGCGAACACCACCGGCATGAAAGCCGGGCGGGCGGAATTTGCTGAGTTGTATGCCAGCTCGCTGGGGGCATCAGGTGGCAGCAACGGCGGGATTGGCGTGAGCGTTGCCACGATCTCGCAGCAGTTTTCCCAAGGCAACTTGAAGGTCACCGGAAACGGCTTGGACATGGGTATCAATGGAGAAGGTTTTTTCAAGGTTGCCTTGACCGACGGCTCGACTGCCTACACCCGGAACGGTGAATTCAAGCTGGATGCCGATGGTTTCATCGTGACCAACCTTGGCGCCAAGCTCCACGGGTACACGCCCGATGTGCCGGGCGGCATCATCGTCACCGGTGCGACCAAGCCGCTTCAGTTACCCACAGGCGGATTGATTGAGGCTCAGCCTACATCCACGATCACTGCGACCGCCAACCTGGACTCCTCTGCCGCAGTGCTCACGGAAATCATTCCGCCTGCCACCGTTGCTACACCGATTCCGCTGCCGACAGCGTCAACCACACCGTCAGCGGCCACAGTGATCAGGGACGAGCACAAGAAATATGGCACCACGGTCAATGCATACGACGAACTGGGCAACGCTATTCCGGTGACTTTGTACTACGTCAAAACCGGGCCCAACGAATGGGAGCAGTTGGTCAGTCTGGACGGCAACAACGCGGCCTTCAGTCAGACGATTGAGTTCAACGCAGCCGACGAATCTCCGGCCCCTCCGCCGCCCACTGTGGGCTTCAAGGCGGGCTACCCCCTCAACGGCTACGCACCGTTGTCAATCACCATTCCTGCTGCAACTGCGCCTGCCGTGGCACCAACGGCAGACCTGACACTGGAGATTCAGTATGGAAACGGCCCCGATGCGTGGACCTTGTCTCAATTCGGGTCTGGATTCTCGGTGTTCGATATCAACCAGGACGGTTATTCGGCTGGAGAACTGACATCCATCAAAACGTCAGAGGATGGGGTGATCTCCGCACGTTACTCCAACGGCACCACGCAAGAAATCGGTCAAATTGCGCTCTCGCGCTTCCGCAACGTGCAGGGGTTGAACCCCATCAGCGGTGGTTATTGGGGTGAAACGGCGTCGTCAGGCAATCCCATCGAGGGGCAGCCGCAAACCGGACGTTACGGTCAGGTCAAGGAAAACTCGCTGGAAGAATCCAACGTAGACCTCACAGCCGAACTGGTCAACATGATCGTGGCGCAGCGTTCCTACCAGGCCAACGCCCAGACCATCAAGACGCAGGACCAGGTGTTGACCACGTTGGTCAACCTGCGCTGATCGTTTTCACCTGAGAAAGCTGGCACACCATGGACCACATCATTTACACCGCCGCATCGGGTGCGAACGCGGCCATGGCGCGCCAGCATGCGCTTTCGCACAACCTGGCCAACGTGTCCACACCTGGTTTTCGGGCCGAGCTGTCCACGCACCGTTCCGTGCCCCTGGAGGGTTCGGGTGCCAGTACCCGGGTGTTCGCGATCGAAGCCACGGCGGGGCATCTCGACAAAGCCGGCCCCATCACCCAGACCGGGCGCAACCTGGACGTTGCCGCTCGCGACAACGCCTACTTTGCACTGCAGGCGCTTGACGGCACCGAGGCCTACACCCGTGCCGGTGCGCTGGAAGTGCGCCAGGACGGCACGCTGGTCAACCCCCAAGGCCTGCCCATGCTCGACGCTGGGGGCGCTCCCATCACCGTGCCCGAGCGGGCCAGGGTGCAAATCGGTGCTGATGGCACCGTGTCGGCCAAGGTGGGCAACGAGCCTGTCACCGTGGTGGGCCGTTTGAAGATGGTCACCCCCACGCCGGAGCAGCGCCTGAAGCGAGGCGACGACGGGTTCTTCCGTGGGGCTGCCGGTCAGCCACTGGATGCTGACCCCAACGCCCGTTTGCAAGACGCAGCGTTGGAGGGGTCCAACGTGAACCCCATCGAAGCCATGGTGGGAATGATCCAGGTAGCCCGCCAGTTCGAGCAGCAGATGAAGTTGCTGCAAACCGCCGAAAAGAATGACCAGACCGCCAGCCAATTGCTGGGCATGAACTGATAGCTGAAAGAGAGCCACGCCATGATCAACTCACTCTGGGTCGCCAAAACCGGCATGCAAGCCCAGCAAACCCAGCTGGACGTGATTTCCCATAACCTGGCCAACGTGTCCACCAGCGGTTTCAAGCGCGGCACGGCCGTGTTTGAAGACCTGATCTACCAAAACCTGCGCCAGGTGGGCGCGGCCAGCACCGAGCAAACCGAGTTGCCCACCGGTCTGCAACTGGGTCTGGGAGTGCGCACCGTGGCCACCAGCCGCAACTACAGCCAGGGCAACCTGCAGCAAAGCGGCAACACCCTGGACATGGCCATCAACGGTGACGGTTTCTTCCAGATCCAGCAGGCCGACGGCACCATCGGCTACACCCGTGACGGCGCGTTCCAAGTGAACTCTCAGGGCCAGTTGGTCACCTCGGGTGGCTACTTGATGTCTGGTGGCATCACCATTCCGGCCGACGCCCGCAGCGTCACGATCAACAACCAAGGGCAGGTCAGCGTGGTGCAGGGCACCAACGCAGCGCCGACTGTGGTGGGCCAGATCGAACTGGCCAGCTTCATCAACCCCGCCGGGTTGGAGGCACGCGGTCAAAACCTGTTCACTGAAACCGCTGCGTCGGGCAACCCCATCACAGGGGCACCTGGTACCAACGGCATGGGGCCGGTGATGCAGGGCTACCTGGAAACCTCCAACGTGAACGTGGTGCAGGAACTGGTGACCATGATCCAGACGCAGCGCGCCTATGAAATGAATTCCAAAGCCATTCAGACTTCGGACCAGATGCTGGCCAAACTGGGTCAGCTCTGATTCTCAAGCTTTTTTGACCTCTACCGCTTGATGGTGTTGAAATGTCAGCTACACAATTGAACCCTCTTTTTCACGTGGCCCGGTGGGCTGGGTGGGGCGCTGCAGTGCTCTCGCTCAGCGCGTGTGTGTCGTTGCAGCAAGTGCCAGAGGTCGATGTGGCCGAACCCCCGCCCATCGACTGGCGCAAGCAAAGCCAGCAAGCAGCGGCGGCCCGCCCGGCCACGGGCAGCCTGTTCCAGGCCGCGAGTTATCGGCCTGGCTTTGAGGACCCCCGCGCACGGATGGTGGGTGACAGCATCACCATCCAGATTGTGGAGTCGGTCACGGCCACGCAAAAATCCACTTCCAACGTCAGCAAAACGGGCGCGGTGGACAGTTCCATCACCTCTTTGCCTTTGCTGGGGGCTGGCAGCAGCATTCTCGGCAAGCTCGGTGCCGGTGCCGAAAGCAGCAACACATTTGCCGGCACAGGCGACACGGCCAACAACCAGACTTTCACCGGCACCATCACCGGTACCGTCATGGAAGTGCTGCCCAATGGTCACCTGGTGGTGGTGGGCGAGAAGCAGATTGGCGTGAACCACAACGTGGACGTGCTCCGCTTCTCCGGTGTGGTGGACCCCCGTCATGTCCGTCCGGGCAACGTGGTGCCGTCCACGCAGGTGGCGAATGCGCGCATCCAGTCGCGTGGCCGAGGGCAGCAGGCCGAAGCACAGCAAATTGGCTGGCTTTCACGGTTCTTTTTAAACGTTCTGCCGTTTTAGTTATCGGCAAACTTGTCGAACAGGCCGTTGCACCCCGTGCACGGCGCTGTGAACGACAAGGAGTGCCGATATGTTGACCACCTCAGTTACCCAGCCAGCCCGCGGCCCAGAGCCCCGGCTGGCTTTGCTTTGCGCGCCCGGCGCCGGAGCGCTGGGCAGGTTGATTGTCATGGGCGCGGCTGTGTCGACTGCGCTGTGTCTGGCCTGGCCAGCTCAAGCTCAGGGCATGCGCATCAAGGAAGTGGCCGCCGTGCAGGGCGTGCGCACCAACCAGTTGACCGGTTACGGCTTGGTGGTGGGCCTGGACGGCACGGGTGACCAGACCACCCAGATGCCCCACACCTCGCAGGCGATGAACAACTACCTGCAGCAGTTGGGCATCACGCTGCCAGCGGGCATCAACCCGCAGCTGAAAAACGTGGCGGCCGTGCTGGTGACCGCGCAGTTGCCCGCCTTCGCCCAACCGGGGCAGTTGATCGACGTGAGCGTGGCCAGTATCGGCAATTCCAAGTCGCTGCGCGGTGGCACCCTCATCACCACGCCGCTCAAGGGTGTGGACGGTGAAATCTACGCCCTCGCCCAAGGCAGTTTGATTGTGGGTGGCGCCGGTGCCTCGGGCGGCGGCAGCAAAGTGCAGATCAATCACCTCAGCGCAGGTCGCGTACCCGGTGGTGCTCAGGTGGAACGCACCGTGCCCACGCCGCTGCAAACCGGTGACAGCATCACCCTGGGCCTGAACAGTGCCGACTTTGCCACCGCCAGCCGTGTGGCCCAGGCCATCAACACCGCCAAAGGCCCTGGCGTGGCCCAGGCGCTGGACGGGCGCACCGTGCAGGTTCGTGCACCGCAAGACCCGAGCCAGCGCGTGTCGTTTCTGGCCGATTTGGAAGATTTGAAAATCGAGGCCACCGTGCCCATGGCCCGTGTGATCGTCAACGCCCGCACCGGCTCCATCGTGCTCAACCAGGCAGTCACCCTCAGCCCGGTGGCGGTGGCGCACGGCAGCTTGTCGGTCAGCATCAGCTCGACCCCCGTCATCAGCCAGCCCAACGCGTTCTCCACTGGCGGCCAGACCGTGGTGACCGAGAAAACCGACATCAAAATTCAGCAGGAACCTGGCGCACTCATCCAGATGCAGGCCGGAGCCCAGCTGGCCGATGTGGTGAAAGCGCTCAACGCGCTGGGCGCCACGCCGCAAGACCTGCTGGCGATTTTGCAAGCCATCAAGGCCGCAGGCGCACTCAACGCCGAGCTGGAGGTGATCTGACATGAGCACCGTCAACAGCCTGGGCGGGCTCAACGCCCTCATGCCCCAAACCCCCGCTGTGTCGGCCAATGCGCTGGCAATCGATGGCTCGTCGCTCAATGCATTGAAATTCAAGGCCGGTCAGGACGGTGGCAAAACCGCGCTCAAAGAAGCGGCCAAGCAGTTTGAATCTCTGTTCATGCGCGAGCTGATCAAAAGCATGCGTGAGGCCACCACCAAATCGGGCCTGATGGACGGTGACGCGGGCGAAGACATGGCCACCGACATGCTCGACCAACAAATGGCTGTGCAAATGACCGGTCTGCCCGGCGGCTTGAGCGATGCCATCGAGCGTCAGTTGGCCCTGCAAATGGGCAACGGCGCCAAAGCCACCGACGGTTCACAGGGCGCCATCGCTGCGCGCGTGTCACAGGCTCAGCAAGCTTATGGTCAGACCAGCGCCGCAGCGGTGACGCCCACCGCCAGCCAGACCGCGTTTGTGGCCCGCCACGGTCAGGCCGCCACCCGCGTGGCCAGCGAGGCCGGCATTCCGGCCAGCTTCATGCTGGGTCAGGCCGGTCACGAAACGGGCTGGGGCCGGAGTGAGATCAAAAACGCCGACGGCAGCAACAGCTTCAACCTGTTTGGCATCAAGGCCACCGGGGGCTGGAAGGGCAAAGTGGCCGAAGTCACCACCACCGAATACGTGAACGGCGAGGCCCAGAAGGTCACGGCCAAGTTCCGCGCCTACGACAGTTACGAAGACTCCTTCCGCGATTACGCGCGCCTGGTGTCAACCAGCCCGCGTTACCAGGGCGCCATGCAAAACCTGGGCTCCGCCCAAGCTTTTGCCAGTCAGTTGCAAAAGGCCGGTTACGCCACCGACCCTCAATACGCCGCCAAGCTGAGCCGCGCCATCAACACCACGCTGACCCTCCAGCGTTTCAACCAGGCTTGATGCCGGGAGCACGCCATGAGCCTCAACGTTGCCGCCCGCGCACTCACCACCAACCAGTCCGTGTTGCAGGTCATTGGCCACAACATTGCCAATGCCAACACGGTGGGATATTCCCGCCAGAACGTGTCGCTCGGCGCCATCGAAGGCCAACAGTCGGGTGGGGGGTTTTATGGCAAAGGTGTTCAGATCGAATCGGTTGCCCGTTCGTACGACGCCTTTCTGACCCGCCAGGCCAATGCCACACAAACAGTGGCTTCTGCCGACACCCTCAGGTACCAAAAGTTACAACAAGTCGAAAGCCTCTTTCCATTGGGGGCGGGCAGCTTGGGTACCATGCTCAACAGTGCATTGAATGCCTGGGTTGACGTGCAGGCCTCGCCCTCAGATTCAACGGCGCGGCAGGTGGTGATTGACCGCTTTGATGAATTGTCTGCCCGCATCCGGGATACGTCACTGCGTTTGGGTGAAATCGCAGACACCTCGAAGTTGCAGGCGAACGAGGTGGTCAAGTCAATCAACCAGATGGCCGAACAAATCGCTTCGTTGAATGACAAGATCACCCGGGTGATGGGAACGGGGGCAATGCCCAATGACCTGTTGGATCAACGTGACCAGTTGATTTCCGAGCTTGGCAAAAAAGTCAAAGTCAACACCATCACTGCCGACGACGGTTCCCTCACCGTGTTTGTCGCCAGCAGCTACCCGCTGGTTCTCGGCGGCAAAGCGGCAGAACTGGCGGTGGCTCGTGATCCACTGGATCCGAATAACCGCCAGGCCATCAACTTCGTGCAAGGCGGCAGCCAGTCTCGGATTCCCGATGACTTTCTGGTGGGTGGCGAGTTGAAGGGGTTGCAAGACTTCATCAACCGCGACATGCCCCAGGTACAAGCCGAGTTGGGACGCATGGCCCTGGCACTGGCTGTGGAAATGAACAACCAGCATGAGAGCGGTTTGCAGGCAGATGGCTCGCGTGGCGGGCGGTTCTTCAACTTTGAGACCACCCTCACGCCACCTGCCAGCCCTGCTCCGTTTGCCGTTGAGTTCAATGCACTGGGCCTGAAGGCGGATGACTACGCCATTTCTTACTCAGCACTCGGTCAGGCCAGCATTCAGCGCCAGTCAGATGGCATGTATTGGGACTCGTTTGCAGGGGCTTTCCAGGCAAACCCGTACAACATTGACTTCACCACTTTGCCTGGTGGTGAGATCACCTTCGACGGTATTGTGTTGACACCTGATGCGCTGAACCAGGGAACCACAGGCGAGCGCTTTTTGTTGAGGCCTGCCGCAGATGCCGCTCGGTCGTTGACGGTGGCACCCAATGTCGCAGCGGAATTGGCAGTGGCCAGCCACATTTCGGTCTCGGCGCCCGCAACAAATCAGGGAACCACCACCATCGAAGCTGTCGGTATCAGCTTGGAGCGGGGCAGCTTGCCCGTGCCCGTTCCCGTGTTCAACGTGCAATTCAACAGCGCCACCGGCCAGTTTGCAATATCGGGGCCGGTGCCTGCCAACGTCCAGGCACCCACGTCGGTCACTTACACGGCAGGACAACCGCTGGTATGGACATACGAAGACGGTGCGGTACCCCCCAATCGCTTCACCTATGAACTGACGTTGCGTGGCGAACCTAAAAACGGTGATGTGTTCAACCTGTCTCTGACTTCGGCGTCGTCCACACCATTCAATGGCGGCAACGCCCAGCGAATCCTGGCATTGCGTGATCAGACCATTTTTGACGGTGCCACCACGCTGGCCGACAGCTATGTCTCGGTGTTTTCGGGCGTGGCCTCGCAACTGCGTGAGTCAAAGTTTTCTGCCGAGTTTTCAACAGCCCAAGCTGCATCGGCCGAAACTCAGCGGGCGAATCAGGCGGGAGTGAACCTTGACGAAGAGGCCGCCAAACTCATCCAGTACCAGCAGGCCTATCAGGCATCGGCCAAGTACATGGGTACCGTGCAGAGCTTGTTCGACACGCTGATGTCAGCGTTCCGTTGATGCCTGTGCCTGAACCTACCTACATACGGAGCACATCATGAGTCTCTACCGTGTATCCACTGGCAACACCTATGACCGTGCGCTGCTGAACATTCAGCAGCGACAGCAATCGATGGCTGTGTCCCAGGAGCAATTGAGTTCTGGCAAGCGGGTGCTCAAAGCCAGTGACGACACCGTGGCAGCCACCCTGTCCGAACGCACTTTGAACCGGTTGGCCCGCACGGAGGCTGATTTGCGGGGTCTTGAGGCATCACGCCGGTCGCTGGCTCAGGCTGAAAGCACGCTGGGGGATGTGTCCGATCTCTATGCGCGAGTGAAGGAGTTGGTGGTGCAGGCGGGTAACGGAGTGCTGAATGCGTCCGACAAGGCGTCCATAGCGTCGGAACTGCGGGGCATTCGCGAGCAATTGGTGGGGTTTGCCAACCAGAAAGACACTGCTGGCAACCCGTTGTTCGGTGGGCTGGGCCCCGTGAATTCCGCTGTCGAGCCTTTTGTCGAGCAGGTTTTCACACCGTTGAACACCACCTATGGGCCTGACGGCCGATCGGTCAGTTGGGATGCATTGCGTGGACAGGTTGCCGCCACCGAAACCACATTGCCCAGCGTGATCGACGGCTACAACGTGTTCAAAGGCGTCAAGGCCACCCAACCCGCAGCCGTGGTCTCACAGACTGCTGGAAGCTTTCAACCGGTCTCCGTATCGGTCACCACGCCCAACCCCGATGTGTTTGACTTGAGTCCGGATGCGTTGCCTGACGACCAGGGTTTTTATACGGTTCAGTACACGGCGGGGGCGCCGGGTGTTTGGGAGTTCACCCGAACAGAGCGGCCACCGGCCTCAGCGGTTTCTGCACTTGCTCCAGTGGCGACGGTTCAGGTGGGTAACGACCTGCAACTTTCGTTCGACGGCATGACGGTCAACATCAAAGGCGATGCAGCCGCCCTGGCAGCGAATGCCACTTTCACTGTCACCCCTGCAGTGGACCGAGACATCTGGGAGACCCTTGACCGCGCCATCGGAGCACTGGAACAAGGTGAATCCGGATTCGATCTGACCCAGGAATTGGCCGTGGTACACCAGCAGTTGGGCATCAGGGAAGACCAGTTGCTCGCATCACGGGGCAAACTGGGCGATTGGCTCAACCGCGCAGACAACATGGCGCTGCTGTTTGAAGACCGTGGTGTGGCGTACCAGAAAGAAAACTCAGAGCTGACCGACGTTGACATGGTCAAGGCCGTCACCGACTTCGAGATGAACCAGACGGCCTACCAGGCTGCATTGCAGTCGTATGCGCAGGTACAGAAAATGTCCATGTTCGACTATTTGAGGTAATGTTGGTGCATGTTGCACTCGCCCCTTGACAACATCGCTCTGGCCTATGAACCCGTGTGGGACAAGGGTCGGCGCATTTGTGCCACCCGGCTCACCGTGCACGCGGTGGATCCCAAGAAGGTGGACATCACCCAGTTGCTCACGTTTGTGACCGATGGCTTGCCACCGGATGCGCCACCTCTGCTGCTGAACCCGGTGGCCCCGGCATTGCTGGTGGCCATGCTGAAGCAGGCGCCGGTGCGCAACACCTGGCTCGAAGTGCCTGAGTTCATCTGGGCCAAGCCCGAGGCCCTGGAGTTGCTGCTCCACGCGCGCCGGTTTGGTCATCAGTTGCTGTGGCGAGGTGAACTGTCCCGTTTTGCGCCGTACACCAAGAAGTTCCAGGGCTTGAGGGGCGTCCTTGACGTGTCGGCCGAAGATGCGTTGCTTGCGCTTCGATCGGCTCCGCAGCGCGGCGAGTTTTCTGCAGCGGGTGCTGCCGAGCGAGTGGAAAGCCCCATCCTGGCGGGGCATCTGTATACCGGTGTGGCGAGCCGCGCGGTGGCCGATCACGCCCTGGACAAGCGCCAGGCCTGGGGAGTGGTGGGCTGGCCGGTGGACGAACTCCTAAGTAAAAACGAGCGCCAACCAGTGCCCATGGACCAGAGGGTCATGGTTCAGATCATGCAGGCGCTGGATGCCGAGGTGCCCATCCAGCAGGTGGGCCGCTTGCTGGTGCAAGACCCGGTGGTGGTGTACCGGCTGCTGCGCATGGTGAATTCGGCAGCGTTTGGCCTCTCACATGAGGTGGAATCCATCCGGCATGCGCTGATGATGCTCGGTTACGACAAGCTGCGCAGCTGGTTGCGCGGTGCGTATGGCACCGCCAGCAGTGACCGGTCTCTGCACCCGATGCGCCATGCCATGCTCATGCGGTCCAGACTCATGCGCTTGCTGCTCGACCCGAATTCCGACGAAGAACTGAAAGGCGAGGTGCAACTGACGGGCGTGTTTTCCCAGCTCGACCGGCTGATGCGCGAACCGTTGGCAGAGCTGCTCCACCAGTTGCCTGTGCCGGGCCGCATTTTTTCCACCCTCGTGCGCCGCGATGGCCCTTATGTGGCCTACCTCGACGTGGCCAACGCCGCCGCAGACCCAGCTCGCGTGGCAGACATGCCCGCCATCTGCGAACGCAGCGGTTTTGCCATGGAAGAAGTCAACACTGCCATCCTGGAGCTGCTGGCCACCGCTCGCGAGCCCACCGATCAGAGTTTTGCACCTGTGGCCGACCGATCCAAGCGCCTGGCTTGAGCTTCTCTTTGCGCTGATTCTTCTTTTTCGTTATGCACACCACTGCACTGGTATTGTTTTCGGGTGGACAGGACTCCACCACTTGTTTGGCCCACGCACTGTCGCGTTTTGAACGGGTTGAAACCGTGGGTTTTGACTACGGCCAACGCCACCATGTGGAAATGACCGCTCGCCTCACGGTGCTCGCCGAATTGCGCCAGCAGTTTCCCACTTGGGCCCCCAAGCTGGGCGACGACCATGTGCTGGACCTCGCCGTGCTGGGCCAGGTCAGCGAAACCTCGCTCACGCGCGACATGGCGTTTCAGATGGAAAGCACAGGTTTGCCCAACACCTTTGTGCCGGGGCGCAACCTGCTTTTCCTGACGCTGGCCGCCGCCTTGGCCTACCGCCGGGGCTTGCAAGTCATCGTCACCGGGGTGTGCGAAACCGATTTTTCAGGCTACCCCGACTGCCGCGACGACACCATGAAGGCCATGCAGCTGGCGCTGTCGTTGGGCATGGACAAAAGGTATCTGATCGACACCCCGCTCATGTGGGTCGACAAAGCGGCCACCTGGCAACTGGCCCATGACCTGGGCGAGCGCGCTCACCCCGGCGGAGGTGCGCAGTTGGTGGATCTGATCACCGAGCACACCCACACCTGCTACGCCGGTGACCGTACGCACCGGCACGCCTGGGGCTATGGCTGCGGCGTGTGCCCAGCTTGCGAACTGCGGGCAAAGGGGCACACGGTTTACCGGGGCACACCCATTTCCACGTAACTGTGGTGGAACGCCGCCACGCCAGGGCGGTGTGCGATGGACACCATGCCACCGTTTTCGGCCGCCACCAGGGCTTGCAGCCGCTGATAAAGCGCCTCTTCTGCTGGCGCATCCAGCGCGCTGGTGGCTTCGTCCAGGAACAACCACCTGGGTTTTTTCAGCAAGACGCGGGCGATGGCCAGGCGTTGCTGTTCACCCCCTGACAGCGTTTGGCCCCAGGCGCCTTCTTCATCCAGGCGCCCTGCCAGGTGTGGCAGCAGTGCGTCCGTGAGTGCAGCCTCCAGCGCGGCATCGGTGTAGTGCGTGGCCGACTCTGGGTACGCCAGTGCCTCGCGCAATGGCCCATTGGGGAAATAGGGGCGTTGCGGCAAAAACAGTGTGCGCCCCGGGTGGTCTGCCGGGCATTGTATGTGCCCGGTCACCCAGGGCCAAATGCCTGCCATGGCCCGAAACAGCGTTGACTTGCCTGTGCCCGATGCACCGCGCACCTGCACTGTGTCCCTGGCGCGAACGCTGAACACAGCGGGTGGGGCCAGCGCCTGCCCACCGGGGAGCGCCAGGGCCAGGCCATCGGCCTGCCAATGATCGGCCACATGCGTTGCTTCAACGGGTGTAGTGGACTTTTCAATACCGTTAAGCGCTAGGGCCTTGAAACTGTCTTCAAATGAAGTCAGGCGGTCGGTGGTGGCGCGCCAGGTGGCCAGTGCTGCGTAGTTGTCCACAAACCACGACAGGGAATCTTGTACCCGGCTGAACGCCGATGCGATCTGCATCAACTCACCCAACTGGATGGCGCCACTGAAAAACCGGGGCGCGGCCACAATGAAAGGAAACACCACGGCGGCTTGCCCAAAGCTCACGGTAAACCAGGTGAGTTTTTTCTGCGCCTTCATCAGCGCCAGTGTGTTGGCCAACACCAGACTGAATCGGGCACCCAGGCGTTGGTTCTCAACGCCTTCTCCGCGATCGAGTGCGATGGACTCGCTGTACTCGCGCACCCGGATCAGGTGGTGGCGGAAGTCGGCTTCGCGCTTTTGCTGCTCAAAGTTCAGGCCCATCAGCGGGCGGCCAATGTAGTGGCTCAGTACGCTGCCCACCGCGCAATACACCACCGCAGCCCACACCATGAAGCCAGGGATCTCCCAGGATTGGCCCCCCGCCTCAAAACCGAATGCACCCGACAGTCCCCACAAAATGCCCACAAAGCTGACCAGCGTGACCACCGCGTTCAGCAGTCCCATGGTCAGTGACACCGTGTAGCTGGTGAACTGGTTCAGGTCGTCCGCAATGCGCTGGTCGGGGTTGTCGGGCAAGGCTTTGCCATTGTTTTGGTATCGGCCCAGCTCCATGCGGTAGAACGCATGTCCGGCGAGCCAGCGGTCCAACATGTGGGTGGTCATCCATGCACGCCAGCGCATTTCCAGCAACTGTGTCAGGTACAGCTTGTAGACGGCGATGACGATGTAGCCGAACGCCAGGTAAGTGAAGCGGCCCAGCTGCGTCCAGAACACGCCCTGGTCCTTGTTTTGCAACGCGTCGTAAAACAGCCGGTTCCAGTCGTTGATCTGTACCAACATGAACACGGTGCCCAGGTTCAGCGCCACGATGGTGGCCAACAGCCCTCGGGCCTGCCATTTCTGGTCGGAGTTGAAGTAGGGCGCAGCAAGTGCCCATACGCGGCGGGCGAGGGCGAACGCCAATGCTGAGCGGGGACGTTCAGAAGCGATGTTTTGGGTGTGCATGCTGTTGGCAGTAAGTGGCAGGTTTGGATCGTAGCGACAGGCAAACCTCGAATTGACGGGTGTCTCACGCTCATCTGATGCTTTTCTCACTTGGTCTACCGCCTAGACTCAGTTCATATTTGACTTTCAGTGAGCATGGGACCATGAGTCGTTTTCTTTCATACTTGGTCTGGTCTGGTCTGGTCTGCGGCATGCGCCGCGCTGGTAGCGTGTGGTGGTGGGGCCGATAAAGGCAGCAACTCCGTGGTCACGACGACGCCCACACCCGTGGTCCTGCAAAGCCTGTCAGTTTCCCCTGCCACGGTGAACGTTGTGGTTGGCGGACAGCAAACTTTTGCTGTCCGGGGTGTTTATTCGGACGGCAGCACGCAGGCGCTGACCACAGGCGTTGCCTGGAGCAGCCCAGGCACTGTCGCCACAGTCGATGCCAGCAGTGGGGCGGCCAAAGGCGTGGCCGCTGGCGTGGAAACGATCACGGCCACATTCGGTACTCTGTCCGGTTTGGCACGAATGACCGTTTCCACTCCCTACCTGTTGGCAGCCGGCGGGTTGGAACACACATTGGCCGTCAAGCAAGATGGCAGCCTGTACGCCTGGGGGCGCAACCAAACCGGTCAGCTGGGCGATGGTACGTTCCTCGATCGAACGGTCCCTACAGCAGTTGGCACCAGCAAGATATGGAAAAAGGTCGTGTCGGGCGACTATCACTCCATTGGTCTTCGCACAGATGGCACCTTATGGGCTTGGGGTCGCAATTTGAATGGTCAACTCGGTACCGGAAATTCCGCAAGCTCTGGTGCGCCGGTACCGGTGGGCTCGTCAGCCGATTGGATCGATGTGGCGGCGGGTAGCTACCACTCAGCTGCTGTCAAAAAGGACGGCACCGTGTGGACCTGGGGTCGTAACTCGGTGGGTCAGTTGGGCTTGGGCGACAACGTTGATCGGTTTGACCCGCAACAGGTGCCGACAGCCACCAATACATGGGTAGCGGTTTCAGCCGGTACTGAACACACCGTTGCGCTGAACGCGTCGGGTGAGCTGTGGTCATGGGGTAACAGTTTCAATGGACAACTGGGAATAGGGACTGCTGACAACACCATGGTTCCAACTCTGGTGGTGGACCCCAACTCGGCGGCGGTAGCCTCTGGCGCAAGCCCCATACGCTGGTCAGCGGTTGCCGCTGGTGGCGCGCACACCCTTGCAATTCAGACCAACGGGCGTTTGTACGCATGGGGTATGAACCTGAAAGGACAACTGGGAACGGGCTCTGGGGCGGACAGCAACATTCCGACACGGGTCGGCACAGATGGAGATTGGGCCAGCATTTCCGGTGGACGAGAGCACAGTGCAGCCACACGCATCGGTGGAACTTTGTGGGTATGGGGCAGCAATGGTGATGCGCAACTGGGCAATGGGACCTTCACTGCCCAGCCGCAGCCGACGCAATTGGGGGCGTCGTCCAACTGGGCGCGGGTGGGTACTGGGCCATTCACCACGTTTGCCTTGGGCACCAACGGTTTGTTGATGGGTTGGGGTCGCAACACCGAAGGTCAGCAGGGCAATCGCAACGTGGGAGCGGCGGTGTCCACACCCACTGCCATCCCCTGAGTTCTTGAATTACCCGGGGTTGGACACCCCGCTCGCCACATGCCCGGCAGGTACATGGCGGGCCGCAGACTCAATGTGACCAGTCTGGTCGTCAAAAAAGAAGTCCGGCTCGAACTCGCGCAAAAACTCGCCTTTGTCCAGCCCGCCCAGGAACATGGCTTCGTCCACTTCGATGTGCCAGTCCATCAATGTGCGGATGGCGCGCTCATGCGCCGGGGCGCTGCGAGCTGTGACCAGCGCGGTGCGAATGCGCATGTGAGGCGTGGCGGCCTGCTGCATGCCGTGCAGTGCCACCAACAGGGGTTTGAACGGGCCGTCTGGTAGAGGGTGCGCGGCATGCTCTGTTTCGTGTTGCTGAAACGCGCTCAGCCCCTGCGACTGGTACACACGCTCCGCTTCGTCTGAGAAGAGAACCGCATCCCCGTCGAACGCAATGCGCACTTCCTGTGGGTGCGCTGCACTGGCGTGGGCCGATTGGGGGTACACCTGCGCGGCGGGCACACCGGCTGCCAGTGCAGCCCGCACGTCGCTCAGGTGGGTACTCAGGAACAGGTTGGCCCGCAGCGGCTTCAGGTAGCGCCACGGTGCCTCGCCCCGCGTGAACGAACACCGGATGATGGGCAGCGCATAGTGCGCGGCAGACCGCATCACCCTCAAGCCGCTGACCGGGTCGTTGCGCGACAAAATGACCACTTCCACCCGCTGAACGCCGTCCTGGTTGAACGCCAGCAGCTTTTGCACCAGAGAAAAAGCCACGCCGGGCGGCGCTGGGGTGTCCAGCCGGTCGAGTTGCAGCTGCATGTACGCACGGTCATTCGCCTGCTCGAACACCTCGTTTTCTTCTTCAAAGTCGAACAGGGCGCGGCTGGAAATGGCCACCACCAGCTTGCCGTCGAGTGTCATGGCCATGGGGGTGTCCTTTGTTACTTCACCAACTGGTTCAGCTGGATGATGGGCATCAGCACCGCCAGAACGATCAGCATCACCACCCCGCCCATGGCCACGATCAGCAGCGGCTCCAGGATGGTGGCCAGTTGCAGGGCGCGGCGTTGCACCTCGTTGCCC
>CAIYQZ010000008.1 GCA_903928495.1 uncultured bacterium
GGCCTAAATGACTCTGAACCTGACACCCAAAGCGCCCTGCGCTTCATCACCTGCGGCAGCGTGGATGACGGCAAAAGCACGCTGATTGGCCGCCTGCTGGTGGATAGCCGCTCCGTCATGCTGGACCAACTTGCCAACGTGTCGAAAGGCGGCGAGGCCGATCTGGCTATGTTTACCGACGGTTTGAGCGCCGAGCGCGAGCAAGGCATCACCATCGACGTGGCCTACCGTTACTTCAACACCGAAGCCCGCAAGTTCATCATCGGTGACGCACCCGGCCACGAGCAGTACACCCGCAACATGGTCACGGCCGCATCGAGTGCCGACGCCGCCGTGGTGTTGGTGGACGCGATCAAGCTCGACTGGGCCAACCCCGACCTGCAACTGCTGCCGCAAACCCGCCGCCACTCGCTGCTGGTCAATTTGCTGCGCGTGCCCTCCATCGTGTTCGCCATCAACAAGCTCGATGCCGTGGCCGATGCCGCTGTGGCGTACAAAAACATTGCGAGTGCCTTGGAAAAGTTTGCCAAAGAGGCGGGCATCCCAGTGACCGCCATGGTGCCCGTGTCGGCTCTGAAGGGCTGGAACGTCGTGGACAAAGAAAACAATGGCCAGCCCGACTGGTGCGGCTACACCGGCCCCAGCCTTTTGAGCATCCTCGAAGACCTGCCTGTGACGCCCGCCGAAGACCAGGTTGCTTTCAGCTTCCCGGTGCAATGGGTCGAGAAGTTCCACGACTCTGGCGTGACCACCCAGGGCCGCCGCGTGTTCTGGGGCCGTGTGGCCACCGGCAGCATCAAGCCCGGCCAAACCGTCAAGGTGTTCCCCAGCGGTCAGACCGCTGTGGTGTCCCAAGTGCTGTCGGCCACCCGCCAGCCGCAGGGCAAAGCCGCAGGGCACAGCGCCGGCATCGTGCTCGACCGCGAGGTGGACGTGTCCCGTGGCGACTGGCTCTTGGCTTGCGAAGGTGCGCCCGAAGGCCAGCGCCAGCTGAACACCACCATCGCCTGGATGGACGACGAGCCTTTGGTGGCTGGCCGTGTGTACTGGGCACTGCACGGCCACCGTTGGGTCAAAGTGAAGGTGCAGCGTGTGGTGCACCGCCTGAACGTGAACACCCTGGCACAAGAAGAAGCCACCGAGCTGGCCCCCAACGCGATTGGCCATGTGACGCTGGCCCTGCAAGAGCCTTTGGTCACCCTGCCCTTTGCCCAGTCGCGCATTTTGGGCGCCCTGGTGCTGGTAGACACGGCCACCCACAAAACGTCCGGGGCCGTGTTGGTCCATGAATGAACCTAGATGGGGCTCAAGCCGCCGACCTGCCCATCATCCGGTAGGTCGGTGGCTTTAGCCCCGACAAAGGCGTCCTCCGTGACGGATGCCCTTGATCGGCCATCAACCCCTTGTGCAGCAGGGGCTGGTCTGTCAGTTGATCCGCGATCTCCCTTAAAATGACACCTCTGGCGTTGCAAACGCAGCGCAGCCTAAATTCCGAGTCCATCATGACCCACGTTGTTTCCGAATCCTGTATCCA
>CAIYQZ010000009.1 GCA_903928495.1 uncultured bacterium
AGATGATGATGCAGTTGTCCGCCTTGTCGCGCACCACTTCCATCTCGTACTCTTTCCAGCCCAGCAGCGATTCTTCAATCAGCAACTCGTTGGTGGGCGAGGCTTCCAGGCCGCGCTTGCAGATGGTTTCGAACTCTTCAGGGTTGTAGGCAATGCCGCCACCGGTGCCACCCAAGGTGAAGCTGGGGCGGATGACGGTGGGGAAACCCACCGTTTTTTGCACAGCCCAGGCTTCGTCCATGCTGTGGGCAATGCCAGAACGTGCGGAACCCAGACCGATTTTGGTCATGGCGTCTTTGAACTTCAGGCGGTCTTCCGCCTTGTCGATGGCCTCCGGCGTGGCACCGATCAGTTCCACCTTGTATTTGTCCAGCACGTCGTGGTGCCACAGGTCGAGCGCGCAGTTCAGCGCGGTCTGGCCGCCCATGGTGGGCAGGATGGCATCTGGGCGCTCTTTGGCGATGATTTTTTCAACCGTCTGCCAGGTGATGGGCTCGATGTATGTCACATCCGCCGTGGCCGGGTCGGTCATGATCGTGGCGGGGTTGCTGTTGATCAGAATGACCTTGTAACCCTCTTCACGCAGGGCCTTGCAGGCCTGTACGCCGGAGTAGTCGAACTCGCACGCTTGGCCGATGATGATGGGGCCCGCGCCGATGATGAGGATGCTTTTGAGGTCTGTACGTTTTGGCATGTTTCGCTACTTGTGTATTTTTTTCTTGATCGGTTCAGGCTACGGGTCAGTTCAGCGTGGCTGTGGCCAGCTTTGCACCGAACCAGACAAACAATCCGCCCACCCCGCTGGACAGGCCGGCTGACAAGCGCTGGCGTTGGCGGAAGGCCTGTGCCAACCGCACACCGGCAAAGATCAGGGCAGACAAATAAAGGGCACTGAAGGCCATCACGATGGCGCTCAATATCAGAAAAGGCACGGCGGGTGTTTCGTAGGTCGGGTCAATGAACTGAACAAAGAACGACAACAAAAACAAAATGGCCTTGGGGTTGAGCAGGCTGATGACCAGCGCCCGCTTGAACGGGTGGGCCAAATGCACGGGGCTTTCGGCCACCGGTACCGATGCGCTCACAGCCGGGGAGCGCCAGGACACCCAGGCAGAGTGAATCAAGTTCAGCCCCAACCAGGTCAGGTAGCCCGCACCCACGTACTTCACCACCATGAACAATGCCGGATAGGTGTGCAACAGGCTGGCAGCGCCTAAAGCGGTGAGCGTTAGCAACACCGTGTCGCCCACGAACACGCCCATCGCACTTTGGTAGCCGGCTCTCACCCCGCGTGCCGTCGCCACTGACAGCACGAACAACGAGTTGGGGCCGGGCAACAAAATGATGCCCAGTGCGCCCAGCGCGTACGTCCAGATGTCGGTGACGCCGTAAAAACTCATGCCCGGGCTTCCATCAAGCCGATGAAGCGGTCGAACAGGTACGCAATGTCATGCGGACCGGGCGAGGCTTCGGGGTGACCCTGGAAGCAGAACGCGGGCTTGTCGGTGCGGGCCAGGCCTTGCAACGTGCCATCGAACAGGCTGATGTGCGTGGGGCGCAGGTTGGCAGGCAGCGTTTTCTCGTCCACCGCAAAACCGTGGTTCTGGCTGGTGATGCTGACTCGGCCCGTGTCCAGGTCCTTGACCGGATGGTTGGCACCGTGGTGGCCGAACTTCATCTTGAAGGTTTTGGCACCACTGGCCAACGCCATGATCTGGTGCCCAAGGCAAATGCCGAAGGTGGGTACGCCGGTTTCGATCAGCTCGGCAGCGGCAGCAATGGCGTAATCGCAAGGCTCCGGGTCGCCAGGGCCGTTGGACAGAAACACGCCGTCAGGCTTGTGCTTCAGCACGTCGGCGGCAGGCGTTTGGGCGGGCACCACGGTGACCTTGCAACCACGCTCGGCCAACATACGCAGGATGTTGTACTTCACGCCAAAGTCGTAAGCCACCACATGGAAACGCGGTGCGGTTTGTTCGCCATAGCCGGGCGTGCCGTCGGCGCGGGCCAATTGCCACTCCGATTGGGTCCATTGATAGCTTGCGGCCGCTGACACAACCTTGGCCAGATCAAGGCCGGCCATGCTGGGGGCAGCCTTGGCGGCAGCCACAGCACGGGCTTTGAGTTCATCGGTCACGATCTCGCCGGCGGCGAGCGCCAGAATGCAGCCGTTTTGGGCGCCATGGGTTCGCAGGCGGCGCGTCAAGGCGCGGGTGTCAATATCGGCAATGGCGACGGTGCCTTCGCGCTGAAGGTATTCGCTCAGCGTCACGGTTTTGCGAAAGTTCGATGCCAGAAGGGGCAGGTCTTTGATGATCAGGCCGGCGGCATGGACGCGTGTAGCCTCCACGTCTTCGTCGTTCACTCCATAGTTGCCAATGTGTGGATACGTCAAGGTGACGATCTGCTGGCAATAGCTGGGGTCGGTGAGGATTTCCTGGTAACCGGTGATGGCGGTGTTGAACACCACTTCACCCACGGTCTGCCCGGTTGCGCCGATGGATTTGCCTGTAAAGACCGTGCCGTCTGCCAGAGCAAGGATGGCTGTTGGATGGACGGGGTGCACGGTGGTTCTCCGGTTGGGCGCGCACGTGGTCCCCTCTGATCAGCCGCGTTCAAGCGCAGACCGAATGGCCTTGGAACGGGAGTTGGGAGGTGGGCGGAGAACTCCGCCGCGTGCGCGTAAAAAGTTGCAGGTAAACCCTCGAATTATACGGGGCAGCCCATACCGAAACTGACCGCATTACCCACAAAATGACTCAGCGCGCACCTCTCACGAGGCGGACGACCATGGGCGTGCGTTTAAGCACCTCGCCACGGCTCTCACCGTTGCTGAAGTTGACCGCCCAACCATGCAAAAACGCCATCTGGTTCACGCTGGAGGGCGTGCGACCTTGCGCGATGTTCCCGTAGTTGTAAGGGTTGAACGTACCGCTGGCGCCCACGCTTGCCGAGGCGCTCCAGTGCCATTGCGCTGGGGTGCGTGGAAACAGCAGAGGGTCGATGGCCGGGTTTGAGTGCGTGGTATCGATCAGCCGCTTGAGTTCGGTCACATGGGGCAGCCGCCAAGGGAGGCGAGTGGCTTCAAACGCGGTTTTGGCCACAGCCTGAGCTTGGGTATGGTCCAGCAGCTGCGCTTTTCCCTGGCACGTGCCGCCGTCCCAAGTCATGCCCTCGACGCACCGCTTCCACACCAGCTTGGCCTGAACATCCAGTACCTCAGAGGGGTCACCGGTCACCTGAAAACGAGTGGTCTCTGCGGCTTGGGCTTGAAACGCGACAGAGAGTGCTGCACACATGCAGGCGAGGAACAGACGGCTTCGCATCACGGCTTGGCAGCACTGGCGTGCAGGCAGATGGCAGCCGCCGCAGCCACATTGAGAGACTCCTCGCCACCGGGCTGTGCGATACGAATCGGATGCACGGTACCGGACAAGACTTCGTCGGACACGCCCTGCCCTTCATGTCCCATGACCCATGCGCAGGGCCAAGGCAATGCTGCACGATGAACCCACTCGCCATGATGGGAACTGGTCACCAACACAGGCACCTGCAACGCAGACAAATCCGCCGGTGCCAGGCCCTCCACCAATCGCAGGCCGAAATGAGCCCCCATGCCGGCCCGCAGCACCTTGGGACTCCACAAAGCCGCCGTTCCTTTAATGGCCAACACTTGTGTGTACCCGAATGCGGATGCGCTACGGAGAATGGAGCCCACGTTGCCAGCGTCTTGGACCCGGTCGAGTACAACCGACGGCTCCGAAGGGGCCAGTTGGGGCGACAGCGGCAAATCCACCACAAAGCCCATGCTTGCAGCCGACTCCAGACCACTGATGTCGCGCATCAAAGCATCAGGAAGAACAAAGTTTTTGATAGCTGAAATATCATATCCATCAAGCGCTGGATACCCATTTGATTCAGAAAATATAGCCAGATCTGGCCGCAAACCTCGCGCCAGAAAAGCGCGGCACAAGTGGTCCCCCTCCAACCACACTTGCCCCAATTTGCGGTGGGCTGTGTTGTCTCGCGCCATCAAACGCAACCGCTTCAGCAGAGGGTTGTCGCGCGAGGTGATGCGAAGCGTATCGGTCATGGATTGGATTGTGGCGGCTGACCCGACATGACGGCAGCCACCGGCGCAAAAGATCGGCGGTGTTCCGGCAGGGCTCCGTGCAACTTCAGCGCACGCAGGTGAGCCACCGTGCCGTACCCCTTGTGGGCGGCAAAACCATACTCAGGGTGACGCCGATCCAACTCTGCAAGCATCCGGTCGCGGGTCACTTTTGCAAGTACGGAGGCTGCAGAAATGCAAGAAATCTTGTCGTCCCCTTTGACGATGGCCTCAGCCAGGACATCCAAGGTCGGCAATCGGTTGCCATCCACCAACACTTTGACGGGCTTCAGCCGAAGGCCGTTCACCGCACGACGCATGGCGAGAAGTGTGGCTTGCAAAATGTTGAGGCTGTCTATTTCAGCCACGCTGGCCTCGGCCACTGAGCAACACAGCGCCTTGGCGCGAATTTCATCGAACAAGCGTTCGCGTTGCTGTGCCGAGAGTTTTTTGGAGTCGGCCAGTCCGGATATGGGCTGTCGCTCGTCCAGAATGACAGCCGCAGCCACCACCGGACCCGCCAGCGGCCCTCGGCCCGCTTCATCGACGCCCGCCACCAGGCCAGCCACGTCCCAAACCAGCGGAACTTGAACGGGCACAGCGGGGACGGTAACTCTGCGTCGCTTCATCGGGCGTCCATCAATGAGCGGATCACACCAACCGACAGGCCCACCGTGTCGCGCGTCAGGTCGCGGTGCAGAGCAGTGAATCGCTGCTGCAACGCGTCCACCCTGGCAGGTTGATCAAACCATTCGAGCACACCGCGGGCCAATGCTTGTGGAGTGGCTTGCTCCTGCAGAAACTCAGGCACCACAAAATCTTCACACAAGATGTTGGGCAAGCCCACCCAAGGCTGCAGCTTCTTGCGCCGCGTGATCTGCCAGCTGAGCCAGTTCATGTGATACGCAATGGTCATGGGGCGCTTGAACAGTGCTGCTTCCAAGGTTGCGGTACCGCTGGCGATCAGGGTGACATCACAAGCGGCCAGCGCAGCATGCGACTGCCCTGGCAGCACGGTCAACGCTGCAACCAGCCCACTGTTGGCAGCCAGCTGGTCCAACCGCTGTTTGAGGTGCGGAACAGCAGGCAGCACGAAATGTGCATCTGGCTTGGCATCCAAAATCAGTTTGGCGGCCGACAAGAACCGCGGTGCCAGGTGCTCGACTTCGGCCGCCCGGCTGCCGGGCAGCAAAGCGACCACAGGTGCGCCGTCGGGCAAACCCAATCGCACCCGGGCAGCAGCTCGATCCGGGTTCATAGGGATGTGTGGGGCCAAAGGATGACCGACATACGTTGCCGGGACACCATGTTGGGCGAGCAATGCAGGCTCAAAAGGGAAGATACACAACACGTGGTCAGTGCTGAGTTTGAGCGCTTGCGCCCGCTCGGGCCGCCATGCCCACACCGACGGACAAACGAAGTGCACCGTTGGAATTCCCCGAGCCTTCAGCGCACGCTCGAGATCGAGGTTGAAGTCTGGTGCATCCACTCCCACAAAAACACGGGGCGGGGTACTCAGAAGCCTGGCCAGCAAGCGCTTGCGAATACCAACTATCTCGCGATAGTGCCGCAATACCTCGACGTAGCCACGCACTGCAAGTTTTTCACTGGGCCACCACGCATCAAAACCCTGGTCACACATCTGCGCCCCACCGATGCCAGCGGCGCTCAGGCCAGGCATCTGGTCAACCAAGCCTTGCAACAGCACGCCAGCCAGCACGTCGCCAGACGTTTCGCCCGCAACCACAGCGATGTCAGGAGCCACCATCGGACGATGGGCCGTCAACGAACAATGCCGCGTTGCGGAGAAACCGATGCGAGGAAGTCCACCATCAACGACACATCTGCCTTGGCATCAGGATGCGTTTCCACCAGCCCGGCGATGTGCGACTGTGCCTGCGAAAGTGTCAAGTCCTCGCGGTACAACGACTTGTGCATGGACTTCACGGCAGAAATGCGCTCGGCATTGAAGCCGCGCCGACGCAAGCCTTCAAAATTCATGGAGCGGGCAGACGCTGGTTGCCCTTGGCACATGACAAATGGAGGAACGTCTGCAAACAGCAAAGAGCACATGGCAGTCATCGCGTGAGCGCCAACTCGGACAAACTGGTGCACAACCGTGAAGCCGCCGAAGATCACCCAATCACCCACCTCCACGTGCCCCGCCAGTTGGGTGTTGTTCGCAAAAATGGTGTGGTCGCCAACGATGCAGTCGTGCGCCAGATGGGTGTAAGACATCATCCAGTTGTCGTTGCCGAGGCGCGTCACCCCCCCGCCTTGGGCTGTGCCAATGTGATAAGTACTAAATTCGCGGATGGTGTTTCGGTCCCCAATGACGAGTTCGCACGGCTCACCGGCGTACTTTTTGTCTTGGTTGATCGCTCCGAGCGACACGAACTGAAAAATCCTGTTGTCGCAACCGATGGTGGTGTGGCCTTCAATGACCGTGTGAGGCCCGACAGACGTGCCTGCGCCGATCTTCACGTGCGGCCCGATGACACTGTAGGGGCCAACGCTGACTGTGCTGTCGAGCTCCGCCGAGGGATCAACCAGTGCAGTGGGGTCAATGTGCGTCACGTTGGAGGCCCATATCAAGCGATGGAGCGCATGGTGCACATCAATTCAGCCTCGGTCGCGGTTTCTTCACCCACGCTGGCCCGAGCTTTGAACTTGAAAATGCCCGCCCTCATGCGCTCCAGTTCCACATCCAGAATCAACTGATCGCCTGGCTCGACCGGACGCTTGAAGCGGGCGCCATCAATGCCAGCGAAGTAATAGACGGTCTTGTCATCGGGTGTGACACCTTGCAAATCAAAGGCCAGCAACGCTGCCGCCTGGGCCAGGGCTTCCAGCATCAAGACCCCAGGCATGACCGGACGGTGCGGAAAGTGGCCGACAAAGAACGGTTCGTTGATGGACACGTTTTTGAGGGCCTTGATGCGTTTGCCTTTTTCGATCTCCAGCACGCGATCCACCAACAAAATCGGATAACGATGAGGCAGTTGCTTGAGAATCTGGTGAATATCCATCATGAGTTTTCCAGCTTTTTGATCCGATCACGCAGTGCGTGCAGTTGTTTGAGAGTGGCTGCGTTTTTTTCCCAGCTGGCATTGTCATCGATCGGAAACACACCGCTGTAGTGTCCCGGCACGCAAATGGAGCGGGTCACCACACTGGCCGCCGATATGTGAACGTTGTCAGCCAGCGAGAGATGGCCCAACACCACGGCCCCGCCCCCCACCGTGCAGTGCTTGCCGATGATGGCGCTGCCCGCAACACCCGCGCAACCAGCCATGGCCGTGTGAGCGCCGATGTGTACGTTGTGCCCGATTTGAACCAGGTTGTCGAGCTTCACTCCATCGTCTATCACCGTGTCGTCAAGGGCACCTCGGTCGACACATGTGTTGGCACCCAACTCCACATCGTTACCGATGCGCACAGCCCCGAGCTGCTCTATCTTGATCCACCGCCCGTCCTGCTGAGCAAAACCAAATCCATCGGCCCCGATGACCACACCTGAATGCAGGATGCACCGGCTGCCCACAATGCAGTTTTCGCCAAGGGTCACCCGGGCGTGCAGAACGGACGCTTCTCCAACGCTGGCCCCAGACTCAATCACCACATGACTGCCCAAACGCACGCCTGAACCGACACGGGCCCCAGACCCGATGTAGGCCATTGGCCCTATGGTGGCATCAGCACCAATGGACGCCGTGGGCTCGATCACTGCCGTTGGGTGGATGAATGGTTTTGCTGGCGCCGCGTGAACAGCACGCCAATATTGGGTGAGCTTCGCGAATGAAACATACGCGTCAGGCACCACAATGCAGGGGCCCTTCTGGCTAGCCAGTTCTGCCAGTGAAGGCCCCACAAGCAAGGCTGAGGCTTCGGTGTTGCCAATGTGTTTAGCAAACTTGATGTGACTGACAAAAGCCAGGGACCCAGCCTTAGCACTTTCAACCGGGGACAAGCGTTCGATCAGCGTGTCCGCTCCGCGCAACTCGCCACCGAGTGCTCGTGCGATATCGCTTAGCAATTGGGCCAATTGGAACTGGCCCCGCTCACTTGCCGCCGTTGATCACCTTCAACACACGGTCGGTGATGTCGTGCTTGGGGTTGATGTAAACCGCTTCCTGAATGACCAGATCGAACTTTTCGCTTTCTGCCACCTGTTTGATGACACGGTTGGCTCGTTCGATGACTTGCTGCAGTTCTTCATTCTTGCGTGCACCCAAGTCCTCTTGGAATTCACGACGGCGCCGCTCAAAGTCGCGATCCTGTTCCACCAGCTGTCTCTGGCGGCTGACACGTTGGCTCTCAGCCAAAGTGGGTGCTTCGCGTTCAAACTTCTCGGTTGCGGTCTTGAGCTGTGTCCCCTGATCGGCCAGCTCTTTTTCTCGCTTGGAGAACTCTGCTTCCAGCTTGGTCTGAGCGGCCTTTGCCGGGTTGGACTCACGGAAAATGCGATCCGTGTTGACAAAACCAATGCGGAAATCCTGAGCCATGGATGTAGTACTCGCAAGGCCGAGAGCAACTACAACCAACGATTGACGGAAAAGAGCGTTCATTAGAAAGAGGTTCCGATTTGAAATTGGATTTTCTGGATTTTATCGCCAGCGTATTTGCGAACGGGATTGGCATAAGCGATTCGCAAAGGCCCAACCGGAGACAGCCAGCTCAGCCCTACCCCAACAGACGCGCGCAACGTTCCCAAGTCGACTTTTTCAGTTTCGCCGTACACATTGCCCGCGTCAAAGAATCCGAAAACCCGCAAGGTCCTGTCATTGCCTGCCCCGGGGAAGGGAGCCAGCAACTCTGCATTCAATGCCAGTTTCTTGGGTCCACCAATGAAGGCCCCTGTGATGTCACGAGACCCCAACGTACCTTGCTCAAATCCGCGAACAGACCCCAAACCACCACCGAAGAAATTCTTGAACACAGGGAATGGCCGTCCGCCCAAGCCTTTGCCCCAACCCACATCGGTGTTGAATGCCACAGTGAACTGCTTGTTCAAAGGGATGTACTGCTGAAACTGGTAGTTGGCTCTCAGGTACCTGGTGTCACCACCCACACCCCACTCCGTCTGGAGACGCTGCAAACGCCCGCTGGTGGGCACAAGCGCACTGTCTCGGTCATCTCGGGTCCAGCCAACCGTCAGTGGCAGTGACACACTGCGCTCACCGTACTGCCGGGCGAACTCAAGATACGCTGCTGGCATGCTGGTACCCGACACAATCTTGGTGGACTCCGCACCACCGCCAAAGAACACCGTGTCGGTTTCGGTAAACGGAATACCAAAACGGACATTGAAGCCGGGCGTGATCAACTGGTAATCACCACCTTGCTGGGTGTAAGGGCGTGTGGTCCGGTAGTACACATCCACCGTGCGTGAGATGCCGTCGGCCGTGAAATACGGATCAGTGGTGGTCACCGATACCTGTCTGTTGAACTTGCTGGTGTTCAGGTCAATGCCAAGGTAGTTCCCAGTGCCAAACACGTTTTCTTGTTTGATGCCAGCAATGAACGATATTTTCTCAGCCTGGGAGTACCCGGCACCCACGGACAGGTTGCCAGTGGGTTTCTCTGCCACCGTCAGTTGCAGGTCTACTTGGTCTGGCGCACCCACAACCTCTTGGGTGTCAATGCCCACTTGGGTGAAATAGCCCAGTCGGTCGACTCGGTCGCGGGACAATTTGATTCGGTCACTGTCATACCAGGCAGACTCAAATTGGCGCAACTCACGACGGATCACCTCGTCTCGGGTTCTGTTGTTGCCGGCGATGTTGATTCGCCGCACATATGCGCGCCTGGAAGGCTGGGCCTGCAAGGTCAATGCCACTCGTCCGTTGTCCCGGTCGATTTCTGGAACGGCCTCTACCCTGGCAAAAGCGAACCCGAACGCGCCGAAATAGTCCGTGAACGCTTTGGTGGTTGCCGCGACCTTCTCTGCGTTGTAAGGCTCTCCCGCTTGTATCGCAACCAGCCTTTTGAAGTCCTCTTTCTTACCAAGAAAATCACCTGCCAACTTGACAGAGGACACCACATAACGATTGCCCTCCGAGATGTTGATCGACAGGGTGACCTCGTCTTTCGCCGGCGAGAGTGCGACCTGAGTCGAATCGATATTGAACTCAAGATACCCGCGTGTGAGGTAATGAGACTTGAGGGTTTCAAGGTCCGCCGCCAATTTGGGGCGTGAGTATCGATCGGACTTGGTATACCAACTCAGCCAGCCACCCGTATCCAGGTCAAACAAGTCTTTGAGCGTGCTTTCTGAAAAGGCTTTGCTACCCACCACCCGAATTTCACGTATCTTGGCGACATCACCCTCTACGACACTGAAATTGAGGTTCACCCGGTTGCGCTCAGTTGGGGTAACGGTTGTCACCACTTGAGCCGCATACATGCTCCGGTTCAGGTATTGCCTCTTCAATTCCTGTTCGGCCCTGTCTGCCAGTGCTTTGTCGAAGGGGCGTCCGTCGGTCAGCCCGACATCACGCAACGCCTTGCGCAAAACTTCATTGTCAAACTCTTTGACGCCTGAAAAAGTGATGTCAGAAACCGTGGGGCGCTCTTCTACAACGACCACCACCACATCGCCACTGATGTCGATTCGCACATCTTTGAACAAACCCAATGAAAACAAGGCGCGGATGGCGGCAGCACCCTTTTCATCGCTGTAGGTTTCACCGATCCTGAAAGGCAAAGACCCAAAAACGGTACCGGGTTCGACTCGCTGCAAACCCTCTACACGAATGTCCCTGAGAGAAAACGGCTCTGCAGCCAGGGCTGGGAACGCATTCATCAAGGACGATGCAACCAGTGTCAAAGCGACGGCCCGCAGGCTGGATATGTGGAGTTTCATGGGGAAGGATCTAGCCCAGCAATCGGGCGACATCATTGAAAAGGGCAATGGCCATCATGCCCATCAGAAAGGTCATACCGCCACGCTGTAACCGATCTGTCCACGCCGGTGAAGGCTCTCGCCCGGTGACAGCTTCGTAAAGATAATACATCAGGTGCCCGCCATCCAAGACAGGCACCGGCAGCAGGTTCAGCACCCCGAGACTGACACTGATGACGGCCAAAAACAGCACATACGAAATGAAACCACTGTGGGCTGATTTACCAGCATGATCAGCAATGGAAATCGGACCGCTGAGGTTCTTCAGTGAAGCCTCACCCGTCACAATTTTCGCCATCATCTTGACGGTCAGAAGTGACATCTCGCCTGTTTTGGCCAAACCATGCACGACACTGTCAAACCAATCGGTGCTGACAACAGTCATCGAAGGCTGCCCACCAACATAGGCACCGATGCGAGCAGTCCAACCGGAGTCGCTTCGTTCCGGCTTTGGGGTGACCGGCAGCAACAACATGCGACCTTCGCGCTCGACGGTCCAATTCAATGTTTGTGCATTGCCATTGCCACTCACGGACGCACGGATCAGGGCCCTCAACTCTTGCGCGTCAGTGATCTCGCGTGAGCCCACTTTGTGTATCCGGTCGCCCTCTTTCAAGCCGGCAAAGGCCGCCGCGCCGTTTGGCATGATTTGCCCCAATCGAGCGGCAGAGAACGGAGCCATGAGGCCAATCCGCTCGAGTAACCGTGCGTCCAGTTCATCCACGCCAAGGTCGGATAAAGGCAGGCGCACTTCACGAGGGGAGCCATCAGCCTCACGCTCAGACACCCAAAGAACGATGTCAGAGTTGTTCAAAGCTGCCCTGGTCAGTGACCAACGCAACTGTTCGAAAGACTCTGTCGCCACGGGAGCATCGTCGGCAATCTGTGTGGCACTCACCCAGTCACCCGCACGCAATCCGGCTTGGGCAGCCAATGAGCCAACCACAGGGGTGCCGAGCACGGGCTTGGCCTGCTCCAAACCCCACCAGCTCACACCGGCATACAGCACAACGGCCAACAACAAGTTGGCGAGGGGACCCGCGAGAACGATCAACGCACGACTGCCAACAGGTTGGGTGTTGAAAGCCATGTGTCTGTGTGATGCAGGCACTGGCGCTTCGCGCTCATCGAGCATGCGAACAAACCCTCCGAGTGGCACCATAGCGACGACAAATTCAGTGCCCGTGTCGCTTCTTTTCCAGACAAACAATGGCTTTCCAAAGCCAATGGAGAAGCGGAGCACCCGAACACCACAAGCCACGGCCATTCGGTAGTGGCCATATTCGTGCACAGCGATCAAAATCCCTAAGCCAAGCACAAAAGAAACAACGGTGATGAGCATGTCGTACATCAGTGCGCGATGTTCACCAGCATTTCGCGAGCGGTTCTGCGGGCATGCGCGTCGACGTCCAGCAAGTCCGCTTCAGTGCGCGGGTTGTCAGGCACGCAACGCTCCATCACGTGCTGATTGAGCATGTGTATCTGATCAAATCGAATGCTTCTTTTCAGAAACGCGTCCACCGCCACCTCATTGGCAGCATTGAGAACCGCTGTGGTGCCCGCAGGTGCAAGCAATGCTTGCCATGCAAGAGCGAGACCGGGAAAACGCTGCGGGTCTGGCGCTTGAAAAGTCAGAGGCGGTACTTTGGAAAAATCCAAGGGCGCAGCACCAGAAGCAACCCTGTCTGGCCAAGAGAGCCCAAAAGCAATCGGAACACGCATATCAGGTGTGCCCAACTGTGCCACCACTGACCCATCCACATACTGAACCATGGAGTGAATCACGCTTTGCGGATGAATGACCACTTCGATCCGGTCAGGTTGTACCCCGAACAGGTAGTGCGCCTCGATCACTTCAAGGGCCTTGTTCATCATGGTGGCTGAATCAACCGATATCTTTTTGCCCATCACCCAATTCGGGTGAGCACATGCCTCCTCGGGGGTGACTTGGGACAAGGTTTGTATGTCGCGCGTGCGAAAAGGCCCGCCGGAAGCGGTCAACACAATTTTGTCGACTCTCTGGGGCCAAAAATCGCGATTCTCCGGCAGTGACTGAAAAATGGCTGAGTGCTCACTGTCAATTGGCAGCAACGTGCCACCGCCGGACTGGACAGCAGCCATGAAACAGGTCCCACCAACCACCAGCGCCTCTTTGTTAGCCAGCATGAGTTTCTTGCCCGAACGCGCAGCCGCCATGCAGGGCATCAAGCCCGCAGCTCCAACGATGGCCGCCATCACACTGTCAGTACGCTCATCCTCTGACACCGCGATCAAACCAGCTTGTCCAGACAAAACTTGTGTGTCCAGCCCTTCTGCCGCTACTCGCTCTGCCAAAGACTTGGCACAGTCCTCATCAACCAGCACCGCGTACTTGGGTGAAAAGCGCTGAATTTGCTTCATCAAGCCATCCACCTGCGTGGCAGCAGTCAATGCAAAAATGCTGAACTTGTCAGGATGACGCGCCACAACATCCAATGTGCTGTTACCAATGGATCCCGTTGAACCGAGGACTGTGATGTGTTGCATTCGTGAACTCATATGCCAGAAAAAAACGCGGCGACCGGTAGCACAGGAAGCAGAGCATCTATTCGGTCAAGGACACCGCCATGACCCGGCAACAAGTTGCTGGAGTCCTTGACGCCAGCGCTCCTTTTGACCAAGGACTCCACCAGATCGCCCATCACGCTCAAAGCTGCCAATACCGAGAAAACAACCCAACTCAGCATTGGGTGCCGCTCGTAGATTGAACTGTAGATACTGTGCGAATCGGTTACGACGTGAGCGTCAATCCAAATCCAGATGGCGGCCAGAAGAAGCACAGCAACCCATCCAGACAATGCCCCTTCCCAACTTTTCCCCGGGCTGATGGTTGGCGCAAGTTTTCTCTTGCCAAAGGCCTTGCCACCGAAATAGGCCGCGACATCCGCCGTCCACACCAAGGCCATGACAGACAGCAGGTAGTTGATTCCGGTTGACCGGGCTTCTGCGAGAGCCAGCCATGCCGTCGCGAGGACCAGAACACCTGTCATCATTCTGACCGACTGTGGAACCGCCCCCCAAGCACCGACCCCCTTGTTCAGGAGCAACGGAACCACCAGGCACCACAATACAGCAGCAGCCGCCCACACAGGGAAAGAACCCAACAAACCCCATTGAAGCCAGCCAACCAGCAGCACGCCACCAAATGCGATGCCGGCCAGAACAGACGTCCTTGACGGATATCCATTCATTCGACCCCACTCCCACACCCCTGCGGACAGAAACACCAACGCCAAACCAATGAACGGACTGGGGCTGGGCTGAAACAAAACAGGCAGAAGCACTGCCAACAGCATCAGCGCTGTGACCACACGGAGTTTCAACAAAAGACTACTCCTCGTCTGAGTTCTGTGGTTCGACCGACACCTGCTCGGATGTTCTGCCGAATCGTCGCTCACGCTGCTGATAGGCCAACAAAGCAACGTCCAGTTCGCATGCGTCGAAATCAGGCCACAGAACATCCGAGAAATAGAACTCGGAATACGCCATTTGCCACAACAGGAAATTGCTGACGCGCATCTCGCCGCCGGTGCGAATGAACAGATCTGGATCCGGAACATGTCCCAGCGAAAGGTACTCCCGCATGGACTGCTCTGTCATTGGCAATCCGAGCGCCTGAACCTTGGCTGCCGCTTGGCAAATGTCCCAGCGACCGCCGTAATTGAAACACACATTCAGGATGAGCTTTTGATTGGCCGCAGTGGTTGCCTCCGCTTCGGAAAGGCCCGCTGCAACCCGAGAATTGAGCTTGCTCCAATCTCCAGGGAAGTGCAATTGGACGCCCTGCTCATGCAAGTTGGGCACCTCGCGAGTCAATGCGATGCCCAATAGATCCATCAACCCAGATACTTCTTCCTGAGGTCGATTCCAGTTCTCAGAAGAGAAGGCAAACACACTGAGCACGCGGATATCGCGATCAATGCAGGCTTTAACTGTGGCCCTCAGCGAATCCACTCCACGCTTATGGCCAGCAATTCTGGGCAACAACAGCTTCTTTGCCCACCGACCGTTACCGTCCATGACAACCGCGACGTGAAACGGGCGGTATTCATGCCTGCCAGCCGCTGAGAGCCGATCCAACTGCTTGACCGTTTTAGGCAAAAGTGTGTGCCCTGCAACTGGCTGATCAGACAGCCATGATGTCTTGCTCTTTCGATGCGACCAAGCGGTCCACCTCAGCGATGTAACGATCTGTCATTTTCTGGACATCTTCCTGAGTCCGCCGCTCATCATCTTCGGATGCCAATTTGTCCTTGACGAGTTTCTTGACAGACTCGTTGGCGTCGCGACGCAGATTCCGGATGGCAATCTTCGCACCCTCACCCTCACCACGGACCACCTTCGTGAGTTCTTTGCGTCGCTCCTCCGTCATTGGTGGCAGAGGCACACGAATCAAGTCACCTTGACTAGCAGGGTTCAAACCCAAGTCCGAGTCACGAATGGCTTTTTCAATCTTGGCACCCATCCCCTTTTCCCATGGAGCCACGCCGATCGTGCGGGCGTCGAGCAGCGACAGATTGGCCACTTGGGACACTGGAACCATTGAGCCATAGTAGTCAACATGCACAGTGTCCAGCAGCGCTGGATTGGGGCGACCTGTGCGTATTTTCGCCAACCCGTTGCGAAACGCGTCCACCGACTGTTGCATCTTGTGCTCTATGGTTGCTCGAATATCTGCAATGCTCATTTGTCTCAAATCCTCGTTCAAGAAAAAGCCAGAACCATCAGATATGCACCAGCGTGCCTTCGTCGCCGCCCAACACCACCCGCTTCAAAGCACCATGCTTGACGATGCTGAATACCTTGATGGGAAGTTTTTGGTCGCGACACAAAGCAAACGCCGTCGCGTCCATCACTTGCAAATTCTTGGACATGGCCTCATCAAAACTGATCGCTTTGTAAAGGGTGGCTGAAGGATCCTTCTTTGGATCGGCAGAATAAATTCCATCAACCTTGGTGGCCTTCAAGACAATTTCAGCACCAATTTCGGCGCCGCGCAGGGCTGCAGCGGTGTCAGTGGTGAAAAACGGATTGCCTGTACCGGCCGCAAAAATGACAACCTTGCCCTCTTCCAAATACTGGAGTGCTTTCGGACGAACATAAGGCTCTACCACTTGCTCAATGGAAATGGCAGACATCACACGCGCAACCAATCCGGCTTTGTCCATGGTGTCTGCGAGCGCCAGCGAGTTCATCACGGTTGCCAGCATGCCCATGTAATCAGCAGTCGCGCGGTCCATGCCAACAGAGCCGCCGGCCACTCCACGGAAGATATTTCCGCCCCCGATAACCACCGCAACCTGGACACCCAACCGCGTGATGTCAGCCACCTCCTCGACCATCCGGACAATGGTGTCACGGTTGATACCAAAGGCATCGTCACCCATGAGAGCTTCGCCCGACAGTTTCAACAGAATTCTTTTGTAAGCTGGCATGGTTCTCTTCAGGTCGAGGGTCGGAGGTCAGGAAACAACCGGAGGCAAACAAATGCCCCCGGTCACTGGAAATTATGCAGCCTGGGCCGCTGCAACCTGGGCTGCAACCTCTGCTGCAAAGTCGTCGACCTTCTTCTCAATACCCTCGCCCACCACGTACATGGTGAAGCCCTTGATCGTGGTGCCCGTTGCCTTGAGCATCTGCTCAACAGTCTGTTTGTCATTCTTGACAAACGGCTGGTTGAACAGGCTCACCTCCTTGAGGTACTTCTGCACCGAGCCTTCGATCATCTTTGCTGCGATATCCGCAGGCTTGCCAGACTCGGCAGCCTTCGCTTGGGCAACCGAGCGCTCACGTTCAACAAGCTCAGCAGGCACGTCGGCGCTGGAAAGAGAGACTGGCTTCATTGCCGCGATGTGCATGGCAACATCTTTGGCCGCATTGTCATCGCCTTCAAATTCGACCATGACGCCAATGCGGGTGCCGTGCAAGTAACTCGCGAGCTTGCCGCCGTCTGAGTACCGTTTGAAACGACGGATCGTCATGTTCTCGCCGATTTTGCCAATCAGACCCTTGCGGACATCTTCCACTGTTGGGCCAAATCCTTCTGCCGACAACGGCAAGGCCGCGACAGCAGCCAAATCAACCGGGTTGTGGACAGCGATCAGTTCGGCGATGTTTTTGCACATGGCCAGAAAGATGTCGTTCTTGGTCACGAAGTCAGTTTCGCAATTGACTTCGACCAGCGCACCGGCTGAGCCAGAGACATGCGCGGTCACGACGCCTTCGGCCGTGACTCGGCTGGCGGCCTTACCGGCTTTGCTGCCAAGTTTCACACGCAAAATTTCCTCGGCCTTCTCCATATTGCCCTCGGCCTCGGTCAATGCTTTTTTGCACTCCATCATGGGGGCGTCTGTTTTGGCACGCAGTTCTGCGACCATGCTTGCGGTAATTGCCATTTTCATGCTCCAAGTCAGCAGTCCTTGACTGCCATTCAGTTGTAAAAAAGGGGCACTGAAGCCCCCGTTGTGGTGGACAGCGAGGGCTCAGGCGGCCGTCTCTTCTTTCACTTCCACGAACTCGTCGCCGCTTTCAGGCGCCACGGCCTTCACGATATCGTTCACAGCGTTGGCACGGCCTTCCAGGATGGCATCTGCGATACCACGGGCGTACAACTCGACAGCCTTTGATGAGTCATCGTTACCAGGAATCACGTAGTCGATGCCTTCGGGCGAATGGTTGGTATCCACGACACCCACCAGCGGAATGCCGAGTTTGCGAGCTTCAAGCACTGCAATCTTGTGGAAGCCAACGTCAATCACAAAAATCGCATCGGGCAATGCAGGCATGTCCTGGATGCCACCGATGTCCTTCTCGAGCTTTTCCATCTCACGGGTGAAGGTGAGTTGCTCTTTCTTGCTCATGTGATCCAGACCAGCCTCAAGCTGAGTCTGCATGTCCTTGAGGCGTTTGATCGATGTTTTGACCGTCTTGAAGTTGGTCAACATGCCGCCCAACCAACGCTGGCTGACATACGGCACGCCCGCACGAATGGCCTCGGCAACGACGGTGTCACGGGACTGGCGCTTCGTGCCCACCATCAAAATGGTGCCACGATTGGCGGCCAGTTGGCGCACGAATTTCGCGGCCTCCTCGAACATGGGCAACGTCTTTTCGAGGTTGACGATGTGAATCTTGTTGCGGTGACCAAAGATGTAGGGGGCCATCTTGGGGTTCCAGAAACGGGTTTGGTGACCGAAGTGGACACCCGCTTCCAACATTTCGCGCATGGAAATAGACATTGAATTTCTCTCAGAGGTTGATTCTTAAATTCAAGCCTGATCTGCCCATCATGACAAACGGGTCACAGACACCTGTATGGCTTGGTTTGCGATTGTTTTTTGCTTGCCAAGCAGAATGCCCAGCACCGAAAAAACTCTAGCATTATAGCAAGGCTGTCCCATCGACTCCTCTACTAGCCGGCGACCACTGGCTGCAGGCATCCACAGGCACACTCAAGACATGGTTCGGATCGACAACTTCACTTGCGCACGCTTGCACACAGCCCGCCAGACAAAGGCACTTGAGACATTGATGGCGGCAAAGCTGCCGCCCCATGAACTCATGCAAAGGGCGGGAGAAGCCGTGGCGCGCCTGGCAAAAGCGCTGGCTCCGCACGCGCGCTGCATATGGATAGCCTGTGGCCCGGGCAACAACGGAGGAGATGGTCTGACAGCCGCCTGCGCTCTCTCACCCTGGGCCGCGCTGACCGGCACCCAGCTCGTCGTGACATGGGAAGGCGACGAGCAACGCATGCCACCCGATGCCAGGAATGCACTGGAGCAGGTGCGACTTGCCGGCATCACACTCTCCTCGCGCCCGCCAGCGGAATGTGATCTGGTGATTGACGCCGTTCTAGGACTGGGAATGACTGGGTCCGCCAGAACTCCCCGCATCGGCCAACTGATTGAGCAGGTGAATACATTGGGACGCACACGGTTGTGCGTTGACACCCCGAGTGGCTTGGACGCTGACACTGGAAAATATTTAATAGCTAAAACTCCAGTACCATCAAGCGACAAGACCATATTTACCTTGACATTATTGACACTCAAGCCCGGACTCTTTACTGCTGACGGACGGGACCGCGCCGGGCAGGTTTGGTTTGACGACTTGGGGGCGTCCACCTTTGAAGAGCAACACGGCGCAGCAGTCGCCAATCGCGAGGCGGCTGAGAGCGCCTGGCTTGGCAGCGCGCGGCAGGTGACCGGCAATTGCAGGGTCTCGAATAAACCTATCAGCCGATCACACAACAGCCACAAAGGCAGCCAAGGCGATGTATGGGTGGTCGGTGGGCAACACGCCTCACACAACGGTTCGGGCATGACGGGCGCAGCAGTGCTCAGCGCTCGCGCCGCTTTGCATCAAGGGGCAGGTCGGGTATTCGTGGTCCCACTGGGAAAACCCATGGTGGCATGGGATGGGTCGCAACCAGAACTGATGTTTCGATCAACTGAGTCACTGGACCACACCGAAACCATGCGCTCCGGATGCTGGGTGTGTGGATGCGGTGGGGGTGATTTGATTCGGGAGTACATCCCCGCCCTACTGTTGCATACGGGTTTTCTGGTTCTCGATGCAGATGCCCTCAATGCCATCTCCCGAGACCCACAATTGATTGAAGCCGTGGTCGCAAGGGCCAACCGGGGTCAGACAACAGTCATGACGCCGCACCCCCTGGAGGCTGCCCGGCTGTGTGGCGCATCAACTGCGGACATTCAAAGCGACCGGCTTGCTCATGCACGCGAGATTGCCAAGCGTTATCGGAGCATTTGTGTATTGAAGGGCAGCGGCACTGTGGTGGCGACGTCAGGAGGCACAGTCGTCGTCAACACAAGTGGCAACGCAGCGTTGGCAACAGCAGGTACCGGCGATGTATTGGCCGGCATGTTGGGCGCGGCGCTGGCCCGGCTCTCCACGCACGAAGGCCAAACGCAGCTCGCACAATCAGAAAAAGATCACGCCACACTGGACGCCGTGACCCGCACCGTGTGGCTCCACGGCTGTGCCGCCGACAAGTGGCCGAAAGACGGCCCCACCCTGACTGCAAGCCGCTTGTGCCGCTCATTGAACCCAGACGGAACGGCACTTGATTGAGAAAGAGAGGCTGACTCAGCCCAGGAACATCAGGCCTACCTGCAAAAGAAGCACCAAGACCAGTGCGGACAAGTCCACACCGCCAACCAAGGGTATGCGACGGCTCAACGGCCTCAACACAGGCGAGAGCAACCGGCTGAGCCAGGCATGCGCAGGTGATTGAGGTTGCACCCAAGACAAAACAGCCAAGCCCAGGGTGAGCACAAGCAAGCCCTGCAAAGTGGTTTTCAGCAGAATCTTGCCAACCAACACGGGCACAGACCAAAGCATTGCGACGCCCATGCCGTGGGAAAGCCCCCAAGCACCCAGACCGACCCACACAAAAGCCTGCAGCAGGGCCAGCAGTGCCGCAGCAATCAGACTGGCCGAATCCCACCTTGACCGTTGCCATGCAGGCGGCATTCCGCGCCTCAATGGCCTGACCAGCCAATCGGTCAACGCCATCACAAACGGACCTGGCTGCTGAACCATGCTGATGCGGGAAACGTTGAGCCAAGCCCTGAGCAGGGCTGCTGAAATCAGACAAAAGAACAACGTATCCAGCAAGAAAACGATGACATTCATGATCATGGCTCTGCGTCAGCGCCTTGGCTTTTTGCCTTTGCCCCGTGCCTCTCCTTTGCCATTTGACTTGCGGGGCCTGCCTGAACCAGCAGAAGGCTGGCTGTCAAGGCTGTTGGTGGGGCGTGGACGTTGCTTTCCGCTCGCAGAGGCAGACTTGGCCTTCACGCGCTCGCCCTCTTCAGAGGGTGCGCCTTTGCCAGCACTGGTTCGCAGGCTGGTATCACCCTCGGGCTGAACGAGCCTGAAATCGATCCGGCGACCGTCGAGATCAACCCTGCTGACTTGCACTTGAACCCGGGAGCCGAGGTGGTAGCGAATCCCCGTGCGTTCTCCGCGCAACTCCTGCCGATGCTCGTCAAACCGAAAGTACTCACCGCCCAGTTCAGTGATGTGGACCAAGCCTTCCACATACATCGCATCCAGAGTGACAAACAAACCAAAACTTGTCACCGACGACACAACGCCCGTGAATTCCTCACCCAAATGCTCCCGCATGTATTTGCATTTGAGCCACGCTTCAACATCACGGCTGGCCTCGTCTGCGCGGCGTTCGTTGGCACTGCAATGCAGGCCAGCCGCCTGCCAGGCCAACGTATCTGCAGAGGGCTTTGCCGACGACGCCACATCCCGCTTTGGCGCCCTGGCCGCCAAACGCTTCTCAAGCTTTGCGTGGGCCTCTCCCGGGGTAGGCAAATCAGGCAGTTGGTATCTGCGCTCTTGCAGAATGGACTTGATCACCCGATGCACCAGCAAATCGGGATAGCGCCGAATGGGGCTGGTGAAGTGCGTGTATGCATCGAAGGCAAGCCCAAAGTGACCGCTGTTCGATGGCGTGTAAATCGCTTGCTGCATGGACCGCAACAGCATGGTGTGTATTTGCTGCGAGTCAGGCCGATCTTTGGTGGCTTGAGCAATGCGCTGAAAATCCCCAGGCGTTGGTTGATCCCCAATGGTTTGCGAAACGCCCATGACCTTGAGGTAGCCACGCAAAATTTCCTGCTTTTCAGGTGTGGGGCCCTCGTGTACCCGATAAAGACCTGGCTGCTTGCTGTGCGCGATGAACTCAGCAGAGCAAACATTTGCCGCGAGCATGGCCTCTTCGATCAGGCGGTGGGCTTCGTTGCGAACACGGGCAACGATCTTTTCGATACGGCCCGACTCATCACAGACGATTTGAGTTTCAGTGGTTTCAAAGTCCACCGCGCCGCGAACCTGACGGGCTTGAAGCAAAGCGCGGTACACGTCCTGGAGGTCCAAGAGATGCGGCACCAACGCTTTTCGGTTTGCAGCCTCGGGTCCGCGGGTATTGGACAAAATGGCAGCCACTTCGGTGTAGGTGAACCTCGCATGACTGAACATGACCGCAGGATAAAACTGGTACGCGTGGATCTCCCCAGATGAGTTGATCAGCATGTCGCACACCATGCACAAGCGCTGAACATCTGGATTCAGTGAACACAGGCCGTTCGATAGCTTCTCCGGCAGCATTGGGATGACCCTGCGGGGGAAGTAAACGCTGGTGGCGCGGTCGTAAGCATCCACATCAAGGGCAGATCCGGTCTCCACGTAGTGGCTGACGTCGGCAATGGCCACCAGCAACCGCCAACCTTTGCCGCGCCCCACGCGTGATGGTTGTGCGAACACCGCGTCGTCAAAATCCCGTGCATCCTCGCCGTCAATCGTCACCAGAGGAACGTCGGTGAGATCAATTCGGTTCAAGGTATCGGAGGGCCTGACGCGGTCGGGCAAACTTCGGGCTTGACCCATCGCGGCTTCGGAAAACTCGTGCGGAACGCCATATTTGCGCACCGCGATTTCGATTTCCATCCCAGGGTCATCCACCTCGCCGAGCACCTCTTTGATCCGCCCTACCGGCTGGCCAAACAACGCGGGGGGCTCTGTCAACTCGACCACCACCACCTGCCCTACTTTGGCCTTGCCTGTTGCCCCACCGGGAACCAGAACGTCTTGGCCGTAGCGCTTGTCCTCCGGCGCCACCAGCCAGATACCACCCTCCTGCAGCAAACGGCCGATGATGGGAGCGTTTGAGCGCTCGACAATTTCGGTTACCCGACCTTCCGAGCGACCACGCCGGTCTGTTCGAACCAACCGAACCTTCACTCGGTCCCTGTGCAACACCGCGCGCATTTCATTCGGCGGCAGGTATACATCGGCTGCGCCGTCGTCCCGAGCCACGAAGCCGTGACCGTCACGATGGCCCGAAACAGTTCCAGAAAATTCATCCAAAGAGGTGTTTTTGTCTTGCATAAGTAATGCTATACTAGCGTCTTTCCTGAAAAGCCCAGGTGGCGGAATTGGTAGACGCACTAGTTTCAGGTACTAGCGATGAGAGTCGTGGAGGTTCGAGTCCTCTCTTGGGCACCAAGTTTGAAACCCTGCAATCCATTGGATTGCAGGGTTTTTCATTTTCCGAGCCCGAGAACTTGATATTCGAAGGTGCTGACTGACAGATCCAAACTGCGCAAACCCGTTGATGTAGCAGGCTTGCACAGTTTGACACGTCAAATGGGTTGGGCCACCAGGTCGTGCCCATCGATAGACACCACCTTGGCTTTGGTGAATTCACCCACCTTGAGCGTTTTGCTGATTTTCTGCGGTGGCAGCAAGCGAACAACGCCGTCGATTTCAGGAGCATCTGCATAACTCCTGCCCAAACCACCTTTTCTGCCAAGGCCAGGTGCAGAATCCACCAACACTTGCAAGGTTTCACCCAGCCTGCGCTTCAGGCGCTCAGAAGACACCTGCACTGCAACAGCCATGACCCTGGCACGCCTGTGCTCACGCACGTCCTCAGGCAGTTGATGTTGCAGGGAATTGGCCGCAGCACCCTTCACTGGTGAATAAGCGAAGCACCCAACACGATCGATGTTCGCCTCTCGCAGGAAGCCGAGCAAGTGCTCGAACTCATCCTCAGTTTCGCCCGGGAAACCAGCGATGAACGTACTGCGCAACACCAACTCAGGGCACACATCGCGCCAGCGCTGTATCCGCTCCAGATTTTTTTCGCCGCTGGCTGGCCGCTTCATGCGTTTCAGCACATCGGGATGGCTGTGCTGAAGCGGGACGTCGAGGTAGGGAAGACACAGGCCTTCGGCCATCAGCGGCAAAATGTCATCAACATGCGGGTAGGGGTAAACGTAGTGCAAACGAACCCAGGCACCATGCTCGCGAGCCAACAAACCCAGTGCACGAACGAGATCGTAAAGCCGTGTCTTGACAGGCTTGCCATCCCAAAAGCCTGTGCGGTACTGCACATCAACGCCATACGCTGACGTATCTTGACTGACAACCAGCAGTTCTTTCACGCCCGCCCGAAACAGGCGTGCAGCCTCGGCCAACACATCTCCAACTGGCCGGCTGACCAAATCACCCCGCATTGAGGGAATGATGCAAAAGGTACAGCGGTGGTTACATCCCTCGCTGATTTTCAAGTAGGCATAGTGTTTCGGTGTGAGTTTGATACCCTGCGCCGGCACCAGGTCAAAGAACGGGTCATGCGGTTTGGGCAGATGAAGATGCACCGCATCCATCACCTCCTGGGTGGCGTGCGGTCCGGTCACAGCCAACACAGCCGGGTGCATGGCAGACACCAGATTCCCCCCCGCTTCATCCTGCTTTGCACCCAGGCAACCGGTCACGATGACCCGACCGTTTTCAGCCAAGGCCTCGCCAATCGTGTCCAGGCTCTCTTTGACAGCTTCATCGATGAAACCGCAGGTATTGACGATGACCAGATCTGCGCCTTGGAATGTCTTGGAGGTCTGATAACCCTCGGCACTCAATTGGGTGAGGATCAGTTCGGAGTCGGTCAGCGCCTTTGGACAGCCAAGACTCACAAAACCGATTTTGGGCGTTTTTTCCTGCGGTAAATGGGCAAGCATGGAACTCACATGGCACCTGTGATGTGATGGGGCATCAACGCTTGAGACCCATGGCAGCCAGCATTTGCTCGCTGCTGCGTTGCATCTGCTCCTGAACCTGCTGGAATGCCGTTTTGGACTGCTCCATGTAGCTACCCATCATCGTTTGCATGACGGGACCTTGCACGTTCAAGAACTGGCTCCAAGCTTCAGGTGTCATGCCCTTGGGCTGAATGGCAACCTTTTGCTGCATCTCGGTGAACACCTGCATGTTCTTTTCCAGATAGGCACCCACGAAACCCTGCATGGCATGGCCATAGAAGCGAATGATGTTGGCCAGAATCTGCTCGGTAAACAAAGGCACGCCGGCGGTCTCTTCTTCCAGAATGATCTGCAACAGAATGCTGCGCGTCAAATCGTCACCCGACTTCGCATCGATGACCACGAACGGATGCGCTTCCATGACCAGACCCTTGACTTCAGCCAGAGTGATGTATGTGGAGGTATCGGTGTCGTACAAGCGACGGTTGGGGTACTTTTTGATGACTCGGACCCCGCTGGGGATCACGTTTTCAATATCGGGTTTGCTTTTGTTCACGGAACAAATCCTTGGTGAAGATGCCAGCTTGCTTCACCGCTTCACGCAGGCGGATTGACCGGATGGCGAACAAGATTTGGAGGGGCCGCCTGGGGCCAGCGTGCACTTGACGGGTGCAGCGAGAGAATTTGGTAGGCGCGATTGGACTCGAACCAACGACCCCCACCATGTCAAGGTGGTGCTCTAACCAGCTGAGCTACGCGCCTACAAACGATTCGAAGCTCGAATTATAGCGTGGAAATTCGAACCATCTGATGCCGCCGCAAACTATCTGCGCTTGGCCATGCGAACGCCTTCGACATCCGTGAGGGTGGACAGCACACGGTTCAACCGATGCGCGTCTGACACCTCCACCGTGAATGTCATCCAGGCAAGACCTTTGACCGATTGGGTCTGCACGCCGATGACGTTGATTTTTTCGCGTGCAAACACCTCGGAAATGTCGCGCAGCAACCCCTGCCTGTCGCGCGCCTCCACCGACACATCCACAGGATAAAACGCTGTTTCGTTGGACTTGATGCCACGCCACTGGACCGCGATCACCCGGTCGGGGTGTGTGCGGGCCAGGTAGCGATAGTCAGCGCAATCCGCGCGGTGGATGCTGACCCCTTTGCCTTTGGTCACAAATCCCCCAATGATGTCTGGGGGGGCGGGTTTGCAACACTTGGCCAGCTGAGTCAGCATGGAATCGACGCCCACCACCAGGACATGGCTGCCCGAAAACTTGTCGCTCTGGCGATGTTTGCGGACAAACGGCAGTTCGTCACTGGGTGGCTCGGGCTCCGGCGGCGCGAGCTGGTTTTCAATGGCCCTCAGCGACAGCTCATCTTTGCCCACCACTTCAAACAGCTGGTTGCTGCTCGAGAACCCCATCTGTGTCGCAAGGTCGTCCAGGCTGAGCGCTGTTTTTCCTTCGCGCTGCAGCAGCTTCTCGACGGCTTCCCTGCCGCGCGCCACGGTTGCTTCGGTCGCCAAGCCGTTGAACCATGCCCGCACCTTGGCACGGGCACGGGCGCCCACCAGATAGCCCAACTCAGGGTTCAACCAATCTCGGGAGGGGCCACCTTCTTTGGCAGCAATGATTTCCACCGTCTGGCCGTTATCCAGTGCTGTACTGAGGGTGACCATCACGTCATTGACTTTGGCACCCCTGCACCGGTGACCCAGGTTGGTGTGAACCGTGTAGGCAAAGTCCACCGGGGTTGCACCTTTGGGCAGTTCCACAATCGCCGCGTCAGGTGTCAGCACATATATGCGGTCGTCAAACAACGCTGGGGTGGTGCCACTGAAGTCCCGCTCCCACGCCAGCAGTTGGCGCAGCACGGCTATTTTGGTGTCGTACTCCGAGGTAGCAGACACCCCCGCGTAACCCTTGCTGCCTGCTTCCTTGTAAGCCCAATGCGCGGCCACACCGTGCTCGGCATGCTGGTGCATGGCATCTGTGCGAATCTGTATCTCAATCGCCCTGCCCTGCTCGTCTCGGACCACGGTGTGCAGCGACTGGTACCCGTTGGGTTTGGGGCTCGCGATGTAATCGTCAAACTCCTCAGCAACAGGTTGAAACTGTGCGTGAACCCAGGCGAGCACGGCATAACAGGCAGCCACATCGACCACCACAACCCGCAAGGCGCGGATGTCGAACACCTTGTCAAAGTTCAGCGATTTGCCGCGCATCTTCTTGGCAATGCTGTAGATGTGCTTGGGGCGTCCCTGCACCTGCACTTCAAAACCCTGCTGGCGGATGGCCTGTTCCAGCCGTTCGCGCAGCGCTGCCATGTAGGTCTCGCGTTCGGTTCGCTTTTCATCCAGCAAACGCGCAATGTGCTTGTAGGTGTCTGGCTCAAGGAAACGGAACGCCAAGTCCTCCATTTCCCACTTGATTTGCCAGATCCCCAAGCGGTTGGCCAGGGGTGCAAACACGTGCAGTGCCTCCCAGGCCAGGTCCACTGGCGGCACTTGCTTGACAGCGGCAAAGTGACGCAGTGTTTGCAACCGGGAGGCCAGACGCAACATGACCACCCGCAGATCGCGCGAGAACGCCAGCAGCATCTTGCGCACGTTCTCGGTCTGGCTGGCCGCGAGCTCTGACACAGGCGCCTTGTTGCCCGACGGTGCCCCCGGCAACGTGCCCACCCTCTCGCGCTCCTGCCGGGATTCCGCCGCCTTCAGCCGGGCCTGGCGCTGCAGGTGCACGAGCTTGGTGGTTTCCATGGCCAGCTCGGCAAAGTTGCTGCCAAAGGCCTTGGTGATCACCTCCTGTGGTTTGTTCAGGTGTTCGCAGGCATACACCAGGTAGCAGGCGGCCTGCATGGCCTTAGAGCCGCCAATGGCACCCAGGATGGCGGCAACGGCATCGGCATGCGTCAGGATGTTTTCGCCCGTGTCCAGCTTTGCATCGGCCAGCAAGGGCTCCGCAAATGCACGGGCGCGGGCAGTTGCATTGGCGGGTGCCACAAACCCGTCAGCAGTGGCCGCCACGATCAGCGCGGCACCACTCTCGGGCACCGAGCCCGCAGGCACCGGCGAGTGGGGAATGTCGGTGGTTTTCATGCACGGCCCAAGAGGAACGACTCCAGCGCCCGCAACTGATCATCCGCGACCAGCGTCGGAGCGTGCCCCACCCCGTCAAACGCCACACAGCGGGCCCGAGGGCCACGTTCGGTCATGGCCTGTGCCGTGACGGCACTCAGCAAATCAGACGAAGCCCCACGCAGCACCAGCGTCGGGGACGTGATGCTGTCATAAATGTGCCAGAGCACTGCTTCACCCCGAGCTGCTGCCTCCAGGGCTGCCGCACCCGTCATGGCCTTGAAAGGCTCGGCGATGCGCGGGTCGTAGTGCAACACATACGCACCGCTGTCCTCACGCAACATCGGGGCGCACAAAGCAAGCCACTCCTGCGGGGTGTGGGGTCCGAAACCGGCGGAAATACTCAACAGGTAGTCGGCAGCACTTTGCACAGAGTCAAATCGCAAGGGCAGTCCCAGGTAACTGCCGATGCGCTGCAACGCCTGCGGTTCGATCACAGGGCCCACATCGTTGAGTACCAGACGCCGCAAGGCGGCATCGGGATGCGCCGAGACACCCAAGCCAATCAGACCACCCATGCTGGTGCCCACCCAGTCGATGGTCTGCACTCCTTGCAGTCGAAGCTCGGCCAGCAACGCCAGCAAGTCACCCACGTAGGTCGGTATCTGATATTGCGCCGCATCGGCCAGCCAGTCACTGTGGCCACGTCCTGCCACATCGGGGCACACCACGCGAACGTGCGGCTGCAGCCGTCGTGCCAGCACATCGAAGTCACGTCCCTGACGGCTCAACCCGTGGACGCAAACCACCGCATGGTGCGCGTTGCCGCTGGGGCCTGCAGGCCAGTCCCAGTAGGCCATGCGTCGCGGCTGCAGCCCCAGTGCGGCCACAGGGCCTTGGCACTGCACGTGGCACAACTGTGGTTCCACGTTGGGGGTCAGATGGGTGGTGGGTTGATTCATGGGGCAGCGCCTGAGGCAAATCGGGTTGCGGCTTCGTGATAATGAACACAGGGCTGCGCCAAGCTCGAAGCCGCGTTTGCCTGGATCGCACATTGAATGCACATTGAAACCAAATCGTAATGGAATCGGAGAATCACATGCTGAAGAACAAAACCGCCCTCATCACGGGTTCCACCAGCGGCATCGGACTGGGCATCGCCAAAGCCCTGGCGCGCCAGGGTGCCAACATCATGCTCAATGGGTTCGGCGACATCGAAGGCGCCAAGGCCGAAGTGGCCGCGCTGGGTGTCAAAGTGGGCTACCACGGCGCCGACATGAGCAAGCCAGCCGACATTGAAGCCATGATGGCTGCCGCTGCGGCCGAGTTCGGTCAGGTGGACATTCTGGTGAACAACGCGGGCATCCAGCACGTTGCGTCGGTGCAAGACTTCCCGGTGGAGCGTTGGGACGCCATCATCGCCATCAACCTCTCCAGCGCTTTCCATACCACCCGGTTGGCTCTGCCGGCCATGCAAGCGGCCGGCTGGGGTCGGGTCATCAACGTGGCTTCCGTGCATGGTCTGGTTGCTTCGGCGCAAAAGTCGGCCTATGTGGCGGCCAAGCATGGCATCGTGGGTCTGACCAAGGTCACCGCGCTGGAAAACGCCACCACCGGTGTGACCTGCAACGCCATTTGCCCCGGCTGGGTACTGACCCCGCTGGTGCAAAAGCAGGTTGACGCCAAAGCCGCCGCGCTGGGCATCAGCAACGAAGAGTCCAAACGTCAGTTGCTGGCCGAAAAAGAACCGTCACTGCAATTCACCACGCCCGAAGAACTGGGCGAACTGGCGGTGTTTTTCTGCTCTCCAGCCGCCAACAACGTGCGCGGTGTGGCTTGGCAAATGGACGGCGGCTGGACCGCGCAGTAACGCGCCACCCGCCCGCCGCTTCACTTCAACCGCACGGTGCCGTTCAAGGACAGCTGCACCGTGCTGGTTCCGGCCAGCATGGCCACGGTCAAAGCGACATCCAGCGCTTGCCAGCATTCAGAAGTTTACTATGTTTTTTTGATCAACCTGTAAGCAGGTGTTTCAAAAAGCCCCCCAGTGTTGACTGTGTCCGCGACCATGACCAACACCCGTCTCACAATGCAGGACTGTTCACGCCCTGCCGCACAACACACATGCAACACCCAGCCGAAACCACCGCCGCCCGTCCCGACAAAATTCTGGTGGTGGACGACGACGCCCGCATCCGCGACCTGCTGCGCCGTTACCTGACCGGCGAAGGTTTTGTGGCCATCGTGGCCGACAGCGGTGCCGCCATGGACAAGGTGCGACAACGCGAATCGGTGGACCTGATCGTGCTGGATTTGATGATGCCCGGCGAAGACGGCCTGTCCATCTGCCGCCGCCTGCGCGCAGCCAACGACCGCACCCCGATCCTGATGCTCACGGCCAAGGGTGACGAGATGGACCGCATTGTGGGCCTGGAGCTGGGCGCTGACGATTACCTCCCCAAGCCCTTCAACCCACGCGAACTGCTGGCGCGCATCCACGCCGTGCTGCGACGCCGCCCACCTGAGTTGGCGCCCGGCGCCCCGTCGGACGAAGGCCAGGTGGCCTTTGGCGACTTTGTGCTCGACATGGGCCAGCGCACCCTGCGCAAACAAGGCACGGAACTGCCGCTCACGACGGGCGAGTTCGCCATGCTCAAGGCACTGGTGAAGCACCCCCGCGTGCCCCTCACACGGGAACGGCTGGCCCAGCTCGCACGCGGCCGCGAATTCGAGGCCTTTGACCGGAGCCTGGACGTTCAGGTCAGCCGGCTGCGCAAACTGATCGAGGCCGATCCCTCGTCTCCACGGCACATCCAAACCGTGTGGGGTGTCGGATACGTGTTCGTGCCCGACAGCCAGGGCTGAGTTCGCATGACGATGTTGCGCACGCCCGCATGGCTGGGTCGGCTCAGCCTGTTCTGGCGCACCTTCTGGTACCTGGCGCTGCTGCTGGCCGTCAGTGTGGTGGCATGGTTCCAGACGTTTGTGGCATTGGAATTCCAGCCACAGGCGTTGCAGAGTGCGCGCCAGGTGGCCTCCATGGTCAACCTCACCCGCGCGGCCCTGGAACACTCTGACCCGATTGCCCGCGTGTCACTGGTCAAAACACTGGTCGATGAAGAACGCCTGCGCATTGCCCCCCGCGAGCCCGGGGACACCCACCTGCCTTACGCCACAGACCGGTTCACCCGCCAGATCGCCATCGAACTGACCAGCCGCCTGGGTGCAGACACCATCGTGGCGCGTTCCGTGAATGGCTTCGAGGGCCTTTGGGTGGGTTTCACCATGGAGCGCGAGAGCTATTGGTTGCTGTTGGACCCCCAGCGCGTCACCGCCATCCACGGACGCACCTGGCTGATCTGGCTCAGCATGGCTGTGGTGCTCTCACTGCTGGGCGCCGTGGTCATGGCCCGGCTCATCAATAGGCCCTTGCAACACCTGTCGGTGGCCACCGCCCGGTTGCGCCAGGGCACGTACACCCCCAGCCTGCTGTACGAACACGCGCCCACCCCTGAAATACGCGAAGTGAACCAGGGCTTCAACCGCATGGCCCGCGAGCTGGCCCAGGTAGAGCAAGACCGCGCCCTGATGCTCGCCGGTATCTCGCATGACCTGCGCACCCCCCTCGCCCGCCTGCGTCTGGAAGCTGAAATGAGCGTGCCCGACGCTCAAGCCCGTGCTGACATGGTGTCTGACATGGCGCAGATCGATGGCATCGTGGCCAAGTTTCTGGACTACGCCCGCCCCGGCCAAGGCACGCGCGAAGCCACCGATGTGAGCGCGCTGCTGTCAAGTGCCGCCCAGGCGCTGGCGCAGGACGAGGGCCTGCGCATCACGCTGCAAGTGCCACCCGGCTTGGTGGCCCTGGTCGATCCGGTGGACCTACTGCGCGTGGTCAACAACTTGCTGGAGAACGCCCGCCGATACGGTCAAACCCCAGGACAGCCCCACGCCGATGTGGCGCTGACCGCCGAACGTGTGGGCCACGGCGCACAAGCCCGCGTGCACGTCACCGTTGCCGACCAAGGCCCCGGCGTGACCACCGACACCCTGGCGCGAATGACGCAACCGTTTTTCCGCGGCGACGAGGCACGCAGCCAAGCCAGCGGAGCAGGCTTGGGGCTGGCGGTGGTGGACAAAATGTTGCAACGCATGGGCGGCACGCTGGCGTTGCACAGCCCGGTGCCACACAGGCCGACACAGCACGGCCCGGGCCTTCAGGCCACCCTCAGCCTCCAGGTTAAAAAATGAGCATCAAAAAGCCACCTAACGCTTTTCTGTATTGACTTTACAGCTGTGTTTTTGAAAGAACTTTAGCCAGCCAGCAGCACCACCGCTTGCGCTTCCATGCTCAGGCCTTGGCCCACAGGGCCGAGCTTTTCAGCGGTTTTGGCCTTCACGTTCACCTGCCCCAGAGCAACTCCCAGGCACTGCGCCACGTTGGCACACATGGCCGGAATGTGGGCGGCCAGTTTGGGGGCCTGGGCCACCACGGTGCTGTCCAGGTTCACCAGTTCAAACCCTGCGGCGCGCACGCGCGCCATGGCCTCGGCCAGCAGCACGCGCGAATCAGCCCCTTTGAAGCGGGCATCGGTGTCAGGGAAGTGCCGGCCAATATCGCCAAGCCCGGCAGCGCCCAGCAGTGCGTCGGTGATGGCGTGCAGCAGCACGTCGGCGTCCGAGTGGCCCAGCAAACCATGGGTGTGTGGCACCACCACCCCGCCCAGCACCAGGGCGCGGCCCGGCACCAGGGCATGGCAGTCCCAGCCCTGGCCCACGCGAAGGCGGGGCATGTGGGCGGGTGGTGTCGTGGCGAGGGTTGCGGTCATGCCTGTCGGCCTTTCAGAATGGCTTCGGCCAGCGCAAAGTCTGGCGGGTAAGTGAGCTTGAAGTTTTCGGCACTGCTGGGCACCAGTTTGGGGGCCAGGCCCAGGGCTTCCATGGCACTGGCCTCGTCGGTGATGCCCGCAAACCCGCTGGCCTCGGCCAATGCCAAGGCGCGATGCAGGTCGCCCAAGCGGAACATTTGCGGGGTTTGCGCCAGCCACTTGTCGGCACGCGGCACGGTGGCGGCCACGCGGCCCTCGGGGGTGGCAACTTTCAGCGTGTCGGGCAGCGGCAAAGCCAGCAGGCCACCCACGGCGTCGGTCAGGCAAGCATCGATCAGTGCGTTCACTTGCGCGGGCGTGACCAGGCATCGCGCCGCGTCGTGCACCAGCACCCAATCGTTCAGCAGCGCACCATGCGCCAGCAAATGGGCCAGGCCGTTGAACACGGTGTGCGCACGGGTTGGCCCGGCGCACCGCGCCACGCGCAGCGTGGGGCCGCCCTGAGTGCAGCCGAGTTCTTGCCATGCCGCTTGTGCCGTGGGCGGACCGCTGTCGTCGTCTGCAGCCACCACCACCAGCACAGTGGCCAACCGGTCCACACCAGCCAGTGCGAACACGGTATGACCCAACACGGTTTGGCCTGCCACCGGCCGGTATTGCTTTGGAGCACCTGCCCCCGCACGCGAGCCGTTGCCACCACACGGCACGAGGGCATGCAAACGGACGGGCTCACTGGCGGTTGGAATGGGCATTACAAGCGGTCACAAGTCATTGCAGAGGGGGCAAAACGGCCTCAAACAGCGTGGTATTGTGCAACGCGCCCCAGCGCTCACAGCCGTACCCATGCCCCTCCAAGTCACGCCCAACCGCCGCCACTGGCTCCAACAACTGGGAGCACACGCCCTTGCCCTCGGGGCCTTGCCCTGGCTGGGTCATGTGCAGGCCCAAACGGCCGAACTGGAGCGGCGAACAGGGCATCTGGTGATCGTCGGCGGAGCCGAAGATCGCCTGCAAGACCGCGCCGTGCTGCGCCGCTTCCTTGAACTCAGCGGCGGCCCGCTGGCACGCATTGTGTTGTGCACCGGCGCCAGCAGTGACCCCGACGGTTCGTGGAAAGGCTACGAACCTGTGTTTGCCGACTTGGGTGCGCAACGCGTGATCCACCTGCCCCTGGCCAATGCCGACGATGCCAACCGCCCTGAGGTGGTGCAGGAGGTACTGGCAGCCGATGGTTTTTTCATGAGCGGTGGTGATCAGAGCCGGTTGATGGAGCGGCTTTGGGAAACCGCTGCTGCACGCGCCATACACCTGGCGTTCCACCTGAACGGCTGCACCGTGGGCGGCACCAGCGCAGGTGCAGCGGTGATGTCACGCGCCATGCTGGCCATGGGTGATGCCACCCGCCGGCCCGAAAAGGATGTGGTCAGCATGGACATCGGTCTGGGCCTGCTGCCCCGCGCCATCGTGGATCAGCACTTCAACGAGCGCGGGCGGCTCGGCCGCCTGTTGTCGGCCCTGGCGCAGCGCCCCGACCTGCTGGGCGTTGGCATTGACGAAGACACCGCTTTGGTGGTGGGCCGCAACCGCTTTGTGGAAGTGGTGGGCGCAGGCAATGTCACCTTGGTGGATGGACGCCGCATGGCCACCAATTTCAAAGAGCTGGGGCCTGACGAGCGGGTGGAGATGCTGGGTGTGCAACTGCACCTGCTCACCTCCGGCCACCGCTACCCTGCCCTGCCGCCAGGCACCGCTGCACCAGCGGGAACACGGCGGCTGCCCAACGCGCTGCACGAAGCCTTGCGGTTGTTGGCTGAACCCGGCCCTATCCGGGGCTGACACATGCCTCCCGGCGGGGTGCCACGCACCGGTCGCACACTGGGGTGCAGCCTAAAATCCAGCATGGACCTGCCCAAGCTGCCCCCTGGTAAACGCCACACCCTCCCCCGCCCCCCTGGATCTGCCGACGCGCTGCTGCTGGCCCAATTGGGCACCCGCGAGAAAGCCGCCGGCAAACCCATGGCCATCGTCACTGCCGACGCGGTGGACGCCCAGCGCCTGTTGGACGAAATGGCGTTTTTTGCGCCCACGCTGCGCGTTGCCCTGTTCCCTGACTGGGAAACCCTGCCCTACGACACCTTCAGCCCCCACCAGGACCTGATTTCCGAGCGGCTGGCCACGTTGTGGCGCATACAGCAGCACGACAAGGACACGGGGGCAGACGTGGTCATCGTGCCCGCCACCACCGCGCTGTACCGCCTGGCGCCGCCAGCGTTCCTGGCGGGCTACACCTTCCATTTCAAGGTCAAGCAAAAGCTGGACGAGGCCAAGCTGAAAAGCCAACTCACGCTGGCGGGCTACAACCACGTCACGCAGGTGGTGAGCCCCGGTGAATACGCCGTGCGCGGCGGGCTGATTGATCTGTTCCCCATGGGCAGCCCCGTGCCCTACCGGGTGGACCTGTTTGACGACGAAATTGACAGCATCCGCACTTTTGACCCCGACAGCCAGCGCAGCCTGTACCCCGTGCCGGAAGTGCGGCTGCTGCCCGGGCGCGAGTTCCCCATGGACGACGCGGCGCGCTCCAAATTCCGCAACCGCTGGCGCGAACTGCTGGACGGCGACCCCACCAAGAGCCGCATCTACAAAGACATGGGCAACGGCGTGGCCACGGCGGGCATTGAGTACTACCTGCCCCTGTTTTTTGACGACACGGCCACAGTGTTCGACTACATCGGCGCCAACGCCACGGTGGTGCTGCACGGCGAACTGGAGCCCGCGTTCCAACGCTTCTGGCAAGACACCAAAGACCGCTACCGCCTGCTGCACGGCGACACAGAGCGCCCGGTGCTGCCGCCTGAATCGTTGTTTTTGGGCACCGAGCAGTTTTACGCCCGTGCCAAGGAACATGCCCAGCTGGTGGTGCGCCCTGCCAGCACCTCAGTTGGTCCTGAAACAGAAGCTGACAACCCAATACAGACAAGCGCCTGGGCCGAATTTGATTCATTGCCCACGCTGACCGTGGTGCGTGACGCGCCCGAGCCGCTGCAACACCTGCAAGCCCACATCAAAGCCAGCCCGCACCGCGTGCTGGTGCTGGCCGAAAGCGATGGCCGGCGCGAGAGCCTGCTGGACTTTTTGCGCACCGGCGGCGTGGCGCCTCCGGCGTTTGACAGCCTGGCGGAATTCCAGGCCAGCGACGAACAGGTGGGCATTGCCACCGCCGCACTCAACACAGGCTTTGCGTGGAACGAAGGCGGCATTGACCTGGTGACAGAAACCGAGCTGTTTGCCACCGGCCCCACCACACGCCGCCGCAAAAAGCAGGAACAGGTGAGCGACGTGGAAGCGCTCATCAAAGACCTGAGCGAACTGAACGTCGGCGACCCAGTGGTGCACAGCGCCCACGGCATTGGCCGGTACAAGGGCCTGATCAACATGGATCTGGGGGTGCAAAACCCCAACGGCACCAGTGAGCCCCAGGAGTTTTTGCACCTGGAATACGCCGACAACGCCACGCTGTATGTGCCGGTGAGCCAGCTGCAGCTCATCACCCGCTACACCGGGGTGAGCGCCGACGAAGCGCCCCTGCACAAGCTGGGCAGCGGCCAGTGGGAAAAGGCCAAACGCAAAGCCGCCGAGCAGGTGCGCGACAGCGCGGCCGAGCTGCTGAACATCTATGCCCGCCGCGCAGCCCGCGTGGGCCACCCGTTCCGTTACAGCCCGGCCGATTACGAAACCTTTGCCAACGACTTCGGCTTTGAAGAAACTGCCGACCAGAAGGCCGCCATTCATGCCGTCATTCAGGACATGATTTCGCCCCGCCCCATGGACCGCCTGGTGTGTGGCGACGTGGGTTTTGGCAAAACCGAGGTGGCCCTGCGCGCCGCCTTCGTGGCCGTGACCGGCGGCAAACAGGTGGCATTCCTGGCCCCCACCACCCTGCTGGCAGAGCAGCACTTTCAAACCCTGGTGGACCGCTTTGCCAAGTGGCCGGTGAAGATTGCCGAGATGAGCCGCTTTCGCTCGGCCAAGGAAATCACCGCCGCCATGAAAGGCGTGCACGACGGCACCGTGGACATCGTGGTGGGCACCCACAAGCTGCTGAGCGAAAAAACCCAGTTCAAAGACCTGGGGCTGCTCATCATTGACGAAGAACACCGCTTTGGCGTGCGCCACAAAGAGCAAATGAAGCAGCTGCGCGCCGAGGTGGATGTGCTCACCCTCACCGCCACCCCCATTCCCCGCACCATGGGCATGGCACTGGAAGGCCTGCGCGACCTGAGCGTGATTGCCACCGCACCCCAGCGCCGCCTGGCCATCAAGACCTTTGTTCGCAGCGAAAGCCAGGGCGTGATCCGCGAGGCCGTGCTGCGCGAGCTGAAGCGTGGCGGGCAGGTCTACTTTCTGCACAACGAGGTGGAAACCATCGAAAACCGCCGCCAGAAGCTGGAAGAGTTTTTGCCCGAAGCCCGCATCGCCATTGCCCACGGCCAGATGCCCGAACGCGAGCTGGAAAAGGTGATGCGCGACTTTGTGGCCCAGCGCTTCAACGTGCTGCTGTGCTCCACCATCATTGAAACCGGCATCGACGTGCCCACGGCCAACACCATCATCATGGCGCGGGCAGACAAGTTTGGCCTGGCCCAGCTGCACCAGTTGCGCGGGCGCGTGGGTCGCAGTCACCACCAAGCCTATGCCTACCTGATGGTGCCCGACATCGAGGGCCTGACCAAAGCCGCCAGCCAGCGGCTGGACGCCATTCAGGCGATGGAAGAACTGGGCAGCGGCTTCTATCTGGCCATGCACGACTTGGAAATTCGCGGCGCGGGCGAGGTGCTGGGTGAAAACCAGAGCGGCAACATGCTGGAAGTGGGCTTCCAGCTGTACAACGAAATGCTGAGCGAAGCCGTGCGCTGCCTGAAGGCCGGCAAAGAACCTGATTTGCTGAAACCCCTGTCAGCCGCCACCGACATCAACCTGCACGCCCCCGCCCTGCTGCCCAACGACTACTGCGGCGATGTGCACCTGCGCCTGAGCTTCTACAAAAAGCTGGCCATGGCCAAGCGCAATGAACAGATCGACACCCTGCTGGAAGAACTGGTGGACCGCTTTGGCAAACTGCCGCCCCAGGCCCAAACACTGATCGACGTGCACCGCCTGCGGTGCCTGAGCGAGCCCTACGGCGTGGTGAAGGTGGATGCCACACCCGGTGTCATCCTGATCACCTTCAGGCCCAACCCGCCGATTGAGCCGATGCGGATCATTGAGCTGATCCAGAAGAACAAACACATCAAACTGGCCGGGAACGAGAAACTGCGCATCGAGCGCGCCCTGCCCGAGGTGAAAGACCGGGCGCAGATGGTGCGCGATGTGTTGCGGGGGCTGGGGACGCCGGTGGCGGGGTGATGCGCGGCTGGCTCTGGTCGGCCGGGAACGGTTGCACGTCAATAGAGTCAGCAGTCGTGCAATGTTTGAGATGACCGCCATGCTCCGGCAAGCCAGGTCATGGCTGGTTCATTGGACGGTTGGAGGTCATGTCGCGAAGTAGAACCTGACCAGGGCGAGGAACAGCGCGAACAAGTAGCCATAAGCAAAGCGATCTATTCGCAGAACTTGCTGACCACGGCGTGTCCTCCAGGCACCCATGATGGACATGACGCTGCCGACAGCAATGGGGGTTGCAACCAGATTGGCAACACGCCATGCCTCGGGGACTAAATTGTTTGGAAAAGCCAGAAGGCTGAGGCCGCCAAGGATTGCACCAAAAAGCGCGTAACCGACGGCTGCCAGCAAAGGGTTGGGTGGCCGACGAAACGGCTCTGCCAACGAGTGGAACCCAAGTTCGACGAGTGCTTCACCGAATACTTGAAGCAGGAACTCGCCGAGAAGCTCAAAGAGGAATTCAAGCACGGTGTTGCTGTGTGAATTGGCTGCATGCAAGGGTTTGCATTAGCAGAGGCTAACTGAATGACGCTCATTGTGCGAGATGGGAAAGAGCTGGGTCGAAAGCATTCTGGCCATGCGTGCCACCGTCAAACAGTTGGCACGACCTTTCCAATTCATGTCTCGGGATTTGAAAACTGAAAGTCTGGTTTTCGGAGCATGGACGAATGACTTCAACGGGTTCCCGAGCGACGCTGGCAACAGTCTGTCGGTTTCAAAGGTGTGCATGGGCACGATGAAAGTGCTTCAGTTGTTGGGGCCAGTCGCTGACAGCTTGCCTGCGCGGTAGGCGGCAGCCAAGTAGTGGGATACATGGCGGGCGAGCAATTCTTCCACCGTGCTCAGCTTGATGTGGCGGCGCAACTTGCCCTGCCCTTCCAGCACACGGTGCGGGTCATCCAGTTGGGCGCCATTGCCAAACTCCAGCGACACATGGCCCGTGTACGAAAACACGCCGCAAAACGTTTTGCCCGCTGAAAACAGCAGTCCACCGTACTTCACCTCCTCGGTCACGTCGCTGCCCAGAGCTAACACGGCCTGCCGCAGGGCCTGGACCAGCGCCAAGCGGTCTTCACCCAGCAGCCGAATGTCGTCCAGAAAGGCTTGAACACGCTCTGTGGTCATGTGGGTGGCTCCTGTGTGATGTGGCAACGGGATCAAAGGCATGCCATTGTTGCGCCTGCCGACACCGTGGTGCTGGACCTGTGCCAAAGGCTAACCGACGGGTTAAGTGGGGCCACAGTGCCGCTCGGGCAGCGTGTGGAGACATGGACCATGCCAGAGGGTGGAAAATCGGAGGGTTTCCAGCGCTTGAATTGCATAAATACGTCACTTAGTTGATAGCAACAAGTGACGTCCATCAAGCGGTACTGACTTTATTTATCCATAAAAAACTCACACAAAACATGAGCACTGTTTTTTCGTTCGCGCCGGGCCTTGACGTTCAAGGCTTCACACCACCGCTGCGTCTGGCTGATTTCAAGCTGGTGGCGTTCGACATGGACTCCACCCTCATCAACATCGAGTGTGTGGACGAAATTGCCGATGCCGCTGGCCGCAAGGCAGAGGTGGCCGCCATCACAGAGGCTGCCATGCGCGGCGAAATCACCGACTACAAAGACAGCCTGCGCCAGCGTGTGGCGCTGCTCAAGGGCGTGACGGTGGCGCACATGGAAGAGGTGTACACCCAGCGCCTGATGCTCAACCCAGGGGCAGAGGCGCTGGTGCAGGCTTGCAAGGCTGCAGGCCTGAAGGTGCTGCTGGTGTCGGGTGGGTTCACGTTTTTCACCGACCGCATCAAGGCGAGGCTGGGCATGGACTTTGCCCGCTCGAATGTGCTGGAGGTGGCAGATGGTGTGTTGACCGGCCGCATGGTGGACCAACCCTGGGGCGACATATGCGACGGTGCGGAAAAACGCCGCACGTTGCTGGAGGTGGCCACGCTGATGGGCATCACCCCGGCGCAATGCATTGCGGTGGGCGATGGCGCCAATGACCTGCCCATGATGAAAGCCTGCTCTGAAGCGGGCGGCCTGTCAGTCGCGTACCACGCCAAACCGGCGGTGCGGGCACAGGCCATGGTGGCCATCAACGGGGGCGGCCTGGACCGGTTGCTGGAAGTGGTGCGTTGAACGCGGGCTGGAAGCCCGCTGGATGGCCAGCACGGCTGTCGGCTTACGTCAAAAGCAGCTGGCGCTCGCACCTGGTGACCATCTTGGCGGCGTTGGTCGCCATGGCTGCCGTGAATGCCTGGCAAACCCGCCATGCACCCACCGGGCCTGCACCTGAATTCCAGGCCTTGGCCCTGCTGGGGCCGGGTGCATCGGGAGTGGCGGGTGTGGCACAGGGCGCAACGCTCAGTCTGGCGCAGTGGCGGGCCGCGCACCCAGGCCGGGCCGTGGCCATTCACATCTGGTCAGAGTGGTGCCCATTTTGCAAAATGGAAGAAGTATCCGTCACCCGTGTGGCGGTCGACTGGCCGGTGCTGACCATCGCCAGCCGCTCGGGCGAGGCGGCGCTGGTCAGCAAGTTCATGGCGCAGCGCCAACTGCCCTGGGTTGCACTGCTGGACCCGAAAGGAGACACCCAGAAGCTGTACGGCCTGAACGTGGTGCCGGCTTGGGTGGTGATGGATGCCGACGGCAACATTCGCAGCGTGGCCACTGGCTACACCACCGAACTGGGCATGCGCGCCCGGTTGTGGTGGGCCAGCGTGTTCTGAAAAGTTGATCCAAAAACGCCTCTGGCGCTTTTAAATATTGGGTTCTTTGCTATTTTTTTCCACTGGGCATGATGAACATGCTGACGCCCACTGCAATCAGGATGGCGGGCCACCAGGTGGCGATGATCTCGCGCATGCTGATGTTGATCAGCCCCAGGTTGGACAGCAAAAAGTAGCTGCCCACCAGAATCAGCACGATGGCTGCAATGTTTCCACGCATGGCGGTTCCTTCGGTTCAATGAGTCGGGTGGTCAGGCATTCAGCGCGGCAGCCAGGCGGCCCACGCCTTCCAGAATCTTGTCGGTGCCCACAGTGGCAAAGCTGAGGCGCAGTGTGGCGTGGTCGGGGTTGCTGGCATAAAACGGCGTTCCGGGCACAAAGGCAACCCCTTTATCGATGGCGCGTTTAGCCAAGTCATTGCCATTGGCCAGCTTGCCACCTGCGCCTGTCAGGCGCGCCCACACAAACAGACCACCCTGCGGCTGCACAAATTCAATGGCATCGCCCAGTTCGCGGCGCAGCGCGTCGCCCATGGTTTGGGCGCGCTCGGCATACACCTCCCGCACATGGGCCAGTGTGGCGGGCATGCGCCCGGCCTTGAGGTACTGGGCGGCGGTGGCCTGGGCAAAGGTGCTGGTGTGTGCGTCGCTGAACTGCTTGCACATGGTGGCTTTGGCCAGCAGCTCGGGCGGGGCAATCATCCAGCCCACACGCAGGCCGGGGCTGAGCACCTTGCTCAAAGATCCGCAGTGCGCCAGCAGATCGCGGCTGCCGGGCACGCCCTCACTCAAAGCCAGCAGGCTGGGCGGCGGGGCTTCGGCAAAGTACAGGTCTCCGTAAGGGTCGTCTTCCACCACCAGGGTGTTGTATTTCACGGCCAGCTCCAGCACCTTTTTGCGGCGCTCCAAGCTAAGGGTGGCGCCGCTGGGGTTGCCAAAGGTGGGAATCAGGTACACCAGCTTGGGTTTGTGCTCGGCCATCAGCGCCTCCAGCGCGTCGGTCTGAACGCCGTGGCCATCCACGGGGGCTGACACCAGCTCGGCCCCGTACAGACGGAAGCACTGGATGGTGGCCAAAAAGGTGGGGCCTTCGACAATGACCTTGTCGCCGGGCGAAATCATGGTTTTACCCAGCAGGTCCAGCGCCTGCTGGCTGCCGGTGGTGACGATGAGCTGGTCGGCCGCCACGTTGGTAGCGCCCTTGGCCTGCATGAAAGCGGCCAGTTGTTCCCGCAGGGGGTTGTAACCCTCGGTGGCACCGTATTGCAGGGCAGCACCGGGTTCGTCGGTCAGGGCCTGGTTGGCGGCGGCGCGGATGCCGTCCACATCAAACATGGCCGAGTCGGGAAATCCACCCGCAAAACTGATGATGCCGGGCTTGCCCAGCAGTTTGAACAGCTCACGGATGGCGGAGGTTTCTACGTTGTTCAGGCGATCGGCAAACTGCATGGTGGTGGTCTTTCATCGAAATGGAGCAGGTGCTTGTTTTTTGCGACACTGCGCTTCATGAACAAAGAGCATATCGCAGCGTTTTTTGCCACGCTTAAGGCGGCCAACCCGCAGCCGGTGACGGAGCTGGAATACACCAGCGTGTTCGAGCTGCTGGCTGCGGTGCTGCTGTCAGCCCAGGCCACCGACGTGAGCGTGAACAAAGCCACCCGCAGCCTGTTTGTGGTGGCCAACACGCCGGCCAAAATGCTTGCGTTGGGGTTGGAGGGGCTGGAACAACACATCAAGACCATTGGCCTGTACCGCAGCAAGGCCAAACACCTGCTGCAAACCTGCCAGATGCTGCTGGAGCAGCACGGAGGCCTGGTGCCGCGAACCCGCGAAGCGCTGGAGGCCCTGCCCGGCGTGGGCCGCAAGACCGCCAATGTGGTGCTGAACAGTGCGTTTGGCGAGCAGACCATGGCCGTGGACACGCACATTTTCCGGGTGGGCAACCGCACAGGTCTGGCGCCTGGCAAAACACCGCTGGAAGTGGAG
>CAIYQZ010000010.1 GCA_903928495.1 uncultured bacterium
CGCAGCAAGCGGTACGCCTGAGCACCGCCCTGCTGTCAGCGTACCGCCGCTTGCCTTGAAGCCTTGGCACGCTGTGCTGTGGGTTCAAATCCGACCTTCCTGCACCGCGTGGCAGGCAATCCGGATGCCCTGCCATTCTGTCAGTGCGGGACGTTCGGTGCGGCAGCGATCATTCACGTGCGGACAGCGTGGATTGAACGCGCATCCGGGTGGGGGGTTGAGCGGGTTGGGCACCTCACCTTGCACGGGGGTGCGCGAACGGCCGGTTTGCCGCATGTCGGGAATCGCGTCCAGCAGCATGCGCGTGTACGGGTGCCTGGGGTTTTCAAACAGTGTTTTCTTCGGCGCCAGTTCCACAAGGCGACCCAGGTACATCACGCCCACGGTGTCGGACACGTGCCGCACCACCGCCAGGTTGTGGCTGATGAACAAATAGGTCAGCCCCCGCTGCTTCTGCAGGTCCTTCATGATGTTGAGCACCTGCGCCTGCACGCTCACGTCCAGGGCCGAGGTGGGCTCGTCGCACACCAGAAACTCGGGCTCGGTGGCCAGCGCACGGGCAATGGAGATGCGCTGACGTTGACCGCCCGAAAACTGGTGTGGGTACTTCACCATGTCCAGCGGGCTGAGGCCCACTGATTTCAGCAACTCACCCACGCGGGCTTTCAGCTCGGCAGCGTCGGTCACGATGCAGTGCTCGGTGAGCGGCTCACCCACGATGGCCTCCACCGTCCAGCGCGGGTTGAGGCTGGCGTAGGGGTCCTGGAAAATCATCTGGATGCGGCGGCGCAGGCGGTTGCCCTGCGGGGTCTTGAACACGGCGTGTGCGTCTTGCCCGTCGAACTCGAAGCCGCCACGCGTGGGGGCGTACAGCCCCACCAGCAGGCGGGCCACCGTGCTTTTGCCGCAACCGCTTTCGCCCACCAGCGCCAGCGTGGTGCCCCGGGGAATGTCGAAACTCACGCCGTCCACCGCACGCAGCAACTGGCGGGGTTTGCGCTCCAGCACGCGGTTGAGCCAGGGGGCCGACACGTCGAAGGTGCGGGCCAAGTCGGTGGCTCGCACCAGGGGCTGAGTGCTTGAGGTGTTTTCAGTCATAGCAAACAAATGAATACCATCAAGCGCCAGGGGCACTTTTCGCATCATGAATCCAACACGCAGCCCGTGTGGCGCCAGCGGCCATCAGGGTGGGGCGCTCTGTGCGGCAACGGTCGGTGGCCTCTGTGCAGCGGGGGTTGAAGGCGCAGCCAGGCGGGATGGCGTTGAGCCGGGGCATGGCCCCGTCGATCTGGGCCAGGCGCTCGCGGTCTTCGGTCATGTCGGGGATGCAGGCCATCAGCCCCCGGGTGTACGGGTGGGCCGGCTGGTGAATGACCTGCTGCACGGGGCCCAGCTCGGCCACACGCCCGGCGTACAACACGGCCACGCGGTCGCAGGTCTCGGCGATCACGCCCATGTCGTGGGTGATGAGCATGACGGCCGCACCACGCTCTTTGCAGATCCGCTTGAGCAAGCCGATGATTTGCGCCTGGATGGACACGTCCAGCGCGGTGGTGGGCTCGTCGGCCACGATCAGTTCGGGCTCGGCGGCCAATGCCAGGGCAATGACCACGCGTTGTCGCATGCCCCCCGAAAACTGGTGCGGGTGGTGGTCGATGCGCTGTTCGGCCGCCGGAATGCCGGTGTCTTTCAACAACTGGATGGCGCGCTGGCGGGCCTCGGCCGGGGTCACTGGCAGGTGGGTGAGGATGGTTTCGGTCAGTTGCCGGCCCACGGTGTAAAGCGGGTTGAGCGAGGTGAGTGGGTCCTGAAAAATGGCACCAATGCGGCGGCCCCGGATTTTGCGCATCTCATGCGGCGGCAGGTTGTCGATGCGCTGGCCCTTCAGCACGATTTCGCCGCTGGCCACTTTGCCCGGTGGCTCCAGCAGACCGATGATGGCCGCGCCCGTGAGCGATTTGCCCGCACCCGACTCACCCACCACACCCAGAATTTCACCGGGGGCGATGTCGAACGACACGCCGTCCAGCGCCCGCAGCGTGCCGTGGCGGTTGGTGAACTCCACCACCAGGTTGTTGACTTGTAACAGCGCGGTCATCTCAGTCTCGGGTTGAGGGCATCGCGCAGCCAGTCGCCCAGCAGGTTCACGCTGAGGGCAATGACCACTAGCATGGCACCAGGGAAAATGGTGATCCACCACTCGCCCGAGAACAAATAGTCGTTGCCCACGCGAATGAGGGTGCCCAGCGACGGCGAGGTGGGCGGTGCGCCCACCCCCAGAAAGCTCAGGGTGGCCTCGGTGATGATGGCAGTGGCCACTTGGATGGTGGCCAGCACCAGCACGGGGCCCAGCACGTTGGGCAACACATGGCGGCGCATGATGCGCGCGCCAGACACACCGGTGACCCGCGCGGCTTGCACGTATTCCTTGTTGCGCTCCACCAGCGTGGAGCCGCGCACCGTGCGGGCGTACTGCACCCAGCCGGTGAGCGAGATGGACAAAATCAGCACGCCGAACGCCAGTGAATCGTGTGCATTGGGAAACAGCGCCCGCCCTACCCCGGCAATCAGCAGCGCCACGAGGATGGAGGGAAACGACAGCATCACGTCGCACATGCGCATCAGCAGTGCATCGAGCCAGCCGCCCACAAACCCGGCCAGCAACCCCAGGGCCACGCCCACGCCCACCGACAGCAGCACTGACGCCAGGCCCACGGCCAGCGAGATGCGGGTGCCGTACATCAGGGCGGACAAAATGTCCCGCCCCTGGTCGTCGGTGCCCAGAAAAAACGACGGGTTGCCCCCTTCGGACCACGACGGCGGCAAACGGGCGTTGCTCAGCTCGAGCGTGGTCAAGTCGAACGGGTTGTGCGGGGCCACCCACGGCGCGAACACCGCACAAAACACACAGATGAAGGCCAACAAGGCAGCACCCATGGCCACTGGCGACGAGCGGAAGCTGTGGCCCACATCGCTGTTGGCCCAGGCTTTCAAGCGGTTCAACATGCGTGAGCCCTCATGCCGTGGTCAGGGGCATGCCCTGTTCAATCAGCCCGGCATGCAATGCGGCCCCCAATGGCAGCACTTCGTCGTTGAAGTCGTAACGGCTGTTGTGCAAAAAGCAACTGCCCACCCCGTTCTCTGCGCCCTGCCCCAGGCGAAGGTAGGCACCGGGTTTGGCTTGCAGCATGAAGGAAAAATCTTCGGCACCCATGCTGGGGTCGAGTTGGCGGTCCACCTGGTCGGCACCCAGCAGGCGCTCGGCCACGTCTGCAGCAAAATCGGCCTCTTTGGAAGAGTTGACGGTAGCAGGGTAAATGCGCTCATAGGTGACTGTGGCCTGTGCGCCGAAGCCCATGGCCACCCCCGTGCAGACCTCGTTCAGGCGGCGCTCGACCATGGCTTGCACTGCAGGTGTGAAGGTGCGCACGGTGCCCACGAGTGTGGCCTCACCGGGCACCACGCTGAACGCAGCCAGATCGCCCGCGTGCATGGCACACAGGCTGATGACCGCGCTGTCAATGGGCCGCACGTTGCGCGACACGATGCTTTGCACCGCCGTGATGATGTGTGCCGCGACCAGCACCGGGTCCACCGTGAGGTAGGCGTGGGCTCCGTGCCCACCCTTGCCGGTGATGTGAATGGTGATGCGGTCGGCCGCAGCCATCATCGGGCCGGGGTTGATGCCGACGGTGCCAGGCTTCATTTGCGGCCAGTTGTGCATGGCAAACACGGCCTCCACTGGGAATCGGTCAAACAGCCCGTCGTCGATCATGGCTTTGGCGCCTGCGTGCCCCTCTTCACCCGGCTGAAAAATCAGCACGGCCGAGCCGTCGAACTGCCGGGTTTCAGCCAGGTAACGGGCGGCACCCACCAGCATGGTGGTGTGGCCGTCGTGCCCGCAGCCATGCATCAGGCCCGGTTTGCTGGAGCGCCAGGGAAACTCGTTGTGCTCGGCCATGGGCAGCGCATCCATGTCGGCGCGCAGGCCCAGCATGCGCCCGCTGCTGCGCTGCTGGCCATGGATGACGGCCACCACGCCCGTGCGCCCAATGTGGGTGTGGACTTCGTCCACGCCACACACCTTCAGCGCATCGATCACGCGGCGTGTGGTGTACACCTCTTCAAACCCCAGTTCGGGGTGGGCGTGCAGGTCGCGCCGCAGGGCGGTCAGCTCGGGGTGGAAGGCGGCAATGTGGGCAAACGCCCTGCCGTGCGCCCGGATGCGGGCGGTGTCAACGGTGTGCTTGTTGGGCATTGTTCAATGGCCTCCGGCCTTGTCCACGCGCAGCCGTGGGTCCACGGCGAAGTACAACAGGTCCACCAGCAGGTTGATGACCACAAAAATCAGCGCTATCAGGCACAGGTATGCCGCCATCACGGGTATGTCGGCAAACGTCACGGCTTGGATGAACAGCAGCCCCATGCCCGGCCACTGAAACACGGTTTCCGTGATGATGGCAAACGCAATCAACCCACCCAGTTGCAAACCCGTGATGGTCAGCACCGGCACCAAGGTGTTCTTCAGCGCATGTCCAAAGTGCACTGCGCGGTCGGTCAGGCCACGGGCGCGAGCGAACTTGATGTAGTCGGTCCGCAGCACCTCCAGCATTTCGGCTCGCACCAGCCGCATGATCAGCGTCAGCTGAAAGATCGCCAACGTGACCGCTGGCAGCGTGATGTGGTGCCAGCCTTTGAGCGTGAGCAGCCCCGTGGTCCACCCGCCGATGTGAGTCACCTCGCCGCGGCCGAAACTGGGAAACCAGCCCAACACCACAGCGAACACCAGAATCAGCAAAATGCCGATCAGGAAGGTGGGCAAAGACACACCCAGCAGGGACACTGTCATGAACACTTGGCTCAAAAAGCTGCCACGCTTCAAGGCCGCGTACACGCCCATGGGCACACCCAGCAGCAATGCGAGCGCCGCAGCCACCAAGGCCAGCTCCAGCGTGGCCGGGAAGCGCTCGGCAATCAGCTGTGACACCTGAGTGCCCTGCCGCAGGCTGATGCCAAACTCTCCCTGCACTGCGTTGGCCAGAAAGTGGCCAAACTGCACAAAAAAAGGCTGATCCAGCCCCAGCGCTGCGCGCATCTCGGCAACCTGCTCGGCGGTGGCGTCCTGCCCCAGCAGGAACACCACCGGGTCGCCCACATACTGAAACAGCAGGAACGACACCAGCGCCACGGTGACCATCACGACCACCGCCTGCAACAGGCGGCGCAGAATGAAAGCGAACAACTGCCAGGGCCTCGGTTCAGTTGACCTTGATCAGGCGCCAGTCCAGACGGTTGTCTGCGCGGTGAACCACATCAATGTTTTTCTTCATGGCCCACGGAATCACCTGGTTGTGCAGCGGAATGTGCGCCACGTCTTCGTTTTGCAGCGCCAGCGCTTTGGTCAACAGCTCGGTGCGCAACTTCAGGTCGGTTTCTTTCTTGGTGCGCTCCACCAAGGCATCCATTTGCGGGTTGCTGTAGCGACCCACGTTGTAGTTGCCATCGCCACCGGCGCCCACCGAGCGGACCAGCGACTGGATGCTGTAGAGCGCATCAAACGTGGGCACACCCCAGCCCAGCATGTAGATGCTGGCTTCGTAACGCTGAATCATGGGGAAATAGGTGGCGAGAGGCAGGGTGCGCAACTTGGCCTTCACACCCACTTTCGACCACATGGCTGTGACGGCCTGGCAAATGGCTTCGTCGTTGATGTAGCGGTTATTGGGGCATGCAAAGTCCACCTCGAAACCGTCTTTGTAGCCTGCGTCGACCAGCAGCTTTTTGGCTGCGTCCAGGTTGTAGGGGTAACGCTTGTCCACCTCTTTGGTCCAGCCGTTCACCTGAGGTGCCACCAGCGCACCCGTGGGTTGCCCCAGGCCGCGCATGGTCACCTTGTTGATGGTGGCGATGTCGATGGCCTGGTACAGCGCCTTGCGCACGCGCTGGTCTTTCAGGGGGTTTTTGCCCTTGATGTTGCTGCCAGGCAATTCGTCACGGAACTGGTCCATGCCCAAAAAGATGGTGCGGTTTTCAATGCCGTCGATCACCTTCAGGCTGGCGGTGCTGCGCACGCGCGGCAAATCTTGCGGGCTGGGGTCCAGGACAAAGTCCACCTCACCCGACAACAAGGCGGCCATGCGCGTGGCTGTGGCCTTGACGGGTGTGTAGATCACCTCGGTCACGTTGCCCTCAGGTTTGCCCCACCAGGCAGCATTTTTTTCCATCACCAGTTTCTGGTCAGGCTGCCATTCTTTCAGTTTGAAAGGGCCCGTACCCATCGCGTTGCGGTGGGCAAAGTTTTCATCTTTGGTTTTGATGTCTTTGGGGGCCGTGGAGTTGTTTTTCTCAGCCCACGCTTTGCTCATCACGCGCAACTCGGTCAACTGGTTCAGCAGCACCGGGTTGGGGTCTTTGGTGAAGATGTCGATGGTTTGCGCATCGACCTTCACGACCTTGTCGATGCCTTGGGTGTACACCGCAAAGTTCGACGTTTTGGACATGGCACGTTCCAGCGAAAACACCGCGTCGTCTGCCGTGAAGGCAGAACCGTCGTGGAACTTGACACCCGAACGCAAGGTCAGCCGCAGTTGTGTGGGCTTGACTTGCTTCCAAGCCGTGGCCAACACGGGCTCAATTTTGAAGGTGCGGCTGTTGTAGTACACCAGCGACTCATACACCGCAGCATGAATGCCGTTGGACAGCGCGTTGTTCTGCGAGTGAATGTCCCAAGTGGGAATGTCGCTGGCACTCGTCCACTTGAACGGTTTGGCGTGCACGCTGGCAACGGAAAGAGCCAGGGCCACAGACAGGACGGAAAGTTTGAAAACCATGCACACCTCCAAAAGTTGATAACCGGCAGACAAGCAACTTGCTTGCCCAAATCATAGCGAGGGTTCAATGCCCTTCGTGCATGGTTGTCACCGATGTGATGACGAAAAAAAACCGCCTGCGAGCAGGCGGTTTTGTCTGATTGAATCCGGCAAGCGCCGGCGAAATCAGAAAGTGTGCTTCAGGCCAACGCCGAAACGGCTGTCAGGACCAGCGTTCTTGGTGTCCAGGAAGCCACCGTACACGGTGGTGCGCTTGGACATCAGATAAGCCACGCCCACGCCGAAGCCAGAGGCCTTCACGCCACCGTTAGGCTTGGAAGAAGCGTAACCTGCAGACAACACCATGCTGGAACCCAGGGGGATGTCAGCACCGATACTCATGTCGGTCACGGTAGCCGCGCCGGTCATGCTGACCTTGCCGTAACCGGCAAGGATCTTGGCCATGCCCAGATCATAAGAACCGTTCAAACGTGTGAATTTCTTGTCGTTGGTACCAACAACATCACCCTCGTTTTGATAAGCAAAACCCACAAAAACTGGGCCGCCTTCGTACTTGGCATGGAATGCCATCACGTTGGTCTTAGCAGCGCTGTTCTCGTCCAGGTTGTAGCTGAAAGCACCGCTCAGGCCACCCATTGCTGGCGTGGCGTAGTAGAAACCGTTGTTGGGGTTGGCTTGGTAGCCGCTGCTAGCCCAAACACCGGTAGGTGCCAACACAGAGTCAAACACAGGGTTGGTGGCACCAGAGATGTCGTCATAAGCCGTCCAGATCTTGCCCAGTTTGACTTCACCGAAGCCGCCTGACAGACCAACGTAAGACTGGCGAGCAAATTGGGTACCAGCACCAGCGGTACCTGCATCAGCAGAGAAGCCTTGCTCCAGCAGGAAGTTGGCCTTCAAGCCACCACCCAGATCTTCGGAGCCTTTCATGCCCCAGCGGCTGCCGCTCACACCGCCAGATGTCATCATGGCGCTGACGCCTTTGTCTTTGTGGACAACCAGGTCAACGATACCGTACAGCTGGACGCTGGATTGGGCTTGTGCAACGCCAGCAGATGCCAACACTGCGAGTGCAATCAGAGACTTCTTCATAGGTAACTTCCTTGAAATATGGTGGCGCTTCGAATCAGGAAGCAACCACGGTGGTAAAAAAACTCACGGATTGATCTTACATACGCTCGAGGCACCCTCGTAGGGTTTTCCCGAAAAATCACCTCAATGAGAATGGTTGCGTCGCCATTTCACAACAACAGCCCCGAACCGGTGCAAGCACCAAAAACCAGCAGCCCAAAAAAAAACCGCTGCAGAAGCAGCGGCTTTTTTCACATTAACCTTCAGATTAGAAGGTGTGGACCAAGCCCAGTGTGTACTTGTTATTGTCGTTTGCCACACCGGAACGGGTGTTCAGCAGACCGTAAGCACGGGTGCGCTTGGACAGGGAGTAGTAAGCACCGGCTTCAACCGAGCTGACTTTAGCGTCTGTGTTACGTGCGAACTGCAGGTAAGGAGCAAAGTTGCCCATTTTGGTGCCAGCGTGCAGGAAAACGCCTTTGCCGGTGTTGTTGCCAGCGTTGTCGGCATAGCCGCCACCCAGAGTGGCGAAACCAGCGTCATACATGGCATTCAGGCCATAGCTGCTACCAGAAGCGCCTTTGACCTTGGTGGTCACAAAGTTGGCTTTCAGAGGACCTGCAGCGTAAGAAACGCCGACTTCAGTGTTGGCAGTAGCGGTGTCGCCCTTCAACTGCGTGCCGACGCTGACCTTCAGGCCGCCGAATGAGGGGGACAGGTACTTGATGTAGTCGTTGTTACGGGTGTTGACCGTACCGGCCCAGTTCAAACCGACCATGCGCTGTGAGCTGAACGCAGTGCTGGGCATGGTACCAATGGAGGCATCAAAGCCGATGGAGTACTGACGGCCCAGACGAATTTCACCGAAGCCACCGCTCAGGCCCATCCAAGAAGCGCGCTGGAATTGCTGACCTGCAACGTCTTGGTTGCCGGAATCCAGGCTGAAACCAGATTCCAGAATGTAGTTGGCTTTCATGCCACCACCGAGGTCTTCGGTGCCGCGCAGACCCCAACGGCTACCTGAGCCATCAGGACCTTCATTCAGAGCCATGTCTGCACCTTGTGTTTTCGCCAAACCGATGTTGACTTGGCCGTACAGGGTGACGGAGGATTGTGCGAATGCAGCGCTGGAAACTGCAACAGCAGCCAGGGCGATCAGTGTTTTTTTCATTGAGAGTTTCTCCAAGGTTGAAAAATCGAGGCTGCGGGACAATATCCCATCACCCAACCCCCGTTTCGGAAGTTGCTCGTATTGCACCAGAACGCAGCATTCAAGGCCACACATACCCTTGGAACTGTGACAAAACGCTTCCCGAATCGTTGTCAATCGACAACATTTTCAGGGTTATCCCTTGCTCAAAACCCAAGTCAAAAATGAAACCCCGACCACCCAGCCGCACCCATCGCCACCTGTCAGCAGTTGACGCTTTGATCGGTTCTGTGGATGTCGCATTGCGCACAGTGTTTTCTGCACGCTCCTACAACGCAAATCGGTCCACGCAAACAGTCGAACCGCAAGGCACAGCGCCTCTGAGCGATGAACAAAAGACTCTCTCTGGCGCACTGATGCGCGTGAACCACGTGGGCGAGGTGTGCGCGCAGGCGCTGTACAACGCACAAGCACTCGGGGCGCGTGCTTTTTCGGGCAATGAAGTGTTGGCACAGCACTTTGAAGCTGCTGGCAAAGAGGAAGGCGATCACCTGGCCTGGACACGCAAGCGGATTGACGAGTTGGGCAGTCGTCCGTCCCTGCTCAACCCGCTGTGGTACGCCGGTGCATTTGGATTGGGCCTGCTGGCCAGCCGCATGGGCGAGAGGGTCAGCCTGGGTTTCGTTGTGGAAACAGAACGACAGGTGGAGGCGCACCTGGCACACCACATGGAACGACTGCCAGCCAACGACCTGGCCTCACGGGCACTGGTGGCACACATGAAGGAAGACGAAGCCCGTCACGCCAGAGAGGCACAACACGCGGGGGCTGTCGAACTACCTCTGCCTGCAAAGCTGGCAATGAAAGCCGCCGCCAAGGTCATGACGACCGTGGCGCACAGGATCTGACAAACCTCAGGCTTCAATCACCTCAAAGCTGGTGGTGATGGCCGCTGTTTTGCCCAACATGATGCTGGCAGAACAGTATTTCTCGTGGCTCATGGCGATGGCGCGCTCCACCGCTGCCGCAGGCACGGCTTTTCCTGAGACGGTGAAGTGCATGTGGATGCTGGTGAAGACTTTGGGCTCGGTCTCGGCCCGCTCGCTGGTCAGTTTGACGCTGCAGCCCGTGACGGCGTGGCGGCCGCGCTTCAGTATCAGCACCACGTCGTAGGCTGTGCAACCACCTGTGCCAGCCAGCACAGTTTCCATGGGCCTGGGTGCAAGATTGGCCCCGCCGTTCTCGGGCTTGACGGCATCGGGGGCGCCGTCCATGGTCAACACATGTCCGCTGCCGGTTTCTGCCACGAAACCCATGGCGGATCGGGTACCTGCGTGGCCGGTCCAACTGACGGTGCACTCCATGGCGTGACTTTCTTTAAAGAATAATGAACAAGCTTGTTGCAATGCAGCATGAGTGCCGCTACACTCGATTGTAAGTTTCGCAGTAGGCCTTCTGTTGCCAAACAAACGGTTGTCTCCTCCACCTTTTCCATATTGGTGGATTCAGCCCCAAGCCTTGCGGCTTGGGGCTTTTTTTCGTCTGCCGCCTATCATCAGGCCTCTGATCTGAACCTTTTTCCACGATGAACGCCCCCTCGACACCCCGATCCGACACGCTGCAGCCATCTGATTACCTGATCAAAATCCTGAATGCGCGGGTGTACGACGTGGCCATTGAATCGGCTCTGGAGCCGGCACGGGCCCTCAGTCGCCGCTTGGGCAACACCGTGCTCCTCAAGCGCGAAGACCAGCAACCCGTGTTCAGCTTCAAGCTGCGTGGCGCGTACAACAAGATGGCTCACCTGTCGGCGGAACAACTCGCGCGCGGGGTCATTTGTGCCTCGGCCGGCAACCATGCACAAGGCGTGTCGCTGAGTGCAACCAAACTGGGCACGCGGGCGGTCATCGTGATGCCCACCACCACGCCTCAGGTGAAGATCGATGCAGTCAAAACGCTGGGGGGAGAGGTGGTGCTGCACGGCGACAGCTACACAGACGCGTACAACCACGCGGTCACCCTCCAGCAAACGGAAGGCCTGACCTTTGTGCATCCCTTTGACGATCCGGATGTGATCGCTGGGCAAGGCACGGTGGCCATGGAGATGCTGCGTCAACTGCAGGGATTGGGCACACGCAAACTGGACGCGGTGTTCGTGGCCATTGGCGGCGGCGGCCTGGTGTCGGGCGTGGCCAACTACATCAAGGCAGTGCGCCCCGACATCAAGGTGATTGGCGTGCAGATGAACGACTCCGATGCCATGCTGCAGTCGGTGGCGGCAGGCCACCGCGTGACGCTGCCCGACGTGGGACTGTTTTCAGACGGCACAGCAGTAAAACTGGTGGGAGAGGAAACCTTTCGGGTGGCCAGCGGCCTCGTGGACAGCTTCATGACTGTTGACACAGATGCGGTCTGCGCCGCAATCAAAGACGTTTTTGTGGACACCCGCAGCATCGTCGAGCCCGCCGGAGCGCTGGCGGTGGCAGCCATCAAACAATATGTGGCCGAGCACGGCACACAGGGTGAGACCTACGCCGCCATTTTGTGCGGCGCCAACATGAATTTCGACCGCCTGCGCTTTGTGGCCGAGCGGGCAGAAGTGGGCGAGGAGCGCGAGGCTCTTTTTGCCGTCACGCTGCCTGAAGAGCGCGGCAGCTTCCGCCGGTTTTGCGAACTCATCGGCAACCTTCCCCCGTTCGACGACAAGGGCGCACCTGCCGCCCGCAATGTGACCGAGTTCAACTACCGCATCAGCGACGCTCAGCAGGCGCATGTATTTGTGGGCCTGACCACACAGCGCAAAGGCGAAAGCGCACACATCGCGAAGGCCTTTGGTGAACATGGATTCAAGGCGCTGGACCTGACCCACGACGATCTGGCCAAAGAACACATGCGACACATGGTGGGCGGTCCATCTGCGCTGGCCCAAGACGAACGGCTGCTGCGCTTTGTGTTTCCCGAACGGCCAGGGGCACTGATGAAGTTCCTCAGCCTGATGCGACCGGGTTGGAACATCAGCCTGTTCCATTACCGCAATCAAGGCGCAGACTACGGACGCATACTGGTGGGATTGCAGGTGCCCCAGAGCGACAACGCCGATTTCGATGACTTCCTGGCCACGTTGGGTTACCCCTGCGTGGAAGAGACCACCAACCCCGTGTATCAGCTTTTTCTGCGCCCACCCGCCTGACCGCCATGAACACAGCCGCCCCCACACTCAAACTCCCTACGGTTGTCTCCACAGCCAACCCAGTGTTGGAAGCGCAGTTGCGCCACACACTGGACAACAAGACCAAGCCACTGGGGGCCCTGGGGCGGCTGGAGTCGCTGGCAGTGCAACTCGGTCTGATCCAGGGCAGCTGCACCGTCACGCTCGACCAGCCGCAGGCGGTGGTGTTTGCAGCCGATCACGGGTTGGTAGATGAAGGGGTGTCGTCGTACCTTCAGGCGGTCACCCTGCAAATGCTGCTCAACATGACACAAGGCGGGGCCGCTGTGAACGTGCTGACCCGCCAGCATGGTTTTGACCTGACCGTGGTCGATGCAGGTGTGGCAGGCCAACTGCCACCCGAAGCCGCTGACAGCAACACACACGTGAACCTCTTGTCGCGCAAAATCGGCTTCGGCACGCGAAACATGAGCCGTGGACCCGCCATGACGGGCGCACAAACCCTGTCGGCCATCAATGCCGGCTTTGATGTTGTGCGGCACCTGCCGGGCAATGTTGTGGCCTTTGGTGAAGCGGGCATTGGCAACACATCGAGTGCGTCTCTGCTGCTGTCGCGGCTGTGCGCGGTGCAACTCGATGATGCGGTGGGCCGCGGGGCCGGGCTCAGTGATGCCCAATTTGACCGAAAACTGAGGGTGCTGTTTGACGTGTCGCGTCGGCACCGGGCTGCGCAGGCCCCGCTGGCCGCACTGACCGCCATGGGCGGTTTCGAAATTGCCATGCTGGTGGGGGCCATGCTGCAAGCCGCCAGCGAACGCAGGGTGATCCTGGTGGACGGCTTCATTGCAGGCGCTGCCGCTTTGGTGGCCCGTGGCCTGCGCCCCAACGTCACCGACTACATGGTCTTCACACACCGGTCGGCAGAAGCGGGCCACAGGCTGATGCTGATCCACCTGCAAGCCCAGCCGCTGTTGGACCTGGAAATGCGTTTGGGGGAAGGCACGGGTGCGTTGATGGCATGGCCGCTGGTGCAATCAGCCGCCCTGCTGCTCAATGAAATGGCCAGCTTCGACACCGCCGGTATGAGCCGCCCTCACGTCGAACCCGCCCACGATGACGTGGACACCATGGTCTGAAGGTCTCAGCCAGCGCTAGGAAGCAAGCTCAGGCAGGGCAAGAGTGATCTGCTGACCGGGTGCGTCAGTGGACCGAAGCACCACCGAACGGCGCTCGACCGTTTGCACAGCCCAGCGTCCGTCCAGCACTGCGCCAACCCGGTAGGTACCCGGACGCTGACCGTCGATGGCGATCAACGCAACGCCCGAAGACTGGCCACCCCCTGCAGGAGCCACCACTCCCGTCAGTACGTAGCGCGAAGGGGCCGCTACCGGGGCCACCGGCACGGCTTGAGTCGCTTGTGCACCCAGCGCGCGGGCCACGGCCTGCGTGTCCGCCCCCACAACCGCTGTGGCTTGCACGGGCACCAGCGTGGCCGGGCGCTGTGCCATCCAATGCAACACCACGTAAGTCAGCACAAAACCGGCACACAGCCACACCAGCAAAGCAATAGCCCGTGGCAGCCAACGCGAAGTAGACAGAGGTACGAAAGAGTGGGGAGATGCGCTGGAACGCACCGATGAACGCAACATGCGGCCATTATCATTCAGCCCCTGCGAGAGTCCACCCAGGACGCCGCCGCTTTGCACAGGGAGACCCGCTTGTCCATTCACTGCCACAACCTGTCTGTCACCCGTCACAGGACCACCGCCCGCCTGAAGGCACGCGGCTTTACCCTGATTGAACTGATGGTGGTGCTCGTCATCATCGGCGTGCTGGCCGCACTCATCGTGCCCAACGTACTTGACCGAGCCGACGACGCGCGCACCACCGCCGCCAAAACCGATGTGAACAACCTGGCCCAAGCGCTGAAGCTCTACCGGCTGGACAACCAGCGCTACCCCAGCGCCGAACAGGGGCTGGGGGCACTCCTGGCCCGCCCCACCACCGCTCCAGTGCCTCCCAACTGGCGGCCCTACCTGGACAAACTGCCTGCAGACCCTTGGGGGCGCCCGTACCGCTACCTGAACCCGGGCGTTCATGCCGAGGTGGACGTGCTCTCGCTGGGTGCCGATGGCGAGCCAGGGGGCGAGGGCAACAATGCGGACATTGGCTCCTGGCAGCCCTGAGGCCGTGACACTGCGGCAACGCGGCTTCACCCTGCTGGAACTGCTGCTGGTGGTGAGCCTCGTGGCCTTGGCCACGGCGGGTGTCAGTTTGGCCTTGCCAGACCCGGCAGCCACCCAACTGGAACGCGAAGCGCAGCGCTTAGGCGCACTTCTGGAGGCTGGGCGAGCCCAGGCGCGGACCACTGGCGTGGCCGTCATCTGGCGCGCAGATGGCCAGGGTTTTGTCATCGACCAGGTGAGAAGACCTTGGCTGACCGCCGGTACGCAGGTGCGGCTGACCCGGTTGGGTCAGCCTGCCGGAAGCTCGCAACTGGCGCTGGGGCCTGAACCTCTCATGGCTGCCCACGAATTGGCTCTCACCCTCTCCAACCGCACACTGTGGCTGGGCACTGATGGACTGCGGCCATTCGCAGTGCTGGCAGAGCCGCCAACGTTGGCCTCACCGTGAAGCAACGTTTCGCCCCCTGCCACGCAGCCCAACAGGGCTTCACGCTGGTGGAAATTCTGGTGGCCCTCGCGGTGGTCGCCATTGCTCTGGTGGCTGGCCTGCAGTCCAGTGCGTCGCTCACGCGCATGTCCGAGCGCCAAGGCGACCAATTGCTGGCGCAATTGTGTGCAGACAACGAGTTCGCCAATGTGCGGCTCTCGCGCCAGATGCCGGGCGTGGGCAGCAGCACACGCACGTGCACTCAGGCGCGGCGCGATCTGGTGGTTCAGGTGGATGTGTTGCCCACACCCAACCCCAATTTCAGGAGGGTGGATGTTCGCGTCAACACGCCTGCGGGTGATGGCCCCACGGCCATCACATTGCTTCAGTTGTCCACCGTGGTGGGGCGGTTTTGAAACCCGTTGCACGCATCACCGCACAGGGCTTCACCTTGGTGGAGTTGCTGGTGGCCATCGCCATCATGGCGACACTGGCGCTGATGTCTTGGCGTGCACTGGATGGCATGGCCCGCTCCGAGCGCTTCACACGAGAGCGAGGCGACCAACTGCTGGCCTTGCAGGCAGGGCTGGGCCAGTGGGCGGCTGACCTCGATGCCCTGGCCGAAACCGGCGACGTGCCTGCATTGGACTTTGACGGGCGCACCTTGCGCCTCACACGACGCGACCCGCTGGAATCCGACACGCGCAGCCCTGGGCTTCGGGTGGTGGCGTGGGCCCTGCACAACGGGCAGTGGACGCGGTGGCAAACCGAAGGCCTGCAAACCCGCTCGGCCTTGACCCAGGCATGGACTCAAGCCCAACGCTGGGGCCAGCAACCGGTGGCTGGTGACTTGCCCCGCCAGGTGGCCATTGCACCAGCCGAACGCTGGCAGGTCTTTTATTACCGGGACAACGCGTGGACCAATCCCTTGTCGTCTGGTGGGAGCGTCGTGCCCAGTGCCACGCCCAACCCGGCTGCCGGGGCGGGGTTGCCCCGCGCCAGCAACCTGGTGGCATTGCCCGACGGGGTGCGCCTGGTGCTGACCGTCTCGGGTGGGCAAGCCTTGAACGGCGAACTGGTGCGCGACTGGGCACGCCCTGTGCTGGGTGGCGGCAGGTCATGAACAAGCGGCGGACACACACGCAACGCGGGGCGGCACTGCTGCTGGCCATGCTGACGGTGACGCTGGTGGCTGCCCTGGCCAGTGCGGCGCTGTGGCAGCAATGGCGGCACGTGGCCGTGGAAGAGGCCGAACGCGAACGTCAGCAAACGGGTTGGGTGCTGACCGGTGCCCTGGACTGGGCCCGCCTCATTCTGCGAGAAGACGGCCGCACCAACCAGAACACCGGGGCGGGCGATCACCTCGCCGAGCCTTGGGCAGTGGGCCTGGAAGAGGCGCGCCTGTCGAGCTTCCTGGCTGCGGACAAGAACACCGACCCGCCGCCCACACTGGATGCCTTTTTGTCGGGCTCCATTGAAGACCAGCAAGGCCGCCTGAACTGGGCCAATCTGGTGCAGCAGGGCAAGCTGTCAGAAGCTGACCTGCGCGCCTTCACCCGGCTGTACGCACAACTCGGGCTGCCGGAAGCAGAACTGGCCAGCGTGGCACGCTTGTGGGTACAAGCGGCATTGGCCTCCATGGCCGACACACCGGAGCAGCAAAGCGCCGCAGCCCTGGCACCCCTTCTCCCCCGCAGGCTGGGCCAACTGGGCTGGCTGGGCATGTCGGAAAGCAGCCTGGAGCGGCTGAGGCCCTACATGACAGTGCTGCCCGAACGCACGCCACTCAACCTGAACACCGCCCCTGCCGAACTGTTGGTGGCGGCGGTGCCCGGGCTTGACATGGCACGCGCACGCCGGGCAGTGAGCGAACGGGCGCTCAAACCTTTCAAGAGCATCGCCGATGCAAGCGCCGCACTGGGTTCCACCGACGAAGCGTTGAACGATGCCTACCACGGCACCGGCAGCCGCTACTTCCTGGTGACCGGCAGCCTGCGGCTGGGCGAACGCGTGGTGACCGAACAATCCTTGGTGCAACGCAACGGTCTGCAAGTCAACACCCTGTGGCGTGAGCGCACAACCACGCGTTCACCCACTGCGACAGCCCCGTCCCTACAATGACACCACAAACTGCCACCGGCTTTGCCAGTGCGACGCCAGCCCACCCTGCCCGACCCTGCCCAGTGCCCCGTTCAGCCCTCATCACCCCCCTGCCTGCACACACGGAGACCGGCCCATGCTGATGGTGCAACCACTGGCTTGGAGCACCACCGACGCCGTTGCCGGCGAATGGAGTTGGGCGCTCAGCCACGACGGTCAAAGCGTTGACTCTCATGGGCAAGATGCCGCCGCCCTGCTGCCACACGACGCTGTGGTGGTGTTGGTGCTGCCCGTTTGCGCAGCCTCATGGCACCGCGTGGTGGTGCCCAAAATCAATGCAGCCCGTTTGCGCCAGGCACTGGACGGCTTGCTGGAGGACCGGCTTCTGGCCGACCCAGCAAGCCTGCATCTGGCGCTGGAGCCCGGCTGGCAAGCCACGCAGCCCGCCTGGGCGCTGGCCTGCGACAAAACCCTCTTGTTGGCACACCTGTCCACACTTCAGGCGGCCGGTCGCGCGGTGTCGCGCATCGTGCCCGATCTGCCGCCCCAGCCCACACCCCTGCAACACGCACTGGTGTGCAACGGTCAGCCCTGGTTGGTGAACACAGGGCCCCTGGGGGTGTTCAGCGAGCCACTGGGTGACATGCCAGCAGCTCTGACGGCACCTGACGGTGTGCCACGCCTGGCCGAGCCAGCCTGTGCCGCGCTGGCCGAGGTGGCCACCGGGCAGACTTTTGCCGTGGACACCACGGCCCAGCGCCTGATGCGCAGCGCCCAGCACCCATGGAATGCAGCACAGTTTGACCTGCGGCTGTCAGCCAACGCCCGCCGGGGTCAACGCCTGCGTGACGGCTGGATGCAGCTCGTCCACGCGCCCGCCTGGCGCGCCACCCGTTGGGGCCTGGCGGTGTTGCTGGCCAGTGCGGTGGCCGGGCTGAACGCATTGGCCTGGCAAGAACATCAGCAGTTGCAAGCGAAGCAGCAGCTTGCCAAAAGCTTGCTGACGCAAACGTTCCCGTCCGTGACGCTCGTGTTGGATGCCCCGCGCCAGATGCAACGGGAACTGGCCAACCTGCAACGCGCCAGTGGCCAACTCGGCAACGGCGATGTGGAGCAACTTTTGGCACTTTTTTCTGGTCTGTCGCAAGACAGTATTGGTTTGTCAGCTATTCATTTCACTGCTTCTGAAGTCCGCTTGACCCTGACACAAACCACCGACGCCAGCGTGACCGCCTTGCGTCAGGGCCTCCAAGCCCAGGGCTGGCAGGGCGAGTACGCAGCCCCTGTCCTGACCCTGACGCCGGGTGCAACCCGCGCCGCACGGCCATGAAAGCCACATTCAACACCTGGTGGCTGAAGCTGGCCCCGCGCGAACGCCAGGCCCTGGGTCTTGCAGCTGCCGTGGTGGCGCTGGCTCTGCTGTGGTGGGTGGCATTGGCCCCTGCCTGGAAGACGCTGCGCCAGGCCCCTGCACAACATGCCCGCCTGGATGCCGAGTTGCACACGCTGCAAACCATGGCCGCTCAGGCGCAGTCGTTGCAAGCCCAGCCGCCCATCGGGCGTGACGACGCCCTGCGCGCACTGGAAGCAGCCACGCTGCGCCACCTGGGGGCTCAAGCCAAACTGAGCGTCCTGGGTGACCAAGCCACCGCCAGTTTTGCATCCGCAGGGGCTGCGGACGTGGCGCAATGGCTGGCAGATGTGCGCATCAATGCCCGCAGCGTGCCCACTGAACTGCGGCTGAGTCCCGCCACGGCAACACCGGCACAACCGTCGGCCACGCAGGCCCCTGCCAGCAGCGGCGTGTGGCAAGGCAACGCGGTGTTTGCGCTGTCGCGCTGAAGCAAGCCATGGCAACACGCAAACGCCCTGTATTCAAGCCTTCACGCACACCGGCGGGTGGCGGTGTCGTGGACACACTGGGCACCCTGTCACTGGCCATGGCGTTCGGGGTCGGCGCAATGCTGGCGGTGATCGGTTTTGCCCCTGCACATTGGCTGGCCGGGCCTGTGACACAGGCCACGGGTGGGAAAGTCCAAGTGGTCAACGCACGGGGCACCGTCTGGAAGGGCCAGGCCGACGTGCTGCTGACCGGTGGCCTGGACAGCCAGGACCGCGCCGCCCTGCCCGGTGGCGTGCAATGGCAACTGAACCCCACCTGGCTGGGCCTGTCGCTGTTGCTGAACGCCCCGTGCTGCACGCCCAGTGGGCTGTCGCTGTCGCTGCAACCCGGGTGGGGCACACTGCGGGTGAATGCACCCGCGCACCAAAGCCAGTGGCCAGCTGCTTTGCTGTCAGGGCTGGGCACACCGTGGAACACCTTGCAACTGCAGGGTCAGCTCGCATTCGACACACCCGGCATGTCTCTCGAATTCAGCACCCGCAACCTGCGAAGCACTGGCAATGCCACCTTGGAAGTGCGGGATGCAGCCAGCCGCCTGTCCACCGTTCGGCCAATGGGAAGCTATCAGCTGACCTGGATGAGCGCTGGTGACGGCGGTCGGGATGCCACACTGTCACTCACCACCCGCGAAGGCGCGCTGCTGCTGCAAGGCCAGGGCCAATGGGTGGCCGGGCGGCTGCGCTTTGAGGGCGACGCACAGGCCAGCCCGGGCCGCGAAGAGGCACTGGCAAACCTGCTCAACATACTGGGGCGCCGCCAAGGTGCGCGCACCCTGATCAAGATTGGATGACCCCATGACCACACGTCCCACCCTCAGCAAAAAAAAGTTGTCGTTTTTTATAGCTGCTTTATCAATAGGAATAAGCGGTGGAGGCATTTTTAATTCATTTTCTCTGGCACAGACGGCTCCCCCAGATGCCAACAGCCCCAGCGTGAAGCCGGGCGAGCCGATCACGTTGAACTTCGTCAATGCCGAGATCGAGGCCGTGGCCCGCGCCATGGCAACCCTCAGCGGTCGCAACGTGGTGGTGGACCCCCGCGTGAAGGGCCAAATCAACCTGACAACCGAACGCGCCGTGAGCCCTGCCGCAGCGCTGAACCAGTTTGCTGCAGCGCTGCGCCTGCAAGGGTTCGCACTGGTGGAAACCGGCGGGCTCTACAAGGTGGTGCCCGAGGCAGATGCCAAACTGCAAGCCAGCACAGTGAACGCGGGCGCGCCCACACAGTTGCCGTCAGCGGCCACCGGGGGCAACCAGATCGTGACGCAGATTTTTGCCCTTCGTCACGAAAACGCGAACAACCTGGTGCCCGTGCTGCGCCCGCTGATCGGCCCCAACAACACCATCAACGTCAACCCGGGCAACAATTCGCTGGTCATCACCGACTA
>CAIYQZ010000011.1 GCA_903928495.1 uncultured bacterium
CATCCTGCAGAAAATCCGCGATGCCGAGCGCGAAATGCTGCTCAACGACTTCATGTCGCGCGGCGAGAAAATTTTCGTCGGCACAGTCAAACGGATGGACAAAGGCGACCTGATCGTCGAAAGCGGCCGTGTCGAGGGCCGCCTGCGTCGCACCGAAATGATTCCCAAGGAAAACTTCCGCACTGGCGACCGTGTGCGCGCCATGATCATGGAAGTGGACCTGACGCTGCGTGGCGCACCCATCGTGCTGTCGCGTTCCTCGCCTGCATTCATGATGGAGCTGTTCCGACAGGAAGTGCCAGAGATCGAACAGGGCCTGCTTGAAATCAAAACCTGCGCCCGTGACCCCGGTTCACGCGCCAAAATTGCCGTGTTGTCTCATGACAAACGCGTGGACCCCATTGGCACCTGCGTAGGTGTGCGTGGATCCCGGGTGAACGGCGTCACAACCGAACTGGCTGGCGAACGCGTCGACATCGTGTTGTGGAGTGAAGACCCGGCACAGTTCGTCATTGGTGCTTTGGCGCCTGCCAATGTCCAATCCATTGTGGTTGACGAAGAGCGCCATGCCATGGACGTGGTGGTCGATGAAGAGAACCTGGCCATTGCCATCGGGCGCGGTGGGCAGAACGTCCGCTTGGCGTCTGACCTGACTGGCTGGCGCATCAACATCATGACAGCTGACGAGTCTGCCCAGAAGCAGGCTGCCGAGTCCGACGGGGTTCGGGCGCTGTTCATGTCCAAGCTCGATGTCGACCAGGAGATTGCCGACATCCTCATCGAAGAAGGTTTCACCAGCCTGGAAGAGGTGGCTTACGTCCCGCTGCAGGAAATGCTGGAGATCGAGTCCTTCGACGAAGAGACCGTGACCGAGTTGCGCACCCGTGCCAAGGACGCCTTGCTGACCATGGAGTTGGTCCGCGAGGAAAGCGTGGAGTCGGTCTCACAAGACCTGCGCGATCTCGAAGGTGTGTCTGCCGACATGATTGCGCAACTGGCCGCCGGCGGCGTCCACACGCGTGACGATCTGGCCGACCTTGCCACCGATGAATTGTGTGAAATCACCGGGCAATCGCCCGAAGAAGCGACAGCCCTGATCATGAAGGCACGCGCTCACTGGTTCGCCAGCGAAGCGGGTGAGGCCCAATCCTGATCACGGAGGCAACGGAGAAACACCCATGACCAGCATCAGCGTCGCAGAATTGGCAGCCGAACTGCACAAACCCACCCACACCCTCCTGGAGCAACTTGCCAGCGCCGGTGTGCCCAAGTCATCGGGGACCGACCCTGTGTCCGATTCGGACAAGCACAAGCTGCTGAACTACTTGCAAACCAGTCACGGCACGGCCTCCGGAGAGCGCAAAAAAATCACCTTGGTGAAAAAGTCCACCACGGAAATCAAGCAAGCCGATGCCACCGGGCGTGCCCGCACCATCCAGGTTGAAGTTCGCAAAAAGCGCACTTTCATTCAGCGCGATGACGAGGTTGTGGCCGACGCGCAGGCGGCGGAACAGCAAGCCAATGCGATTGCCAACGCTGAGGAACTGAAACGGCGCGAGGAAGAAGCCCGCCGTCAGGCCGAACTGCTGCGTGTACAGGAGGAAGAGCTCGACCAGCGCAGAAAAGAGCGTGAAGCCCAGGAGGCGCGTGACGCACAGGCTGCGGCCCAGGTCGAACGTGACCGTGAAGCCGCGCGTGCGGCCGCACAGGCGGAGGCTGCTTCACTCGAGGCCGCACGCCGCGCCACGCAGGCGCCTCAGTTGAATGCTGACACACCTGCGCCCGTCGCAGCAGCACCCACCGCGCCTGTGGTGTCCCAGCAAAATGCACAGGAAGTTGCCCAGCAGGAAGCTCGTCGTGTGCAGGCCGTCAAGGTTGCCAGCGAGAAGGCGGCCGAAGAGGCTAAAGCCGTCGATCTGAAAGACCGCCGGCGCAAGGCAGAAGCAGAGGCGGCCGCCATCCGCGAGATGATGTCGGCCCCCAAGAAAGTACTGGTTGCCAAGAAACCGGAGCCGGTTGCGGAGGTCAAGCCTGCAGTCGACCCCAAGGCCACCCTGAAGGGCACCCTTCACAAGCCTGCCGGCACGAATGCAGCAGGCGTTGCACGACCTGCGGTGTCTTCTCCTGCGGGATCAGGCAAAAAAGAAGTCAAGTCGGAAAACCTGTCATCCACCTGGAAAGACGACGCAGCGAAGAAAAAAGAGATCAAGACCCGTGGCGACACCACGGCTGGTCGCTCCAACTGGCGTGGTGGTCCCAAGGGGCGTCGCGACAGCCGGGACAACCGGGACAACCAGGCATCGGCATTTGCAGCCCCGGCCGAATTCAAGGTTTTGGAAGTGCACGTGCCCGAGACCATCACAGTGGCCGAACTGGCCCACAAGATGTCGGTCAAGTCGTCTGAGGTGATCAAGCACCTGATGAAGCTCGGTCAGATGGTCACCATCAACCAGCCGCTGGACCAGGACACCGCGATGATCGTGGTCGAGGAGCTGGGCCACCGCGCTGTGCAGGCCGAACTGGACGATCCGGAAGCCTTCACCGACGAAGAAATGTCGCACCAGACCGCTGAGGCAGTGTCGCGTGCGCCCGTGGTGACCGTCATGGGCCACGTTGACCATGGCAAAACCTCGTTGCTGGACTACATCCGCCGCGCCAAAGTCGCGGCTGGCGAGGCTGGCGGCATCACGCAGCACATCGGTGCCTACCACGTGGAAACTCCGCGCGGCATGATTTCCTTCCTCGACACCCCTGGCCACGAAGCGTTCACCGCCATGCGTGCCCGCGGTGCCAAGGCAACCGACATCGTCATTTTGGTGGTGGCGGCTGACGACGGTGTCATGCCCCAGACCAAAGAGGCCATCAAGCATGCCAAGGCTGCGGGTGTGCCCATCGTGGTTGCTGTGAACAAAATCGACAAACCCGATGCCAACCTGGAGCGCGTGAAAAACGAGCTGGTGGTGGAGGAGGTCGTGCCGGAAGAGTTCGGCGGCGATTCACCGTTTGTCGGTGTCTCCGCCAAAACCGGCCAGGGCATCGATGCCCTGCTGGAGCAGGTGTTGCTGCAAGCCGAAGTGCTGGAACTCAAGGCCCCTATCGATGTGATGGCCAAAGGCCTCGTGATCGAAGCCCAGTTGGACAAAGGCCGTGGTCCTGTGGCGACCGTGCTGGTTCAGTCCGGCACGCTCAAAACCGGTGACGTGGTGCTGGCTGGTCAGACCTATGGCCGTGTGCGGGCGATGCTCGACGAGAACGGCCGACCCACCAAATCCGCCGGGCCATCGATCCCCGTGGAAATCCAGGGTTTGACTGAGGTGCCGCAGGCTGGTGACGAATTCATGGTGCTGACCGATGAGCGCCGTGCCCGTGAGATTGCTACCTACCGCGCAGGCAAGTTCCGCAATACCAAGCTGGCCAAGCAGCAGGCTGCCAAGCTGGAAAACATGTTCAGCGACATGACGGCCGGTGAGGTCAAAATGTTGCCCATCATCGTCAAAGCCGATGTGCAAGGCTCTCAGGAAGCCCTGGCGCAGTCCCTGCTCAAGCTGTCCACCGACGAAGTCAAGGTGCAACTGGTGTATGCCGGTGTGGGTGGCATCAGCGAATCCGACATCAACCTGGCCATCGCTTCCAAGGCTGTGGTGATCGGCTTCAACACGCGCGCCGATGCTGGTGCCCGCAAACTGGCCGAGGGCAATGGCGTGGACTTGCGCTACTACAGCATCATTTACGACGCTGTGGACGAGCTCAAGGTCGCCATGTCGGGCATGCTGACTCCAGACCGCCGCGAAGAAATCATCGGTATGGCCGAGATCCGCACGGTGTTCGTGGCGTCGAAGATCGGCACGGTGGCTGGTTGTATGGTGACAGGTGGCTACGTGACCCGCAGTGCACATTTCCGCCTGCTGCGCGAGAACGTGGTGGTGTACACCGGCGAACTCGATTCCTTGAAGCGCATGAAAGACGATGTGCGCGAGGTCAAGGAAGGTTTCGAGTGCGGTATCAAGCTGCGCAACTACAACGACATCAAAGAAGGCGACCAGCTCGAATTCTTCGAAGTCAAGGAAGTGGCCCGCACGCTGTAAAGCGGGACGCAGTGCATGGCAGCCAAGAAATCATCCACCCCCAACCGCGGTTTTCGCGTGGCCGATCAGATCCAGCGTGATCTGACCGAGTTGATTGCGCGCGAACTCAAAGACCCGCGGGTGGGCATGGTGACCATTCAGGCCGTCGAAGTCACGCCCGACTACGCCCATGCGCAGGTGTACTTCAGCCTGCTGACCGGTGATCCGGCCGCCACCACTGTGGCGCTGAATCAGGCCGCTGGTTTCTTGCGCAATGGCCTGTTCAAGCGTCTGCACATTCACACCGTGCCCACGTTGCACTTTCATTTCGACCGCACCACCGAGCGTGCGGCCGACATGAACGCCTTGATTGCCAAGGCCGTGTCTTCCCGCGCCCAGGACGAATAGGCATGACTGCGCCACGCACACGGGTGCAGCGGCGCCCTGTGCATGGGGTGTTGCTGCTTGACAAACCGCTGGGGTTTTCCAGTAACCAGGCTTTGCAAAAGGCCAAGTGGTTGCTGCGCGCCGACAAAGCGGGGCACACCGGCACGCTTGACCCTCTGGCCACGGGCGTGTTGCCCCTGTGTTTCGGAGCGGCCACCAAATTCAGCCAGCAGCACCTGAATGCCGACAAGCGCTACCGCGCCACCTTGCGGTTGGGCCAAGCCACCACCACAGGCGATGCAGAGGGCGAAGTGGTGACCACTGCCGATGTGCCTGCCCTGACGCAAGCCGACCTCGATGCGCTGGCGCAGCGCATGTCGGGGCCACAGCAGCAGCTGCCGCCCATGTATTCGGCGCTGAAAAAGGATGGCAAAGCCCTGTACGAATACGCCCGCGCTGGACAAACCGTCGAGCGCGAGCCGCGCAGCATCGAGATTTTTGAATTGAATATGGCATTAGCGCTTGATGATCAAGGGTTTCCAGCTATTCAGTTTGACGCGTCGTGCAGCAAGGGCACCTACATCCGGACGCTGGGCGAGGACCTTGCCAAAGCGCTGGGTACGGTGGGGCACCTGCGGGCACTGCGCCGTACCCATACGGGCAACTTCCGCGAAGCCGACTGCATCACCGTTGAACAGCTTGAAGCGATGGACGAAATCGCTCGCGTTAAAGCGCTGCAACCGGTCACCGTATTGCTGCCCCATCATCAGCCGGTCACACTGGACGACGACAATGCCGGACGTTTCTTGAGTGGTCTGCGTCGCCGCACGACCCTGGCAGATGCGGGTGAGGTGGCAGTGTTCGGTTTCCAACCCCCTGCGTTATTGGGCACAGCCTATGTGACAGCGGGTGAACTGGTGCCCACCCGATTGCTCAACCCGCTCGAAATTCAGCAAATGCTGGACCAAGTCCGCTTGTTACCCGATTCCGCTGGCCCGAACGATACGGTGCACAAGGCCAGCCCCGTGGCTTTGCCACACTGACCCGCGCAGCCCTTCAGCCAGACGCATTTTTCAAGTTCTTCAGGATGTACCCATGAGTCAAAAACAAATCCGCAACATTGCCATCATTGCCCACGTCGACCACGGCAAAACCACCATGGTTGACCAACTGCTGCGTCAGTCCGGCACATTTGCCGAACACGAAAAGGTGGTTGATACCGTGATGGACAACAACGCCATCGAAAAAGAGCGTGGCATCACCATCCTGGCCAAAAACTGTGCCGTGAGCTGGGAAGGCACCCACATCAACATCGTCGACACCCCCGGACACGCGGACTTCGGCGGCGAGGTGGAGCGCGCCCTGTCCATGGTCGACAGCGTATTGCTGCTGATCGACGCTCAGGAAGGCCCCATGCCCCAGACCCGCTTCGTGACCAAGAAGGCCTTGGCCCTCGGTCTGAAGCCCATCGTGGTCGTGAACAAGGTCGACAAGCCCGGTGCCAACCCCGACAAGGTGGTCAACGCCGCATTTGACCTGTTCGACAAACTCGGTGCCACCGACGAGCAGCTGGACTTTCCCGTGGTGTATGCCTCCGGTATCAACGGCTGGTCTTCGCTCGAAGAGGGTGCGCCCGGCGAGCAGTGGGGCCCAGACATGTCAGCCCTGTTCAACACCATCCTGAAACACGTGCCACCGAACTCAGGTGACGCGTCCGCACCCCTGCAACTGCAAGTGTCCGCGTTGGACTTCTCCACTTTCGTGGGTCGCATTGGTGTGGGCCGAATCAGCCAGGGCACGATCAAACCGTCGATGGACGTGGTGGTGATGGAAGGCCCCGACGGCAAGACCGTCAAAGGCCGCATCAACCAGGTACTGACCTTCCAGGGTCTGGACCGCGTTCAGGTGACCGAGGCCGGCCCTGGCGACATCGTGCTGGTCAACGGCATTGCCGACATCGGCATCGGCGTGACCATCACCGACCCAATTACTCCCACCCCGCTGCCCATGCTCAAGGTGGATGAGCCCACGCTGACCATGAACTTCTGCGTGAACACCAGCCCCTTGGCTGGCCGCGAAGGCAAGTACGTTACCAGCCGCCAGATCTGGGACCGCCTGCAGAAAGAACTGCAACACAACGTGGCCCTGCGCGTTCGCGAAACCGATGAAGACGGTATCTTTGAAGTGTCTGGCCGCGGCGAACTGCACCTGACCATCCTGCTGGAGAACATGCGCCGCGAAGGCTACGAGCTGGCTGTGTCCAAGCCTCGCGTGGTGTTCCGTGATGTGGACGGCGTGCGCCACGAGCCCATTGAAATGGTGACCGCCGACATCGAAGAGCAGCACCAGGGCGGCGTGATGCAAGCCTTGGGCGAACGCAAAGGCGAACTGGTCAACATGGAGCCGGACGGCCGTGGCCGCGTGCGCCTGGAATACCGCATTCCTGCCCGGGGCCTGATCGGTTTCACCAACGAGTTCTTGAACCTGACCCGTGGTTCTGGCCTGATCGCCAACATTTTTGACAGCTACGAGCCGCACAAAGGCGACATCGCCAGCCGCAAAAACGGCGTGCTGATTTCCATGGACGACGGTGAAATTTTCACCTACGCCTTGGGCAAGCTGGACGACCGTGGCCGCATGTTCGTGAAGGCGAACGACCCGGTTTACGAAGGCATGATCGTGGGCATCCATAACCGCGACAACGACCTGGTGGTGAACGCCACTCGCACCAAGCAGCTGACCAACTTCCGCGTGTCGGGCAAGGAAGACGCCATCAAGATCACCCCACCGATCGAGTTGAACCTTGAATACGGCGTGGAATTCATCGAAGACGACGAGTTGGTGGAAATCACACCCAAGAGCGTGCGCCTGCGCAAGCGCTTCCTGAAAGAGCACGACCGCAAGCGCGCCGCCAAGGCCTGATCTCGCGCGGATCCGCGCATTCAGAACAACGGGGCTTTGGCCCCGTTGTGTGTTTCCGGAGCAGTCACCAGCATGAACAGCAAACTCTCCCACAGCCAAGCCGTCGTGTTGATGGTGGTCGTTGCCCTCCTGTGGTCCACAGCTGGGGTGGTGACCCGTCACCTGGAGGCCGCCAAAGCGTTCGAAGTCACCTTCTGGCGCAGCTTCTTCACGCTGCTGACCCTGGTGGTCGTGTTGCCGCTGTGGCAGGGGTGGGGGGTGTGGGCCCGCATGCGGGCTGCAGGTGGCGTTCTGTGGCTGTCGGGCGTGTGCTGGGCGGTGATGTTCACCGCATTCATGGTCGCGCTGACCTTGACCACGGTGGCCAACGTGCTCGTGACACTGGCCGCCGGCCCTTTGCTGACAGCGTTGGTGTCACGTGTGTTCACCGGTCACCGGTTGGCCCGCCGCACCTGGGGCGCGATTGTGGTGGCTGGTGTGGGCATTGCATGGATGTTTGCAAGCCAGCTCTCCAGCGGCGGTGTGGAGGGCACACTGGTGGCCTTGTGTGTGCCCGTGGCAGCCGCAGTCAACTGGACGCTGGTGCAGCGCAACCGGCAACAGGGTCGCCAGCTGGATCTGGTGCCCGCCGTGCTGGTGGGTGCGCTCATTTCTTCTGTGGTGACCTTGCCGCTGGCCTGGCCCATGGCTGCCAGCGCGCACGATCTGGCATTGTTGGCGGGCTTGGGGGCTTTCCAGCTCGCCATCCCGTGTGCATTGTCTGTGGTGTGTGCCCGGGTGCTCAGCGCGCCCGAGGTGTCGCTGCTGGCTTTGCTGGAGGTGCTGTTTGGTACCTTGCTGGCTTGGGTGGGGGCCAATGAAGTGCCGGGCAGCCATGTGCTGACAGGCGGCAGTCTGGTGGTCGGTGCACTGCTCACCAATGAAATTCTGGGTTGGCGCGAGAGACGCACCGCTGCACAAATGCAGGAACCTCCTCCATCCATCGTGGCATGATCCTTCGGTGTCCAGTGCACCGGAAAACCCCATGACCACAGCCCCTCTGCCCGCCGAAGCCGCCGTCGCAACCCCTGCCGATGCCGCCCCGGTACCGGTCCCACTTGTCACCCTGGATGTCTTGGCCGAGCGGCACGGCCGCGTCGGGTGCATCACACTCAACCGTCCTCGCGCGCTCAACGCGCTGTCACTCGACATGGTGCGGGCCCTCACCTCTGCCCTTGAACAGTGGCGTAACGACCCGGCTGTGCTGGCCGTCGCGGTGCGAGGTACTGGCAAACAAGGGCCGTTCGGCGCCTTCTGTGCTGGCGGAGACATTCGCTTCTTCCATCAGGCCGCCTTGGCTGGCGACCCACGGCTGGAAGATTTTTTCACCGAGGAGTACCGCCTCAATCACCTGATACACACCTATCCCAAGCCCTACATCGCGTTCATGGATGGCATCGTCATGGGTGGGGGAATGGGCATCAGCCAGGGGGCGAGCTTGCGGGTGGTGACCCAACGCACCCAAATGGCGATGCCCGAAACCGGCATTGGGCTGTTCCCAGACGTGGGCGGAGGCTTTTTTCTGAGCCGTTGTCCCGGGCGCGTGGGTGAATGGCTGGCCTTGACGGGGCAAACCATCGAGGCTGGCGATGCCGTTGCCTTCGGGCTGGCAGACGGCTGTCTGGATGCCGCCCGGCTCAATGTGGTGTGGGCCGAGCTTCAGTCCACCCCCTTCGAATCGGCCAATGCGGTTGAACACCTGGTTGAAACGAAATTCATAGCGCAAATACCAAACAGTAAAAGCGTCAGAGGCAAAATTGACCAGTGTTTTTCGCTGGACACCGTGCCAGACATTCTGGTCGCTCTGGCGGCTGATGCGTCTGAGTTTGCTCAAACCACACTCGCCACTTTGCGCAGGCGTTCACCTCTGATGCTGGCCGTGGTGCTGGAGCAGATTCGTCGTGCCCGCCGCATGGGCCTGGCCGACGATCTGCGCATGGAGCGGGACATGGTGCGGCACTGTTTTCATCCCGTTCACCTCGGCCGCACGGCATCCGAGAGTGAAACGGTTGAAGGGATACGCGCGCTGGCCATCGACAAAGACCACCAGCCAGAATGGTTGCCATCTCGGGGGGACGATGTCACCGCAGACATGGTGAGTCCGTTTTTCGTCAGTCCGTGGCCTGCACACGCACACCCCTTGCGAGGCTTGGGCTGATCGTTTTTTCAGTGGCCAGAACGCATGCAAGTGGGCGGTGAGCTTCGCTGCCGCTGGCGCCCCGCACACACTCAGCGGTTGTGGACTTTCATGGCCCGCTCTACTTCGCGTTTGCCTTCGCGGTCTTTGATGGTGTCGCGCTTGTCGTGCTCGGCCTTGCCTTTGCCCAACGCGACTTCGCACTTCACTTTGCCGCTTTTCCAGTGCAGGTTCAGCGGCACCAATGTGTAGCCCTTCTGCTCGACCTTGCCCATCAACCGGCGGATTTCGTCTTTGTGCAGCAGCAATTTCTTGATGCGCGCGGCCTCCGCTGTCACATGGGTGGAGGCTGTGCGCAGGGGGTTGATCTGGCAGCCAATCAGGTACAACTCGCCCTCGCGGACGATCACATAGCCGTCGGTCAACTGCACCTTGCCTTCGCGCAATGCCTTGACTTCCCATCCCTGGAGCACCATGCCTGCTTCGTGGCGCTCTTCAATGTGGTAGTTGAAGACGGCTTTCTTGTTGTCGGCAATGCGTGTGACAACAGGTTTGGTTTCTGCTTTTTTGGTGGATTTGCCTGCAGCGGCAGAGAGCGGGGCTGTGGGTTTGGAGGTGGTCATTCAGGCAAGGTGGAAAATACCCCGGCGAATACAATCGCCCAAGCCTCCCCATTGTATGAAAAGCGTTCACAAATCAGTCCTGCTCTGGCACAGCGCCCACGAAATGTTCGCGTTGGTGACCGATGTTGGAAGCTACCCCGCTTTTTTGCCTTGGTGCGACCACACGACGGTGCTTGATGCGTCGGAATCAGGCATGACCGCCAAAGTGGGCATGGCGCTCAGTGGGCTCAAGCAGAGCTTCACCACCCGCAACACACATGAGAAAGACCGCAAGGTGGTCATGCACCTGGTGGACGGCCCGTTTTCCCGGCTGGATGGCACCTGGGAGTTCACGCCTTTGGGTGATGGCACACAGCGCGCGTGCAAAGTGGACTTCAAGCTCAATTACGGGTTTTCGAACGCCGCACTGGCAACACTGGTAGGACCTGTTTTCGACAAAATAGCCGCCAACCTGGTCGATGCGTTCGTCAAGCGTGCAGACCAGGTGTACGGCCCTGGCAGCGGCTGATGAAAGTGTCCCTGGTTTGGTCGCCAGCACCGCGTCAGGTCATTGAGGACTCTGTGGAGGTACCCGACGGTGCGACGGTGGCCACTGCTTTGGCCCGCTCAGGCTGGACAGAACGTTTCGGTTTCACGTCCATGCCCGACCTGTCGTTTGGCGTGTGGAACTTGCCCGCCAGTTTGAAGACGCCGTTGCGCGAGTTTGACAGGGTAGAGGTCTACCGACCGCTGACCGCTGACCCGAAAGAGGCCCGGCGCAAGCGGTTCAGCAAGCAAGGCAGCAAGGCCGCTGGCTTGTTTGCCAACAAACGGCCTGGCGCCAAAGCGGGATACTGAGCCGGGCGCTGCCCCAAAACACTTCAGGGGGTGCAGCTCTGCTGGACGATCTGCTGCAGGCGGGCTTTCTCAGCATTGCGGGTGTCTTCGTTCATGATGACGCGCTCACCCTTGTCGTTCACCGTGCTGAGCATGCGGCCCGTACCCAGTGAGGCCAGATTGCGCTGCGCTCTCTGGCAGTTGTCCGCTTTGGCTGCGGCAGCTTTGAGCGCCTGGGCTTTTTCCTTGGCCTTTTCGGCCTCTTCTGCCTGCTTCTTCTGTGCTTCCAGGGCTGCAGCCTTCTTGTCAAGTGCTGCCTTCGCCGCCGGGTCTGCCTCAGTGTTGCCCTGGGCCGCATCAGCCACAGGCTTGCTTGGGGGAGGGGCTGGTCTCTCGCCAGGGCGACGCAGTATGTTCTTATCGGGAATGTCTGAAGGCGGTGCTGTGTCGCTGAAAACCTTGCGCCCGCTCGCGTCGGTCCACTGCCATTGGGCCCAAGCGGGCGCAGACAGCCCGACGACCACCGGGGTGACCAGCAGCCAAGCAACAAAACTCATGTGCAGCTTCATACCTGCAGTGTAGCGACAAGCGCTTTGGCAGGGCAACTGCGCGCTCGGTCAACGGCGGGACGGCCCCCAGTCTGGCGGCAGGCCGCTGGATACAATACGCCTTTTGGAGCTTCGCCATGCGCCTTCTCGGCAATGCGCTCACCTTCGACGATGTGTTGCTGGTGCCCGCGTTTTCCCAAGTCCTGCCCAAGGACACCTCCCTCGCCACCCAATTCACCCGCAACATACGCCTGAACCTTCCTCTGGTTTCGGCCGCCATGGACACTGTCACTGAGGCCCGTTTGGCGATTGCCATCGCCCAGGAAGGTGGCATTGGCATCGTGCACAAGAACCTGTCCATTGCCGAGCAGGCAGCCCATGTGGCCAAGGTCAAGCGCTATGAGTCTGGCGTGCTGCGCGATCCGGTGGTCATCACTCCCCAGACCACGGTCCGTCAGGTTAAGCAGTTGTCCGACGAACTCGGTGTGTCGGGCTTTCCCGTTGTGGATGCAGGCAAGGTGGTGGGCATCGTCACCGGGCGCGATCTGCGGTTCGAGTCCCGCAACGACTTGGCCGTCAGCGAAATCATGACCCCGCGCGAGCGTTTGGTCACGGTGCCAGAAGGCACCACACCCGAACAGGCCAAGGCTTTGCTGAACAAGGTCAAGTTGGAGCGCCTGTTGCTGGTGAACGATGCGTTTGAGCTCAAGGGGCTCATCACCGTCAAGGACATCAACAAACAGCTGAATTTCCCCAACGCAGCGCGGGACGCGCTCGGCAAGCTGCGTGTGGGTGCAGCAGTGGGCGTGGGTGAGGGCACCGAAGAGCGTGTGGCTGCATTGGTCAAGGCCGGTGTGGATGCCATCGTGGTCGACACCGCCCACGGTCACAGCAAGGGCGTGATCGACCGGGTGCGCTGGGTCAAACAGAACTACCCACACATTGAGGTCATCGGCGGCAACATCGCCACTGGCGCAGCGGCCTTGGCTTTGGCCGATGCAGGGGCTGACGCTGTCAAGGTGGGTATTGGCCCGGGCTCGATTTGCACCACCCGCATCGTGGCGGGTGTGGGTGTGCCGCAGATCACGGCCATCGACAACGTAGCAACCGCACTCAAAGGCAGCGGCGTGCCATTGATTGCCGACGGCGGCATCCGCTACAGCGGCGACATTTCCAAAGCCATCGCGGCGGGCGCGGGCACGGTCATGATGGGTGGCATGTTTGCAGGCACTGAAGAAGCCCCTGGCGAAGTCATTCTCTACCAGGGTCGCAGCTACAAAAGCTATCGCGGCATGGGCAGCATCGGTGCCATGAAGGCCGGTTCAGCCGACCGCTATTTCCAGGAAAACGACGAAACCACCAACCCCAACGCCGACAAACTGGTGCCCGAGGGCATTGAAGGCCGGGTGCCCTACAAGGGTTCGGTGGTGTCCATCATCTACCAGATGGCCGGCGGCTTGCGGGCGAGCATGGGTTACTGCGGTTGCGGCTCCATTGCCCAGTTGCACGACCAGGCCGAGTTTGTGCAGATCACCACCGCTGGCATCCGCGAAAGCCACGTGCACGACGTGCAAATCACCAAAGAAGCGCCCAACTACCGGGCCGAATAAACGCCTTGCCAGCAAGCCGCGTCCCTCACGGGAGCGGCTTTTTCTTTTTGCCTGCCTTCACTCCGACTGCCCCGACTGACGCACCATGCAGCACCAAAAAATCCTCATCCTCGATTTCGGCTCCCAGGTCACGCAGCTCATTGCCCGCCGTGTGCGCGAGGCCCATGTGTACTGCGAAGTTCACCCTTGCGATGTGACCGACGACTGGGTGCGCGAGTTCGCGGCCGATGGCCAACTCAAAGGCGTGATCCTGTCGGGCAGCCACGCCAGCGTGTACGAGGTGGACGACAAAGCCCCCGATGCGGTGTACCAGCTCGGCATTCCCGTGCTGGGCATTTGCTACGGCATGCAGACCATGGCGCAGCAGCTGGGCGGCAAGGTAGAAGGTTCCAACACCCGAGAATTCGGTTACGCCGAGGTGCGCGCCCGTGGCCACACCGAGCTGCTGAAAGACATAGCCGACTTCACCACCACCGAAGGTCACGGCATGCTCGAGGTGTGGATGAGCCATGGCGACAAAGTCACCGAACTGCCACCCGGCTTCAAGCTGATGGCGTCCACCGATTCCTGCCCCATTGCCGGCATGGCCGACGAGGCCCGCCACTTCTACGCTGTGCAGTTCCACCCCGAGGTGACGCACACCGTGCAAGGCAAAGCACTGCTGGAGCGCTTTGTGCTGGGCATTTGTGGCACCCGGCCCGACTGGGTCATGCGCGACCACATTGCCGAGGCGGTTGAAAAAATCCGCGCCCAAGTGGGCGACGAAGAAGTCATTCTCGGTCTGTCGGGCGGCGTCGATTCATCGGTGGCCGCCGCGCTGATTCACCGCGCCATTGGCGACCAGCTCACCTGCGTGTTCGTTGACCATGGTCTGCTGCGCCTGAACGAAGGCGACATGGTGATGGACATGTTCGTGGGCAAGCTGCACGCCAAGGTGATCCGGGTGGATGCATCCGATCAGTTCCTGGGGCACCTGGCTGGAGTGAGCGACCCCGAAGCCAAGCGCAAAATCATCGGGCGCGAATTTGTAGAGGTTTTCAAGGCCTCAGCGCTTGCCCTGAAACAAGGAGACGCTTCCCGAAAGGGAGCAACATTCCTCGCGCAAGGCACCATTTACCCGGATGTGATCGAGTCGGGCGGTGCAAAAAGCAAGAAGGCCGTCACCATCAAGAGCCACCACAACGTGGGTGGTTTGCCGGAACAGCTCGGATTGAAACTGCTCGAGCCGCTGCGCGATCTGTTCAAAGACGAGGTGCGTGAGTTGGGTGTGGCCCTGGGCTTGCCGCACGACATGGTCTACCGCCATCCTTTCCCAGGCCCCGGTCTGGGCGTTCGAATCCTCGGTGAGGTCAAGAAGGAATACGCCGACCTGCTGCGCCGGGCCGACGCCATCTTCATCGAAGAACTGCGCAACTTTGTGGACGCCGACACCGGCAAGACCTGGTACGACCTGACAAGCCAGGCCTTCACCGTGTTCCTGCCTGTGAAAAGCGTGGGCGTGATGGGCGATGGCCGCACCTACGACTACGTGGTGGCCCTGCGCGCCGTGCAAACCAGTGATTTTATGACTGCAGACTGGGCCGAGCTGCCCTATGCGCTGTTGAAAAAAGTCAGCAGCCGCATCATCAACGAAGTGCGTGGCATCAACCGCGTGACCTACGACGTGAGCAGCAAGCCGCCAGCCACCATTGAGTGGGAATAAAGCCTGACGCCGCAGCCCTGCGGCGCCCCATTTGTACCGACAGGCCAGGGCCTGGCTGACGACCGTCTGGCGGCGCACAGTTGACATGCGGCATCACGTTTAGGCTGCAAGGCATGCCTACCTTGTTTCCGGCCCAGTCCGGCATGCTGCCACCACTTGCCATGGCTTCGCCGGCCCCCTGGCAACCCCCCGCACTCACAGCCTTTTGGATGCTGGCTTTTGGCCTGTCGTGGGCTTGCTGGTGGATGTCTCCCTACGTTGACTTGCACTCGGCCTGGCTGGGCACTTTGCTGATGTGGGCTGGCGGTTTCGGTCCCAGCGCCGCTGCGGTTCTGGTGGTTTTGCGCTGGCCTGGGCGTGCTGGCTTGCGCAACTGGCTCGTTGGCTGTGTGCGTCCCGTTGCAGGCTGGGGCTGGCTGCTGCTGGCCTTCACACTGCCTTTGGTCGTGGTGCTGATTGCGGCGGGTGTGCACACGGCCATGGGCGGCACCATGGCACCGTCACCCGCCACTGGACACCTGCTTCTGGCCAGTGTGAACCTGTTGGCCATTGCGTTGCTGGGCGGGCCGCTGGGCGAGGAGTTTGGCTGGCGCGGGTTTGCCTTGCCTGCTTTGCAGGCCCGCCTGGGGTGGCGCTATGCCGGCCTGCTGTTGGGTTTGGTGTGGGGCGTTTGGCACCTGCCGCTGTTCCACCAGGCCCACACCTTGCAGTCGCACACAACGGTGCCTACGTTTTTGCTCAGCACGCTGGCCATGTCGGTGATGGTTGCGTGGCTGGCGCTCAGGTCGGGCGGGGGCTTGACGGCTGCGCTGGTGCTGCACACGGCTACCAACTTCTGGCCCACCATCGTTCCCGTGCTGCCCACGGCTGACACCCAACGGCCTTTTGAACTGGTGGTGGCGCTTCAGGTGCTGTTGGCCCTGGGGTTCTTGGCTTTCCCGGGAGTGCCTGAGCTGAAAGTTAAAACGAAAATACCTGATAGCGCTTGATGGTATTCATTTGTTAGCTATCAACGTTGTTATCATCCGGCTATGAATCCATCCCAAATCAGTTTGGCCCCGGTCAAAAACATGCCCCAGTCCACCAGCCGGTAAAACCACAGGGGACTGATTTTGCGGGCCACCTTCACCCCCGCCCAAACGCCGAGCGGGGCAAATGGCATCAGCGCCAGAGAAGTGGCAAAGTTGCGCATGTCCAGCAGGCCCAGCCAGGCGTAGGGCAGCCACTTGCTGAGGTTGATGACGAAAAAAAACGCCGCCAACGTGCCGGTGAACACCGTGGGTGCCAGCTTCAGCGGGATCACATAGGCATTGACGGGCGGGCCGCCCGAGTGCGACACAAAGCTCGTGAAGCCCGACGTGGTGGTCATCACCGCGCCCCAGAGCTTGCCGGGTGGCGGCGCGTCAGCGTGCGGCGGGAACAGCTTGCGTTGCGCCAGAAACACCCAGGCAAACACCCCCACCACGCCTGCCACGGTGTGCGAGTCCAGTGTTTTGAACAGCAGGGCCCCCACGCAAATGCCCAGCAGCCCCCAAGGCAGCATGAAGCGAAACAGCGCCCAGTCCAGATCTTTCCGAAAGGCCTTGAGTGTCAGCACGTCCATCACAAACAGCAGGGGCATGAAGATGGCGGCGGCTTCGGGCACGGTCACGGCCAGGGCCATCAACGGCACGCCCAGCGATCCAAAGCCCGCCCCAAAACCGCTTTTGCTAAGCCCCAGCAGGAACACTGCCGGAATGGCCACCAGGTAAAAAAACGGCTCGGTGATCATTCAGAGATGGGTTCGGGTGGCGGCGGAGGGCAGGGGCTGTGATGAAATCAGGCCACTCGGGCCTGTGCGCCCATTGTGCAGGCTGCGGCCATTCGTTTCAGGGGCTTGGGGATGAAATCAATGTTCAGTCTGGTGGGGCTGTTGCTGGTGCTGGCCATCGTGGGGTTGCTGTTCAAACGCCAAACAGCACCCGTGGCCCACCCACCTCAAGCAGCTGGTGCGCAGCACAATGCGGCAACGCCAAGTACCCCAGCCTTGCCAACCCCACCCACCGGCACGCCACAACAACAGGTGGACCAGGTCAAAAAGGCGTTGGACCAGGCCGTTCAATCACGTCCCATGCCCGACAACCTGTGACAACTGCTGATCAAGACACCCACTGGATGCAGCTGGCGCTGGAGCAGGCACGCCTGGCTGCTGCCGAGGGCGAGGTGCCCGTGGGTGCCGTGGTGGTGAAGGATGGACAACTGGTATCAACCGGACGCAACGCACCCATTGGCGGGCAAGACCCTACCGCCCATGCAGAGGTGCAGGCTTTGCGGGCGGCCGCCCAGAGCTTGGGTAACTACCGGCTGGACGGCTGCACCCTGTACGTGACGCTGGAGCCCTGCGCCATGTGCAGTGGCGCCATGCTGCATGCGCGACTGGCCCGTGTTGTGTTCGGTGCGGCGGATGCCAAAACCGGTGCTGCGGGGGGGCTGTTGAATCTGTTTGCCCAGCCCGGTCTGAACCACCAGACGGGCGTCACTGGGGGAGTGCTTGCCTCGGAATGCGCAGCCCTGTTGCAGGCTTTTTTCAGGCCCCGGCGACTGAACGTCCGGCCCTTGCGGGAAGACGCGCTGCGCACCCCTCCGTCGCGCTTTGACGGCCTGGACGACCCCAGCCTGCGGGATTTTCAGGTGCAGGTCAGCCAACTGCCAGCACTCGCCGGGTTGAACATGCACGTGCTGGACACGGGGCCTGCCCCGGGGCCGACCGTGATGGTGCTCCATGGCCTTTGGGGTTGGGGCTGGGAGGCCGAGGCTCTGGCCACCGAACTGATGCAACTGGGCGTTCGTGCCGTGGTGCCCGATTTGCCCGGTTTTGGGCGCAGTGACAAACCCAAAAAGCCCGGCTTTCACACGCTGGCGTGGCACACCCGATGCCTGCAGGAACTGGGTGCCCACCTTGGGCTTGCTCGCGCAACCGTGCTGGTGCCACAGGTGCCGCAGACGGTTGCATTGGCCGTGGCACTGTGCCAAGCGGCCCCGGGGCATTTCGACCGTGTGGTGGCCTGGAGCCCTGCCGCAGCTGAAGGCAATGCTTGCCCGGGCTTGGACGCGCCGTTTCCCGATGTTGGGCACCGCGCGGCGCAGCGCGCCTTTGCGTTGTGGGACGTCAGCGCGGGCATTGCACAGGGCAGCCCCAACGCCTTTCCCGTTCACCACATTTCCGGCGTGGGCGGTCAGCTTGGCGGGTGCGCCGGCACTGTTTGGGCCCAATGGTCTGGGGGCTATGCGGTGGGCGAGACCAAGGCCAGCAGCGATTGTCCTGACAATCGCGTTTTCAACGATGCAGCGCTTGCCCGCCACCTGCTGGCGCTGGTTCACCACAGAGAGGTCGATTCATGAGCACTGGCGCAGGCCAATGGCTGGCGCAGGCAAGACTGCGGCTCAAGGCCCGTTTGCCCACACCCGACAGTTTGCAAGGCAACCGCTGGTTGTCGTGGCTGGGCCCTTCGCTGTACCACCCCCGCCTGTGGCACATGAGCCGCCGTGGCCTGGCGCTGGGTATGGCCATCGGCATTTTTTTCGGATTCCTGATCCCCATCGCGCAAATTCCATTCTCGGCGGCTACGGCGGTGGCTTTGCGGGCAAATCTGCCGGTGGCCATGGTCAGCACCCTGGTCACCAACCCGGTGACGTTCGCACCGGTTTACTACGCGGCTTACAAAACTGGCAATGCTTTGCTGGGGCAAACAGGCGGCGATGCTGTGCCCATTCAATCGCCGGATACAACTGCAGAGGTGGACAGCCCCCGTGGCGCGCTTCAACGGTTTTGGGCCTTTGTCACAGGCGTGGGTCAGCCATTGGTGTTGGGGCTGGCGTTGTTTGCCGTGTGCGGTGGGCTCATGGTGTACGCGGTCGCAAATTGGGTGTGGATCGCCCTGGCCCGTCGTCGCCATCGACAGCGGCGGCTTCAACGGGGAGCGGTACCTTTAAGTAGGTGAGTGCAGGCGCCTTCAGGTCATCGTGGTGGGATACTGCGGCGCGTGAAAAAACACATCTACATCTATTCCCCCTCCAGCGCCGCTCGCGACAAAGTTGCCTTTCGCCGGGGGGTCAAACGGCTCAAAGCCCTGGGGCACGAGGTGGAACTGGACGCCGACGCGCTCAGCAGCCACCAGCGGTTTGCGGGTGACGACGCCACCCGGATTCAGGCCATCACCCGCGCCGCCGCCAGCGGGGCTGACGTGGCACTGATCTCTCGCGGGGGCTATGGTCTCACCCGCATCTTGCCCAAGTTGCCCTACGCCGACATCGCCCGGTCCGTTCTAAACGGCATGCACTGGATGGGCCTGAGTGACTTCACGGCCCTGCAAATGGGCCTGATGGCTCACCAGCAGCGGGCCATTGGGGTGACAGACGGCGGACAGGGCAGCGGCTTTGCCACTGCAGATACCTTTGGCCCCGGTGCCATCACCTGGGCTGGGCCTGCCTTGGGCGAAGACTTTGGGGCCGACCCCAAGCTGGGCGACGAAGCCAACCCACTGCCCGACGACATCATGGAAGCCTGCTTCGACGACCTGCTGTGTGGCTTGGGCGAAGGCACCGGCTGGCGCTTGCCCAAGCCCGATGTGGTAGCGCTGCAAAATTTATCAAAAAAAGAAGCTGAAAGTACAGAGCAGAAAAGCGCTGAAGGCACTTTTGACATTGAAGACGCCGTGCTGTGGGGTGGCAACCTCACCGTGCTCACCTCGCTGGTGGGCACGCCCTGGCTGCCCACTGTGCGCGGTGGGGTGCTGTTTGTGGAAGATGTGAACGAGCATCCCTACAGGGTGGAACGCATGCTGACCACTTTGCTGCATGCCGGTGTGCTGGCGCAGCAGCGGGCCGTGGTGCTGGGCCAGTTCAACCGCTACAAGCTGGTGCCCCTGCACGACCGGGGCTACAAACTCACCACCGTGGTCGATTGGCTGCGCACCCAATTGGCCCCCCACGGCGTGCCGGTGCTGACCGGGTTGCCCTTCGGCCATGTGGCCACCAAAGTGCTGCTGCCTGTGGGCCGAGTGGTTGACTTGGCCGTGCGTGGCCGAGATGCCCTGATGTTCTGGGACGAGCACTGACCTAGCGCGAACAACAACGAACATTGGAGAACGCATGAGCGCTCCATCACAACCCCGCATGAAACCCAAGGCCCGGCTCAGGCGCCTGGCCTGTTGGGGCGGTGGTCTGGCAGGCCTTGCGCTGGCAGGTGCCGGCGCCGTGTTGTCGGTCATTGCCCTGCGCAGCCTGCCACAAACGCAAGGCACAGCCGCGCTGGCGGGTCTCAGCGCCTCCGTGAAGGTGCAGCGCGATGCCGCAGACGTGACGCACATCCAGGCCCAAACTCCGCTGGACGCTTTCAGGGCGCTGGGCATGGTGCACGCCCAGGAGCGGGCCTGGCAGCTGGAGTTCAACCGTCGGGTGTTGCGCGGTGACTTGTCCGAGGTGTTTGGCCCCACCACTCTCGACACCGACAAACTCATCCGCACGCTGGGCATTCGCCAGGCCGCAATAGCCCAGTGGGACGGTCTGCCGGCGGATGTGCAAGCTGCGCTGCAAGCCTACGCCGAGGGCGTCAACGCCCACATGTCCAAACCGGTGGGGCAGGGCGGCCAGGGCTTGACGCCCGAATTCACCCTGCTGGGCATCAATCCCCGCGACGCCGCCGCGCGCGGCGACTTCTGGCACCCCACCGACAGCCTGGGCTGGGCGCTGATGATGGCACTGGACTTGGGTGGCAACTGGGGCAACGAGTTCGCCCGCCTGTCCGCCCTGCAAGTGCTGGACACGCCCGGCCTGTGGCAACTCTTCCCGCCGTACCCCGGCGAGGCCCCTGGGGCCAGCGCGGATTTGGCTGCTTTGTATCGTCAACTGGGGGTGTATAAATCAGGAGCTGAAAAACCAATACAGACAAGCGACAGGGCCACTTCTGGTTCAAAAAACGCTGCCAGTGTCCTCACCCAGGACATCACGGCTTGGGCTGCCGACCTGGGCAATGTGGAAGGCAAGGGTTCCAACAATTGGGTGGTGGATGGCAGCCGCACCCACAGCGGCAAACCCCTGCTGGCCAACGACCCCCACCTGGGCCTGACGGCTCCAGCCATTTGGTACTTTGCCCGCCTGCAAGCCCCGGCGGCGGGCGGCCACGCCGCTTTGGACGTGGTGGGCGCCACCTTGCCCGGCATGCCCTTTGTGGTGCTGGGCCGCACGGCCCACATGGCCTTCACCAACACCGGGCCCGACGTGCAAGACCTGTACCTGGAGCAGGTCAACCCCGACCAACCCGGCCAATACCGCGTGCCCGCCGCCTCGGGCAAACCCGATGACTTGGCTTGGGCAGCCTTTGCCACCCGCAGCGAAACCATTGGGGTCAAGGGCCAGCCCGACGTGGTGCACACCGTCCGCAGCACCCGCCATGGCCCGGTGCTGAGCGACGCACAGGCCAGCCACGGCAAGGTGCTGGACACCAGTCGCTTTGTGCTGGCCCTGCGCTGGACGGCACTGGAAGTCGACAACCAGACCGTGCGTGCCGGTCTGGCACTCAACCGTGCCCAAACCGTGGCCCAAGGCATTGAAGCCCTGCGGCACAACCATTCGCCCATGCAAAACGTGGTGCTGGCCGACACCGCCGGTGCCGTGGCCTACAAGGCGGCAGGCAAGGTACCCGTGCGCAGCCCGTTGAACGACATCGGTGGCATGGCCCCCGCGCCCGGATGGGACGCACGCTACGACTGGCAAGGCTGGCTGTCCTACGAAGACACGCCGCAGTCCATAGGAGCTGGACCCAATGGTTGGCTGGCCACGGCCAACCAGCGCATCCACGCAGCCGATTACCCGCACTTTCTCACACAAGACTGGGCAGCCCCCTACCGCCAGCAGCGCATCGAAACGCTGTTGCAAACCACGCCCCGCCACACACCCGACAGCATGCAAGCCTTGCAGGCGGACCAGTTGTCGCTGGCCACGAAGCATTTGTTGCCCGTGCTGCAAGCCACTCCGTCCAACCACCCGTTGTCGGCTGCCGCGCAGAAAGCGTTGAAGGATTTTGACGGTGTGATGCGGGCCGACCATGCGGCGCCGTTGATCCTCACCGCCTGGGTGGACACCTTCACCCGCCAGGTGATCGGCGGGCGGCTGGGTCAGGAGCGCTTTGCCCCGCTGTACGGCAAACGCCAGTTCCGCAATGCGGTGGAAGACATCCTGGCGCGCGACGACAAAGCCTGGTGTGGCGAGGGCGGCTGCACCGCCGCGTCCACCCGAGCATTGGGCGAAGCGCTGACCACCTTGGCCCAGGGCCACGGCCCCCAAGTGGAAGGCTGGCGCTGGGGTGCAGCTCACCCGGCGGTGTCGCGCCACAACCCATTCAGCAAGGTGAAGCCTCTGGCTGGCCTGTTTGAGGTGCGGGTGCCCACCGGTGGCGACCCGTTCACAGTGAACGTGGGCCAGTACCAGCTCGACAATCCCGCTGAGCCCTACGCCAACCGACACGCCGCGTCACTGCGCGCCGTGTATGACCTCGCCGATTTGGACAGCAGCCGCTTCATTTACCAGACCGGCCAAAGCGGCAACGTGTGGTCACCCCGCTACCGCGACATGGCGGCAGAGTGGAAGGCAGTGCGCTACCGCCCGCTGAAACTAACTCCCGACAAGTGGGTCAGCACACTCCGAGTGGTACCTTGAAAGCGGGCCTGTTGGGTCATGGCGCGAGCAGCGCGGCAGTGAGTTCGGGGCGGAACTGGCCTGCCACCGGGTCGTAAACGCCGAAAACGGCAGCAAACTCCCAATACGCCCATGCAATTTGCCGGGCATTGGCGGCAGTGCGCACGGCGCGGGTATAAGCCACGCGGGAAGCCATGTCGGCCATCGAGTTAGCGCCAAACTCACCCATGAATATGGGGTAACCGGTCACATCAGACCATGCTTTGGCATGTGTAATAGCACTTTCGATTTGACTGAGTTGCTCCGCATTGCAGCAAGGTGTACCAACTGGTGGGGGTGTTGGAATCCACGTTGCTCCTTGATGGGTGAAGGTGAATGGCTCGTAATGGTGGAAAGTGGCCAAGAGGTTTCGGTCATTGGGCATGGCCAATGTGCCCAGTGCAGAAGTGTTGCCGTACGATACAGGGCTGATCAACACCAGCCGTTGCGGGTTGCTGATGCGAACGGTTTGCAGCGTTGTGGCGGCCAGTGCATTCCAGCTTTGCGCGGTCAGCCGCCCATGCGGCTCGTTGTACAGCTCAAACAGCAAGCGTTCGCTCTTCAGGGCGAAGCGTCTGGCAATTTGTGACCACAGACCGACAAACCTGGGCTCCAGATCCGACTCGCTGACTGCGAACTCACCCGGATCCAAAGGATCTCCATCCAGCTGCCGGTGGTGATGCATGTTCAGTACGACGTGAAACCCCTGTGCCAGCATCGCATCCACCACAGACTCCACCCGCGCCATGAATACGGGGTCTATGGTGTACGGAAACGCCGGCTCCGCGTGGTTGCTCCAGCGCACTGGCAATCTGATGGTCCGAAATCCTGCCTGCCAGGCTGCAGTGATGTAGGACTGCTCGACTTTTAGACCCCAATCACCCTCTTGCGGGGGTTCCATCATGTTGCCGAAATTGACGCCGGGGCCCATGCGCCCAACGGTTTGCCAAGCCAGCGCTGATGCCCCGGTGGTGGCAGGTGGCGCAGGGTTGGCAGACGTGGGGTCGGCTGGGGAGTCGCTGCCACCACCGCAGGCGCTGAGCGCCAGCAGGGCAACCAACGAGGCAGCAGTCGCGAATGCGCGCAGGCGTGTGACGAGCGATTTCATCCCCCCATGTTAATGCGTCCGCCTTGCCCATGAGCACCAATGTGCAGCGGGGCTCGGGCTTCATCCACCCGCGACCCCCAGCCGCCAAAGTGAAGTGACTTCTGCGGCCCTCGCCGCGTGCAGGGCATCGGCTGAACGGGTTGCCTTGGGGTGGGCGGGGCGAGTGTCCAAGCGACCGAGGACTGACAAGCCCGAACTGGCAAACCAATCCATCAGTTCCGCGCGCGTTCTCAGTCCCAAGTGTTCGGCAAGGTCCGACATGATGAGCCAACCTTCCCCCTGAGGTGCCAGGTGGGTGGCCAGCCCCGCCAGAAAGCCCCTGAGCATGCGGCTGCCTTCGTCGTAGACCGCCTGCTCGATGGGGGAACTCGCCCTCGCAGGCAGCCACGGTGGGTTGCACACCACCAGGGCGGCGCGGTCCGGCGGGAACAAATCGGTTTGCAGCAGGCTGACTTGCCTGTCCACCCCCAACTGGGCCAAGTTGGCACGGGCACAGTCCAAGGCGCGGGGCGATAGGTCGGTGCCCACCACTTGCGCGATGCCACGGCGCGCCAACACCGCAGACAGCACTCCTGATCCTACGCCCAAGTCAAACGCCACGCCATCCGCCTCCAACGCAGCCGAGGGGATGGGCGCTTGCGCCACCAGGGCCACGTATTCACCCCGCACAGGCGAAAAAACACCATAGTGAGGGTGGATGCGGTTGTGCGGAGGTGCTCCAAGGGCCGGCACCTCAACGCCCACGCGGCGCCATTCCTCTGCGCTGCTCAGCCCCAGCAACTCGCGCAGCGATGTCACGCTGGGCTGGGTGTCGGGGGTGGGTGGACCCCAGGCGTGCTCACAGGCTTGCCTCATGTCGGGCGCGCGCCGCAGCGCCATTCCGTAGTCTGCGCCGAGTGGCATCAGCAACATGCCCAGCACCCGCGCGCGCTGCGCCTGGGACTGGCGGTGCAGGTGGAAGGCTTCGGCGGTGCCCGGGGCAGCTTGGTGCCCGGCGACTTTGGATGAGCGTTTTTTGCGCTGTGGCGGGGTGTCGCAGCGCCGCGCCATGGCCTGCAGAAGCTGTCGGGCATTCTGAAAGTCGCCCACCCACAACAGACCTGTGCCCGCACAGGCGTGTCGGCAGGCCACGTCAGCCGTGGTGGTGTCATCAGCCAACACCACTTGTGCCGGCGGCCGTGATTGCCGCTCCGAGCGCCAAACCGCTTGTTTGGGCAAGCCGTCGTGTACCCAATGAACATAGGCAGTGGCTGGTGCATCCGGCGTGCCGTTGGGGGAATGGACGGGCATGGGTCGCAGTCAAGGTAGTGAATGGGCTCTCCTTTTAACAGAGCCCATTCGGCTGCGAAAGGCGGTTCACCAGCTTTCGATGGTGTACGCCAGAAAGGTCACCAGTCCCAGAGCAAGGACAAACCAAATGGCTTGGCCTGCGGACTTGCGCTCGTCCTTGATTTGTTCCGGCTCCGTCTCGTAGTCGTTGGCGGTGACTCCGTAAACTTCGTCGTGCTCGGGGTTGCCATAGTGCTTTTTGAAGAACCCCTGATGAGGTTCTGGTTCAGGCAAGCGCCTTGCATCGGCCAAGTCGGGTGTGTGATTGAGCGGGTTCATGCCATGGACTCCATATGACAGCGAGAGTGCTGCCCCATTCTGGGCGTGGCATTTCCGGTGTCTGTGCGCCACAGCACGCGGCGTACCACCAGCAGTTCACATCACCGGGGTCAGCGCTGAGCCACCCAAAACCACAGGACTGCACCGCACAGGGCAAGACCGGAGGCGAGGCCCCACAGAACGGACCCAACAGAGGCTGTTTCAACATGGGGTTGGCTTGAGGCAACCTGCTTTGGGAGCACATTGACCGCCCGTTTTTTGCCTTGCGCCGTGGTTTCCACCTGAAACAGCACCTGCTGGTTCAGCGCCGGGCTTCCCCTCAGGGATTTGAAAGCCTTGATGTGAACGAACACATGCTCACCGCCTTCGATGGGCTGGATGAACCCGAATCCACGGTCGTCTTGCCAATGTGTCAGGGTCCCTTCAATTTGCATGATGTTTGCTGCTGCGTATCAAGAAAGTTGACTGGACGGTGGGGTTAGGGGGTAGCACGATGAAGCTGGGAGAAGAGCGTTGAATAAATGTAGTTAACTGTGACTTTTCGCACCATCCACCAGTTGGGGGAGGGCGCAACACCCTGTTTGATCCAGCGCAAGGTCGGGCGTGATGTCACCACTTGAAACGACCCAGACTGGCCTCAAGTCTGTGGCAATCGAATACCCACAGGAGTTTTCCCCATGCGTGCCGACAAACTCACCACCAAATTCCAGGAAGCCTTGGCCGACGCTCAGTCGCTGGCCAACGTGTCAGACAACGCCTACATGGAGCCCCAGCACCTGCTGGTGGCCATGTTGCGCCAGGAGGACGGCCCCAAGTCCTTGCTGCAGCGTGCGGGTGTCAACGTGGCGGGTTTGCAAAAAGCCGCAGAAGACAGCCTTCAACGACTGCCCCAGGTGCAAGGCGGCGAGCAGGTACAACCCAGCCGCGACCTGTTGGCCCTGCTGCAAGCCACCGAAAAAGAAGCTGCTAAGCGCGGTGACGCTTTCATTGCCAGCGAGTTGTTCCTGCTGGCTGTGTGCGATGCCAAGGGCGACGCCGGGCGCATTGCCAAAGAAAACGGCCTGACGCGCAAGAGCCTGGAAGCCGCCATCAACGCCGTGCGCGGCGGCCAGAGCATGGACAGCCCTGAGGCCGAAGGCCAGCGCGAGGCACTCAAAAAGTATTGCACCGACCTGACCGAGCGCGCGCGCCAGGGCAAGTTGGACCCGGTGATTGGCCGCGATGACGAAATCCGCCGTGCCATCCAGGTGCTGCAGCGCCGCACCAAAAACAACCCCGTGCTGATCGGTGAACCCGGTGTGGGCAAAACCGCCATCGTCGAAGGGCTGGCCCAACGCATCGTGGCGGGTGAGGTGCCTGAATCGCTCAAAGGCAAACGCGTGCTGAGCTTGGACATGGCTGCGCTGCTGGCCGGTGCCAAGTTCCGTGGCGAGTTTGAGGAGCGCCTGAAAAACGTGCTGAACGAACTGGCCAAGGAAGAGGGCCAGGTGATTGTGTTCATTGACGAGCTGCACACCATGGTGGGCGCGGGCAAGGCCGAGGGCGCGATGGATGCGGGCAACATGCTCAAACCAGCTTTGGCCCGTGGCGAGCTGCATTGCGTGGGTGCCACCACGCTGGACGAATACCGCAAATACATCGAGCAAGATGCCGCGCTGGAACGCCGCTTCCAGAAAATTCTGGTGGGCGAGCCCACGGTCGAAGCCACCATTGCCATCTTGCGCGGCCTGAAAGAGCGCTATGAGGTGCACCACGGCGTGGACATCACCGACCCCGCCATCGTGGCAGCCGCCAACCTGAGCCACCGCTACATCACAGACCGCTTCTTGCCCGACAAGGCCATTGACCTGATCGACGAAGCTGCCAGCAAAATCAAAATCGAGCTGGACTCCAAGCCTGAGGTGATGGACAAGCTCGACCGTCGCCTGATTCAGCTGCAAATCGAACGCGAAGCCGTCAAGCGTGAAAAAGACGAGGCTTCGCAGAAGCGGCTGGAACTGATAGACGAAGAAATCGACCGCCTGCAGCTCGAAATTGCCGACTTGGATGAGGTGTGGAAACGCGAGAAAGCGCAGGCTCAGGGCAGTGCCCAGGTAAAGGAAGACATCGACAAGCTGCGCTTCCAGATCGAAGAACTCACCCGAAAAGGCGACCTGGCCAAGGTGGCCGAGCTGCAATACGGAAAGTTGCCCGAGCTGGAAAAGCAGTTGAAAGAAGCCCAGGCCAAAGAAGCCGGCAGCGGCGGCGGCAAAGGCAACCAGTTGCTGCGAACCCAGGTGGGCGCGGAAGAAATTGCCGAGGTGGTCAGCCGCGCCACCGGCATCCCCGTGGCCAAGATGATGCAGGGCGAAAAAGACAAGCTGCTGCAGATGGAAACCAAGCTGCACGAGCGCGTGGTGGGCCAGAACGAGGCCATCGAGGCAGTGGCCAACGCCATTCGCCGCTCACGCTCAGGCCTATCTGACCCCAACCGCCCCACAGGCAGTTTCCTGTTCCTGGGCCCCACCGGCGTGGGAAAAACCGAGCTGTGCAAAGCGTTGGCAGGCTTTTTGTTTGACAGCGAGGAACACCTGATCCGCATCGACATGAGCGAGTTCATGGAAAAACATTCCGTGGCCCGGCTCATTGGTGCGCCCCCTGGCTACGTGGGTTACGACGAAGGTGGCTACCTGACCGAAGCTGTGCGCCGCAAACCCTACAGCGTGCTGCTGCTCGACGAGGTGGAAAAGGCCCACCCCGACGTGTTCAACGTTCTTCTGCAGGTGCTGGACGACGGCCGCCTGACCGATGGCCAGGGCCGCACGGTGGACTTCAAGAACACCGTCATCGTCATGACCAGCAACATAGGCAGCCAGTTGATCCAGGCGATGGTGGGCATGCCCTATGAGGACCTGAAAGACGCGGTGTGGGGGGAGCTGAAGAACCACTTCCGCCCCGAGTTTTTGAACCGCATCGACGAAACCGTGGTATTCCACGCGCTGGATGCCGCGCACATTGCCAGCATTGCGGGCATTCAGCTCAAGGGCTTGCAGGCACGCCTGCACGGCATGGATTTGCGGCTGGATGTGTCACCCGCCGCGCTAGACGAACTGGCCAAGGTAGGCTTCGATCCGCTGTTTGGTGCCCGGCCGCTGAAGCGTGCGATTCAGCAGCGCATTGAAAACCCGCTGTCCAAGCTGCTGCTGGAAGGGCATTACCCGCCCAAGTCGGTCATTGGGGTGAGTGTGGACCCGGTGCGCGCGCCTGGCGTGTTCGAGTTTGCACCTGCGATCCCCATGGCTTGACCCGGACAAGGCGACATCGCCTTCAAAGCCCCCGAGGTCTTAAGCCTTCGGGGGCTTTGTTTTGTTGGGCCACAGGTGCAGTGCGATTTTTAGAACCGCTACCACCGCCAGAGGCACGAGCAATGCCGTTGCGGTTGACCACTCAGGGAACAATGCCATGCTGACCGCCACGCCCATCAGGTACAGCAGCGTGAAGAACATGGCATCCAGGGAATCAGAACTCGTTCTTGATGGACGTCAGGCCCAAGGCATCCCAATCCAACATGCCGCCACGGTAGTAGTAGATTTTGTCGGCAGGGAAGCCCTCACGCGTCATGGCGCGGATGGCGATGGGGCTCTGAGGGCAGGTAGGGCCATTGCAGAAGGCATAAACCTTTTTGGCTGCAGAGCAGTTCCAAGTGTTGGCTGACTTGGTGCAGCCCACTTCTGACAGACGGTCCACCATCTCGGTGTAAGGGATGCTCAACGAGCCAGGAATGGTGCCCTTGACGCGGTCGTTGGTGTCGCGCATGTCGATCACCAATGCATTGCGGTCGCTCAAGGCAGCGATGATTTCCGTCTCGCCAATGGGGTGCACACCCGGCACAGGCACCAGCGGCTGGATGGTGCCGCCGTTCTTGCCACATGCTGTCATGGTGCGGGTGATTTCCACGGGGCCTTTGGCAGTTTGCACCACGACCACTTTCTGGTTTTCAAAAATAGTCAGCGACGTGCCGACTGCAATGGTGGCGGCCTGACTGAAGGCGAAGCTGCTGGCGCACAGGCCCAAGGCCAAGGCAAGAATGCGTTTCATGGTGGTGACTCCTGATAGTTGTTGAGAGCATAAGAATATACTGATTTAACTTATTTCCACCTGACGCCGCAGGGGGCTGCGACCCCATGAACCTGTGGCGCAATTCCCCAGTTCTTCACCACTGGAATACCAGACGACATGAAAGCCTTTCAAGACCACTACCCCGAGAACCTGAGCCATTGCTACGGTTGTGGCTACAACAACGAACACGGGCATCGCATCAAAACGTTCTGGGACGGCGACGAAACCGTCACACGCTTCACGCCTGAGCTCTATCACACCGCAGTGCCAGGCTTTACCTATGGTGGATTGCTGGCCTCCCTGATCGACTGCCATGGCACCGGCACGGCAGCCGCAGCCATGTACCGGGCCGAGGGTCGGGAGATGGACACACTGCCGGCATTCCGCTTCGTGACCGGCTCGCTCCATGTGGACTTTCTGAAGCCCACGCCCATTGGTGGCACGCTGGACATCCGGGGCCGGGTGAAGGAAATCAAGGGTCGCAAGGTGGTGGTGGAAGCCACGGTGTATGCCGGTGGGGTGGCTACCGCACGCGGCGAAGTGATCGCCATCCAGATGCCCGACAACTTCGGGGCATCTGCCTGACCGGGCTGCCTCACTCAGCTGTTGGCCGGGTTGTTGACCAGACGGGTTGTGCGGCTGTACACCGGGCTGGGCTTTGGAGCCCCCGCTCTACCTCAAAAGTGCGCTTGGGCCTACCATGCGGGGCATGAACGCTCCACAACCCGCCGCCTTTTTGCAGCCCAACGAATCCGCCAACGCAACGGCCGATCTGGACAAACTCTTTGCAGCCCAGCACCGCGCCAGCCGCGCCATGGTCGATGTGCCACTGGCCTGGCGGCTGGAGCGCCTGGAACGGCTGCACAAACTGATTGACACCCACGGCCCCGCGCTGGCCGATGCCGTGCAGGCCGACTTTGGCGTTCGCAGCCGCCAGCTGACCGACGTGGCCGACTACTTTGTGCTGCTGGCCACCATTGGCCAGCTCAAGGCGCAATGCGCCCGCTGGATGAAGCCGCAGCGTGTGTCCACCCCCATTTACCTGCAGCCCGCCAGCGCGTACATCCAACGTCAGCCGCTGGGCGTGGTCGGCATCATTGGCCCGTGGAACTATCCGCTGCAACTCACCCTGGGGCCACTGGCCACCGCCCTGGCGGCGGGCAACCGCGCCATGATCAAGCCCAGCGAACTCACTCCTCACAGCTCGGCCTTGCTGGCTGAACTGTTGCACAGCACCTTTGGTGCCGACGAGGTGGTGGTGGTTCAGGGCGGGCCAGACGTGGCCCACGCCTTCGCCAGTCTCCCGTTTGACCACCTCATGTTCACCGGATCCACGGCCGTGGGGCGCAAGGTGGCAGAGGCTGCGGCGCGCAACCTCACGCCCACCACACTGGAACTGGGCGGCAAAAGCCCGTGCATCGTCGATGCATCTTGCAGCGCCGCCGACATGGCCGGTGTGGCCCTGAAAATTGCGCACGGCAAGCTGATCAACGCCGGGCAAACCTGCATTGCACCCGACTACGTGCTGTTGCCCGAAGGGCGCGAAGCGGAGTTTGAACAGGCCTTTTCCCGGGCGGTGGGCCAGTTGTTCCCCGCTGATGGAGGGAGTAAAGACTACGCCTCCATACTCACAGCGCGTCACCTCGCTCGGCTTCGTGACTTGTTGCAAGAGGCGCAAGCGGCGGGTGCACGGGTGGTGGAACTGGACACTGCGTCAGCAGCCCACCCCCGCCAGATGGCACCAGTGCTGGTGTACAACGCGCCAGCACACAGTCGCTTGATGACGGAAGAAATTTTTGGCCCCATCCTGCCCGTGTTGACCTACCGAACGCTGGCTGACGCCGTCAGCCACATCAACGCCAGGCCACGGCCGTTGGCGCTGTATTGGTTCGGCACCGATTCAGCCACGCGCAACGAGGTGCTGAACCAGACCGTGAGCGGCGGCGTCACCATCAACGACACCTTGCTGCACATTGCCCACCACAACCTGCCGTTTGGCGGTGTGGGCGAAAGTGGTTGGGGCTCATACCACGGTGAGGCCGGGTTTTTGCGCTTCACCCAGCAAAAACCAGTGCTGGTGCAATCGCGTTGGGCGATGGGGCATTTGTTTTACCCGCCCTACGGGGCCCGATTTCAGCAAATCATGGGATTGCTCAAGCGCTGGCTTTAACCGCGGCGGCTTTGGGAGCCTTGGGTGTTCGGGCGGCCTTGGCTAGCTTGGTTGCACCTTTGGTGGCCCACACCACAAAGCCATTCACGGGTGCGCCGTTTTCCAAGCGAATCACCGTGTTTTCAATGTCGATCGACGCAAAACCGGCAGCCTGACACACTTGTGTGACGCTGCTGCGCGTATGTGCATAACGACCGGTCGGCAACAGCGCCATGCTGGGGCCGTCTTCTGGTGCGACTTCAAACGACGCCACAAAGGTACCGCCAGGCACCAGGATTCGGTGGGCGTCAGGGATGGCTTTTGTCACGTCGCCCGCATAAATGAACACATCCAGCGCTGCAATCACTTCGTACAGCGATTCAGGCGTGGCATCCAATGCGTCGTGAATGTTAACCGTGTGGAACTTGTCGTACACGTTGTGGCGAGCCGCCTGCGCAATCATCTCCCGTGACACGTCAACGCCAACCAGTGCACCTGCCAAGCGGCCGATGCAAACGCCGAGCAAGCCAGTGCCACAACCCAAGTCCAGCACGTTGAAGTTTTTATCGGGTCTCAATGCAAGCAGTTTGTCTGCGACCTGCTGTGGCAACCGGTACCCGAGTGCCCGAACCATGTGCATGTCGTAGCTGCTGGCAATGCCGTCGAACAGTTGCTGTGCAACTTCGGCAGGTTGTTGGCTGGGGGTCTGCCCATTTGCCAACGCAGCATGGAACACATAAACAAGGTTCTGTGGGTCTATGGCCAACAATGCCTCACCATCCTGTGCCGCTTGCTGCAACCTGCTCATTGCCAGGTTTGTTTTCAGGCGACCCAACAGCACGTCAGGCGCGTGCGGGTTGGCCGTTGCCAGTTCGTCCCACAGTGAAAGGGCCTCGGTGTTTTGGCCCATAGAGGCCAGGTCTGTGGCCAGCAGAATGGTTAACTGAGGGTCGTTGGGGTGCAGAGACAACCCGTGCCTGAGCAACCGGACTGCCATGTCTAGATGTCCTGCCCGGTGGGCAATGTCGATGGTGCCTGCCAGCACCATGGGGTTGCGCGGCTCCAGCTTGTGCACTTTCTCGGCTGTGGCAATGGCTTCGTCAAACTGGTTATTGCGGGCCAGCAGCAGTGCAAGTTCAAGCAGACCCGGTCCCCATTCGGGCGCAAGGCTGACTGCCTTGCGCATGGACTCAAAGGCTGCCTTGGTGTTGCCGGCTTTCTCCGCCATCAGCCCACCCAACATGAACACGCGTGCGTCACCAGGCATGGTTCGGTTCGCGTCATTCAACGTAATGGCAGCGTTTTTCAAGTCACCTTTCGCAATCAGTTCCCTTGCTTTTTGTAGCAGTGGCAGGTTGCGGTCGGTAGAGGTGGCAGTTGCACTCATGGAGCGGTGTCTTCAGTTGTGGTGTGGCAAATGTCCGGGTGGAGCGAGGCAGCATCCGGCACAGCCTTGGGATTATCCGGGATTCGCCCAACAGTGCCTTGCATGACGTTTCGACATGTTTCACTACTTCAGCCCAAACACGCGTGCCCCGTTGTCCCATGCTACCTGTCGTGCCACGGCGAGTGGCAAATCACCGAGCCAACTGCGGTAGTGCTGCATCAGGTCGTCGTAGTACAGCCAACGCTGGTTGACCCACGTGTCGGACCCAATCATGAAGCGGCTGGGGTAGGCCATCAGCAAGTCCCGCCACTCTGGGCACAGGCGAACCTCGCCCTTCGGGCCTTCGCAAGTGAGCCCGGGTCGGTATGACAGTTCTCCCATCAACTGGGGGTAGCGGTCCAGCAGGGCCTTCACACGGGCCACTGGTGTGCCGCCGATGCCAGTGTGTGCCCAGATCAGCTTCACGTTGCGGCCACCAGACGGGGTGTTCGCCATCAGGCCGTCAATCGCTGCGTCATCCACATGGGCAAGAACCACCAACCCGCGCGCATCGGCCAGGGCCATCAGCTTTTGCGCGACGTGGCCGGCAGCATTGGCGCTGTCATACAGATGGAACTCGCCAATGCCCCGGTATGGGCCGCTGTCGGTGCCCCTGGCCAGTTCGGCCAGCACCATGTCGTAAATGCTGTCGTCTCGGAACCAGTTGTTGTAGTCAGCACGGTTGCGGTAGAGCCTGACCAATGGCAACACAGTCACACCCGCTGCTTGGGTTTCGGTCACAGCGCTGGCCAGCGTGCGGGTGCCGTCATTGGGTCGTGAATTGGCCACGACGGCTCTGACATCGTTTCGCTTCATGCGAGCCAGCACATCGGTCAGGGGGTGGGGCGCTTGGGCATCGTCGTTGTAGTGCAGGTGTGCGTCGAACAGTGGGCCTGTGTAGGCCGCACTTTGGGCGGCTGCAACGCATGAAATAGAGAGCAACAAAGCAATCATCCATGAGCGGTGGATGCCATTTTTATTCATAAAGCTGCTTTCGGTGCAAGTCGGGTGTTGTGTGTGTTCTATGTTGGCACCTCTTGGAAACCCTGGCGACAGGTCGGTCAACCCGGCGTCCATCACCCACGTAACATCCAGTCAATGAGCGCCTCTACCCACATCGCAGACACCCATCAGCCTGACGCCGTTCCCCTCAAGCAAGACGCTGCCGTCATAGGCTTGGTGGGCCTGGCACATGCCACATCCCACTTTTCACATTTGCTGTTGGCGCCCTTGTTCCCTGTGTTCATGAAGGACTTTGGCCTGAGTTATTCCGACGTGGGCCTGTTGATGACCATTTTTTTCGTTGTGTCGGGTTCTGGGCAGGCCCTGGCCGGGTTTCTGGTGGACCGTGTGAGTGCACGTCCGGTGCTGTTTGGGGCCGTCGGCCTGTTTCTGGCGGCATCGTTGGTCGCGTCCATGGTCACCAGCTACTGGGGGCTCATGGCGGTGGCCTTGCTGGCCGGTTTGGGCAACGCGCCGTTTCACCCAGCGGATTTCACTATTCTGAATCAGCGGGTGTCGGCCCCGCGCCTGGGGCATGCGTTCAGCGCCCATGGCCTCACGGGTAACCTGGGGTGGGCGCTGGCGCCTGTGTTTCTGGTGGGCATCACATCGCTGGCCGACTGGCGCACCGCCTATCACGCCGCTGCTGTGTTGTATGTCGGCGTGCTGGCCTTGCTGTTCTGGCAGCGCGACAAGCTTCGCACTGAGGTGGTGGTGCGCCATGCGGATGCGCCCAAGGGCTCTGACCTGGCGTTTCTGAAGCTGCCTGTTGTGTGGTGGTGTTTTGCCTTCTTCTTTTTGTCCACCATGACATTGGCCGTGGTGCAGAGTTTTGGCCCATCCATACTGAAAGCGGCCCACGGGGCCAGCCTGGAATTGGCCACCCTGACCATCACCGCCTACATGTTGTGTGGTGCGTTCGGCATGCTGGTAGGGGGCTTTGTTGCGGCGCAAACCACCCATTCAGACCGCGTGGTGGCCTGGGCCATGGGCGCGGGTGCGGTGCTGTTGCTGGTGTGTGCCACCGGGTGGCTGGGTGCCATGGGAACGATGGCCGGCTTGGCCGCCACCGGTTTTGCGGTGGGAGTGGGTGGACCCAGCCGCGACATGATGATCAAAAAGGCCACGCCCAAAGGCGCCACCGGCCGGGTGTATGGCACCGTGTATTCAGGGCTGGACATGGGGTTTGCGGTGTCGCCCGTGATCTTCGGCGCGCTGATGGACAAGGGCTATTACGGCACCACCCTGGCTGGCGCAGCTTTGTTCCTGATGCTTGCCGTGGTGGCCGCAGTGGCGGTGGGAAAACGCACCGTGGCGCGCTGATACGCCAGGCGCTCCTTGCGTGCTTCAGCCCGCAGCCGACACATGCGACAGCGGCAGTTGTGTTGTCGATTTCACGCACTGCAACACGATGTTCGAGCGGATGCTGGCCACGCCTTTCATGCGTGTCAGGCGCTTGAGCACTGACTCTGACAACGCTGACAGGTCTGCTGCAAAGATTTTCAGAATGTAGTCTGACTCTCCGGTCACAGCAAAGCATTCCACCACCTCGGGAATGCTGAGGATGTCGCGCTCGAAACTGGTTCCTTCTTCGTCACCATGCCGAGCAAGCGTCACGTAGCTGATGGCCCGCACACCCAGCCCCAGCCGTGCCGGGTCCAAAAGGGCCACATGCGCCCTGATGAAGCCGGCGGCCTCAAGCCGCTGTATGCGCCTGCTGACCTGTGATGCCGACAGGTGGATGCTGTCTCCTAGTTCTTGGTGGGTCGCATGCGTGTTGAGCTGCAATGCGGCCAAAAGGCTGATGTCGTAGCGGTCAAGCGGAAATCCGTCATGGTTTGCCTTTTTCATGCATGAAGTGTGCACTCATGTCATGGTTTTCTGAACAGGTTGCACACACTGTGCGTGAAGTTGTGTCCAAAATTCACTCACCTGAACAACACCTGACGGAGACAACCATGGCCGATTTGTTTGAAAACCCCATGGGCCTGTGCGGCTTTGAGTTTGTCGAATTCGCCTCGCCCACCGCCAACCTGCTGGAGCCGCTGTTCGAGCAGATGGGCTTTACCCTGGTGGCCAAACACCGCAGCAAAAACGTGGTGCTGTACCGCCAGGGCGGCATCAACTTCATTGTCAACCGCGAGCCGCGCAGCGTGGCGGGCTACTTTGCCGCCGAGCACGGCCCCAGCGCCTGTGGCCTGGCGTTCAGGGTGCGCGATGCCCACAAGGCCTACGCCCGCGCGCTGGAGCAAGGCGCACAACCCATTGAAATTCCCACCGGCCCCATGGAGCTGCGGCTGCCCGCTATCAAAGGCATTGGCGGTGCACCGCTGTACCTGATTGACCGGTTTGAAGACGGCAAAAGCATTTACGACATCGACTTTGACTTCATCGAGGGCGTGGACCGCCACCCCGTGGGCCACGGCTTCAAAACCATCGACCACATGACGCACAACGTCTACAAGGGCCGCATGGCGTTCTGGGGTGCGTTTTACGAGCGCATCTTCAACTTCCGCGAAATCCGCTATTTCGACATCAAAGGCGAATACACCGGCCTCACCAGCCGTGCCATGACCGCGCCAGATGGCCTGATCCGCATCCCGCTGAACGAAGAGCGCGGTGGCAACGGCGGGCAAATTGAAGAGTTTCTGATGCAGTTCAACGGTGAGGGCATTCAGCACATTGCCTTGTCGTGCGACAACCTGATCGACGCCGTTGACAAGCTGCAAATGGCTGGCATTCCCCTCATGACCGCGCCCAACGATGTGTATTACGACATGCTGTCCGAACGCCTGCCTGGCCATGGGGAACCCGTGCCCGAGTTGCAAGCGCGCGGCATTTTGCTCGACGGCAGCACCGCCAACGGCCAACCGCGCCTGTTGCTTCAAATTTTCAGCCAGACGCTGCTGGGCCCGGTGTTTTTCGAGTTCATCCAGCGCAAGGCCGACGAAGGTTTTGGCGAGGGCAACTTCAAAGCGCTGTTCGAGTCGATGGAGCGCGACCAGTTGCGCCGGGGTGCCATCGACGGCGTGCCTGCCACATCCACAGCCACAACCACAGCAGAGGCGGCATGAACCCCGCACCCCAGCGGCTGGACGCCGCAACCGCTACCGCCCGCTTGGTCCACATGCCAGGCTGGGTGCTGGCGGCTGACGGCCTGTCCATTTCGCGCCAATATGTTTTTGCCGACTTTCGGGCGGCCTTTGGCTTCATGACGCAGGTGGCCCTGGCCGCTGAAAAGGCCGACCACCACCCCGAGTGGTTCAACGTTTACAACCGCGTGGATATTCGCCTGACCACCCACGACGCGGGTGGCTTGTCCGAGCGCGACTTTTCTCTGGCCGCTGTGGCCGATGCCGTTGCCAAGCAGATGGTGGGGCAGGGCGCATGAGTGCCAGCCATTCGGTCGCGCTGCAAGGACTGGCCGCCGGACAAACCGCCCGTCCGCCCAGCGCCGACTGGACCATTCCACAGGGCTGGAGCAGTTACACCGCCGCCGAACACGCCGTCTGGCAAACCCTGTTCGAGCGACAGACCGCGCTATTGCCCGGACGGGCCTGCGACGAGTTTGTGGCCGGCATGCGCGACCTGCCCATACGCCCTGACCGCATCCCGCACTTTGGCGAGCTGAACGAGGTGCTCAAACCCCGCACCGGCTGGGAGATCGTGGCCGTGCCCGGCCTGGTGCCCGACGACGTGTTTTTTGACCACCTGGCTCACCGCCGGTTTCCGGCAGGCCAGTTCATCCGCCAAGCCCACCAGTTGGACTACCTGCAAGAACCCGATGTGTTTCACGACGTGTTTGGCCACGTTCCCATGCTGATGAACCCGGTCATGGCCGACTTCATCCAGGCGTACGGGGAAGGCGGCCTGCGCGCCCAGAAGCTGGGCACCTTGCCCCTGCTGGCCCGGGTCTACTGGTACACGGTGGAGTTTGGCCTGGTGCAGCAGGCCGACGGCCTGCGCATCTACGGCGCGGGCATTGCCTCGTCGCGGACCGAAAGCGTGTTTTGCCTGGACGATGCGTCTCCCCACCGCGTGGCGTTCGACCTGGTGCGGGTGATGCGCACGCACTATCGCATCGACGACTTCCAAGAAATCTACTTCGTGCTCGACCGATTGGACGACCTGCTGGAGTTGGCACGTGTGGACTTTGAACCGCTGTACCGCCAGGTGGCTGATGTGAACGCCAGCCAGTCCGATTTGCAGCCCGCCGACTTGAGCCCTGCCGACCGGGTGCTGCACACCGGCACGGGGGCGTATGCCGCCTGGCAGCGGCAAACACTGCGGTGCGGGTGATCGCTGGCACACGGCAAGCCGGATTTTTGGGGAGAAAAGGCTTGCACCGCTTTTCTGTATTGGATTGTTTGCTATTCATTTAATTTTCTAGCAAACTTTCCATATCGGACAAGCGGTAGGCGGTCATTCGGACCTCAAATTTCTCGTGGCCCCTTGCCTGTGTACCGTTCACGATGGACCAACGCATTGGATGGTGCACACCCAATCTGCCAGAGTGTTGGCATGGCCCCAACGGTCGTCTCCCGCGGACCCACTGGCCGGTTGTTTCCGCGCCGATAGCCTCACAGTGGACAGGTTTCTCCGGCCCCGATGCGCCAGAATTCGCGCATGACTTCCAACGCCCCCAACCCCACCACTGTATCCCCCCAGCTCGCTGGCCACTTGCTGGTTGAATGCCTGATTGAGCAGGGCGTCACCCACGCCTTTGGCGTCCCCGGCGAAAGCTACCTGGCCGTGCTTGACGGGTTCCACAAGCATGCCGACCGCATCCGGTTCATCCACACGCGGCAGGAGGGTGGTGCAGCCTTCATGGCTGAGGCGCACGGCAAACTCACCGGGCGGCCCGGTGTGTGCTTCGTCACCCGTGGCCCCGGGGCCACCAACGCCAGCATTGGAGTGCACACCGCTTTCCAGGATTCCACGCCCATGGTGCTGCTGGTGGGCGACGTGGCCAGCGACTGCCGCGACCGCGAGGCCTTTCAGGAGGTGGACTTTTTCAGCTTCTTTGGCCCCCTGGCCAAGCGGGTGGAACGCATTGACGATGCCCGCCGCATCCCCGAATACATTGCCCGCGCCTTTGCCACCGCCCTGAACGGCCGCCCCGGCCCCGTGGTGTTGGTGCTGCCTGAAGACATGCTGATCCACACCGTGGCCGTCCGCCCTTTGCCCCGTGTGGAGGCCGTACAGGCCTGGAGCGACCCCGGTGCCCTGCGCGACCTGCGCCAACTGCTGTTGGAAGCACAGCGCCCGCTGGTGATTGCCGGCGGAGGAGGGTGGACACCGCAAGCCGCCCAGGCCCTGCAACGCTTTGCTGAAAACTGGCAGCTTCCGGTGGCCAACGCCTTCCGGTTTCAGGACACGTTTGACAACCACCACCCCCTGTATGCCGGCGATGTGGGTCTGGGCATCAACCCCAAGCTGGCCGCCCGCATCCGCGAGGCCGACCTGCTGCTGGTGCTGGGTGCTCGCCTGGGCGAGGCCACCACGGGCAGCTACACGCTGATTGACGCACCCCTGCCCAAACAGAAGCTGGTGCACATCCACGCCAGTGCTGAAGAGCTGGGCCGCGTTTACCACCCCACGCTGGCCATCTGCGCGACCATGAATGCAGCGGCCCGCAGCCTGGAGGTGCTGACCGCGCCGCCGCAGGTGGCTTGGGAACCTTGGGCCGCTGTTGCGCAGGCCGACTACCGCGCCAACATCGACCCTGCCAACGGCGGCGTGGTGCTGCCCGGCCCAGTGGACATGCCCCGGGTGATGGACGTGGTGCGCCGCCTGTTGCCCGCCGACGCCGTGCTGACCAACGGCGCAGGCAACTTTGCCAGCTGGCTGCACCGCTTCCACCCCTACCACGGGCTGGCCAAGGGCCACAAAACACAACTGGCCCCCACCAACGGGGCCATGGGTTACGGCGTGCCCGCTGGGATTGGCGCGGCCATCGTCCAGCCGGGGCGCACGGTGTTCACCATCGCGGGCGATGGCGACTTCATGATGAACGGCCAGGAGCTGGCCACCGCAGCGCAGTTCGGGGCCAAGACCATCATCTTGCTGGTGAACAACGGCACCTACGGCACCATCCGCATGCACCAGGAGCGCGAGTACCCGCTGCACGTCAGCGGCTCCACGCTGGTCAACCCCGATTTCTGCGCACTCGCCCGTGCCTACGGTTACGCCGCCGAACAGGTCACCGCCACCGAGGGGTTCGAGCCAGCCTTCCAGCGTGCGCTGGTGGCCAAGCAGGGCACGGTGATTGAGCTGATGCTCAGTGCCGACGTCATCACCACGCGCGGCACGCTGTCTGCCATCACTCAGAATGCCTTGAAAACCGCTTGAGAACAGGTCTTCTTCGCTCATGAAAACAGTTTGGTTGAAACGGGCGCTGGTTGCTGCCGCTCTTGTTGTCTCGTCCTCGGGTGGGCAGGCTGCGTCGGCAACGCGAGCAGTGGTCGCTGCGCAACAGACAGTGGCCGCAGCTGTGCTGCCAGCGTCTGGCGCAAACCCTGAAATCGTCGTTTTTTACCTTGGCAAAGGGCAACCTTCGGAAATCACGCGGGACGGGGTCCCCATGCAGATGGGCTGGGATCTCCCTGTGTCGCCTTCAGCCAGTTCGCGACCGCTGGTGGTGTTGTCCCACGGCTCAGACGGCAATCCGTGGCAGAACAGTGATCTGGCCAAACGCTTGGTGCTGGCGGGCTTTGTGGTGGCAGCCCCATTTCACACAGGCGATAGCAGCAGGGACCATGACCACAGCACGCTGACAACCTGGGACAACTGGCGGTCAAGGCCCAAGCATGTGACAGCCACGATCGATGTCATGGCCCATTCCAAGCGGTGGCAGGTGCGTACCGACAGGGTAGGGGTGTTTGGCATGTCCGCTGGTGGCCATACAGCTCTCACGATGGCGGGGGGCAAATGGTCGCCAGACCGGTTTCGCCAGCACTGTAACCAGCACATCCGGGAAGATCTACTCATCTGTTCAGAAGGTCGCAGGCAATTGAAGGGCGACTGGCTGGATGTGTTGCGCATGGAGGTGACCCTGGCCAGGGTCAATTACCACATGCGTAACGAGACGTTGTACGGCCATGTTGAACCGCGCGTGACCGCAGTGGTGGCGGAAGTGCCCGTATTGGGTGAATTTCACCTGCAAAGCCTTGCCAGCAGTTCGCGGGCCATCGGTGTGGTGCAAGCGCTGGCCGACCAGTTTGTGAACCCGAAGTTGCACAGTGGGGCGTTGTTGCGGGCGTGCAGTCACTGCGTGGAACTGGCCAGCGTGCCTGGCGCTGGACATTCGAGCTTGCTGTCTCCGGTGGCTCCTTCCGCATTGGAAACAAATGCCCCAGGTTTTGACCGTCGTGTGGTAGCCGATGTAGAGGCCAAGGTCGTGGCATTTTTCACGCGCAACCTTGTGGATGGAGCGGACAAAAAGGGCGGGCCGTCATGAAAATGGGATGTAACATGCCAGCCGGTTTGCCGGAGGGCTTCATGACATTGCAACCGGTCCTGTTCTTGGTCGGCCGGGGATGTCTCCGAAATTTGGCTCGAACTTGCTGCCTGTGAAATCCCAGAGCCTCCTCTGTTGGCTACCGAAAGCACCATGACAACACCCATTGAGCCATCTCCTGCAGCGACTCCGTTGCTCGATGTTCTTTCACAAGACCCGACCACAGGCCCGGCTTGCGTCACCCACATCACTTTTGCGTTGCCAGGGGCACTGGGCGCCCGTCTGGGGGGCCTCAGCAAAATCAGCCAAGCCACACCTGAAACCATCGCGATGGCCGCTTGGTTGGTCACGCTTGATCGGGTGCGAGGTGATGGCGTCGTAGAACTCGGTGGTGCCACGTTCGCAGTCCCTTCAGACGAGTTGTGCGCTGATTGGTTTTCGCGGCTGAACGCCGGGATCAAACCCCAGCCAAATGCATCCAGCTTGTCGTTGGAACTGGATTGGGGTGAAGCGCCGGACCGGCTGGCATTGAGACACGAGGAAACCTTGCTGTGTGTCGCATTTGATGCGAAGACCATGGCCTTTGTCTGTGCGGCACGGACTCCACCGCTGAGCGACGAGACAGTCCATACGCTACTGGCATCTGCCGCTTTTGTCCTAGAGCAGATGGTCAACGATCCGACTCAGCCCGTGGCTGCGCTGGATGTGTTGTCTGCTGATGCGCGCCAGCAGTTATTGCAAGATTGGAACGACGAACCTTGGTCGCACCGGGGGCCCCTGAACGTCGTGTCGTGTTTCGAACAAGCTGCTGAAGCACACCCTGATCATGTGGCTGTCATCGCGCCCGGCCATGTCGATGTGAGCTACGGGTCACTCAACGCCGCCGCCGATCAACTGGCATGGAGGCTGGTCGGCGCTGGTGTCACACCCGGCAGCGTGGTTGCGGTGGTGCTGGATCGCTCGCCCGATGCACTCGTGGCCATCCTTGCCATTTTGAAGTCACGCGCAGCCTATTTGCCTTTGGAACACAGTTTCCCTGAGGATCGGCTGCGTTTCATGTTCGAGGATGCGCAGGCCAAGCTTGTGCTGACGCACTCCAGTTTTGCGCCACGTCTGCCCGCCTCGTGGCCTCGTCTGGAAATCGATCGTTTGCCAACTGCAGCACCCACCACTCAGGGGAAGCTGCCGGCCATCGGTCCGGACGATTTGGCCTACGTGATGTACACGTCGGGCTCAACAGGAACCCCCAAGGGCGTGGAGATTCCGCACCGTGCCATCGTGCGTCTGGTCTGTGGTTGCCGCTTCATGGGGTTGAATGCCGATACCGTCATGCTCCACGCCGCACCGCTGGGATTTGACGCCTCAACTCTGGAAATCTGGGGGCCCTTGCTGAACGGTGGACGCTGTGTGTTGCACCCGGAAACCATCCCCAGTGGGCCGGGCTTGGCAGCGGTCATCGGACAGCACAAGGTCAGTGCAGCTTGGCTCACCGCTGCGCTTTTCAATGCGATTGTGGACGACGATGCACGCCATCTGAGCCGATTGAAAGAGTTGTTGATCGGTGGCGAGGCACTGTCGGTCGATCATGTCGGGCGTTTTTTGAATGCCGCACCTGAGACCTCGCTGATCAACGGATACGGCCCCACGGAGTGCACAACGTTCACCACCACCCATCGGATCTCCGCTGCTGATCTGGCACGGCGCTCCATTCCCATTGGGCGGCCGATCACACAGACCCAGTTGTATGTCCTCAACCGGCGCGGGGAGCCTGTGCCCCGGGGCGTGGTGGGCGAACTGTATGTGGGTGGCATGGGTGTGGCGCGGGGCTATTTGCGCAGACCCGAGCTGACCGCTGACCGCTTTGTGTCCAACACCTTCAGCACAGATGGCGGCAAGCTGTATCGGACCGGCGATCTGGTGCGGTATCTGCAAGACGGGACCGTTGAATTCATTGGCCGCGCCGACACACAGGTGAAGATTCGTGGTTTTCGAATTGAACCGGGTGAAATCGAGACGGTACTGGCCGCACACGCTGATGTCCGAGCATGCTCGGTGATCGCCCGCAAAGACGAGCTGCGCGGAGTGGAGCTGGTGGCCTATGTCGTGTCCGTGTCGCACACCTGGGACCCTGCAGCGCTGCGACAGCATCTTGCAAGTCATTTGCCGGATTTCATGGTGCCAGGTGTCTATGTGCCGATGACTGCGCTGCCGGTGACTGCCAACGGCAAGCTCGATCGTCGAGCCTTGCCTGAGCCGACACGTGAACGCCCGGCACATTTGGCGCAGGCCTTTGTAGAGCCCCGCAATGCACATGAAAAACAGGTGGCCGAGGTGTTTGGGCGGCTGCTGGGCATATCCAAGGTCGGTGCTCTCGACAATTTTTTTGACCTCGGGGGAAACTCGTTGCTGGTCATGCGAGCGCTCGCGGCATTGCGTGAACGCGGGGCTGTATCGCTGCAAGTCGCCTCGATGTTTGCCGATCCCAGCGTACAGGGCATTGCCCGGGCGATCGACGGTGTAGGAGACGGGCAGAACTGGTCGCGGCGCCAGGTGCAGTCACTTCCCACAGGAGGCAACGATGAGCCCATTGCCATCATTGGCATGGCTGGGCGCTTCCCCGGTGCAGCCACACTGGAAGAATTCTGGAGCCTGCTGGACGAGGGTCGGGAGTCCATCCGTTACTTCAAGCCTGATGAACTGGATGCGTCTATTCCGGCAGCGCTGCGTGCCGACCCAGACTACGTCAGCGCACGCGGCGTGATAGACGGTGTCGAGATGTTCGACGCTGGCTTTTTCGGCATCACGTCACGTGAAGCCGAGTTGATGGATCCGCAGCACCGGATATTCCTCGAACTCTGCTGGGAATGTCTCGAGCGTGCGGGGCATGTGCCAGAGAAATACGACGCACCCATCGGCGTTTTCGCCGGCATGTACAACGCGACGTATTTCCAGCGCCACGTGTCATGCCATCCAGACAAGATAGAACGCTTGGGTGAATTCCAGGTGATGCTTGCCAACGAGAAGGACTACATCACCACTCGCGTGGCGCACAAGCTGGGTCTCAATGGTCCAGCCATCGCCGTTCACACCGCATGCTCAACCTCGTTGGTTGCCATCTCACAAGCGTTCGACTCGTTGCGGACAGGCCAGTGCGGCATGGCGCTGGCAGGTGGCTCCTCTGTCACTTGCCCTCCCAACAGCGGATACCTGCACGTCGAAGGTTCGATGTTGTCACCCGATGGCCACACCCGCACCTTCGATGCCCAGGCTCAGGGCACGGTGTTTTCCGATGGTGCTGCCGTGGTTCTGCTGAAGCGCCTGTCGGATGCGCTGGCCGATGGCAACCCGATCTACGCGGTGATACGTGGGGTGGGCGTTTCCAACGATGGGGCAGACCGTGCCAGCTTCACGGCACCAGGCGTGGACGGCCAGGCGGCAGCGATCACAGCCGCGTTGCGTCGTGCCGATGTAGACGCACGCAGCATTTCGTATGTAGAGGCACACGGGACGGCCACGCCGCTGGGTGATCCGATCGAAATTGCCGCCCTGACAAAAGCCTACCGGACGTTCACGCCCGACGAAGGCTTTTGCGCCATCGGGTCGCTCAAGAGCAATGTGGGGCACATGGTCATCGCGGCGGGTGTGGGGGGCGTCATCAAAACGGCGCTGGCGCTTCACCACGAACGGCTACCCAAATCGCTGCACTACACCGCACCCAACCCGAAAATCGATTTTGCCCACAGTCCCTTCGTTGTGCAGAGCGACGCAGCGCCATGGCCGCGCGGTGCGCTGGTGCGCCGCGCCGGCGTCAGCTCCTTCGGTGTCGGGGGAACCAATGCCCACGTCATTCTCGAAGAAGCGCCTGTTCGGTTCCCTGCCGCAGCACCGTCCGCCAGGCCGCGGCTGTTGAAGTTGTCTGCCCGCAGCCGCCCGGCGTTGGATGCCGCCATTGAACGGCTGGCTGCCCACTTGGAACAGCTCGCGGACACGAACCTCGCCGATGCAGCCTATACGTTGGAAGTTGGCCGGCGAGACTTCGCCTACCGCAGTTTTGTTGTTGCCTCCGACACGCAGCAGGCTGTCACTGGATTGCGCAACGCGACGGGTGCGCGCCAAAACGCCCGCCAAACTCTCGCTGGCCAGCCTGACCTTGTGTTTCTGTTTCCGGGTCAGGGCGCTCAGTACGCTGGTATGGGCAGCGGACTTTATGGGGCAATGCCTGAGTTTCGCCAAGCCATGGACCGTTGTTTTGCGGCCTTGCAGGGGAGTACAGATTTCGACCTGCGCGCACAGATGTTCGATGGCGACCCGTCTGCACTGGTGCAAACCGAAGTCACTCAGCCCGCGACTTTCTGCCTCGAATACGCGCTGGCAAGTACTTGGATGGCGCGCGGCCTGAGACCAACAACACTGATTGGCCACAGCGTGGGTGAATTCGTCGCTGCAACGCTGGCCGGCGTCATGTCGCTGGAAGACGCAGTCCGCCTGGTCGCCAAACGCGGCGCTCTGATGCAGGCTCTGCCCGGTGGTGGCATGTTGTCTGTGCGCATGAGTGCAGTCGAACTCGAACCGACCCTCCCTCCCGGTTTGCAGCTGGCGGCCGAGAACGGCCCGATGGCCTGTGTCGTGGCCGGGCCGAATGAAGACATTGATGTCTTTGCGAGTCAGCTTGCTTTGCGCGACATTCCCGCTCGACGCTTGCAGACCTCGCACGCCTTTCATTCGGCCATGATGGATTCGGCGGTTCCCGCGTTCGAGCGGGCCGTTCGTGCCGTCAGGCTTTCTGTCCCGCGAATTCCAATCGTGTCCACCGTGACCGGTAACTGGCTCACGCCGGAGCAGGCAACCGATTCCGGCTACTGGGCCAGCCATTTGCGCCAGTCCGTCCGCTTTGCGCCCGCTGTAGCCACTGCACTGACCGCCGGAGCACCTTTGTTCATCGAGTGCGGACCGCGCAACACCTTGTCTACGCTGGTGCGACAGCACAAGCTTGGCAAGGAATCTGCGCCGGCCATCGCCACTCTTGCGGACGAGGCGGCCATCGAACACGAGTCTTTCATCCGTGCTGCTGGTCAGTTGTGGGTGCTGGGTATCGAGGTTCCCTGGCAGGACTCGGGTGCATTGGCGGGCCAGCGCGTCCAGTTGCCCACCTATCCTTTCGAGCGCCAGCGCCACTGGGTGGATGCGATTGCCGCACCCTCGCAGGCTCCGGCGCCGCAGCACGTCACCCCTTGTGCAGAGCCGTCAGGCGCTGCAGCTATATTGAACACTCTCACTCCGGGGACCACACCCATGTCTGCTGCAGCACCTACTTCCGATCGCCGTCCTGCCTTGCTGCAACGCCTGCGCAGCCTTTTTGAAGACATTTCCGGCGAAGAACTGGGAGATGTCGACCCGGTCGCCAACTTTGTATCGTTGGGATTCGACTCTTTGACGCTGACGCAAATTGCGCTCAAGTTGAAAAACGAGTTCTCTCTCCCCATCACTTTCCGGCAATTGATGAGCAGTGAATCAAACTTTGAGGCCCTGACTGCCTTTCTGGACGCCAAGTTGCCCGCTGAGACCAAGCCCGCTCCATCCCAAGCGGCCACGCCTGCAATGTTGAGTCAACAGGTGATGGCCTACACCCCTGCGCCAACGAGCCCAGAACTGTCTGCCGCGTTTCCTGCTTTCCCCAACGCCGGCGTGAGTGGCCACGTGAGCCCGGCGGTGCAGCACATCATTGCGCAGCAGATGCAACTGATGGCGCAACAACTCGCGCTCCTGCAGGGCTCATCTGCGCACCCGTTGAATGCAGTCGCGGTGCCTGAACCGCCCGCAAACACCACTGCGTCGGAGACGCCAGAACCTGCTGCTGCGCCGCCCTCACCGGCAGTAGATGAGAGTGCCACGTTGGCACACACGACTTACGATGTCAAAAAGGCGTTTGGTGCCATTGCGCGCATCCACTCGACCAGTGTTGGCATAACCCCGGTACAACAGGCCCGCCTGGATGCCTTTGTCCGTCGCTACAACGCCAAAACCAAGGGGTCCAAGCAATACACCCAGGAAAACCGAGTGGTGATGTCCGACCCCCGGGCCGTGACTGGCTTTCGGCCGGGCATCAAGGAACTGATTTACCCCATCGTGGTGAATCGCTCGAAGGGCGCGCACATCTGGGATGTGGACGGCAATGAATACGTCGACTCTTTGTGTGGTTTCGGGCCGAACATGCTTGGATGGCAGCCAGATTTTGTTGTGAACGCGCTGAAGGCGCAAATCGACCTCGGTTTCGAAATCGGCCCCCAGCACCCGCTGCAGGCTGAAGTTGCGCGTCAAATTTGCGAGATGACGGGCTCCGAGCGGGCCGCTTTCTGCAATACCGGTTCAGAAGCAGTGATGGGGTGTACGCGCATCGCTCGCACCATCACTGGGCGGAGCTTGATAGCCATCTTTACCGGTGCGTATCACGGCATTTTTGACGAGGTGCTGGTACGCGGCACGAAGAAGCTGCGAACCGTGCCTGCTGCGCCTGGCATCATGCCCGAGGGTGTGCAGAACGTGCTGGTACTGGATTACGGCACGCCCGAGAGCCTGGAAATCCTCAAGTCGCGCGCCAATGAATTGGCCGCCATCATGGTTGAGCCCGTGCAAAGCCGCAGACCCGACTTTCAGCCCAAGGAATTTTTGCAGAACTGTCGGAAGATCTGTGATGACAGTGGAGCGTTGCTCATTTTCGACGAAGTGGTGACCGGGTTCCGGGTGGGGCCGGGAGGAGCACAGGCGTTCTTCGACATTCGTGCAGACATTGCTGCTTACGGCAAAGTTCTCGGTGGTGGTCTGCCGATTGGCGCCATTGCGGGAAAGGCCAAGTTCATGGATGCGCTGGACGGGGGCTACTGGCAGTTCGGTGACGACTCCACGCCACCAGTGGGCGTCACCTATTTTGCGGGTACCTTTGTGCGTCACCCGTTGGCACTGGCGGCATCCCATGCTGTGCTCAAACACCTCAAGGAAAAGGGACCCGACCTGCAACGCGAACTGACCGACAGGACGTCGCGTTTCGTTGCTGGTCTGAACGACATCGCGCGTCAACTCAATGCGCCGATCACGGTCAAGACCTTTGCTTCGCTTTGGCGTGCTACCTGGAACGACGACCAGCCCTTCGGTGATCTTCTGTTCCACATGATGCGTGACAGGGGTGTGCATCTCTATGACGGCTTTCCCTGCTTCTTCACCACTGCGCACTCGGACGCAGACTACGCCCACATCACCCAAGCGTTCAAGGACAGCCTGCTTGAATTGGCCGAGGGTGGATTCATCCAAGGATTCAGCGCATTGGCCAGTCAGCCAGTCGCGCTGGATGCCAACGCACCGCCTGTGCCAGGTGCCCGCCTGGGGCGCGACGAGACAGGGCAACCAGCCTGGTATGTGCCCAACCCGGACAACCCCGGCAAATACGTGAAGTTGGAGCAGTCATCGTGACGGTTGAATTCGATCCTTTTGCGGGGCCTGTCTTCGAGAAGTCTGCGCCGACCACAGAGTCTCAACGTGAGGTCTTTGCTGCGGCGCAATGGGGGGCTGAGGCCAATTGCGCCTACAACGAGTCGGGTTCTTTGCGTTTCACGGGAATTCTGGACGTGCAGGCGTTGAGCAGAGCGTTTGCCAAATTGGCTGATCGGCACGAAGCATTGCGCATGTTTTTTGCTCGGGACGGCCAGACCATGTTTGTCAGACCGCCCGGCAATCTGTCACCCGGTATGACTTTGATTGATTTGACTGAATTGCCTGAGGCAGAACGCAACGCTCGGCTTGCGGCGGTGCTGGTGCGCGATGTCGAATCACCTTTTGATCTGGAGAACGGCCCACTGTTCAAGGCCACATTGCTCAAAACGGCTTCCAATGACCACCAACTGGTGATGACGGGCCACCACATTGTTGTGGATGGTTGGTCTTGGGGAGTGCTTTTGCGAGACTTAGGTGTCCTCTACACCGCAGAGAGCGGTGCAGCGGTTTGCTCGTTGACACCTGCGCCGAGCTTTGTGAACTACGCCACCAATGAGCGAGTGGAGGAGTCGGGGGAGAGTTACGCGCAAGCCCAGCGCTACTGGCTCAACCAATTTTCTGGCCTGAGCCTGCCTGAGTTGGATTTGCCTACAGATCGCAGAAGGCCCGCCTTCAAGACCTATGCATCCCGACGCATCGACTTCCCGCTGCCGAAAGAGTTAACGGACAAGCTCAAAAAGACAGGCGCGAAACTGGGTGCTTCGTATTTCGTGTCCCTGCTCGCGGGCTTTGCCGCCATGCTGCATCGTCTGACGCGGCAGGATGATCTTGTCGTCGGCACCCCTGTTGCAGGGCAGGCCGCTGCCGGCGAGCAAAACCTGGTGGGCCATGGCGTGAACATGCTACCTCTGCGCGTGAACATTCGCGAGGGGATGACGTTTGCTGAACTGATTACAACTGCCCAAACGGTGATGCTCGATGGTGCTGAGCACCAGCAAATGAGCTACGGTGCCATATTGAAGCAACTTGCGATCAAGCGAGACCCGAGCCGGTTGCCGTTGATCAACGTGGTGTTCAACCTTGACCAAGCCGCGCAAGGCAATGAATTGGGGTTCGCGGGTGTGGATGTGCGGTTTCTGACGAACCCTCGCCACTTCGAGAATTTTGAGTTGTTCATCAACGCCTCGGAAACGCTGGGTGAAACCATTCTCGAAGTTCAATACAACACGGATCTGTTTGACGCTGAAACAGTGACCCGCTGGCTGGTGAGCATCCAGACGTTGTTGGAATCCGCGGTCAGCGCCCCTCATGCCCGTGTTGACCAGTTGAATATTCTGGCTCCAGCTGAGCATGAAAAGATATTGAAGGTTTGGAACGCGACGGCTAAAGACTATCCCCGCGACGTGACGCTGCACGAAATCTTCGAATCCCAAGTCGATCGGACGCCGGATGCTGTTGCAGTGGAGTTCGAAGGCTCGACACTGAGCTACCGCGAGTTGGATGTTCGTGCCAACCAGTTGGCCCATCACTTGCGGGAATTGGGTGTCGGCCCCGACGTCCGGGTTGGTGTGTTTGCTGAGAGGTCGTTGGAACTGGTCATTGCCTTGTACGGTGTGCTGAAAGCAGGTGGCGCATATGTGCCTCTCGATCCCGGTTACCCCCTGGATCGCCTGACCTTCATGGTCGAAGACGCTGATGTGTCTGTGCTGCTGACGCAGTCGCATCTGTTGCACCAACTGCCCCAACACGGGGCTCTGGTCCTTTGTTTGGATGGCGATTGGGCCAAGATTGCCACGCAGGCGAAGGGTAGGCTTGGGCGGACTTCAGGGCCCCGGGATCTGGCCTATGTCATCTTCACTTCCGGCTCGACGGGGCGACCCAAAGGCGCGATGAACGAACACACAGCGGTGGTGAACCGTTTGGTGTGGATGCAGGCTGCGTACAAATTGGAAGTCACGGATGTTGTATTGCAAAAGACACCGTTTTCGTTCGATGTTTCAGTGTGGGAATTTTTCTGGCCTTTGCAAATAGGTGCACGCATGCTGGTGGCCCGCCCTGAGGGCCACAGAGACACGGCGTATCTCCTTGATGTCATCAAGTCGGCAGGTGTCACCACGCTGCACTTCGTACCTTCAATGCTGGCGGTTTTTCTAGAGGCTGATGGCGTGGAAACGTGCAGGAGCCTCAAGCGGGTGGTGACCAGCGGCGAGGCCTTGGCTCCCGCGCATGTGGACAGATTTTTTGAACGCCTGCCACATGTGCCGCTGCACAACCTTTACGGTCCTACTGAGGCTGCAATCGATGTGACTCACTGGACGGCGAAACCAGGGTTACCCATCGTACCCATCGGTCAGCCCATCGCGAATATCCAGATTTACATCGTTGACTCGCAGGGGCAGCATTGCCCGGTGGGTGTTGGAGGCGAGTTGTGGATAGGAGGAGTCGGGGTCGGGCGGGGTTACTTGAACCGGCCTGATCTGACGGCTGAAAAGTTCATCGATAACCCCTTCGCCGACGGGCGGCTCTATCGAACGGGCGATCTCGCTCGCTGGCAGGCAGATGGGCAAATCGAGTACTTGGGCCGCATTGATCAACAGGTAAAGGTGCGTGGCTTTCGGATTGAGCTTGGCGAAATCGAGGCCGTACTGGCGTCTTTTGCCGGGGTTTGTGAAGCAGCGGTTATGGCCCGCGAGGATGCACCTGGTGACAAGCGCTTGGTGGCCTATTTGGTCACGCGTGATGAGGAAAACTTCTCTGAAACGGGGCTCCGAAAACATCTTCGCAAGAAGTTGCCTGACTACATGATTCCGCAGCACTTTGTGACTGTAGACAGGTTGCCTCTTTCGCCCAATGGCAAGCTCGACCGCAAGGCGTTGCCCGCACCGATTGGCGCAATCTCTAATACACGTAGGTTGGTCGCACCGCGAACAGACCCTGAGCGGTTGCTGGCAGAGTTGTTCCAAGCGGCGCTGAAGGTCAGTGGCGTTTCTGTTGATGACAACTTCTTCGACTTGGGGGGGCATTCGCTCCTGTGCTTTCAGGTCATAGCCCAGGTGCAAGAGAGGACTGGTGTGCGTCTCAACCCGCGTGTGATGATGATGAACACGCTGGAGCAGACCGCGATGCTTATCGAGCAGGAGCACGGCAGCAGCACGAATCACCCGAGCGCACAAATTGATCTATCGGACAAGCACTCCCCAGCCAAAGCGGCAGGGTTTGCAAAAAAGATGCTGCAGAGATTAGGTCTTTGACCCGCACAAGGATCGACATTGGAAGCTTTTTTCTTCGGAGACAGTGACCGGCAGCTGTATGGTGTTTTTCATGAGGCGGCTGGAAGCGGCAGCCATGGCGTAGTGCTGGCAAACCCGGGTCCACAGGAGTCAATGCAAACCCATTACGCCTACCGAGTGCTGGCTAAACAGCTCACGCACGCGGGGTGTTCCGTGTTGCGTTTTGATTGGACCGGAACAGGTGATTCGGCTGGCGAAAGCGACTGCGTGTCGCTTCAGCAGTGCCGTGACGACCTGCTGATGGCTGTCCAGGAGCTCAAAGAAATTTCGAACCCCAGACGGACATCAGTCATTGGCTATCGCTTGGGCGCAACTGTTGCCGCAAGCACACCATTCACGCAACCGCTTGAAAACCTCGTGCTTTGGGAGCCAGTCATCAGCGGGCGGGGCTACTTGGACGAATTGCGAGCGAGGGAAAGACGAAAGTCCGGGGATTTACTGGAGCCGCCAACCTGGTGGCGCGCACATCGTGCGAATGACTTGCTCGGATATGCCATGAGCAGTGAGCATCATGCCGAGCTTGAGACGCTTGACTTGGCCGCACAAGCGACACCATCTGCGCGGCGCGTCATCATCATCGCCGGAAAGACGGGGGTCGCGGTGCGGGCTCTAGGCGACTCATTCAAGGAAAGACGCATCGACACTTCGTATGCCGAATTCGAGGATGGCGGTGGCGCGCAATTGCGCGACGACGGCATGTTGTTGGCTGGCGTTACCACAGCGCGAATTGCAGGCCTTTTTCCGGGGGTGTAATCGATGGAGTATCGCGAGCGGGTTTACAAGTTTGGTAGCCATGGTGGGCTGATTGGCGTATTGACTGAACCTGCGGGAGATGCTTTCTCTCGAATGGACAGTAGTCGCCCGGCCATCGTGGTTTCAAACATTGGCCTGCACCATCGCCCTGGACCCAACCGTTTATGGGTGGAGTTTGCACGTCGCATGGCGGGTCAGGGATTCAATACTTTGCGGTTCGATTCATCTGGCCTTGGCGACAGCGCAATCCGCCGAGACACTCTTTCGGATATCGAGCGGCACACACAAGACCTGCGTGAGGCAGTAGATTTTGTATTGCTGAAAACGCAGCTTTCACAGGTTGCGCTGTTGGGTTTGTGCTCTGGTGTTGACTCCGCCCATGCCGTTGCGGCGGAAGACACACGCATCAGCCACGCATTTTTTCTTGACGGCTATCACTACGATACTTCGCGTCATTTGTTCAATACGAGATTTCTGAAGTTGATTCAGCCTCGTTACTACGCTCGGGGCCTCAGACGCTTGTTCCTGCGCATACCAGCCAAAAGTGGGGCAAACACAGACGATGAAATTCTTACCCGCGAGTATCCAACCAGGGAAAAGATGCGTGACGACATTGACACCATGCTGGCTCGGGGTGTGCGTCTGTACTTCGGGTTTACCGGAGGCTGGGCCTATTATTACAGCTACAAAAACCAGTTTTTCGAAATGCTCCCGGATGGTGAGAGTCTGCGGGAGAAAATAAAATTGACTATGTTTCCCAATGCTGACCACCTATTTACCGGTGTCGAATTGAAGGCCAAACTCTATCAGTCAATAGAAAAATTTCTCATCACAGTTGCTGATCAGCATGATATGGATTCGGTTGCTTGACGGTCCGGGGGGCAAAATTGTGGCCCAAACTTGGTGTAAAACATGAGTACAACAACGAAATAGATGATCGAGAACAGCCAGTAAGTTGCGGCGCTTTCTGCAGTAGGAGTGACCGGAAAAATCAATAGCGAAGTGTTCAGAGACAACTGCAAAGTCAGAACCGCCAAACCGCTTTTCGTGTGCGAATAAATGAACCCGCACATTGCAGCAACACCAACCATGTTGATAAACAGCGCGTCCAGTGGGAGGTTCGGAATAACCCCAACATTGATGATGACAATAGGCACCCACCAAAGGGTCCAGAACACGCCAACGATCAGGCTCGCAAGAGGAACACCTGTCGTTTTCTGAAGTCGGCCCATCGCATAACTCACCCACACGATCTCGCCGATGAAGGCGCCAAGAGCGACAGTCATTAGTACCCTAGGCCGGAACACGGTTTCAAAATCCACATGTATTGCGCTGAAAAGATCACTATTTCCGATGCCCTTGATGAGCAGCGTTACAACGCATGTTGCAGGAGGCAAAAGCAAGGTCAGCACAAACCAAAGTGGGCTGACTCGCCAAGCCATCATAGGACGAAACAGTTCGATCAGTCCTTCTCGCCGTCGAAAGGCGAATACAACAGCTAACAGAACACCACCAAGAAGCAAAAAACGTCCTTCGTTGTAAAAAGCGCCGGGTAAGACCTTTGCATGGATCGCCGAAACGAATGCGGTGTTGACCGCAACGATCAAAAACAAGAATAGAAAGAGCTCTCGATCTTTCAACATGGTATTCAACATATAAAGGCCAACTCGGATTTCAGTGGTCGCGTTTCAGGAGAGTACAGTGTGATGTTACCCCGCCAACAACCAACCTTCCTGTTGGTTTACAGAGGGAGTCCCGAACGGTATAGATGAACGCAGCCTGACTACTGTCCTTGCCGAATGCCTCACACCCACGATTGAGCTTGGCGGTAGCATCACTCAATAATTAAGCCCACAGCTGGAAAACCACGAGCGTTGGCTACTTTGAACATCGCACTGTACCCCTACTCGATGGCGGGCCTTCATGACTCGTGCATTGCTCCCTAACAACATTTTTTTGGATAAATGAACTGCTGATGGCATTTGAAGACCTTCAATTTCCGCTTGCTCAGTCTGGCAACCGTGTCTTCATGACGTTCAAGATCGGCGTCGGGCGGTTCATAAGTTGGATTGCACCAGGACGTACCGCCCGGATCGCCGCCGGAGATGTGCCACCGCGCATTGGTTTTGTGGATCGCGCGGTTTTGGCCTACCTAGTGAACAATCATCAACGGGCAGGAACGCTGGATCAGCTTGCCCCTTTGCATGCATGGTTGTGGAAGGGCGAACAGGCTGTTTCATTCCATGCTCAGGCGCAGGCACGGTTTGACAGTTTTTGGCTCGCCAGTCACGTCGCAATCGTGGAACCGCTCCGTCAACTGTTTGAACGCCCTGCAAATGGGGAAGTTAGCTACCGGTTGTTGTGTGAAGTAGGCTGTGGATCCGGCCTCGTTTTAGAGGATCTTGCTCGCCGATTGCCCAGTGTGGAAACTTTTACGGGGCTCGACCTCAGCGAGCGTCAAACGCAGATCAACAACAGTCGTCGCTTGGATCCGCGCATCCGCTTTGCTTCGGGTGACGCTACAGCATGGATTCCCAGTCATGGCGGAGTTGGTACGGTGTACCTGACGGTGGCGGGCGTGTTTGAGTACTTTTCTCGTCGAGCTTTGCAAGAGTTGTTTGAACACATTGCCGTCCACCAGACTCCAGCAGCAGTCGCTTTGATCGAGCCAGTTCCCGCTGATTACGATTTCGACATCGAGGATGCGTCGCGACCGTATGGCTTCGAGAATTCACTGGGACACAATTATCCGCGCTTGCTCAGCAACGCTGGATTTACGATTCTCTTTCAAGAGATCCAAGTCGTCGAGGGGCAAACCTTTCTGCTCTTGGTTGCGGAAGTCAAGGGTTGATTTAGCAAATTGAACCGCCCCGGGTTTGAACTGACCCCCAGAAGTTGGACGGTTGCGATGTCGCCAATTAGGCGTTCTTCCTCTGTCGGTATCCCACCGGGCTGAGCCATTGCAATCCGAGCTTGATGCGCTCGTTGTTGTGGTAGCGGATGTAATCATGCACTCCCGCTTCGAGCGCATCAAGGCTGCTGGGCGCTGCAAGATGGAAGTACTCTGCTTTAAGGGTGCCGAAGAGGCTTTCGATCGCAGCGTTGTCAAAGCAGTTGCCTTTGCGGCTCATGCTTTGCGTGACCCCGCAAGTCGCGAGCATCGCTCGGTACGGCTGCATCTTGTAGTGCCAGCCTTGATCCGAATGAATGATCAGTTCGTTGGCGCTCCTGGCGCGCGAAAGCGCTGTTTGGAGCGTACCCGAGACCAGTTCGAATACGGGGCGCTTTGCCATGCGGTGCGCGATGATCTCGCCGTTGTAGAGGTCCATGCATGCCGACGGATAGAGCTTTTGGCCGTTCACATTGAACTCGGTGACATCGGTCACCCACTTTTGGTCTGGCGCGGTCGCGCTGAAATTGCGCTGCAGCACATTGGGCACCTGCACGTCGCTCATGCCCTGGGCGTTTCGAGAGCGCCTCTTCGCCCGGATCAATGGGCGCAGCCCCTTCTTTTGCATCAGCCGCTGTACGCATTTGTGGTTGACGGTTTGCGCCGTTGAACTGCACAGAGCTGCCGTGATACGTCGGTATCCGTAGCGGCCCTTGTGCTCGTCATAGATGCCACGGATCCTGACCTCCATGGCGCTTTGCCGATCAGCCCGTTCGGTCATGTGGCAGTGGTAGTAGAAGGTGCTGCGAGCCAGACCTGCAATCTGGAGCAGGTCCGTCAATTTATGGTGATGCCTCAACCCGGCAATCAGACGCGCTTTGTCGGCGCAGCTGATCTCTTCGACCGGATCAAGGCATGCAATTTTTTTAGGTACGCGACCTCCGCGCGAAGTCGCTCATTCTCTTCTCGAAGGGCCTCTGCCGAATCGGAGGCAATCGGGTTGGATGTCGCTGGGCAGCGTTGTTCTTGCTTCACTTTGGGACGCCCTTGTTTCTTGCTCCCGAGAGCCTCCACACCGCCTTGATCGAGATTGCCACGCCAGACGGCAACCTAGTTGGGGTTGCGGATGTCATAGATCGCGGCCACCTGGCGGCTCGAAAGCTGCTCGCGGTCCTGATGGGACAGCACCTGCAGTTTGAATTGCACACAGTAAGCGCTGCGTTTGGGGCGCAGCCCGTCGATGCCATGCAGCCGATAGTGGCTCACCCAGGTGCGGATCTTCTCCTCAGGGAGCGACCACCGCCGCGCCAGCAGCTTGGCGCCACCGTCCCCCGCCAAGAAGCCCTGGACGACCTTTAACTTGAAGTCAGTGCTGTATTTCCTCATGAAACCACTTGAAGTTTGTCCAACTTCTGGGGGGCAGTTCATTCCCGGGGCGGTTCAAATCTTGGTCAGATTGCCAGAGCGGTAATGACGTGACCTGAGCCAACCAAAAAACGTCCTTCGAAGCTGCGTGCAAGTTGTGCGATGGCCAAGTCAGCGTTAGTTAGATTGAGCACGAAAGAGTTCTCTAAGAGCACTATTGACGCGTCGCCAAAATCAACCCACCCCCCCGTTAGCGGGTATTGCGCCTTGTAGAAGGCCTCCTTCGCGCTGAAGATCAGAGAGGCGGTGACGTCACGATCCCGCTCGTCGAGCGCTTGCAGTCTGGCAATTTCTTTCTGACACATTAACTGTGGCCAGAGCGTTGGTAACACCTGCCCGACTTGTTCGACGTCCACACCGAGCGAAGTGATACCTCTTTTCTGGCCAGCGTCTGTCAATCTGGCAGCCACTGCCACGCAATATCCGCCCGCATGGCTGATGCTGCCCGTAAAACCCGATGGCCAGATCGGTGCGTGGTCTGCTGCGGCCGGAATGGCCACAGGTGGGTGCCCGAGTTGCGCCAAGGCCGCTCGAGCGCAAACACGGCCTGCTATGAATTCATGCACTCGCGACTCCACCGCGTGTGCGATACACGGTCGTTCTGCGTCGAAGAGGAGATCGATTGTGTAAGGGCCTTGCGCCTCGTACGCTGCAACGCCGCTGGGAAACAGCGCTGCAATGTGTGGGGCTGCACATGCGTATGGTGAAGAGCTGAGCGCAGGCATGGTTCGATTCCCCGGAGAACGTCGCCCGGGTTGAAGTTCATTGGCTTGACGGATGGGATATTGAACCTAGGCCAAAAAAAAGGACCACTCAGTGGTCCTTCATTTTGTTGGGGCTGACCTTTGGGTCAACCCGCAATGGCTTCACTTCAGGTGACCACTGATCATTTTGGTCATCTCGAACATGGAGGCCTGGGCTTTGCCGAAAATCTCCTTCAGCTTGGCATCGGCATTGATCATGCGCTTGTTGACCGCGTCTTGCAGCTTGTGCTTCTTGATGTATTCCCACACCTTCTTGGTGACTTCGGTGCGAGGCAGAGCGTCTTTGCCGATGATGGCGGCCAGCTTGGCACTGGGGGTCAGAGGCTTCATGAAAGCTGCATTGGGCGTACGCTTGGCTGCTGGTGCAGCTGCTGCCTTTTTGGCTGCCGGTGCCGCCGCTTTCTTGGCAGCAGGGGCTGCCGCTTTTTTCACTGCGGGTGCAGCGGCCTTTTTGGCGGGTGCAGCTGCTGCGGGCGCAGCGGCTTTCTTTGCGGGAGCGGCGGCCTTTTTGGCGGGGGCCTTCTTTGCAGTTGCCATGGTGTTGTTTCCTCGTTGGACGTTGGTATCGAAACCAGTGAACAACGGCCTTGATTGAAGGGCTTTTGCACTGGCTGCTGGCATGCTAATGGAGATGGGGCGGCTTTCCAAGCGCACTGGCGGTGTTTGCCGTGTTTTTCCGCCTGAGATTCAGTGGTGTTTGTCTCTGAAAACAACACTCTGGGCGGGCAAGAGCTGTTCCTGTTGTGGTTGCCCTCGGGGGTATCGCTGCTTTTTGTATGCTTTCACCCGTCTGTGGCTGCGAATTTCAAGCGGCCTTGCAACTCCCAACTTCAGTGAGTCTCTGTATGAACACGCAACCCGCATTCGCTACTTGTGACCTGTGTGACGCCCACAAATTGGATACCTCGGGCGCATTTCGCGTATTGCCGCCGGTGTTTCGCAATTTTGGATCCCTCACACGTTTCTGTGGCCCGGTGGTCACAGTCAAATGCTTTGAGGACAACACCCCCGTCAAGGCTGCCGTCGAAAGCGAAGGCAGCAACAGGGTGTTGGTGGTCGATGGCGGCGCTTCGTTGCGCCGTGCCTTGCTCGGGGGCAACCTGGGTGCAGCGGCTGCCCGCAACGGATGGGCGGGCGTGCTGATTGATGGTTGCGTCAGAGATGTGACCGAACTGGCCGCTTGCATGACAGGCATTCGTGCATTGGCTGCGATGCCCTTGCCCACAGAACGCAAAGCAGACGGTCAATTTAATGTGCCGGTGTGTGTGCAGGGTGTGTGGATCCGGCCAGGCGATTGGCTGTATGCCGATGAGGATGGCGTGGTGGTGTCCGACCGCAACCTCTTGGCTTGATGCCCCGCCACCTGCCTGTCAGTTGGCCACCAAGCCTTTGTAGAGCATGTAGGCGGCCAGCGCATATAAGACGAATGCGAATACTCGCTTGAGTTGCTTGACAGGCAGTGCGTGCGCTGCTCGCACACCCAACGACGCCATGAGGACGCTGGCACAGGCAATCACTGCCAGTGCAGGTAAAAAGATGTAACCCAGGGAGCCTTGCGGCATGCCTTGTACCGATTGACCGGCCACGATGTAACCCAGCGCGTTGGCCAGGGCGATGGGAAACCCCAGCGCTGCGCTGGTGGCGACGGCGTTGTGCACGGCCACGTTGCACCAGGTCATGAAGGGCACGCTGATGAAGCCACCACCCGCCCCGACGAGACCAGACAAAAAGCCAATCACGCCGCCTGCAGCCAATTGCCCAGAGGGGCCTGGCAGGGTTCGGTTGGCGGCAGGTTTTTTGTCCAGCAGCATCTGGGTGGCGGAAAAGCCCACAAACGCAGCAAAAAACAGTGCCAGCCAGGAACCCTTGAGCAACGAGAAGACGCCCAGGCTCGCCACTGCTGCACCCAGCACAATGCCCGGGGCCAGCAGTTTGACTATGTCCCAGCGCACGGCGCCACGCTTGTGGTGCGCCCGAACACTGGAAACGGAGGTGAACACGATGGTGGCCATCGACGTTGCAATGGCCATCTTGACGGCCAGGTCGGGGGGCACGCCGCGCGCCGACATGATGAGCGTGATGAAGGGCACCATCAGCATGCCGCCGCCAATGCCCAGCAACCCGGCCAGAAAACCGGTGCACAGCCCGAGCGCCACCAACTCAACAATCAACAAAGGCTCAAGCAGCATGGCAACGGCGGTGTTGGGACAGGGGAGGGGGTGTCTGCAGGGAATGCGCCGAGTCGCAGGCCTGAACCGGGGTTCAGGTGGGCGAGGTCAGACTGACTTCGGGTTCATCTGACGCGAGATGATCACACCAGACAGACGATGTTCCAAGCCCTGCTCAGGGAGCATTGGTTCAAGGACATAAAAACCCGGCGGTCCCTGCAGACGAGTGCATTGTATGCCCGCCATCAGCCCCGGGCACAGTCAGATGAGGCGGCTGTCGTCCATCAAGGCTTGGTCCAGTCGCTGCAACAACTGGTTCAGCTCGGGGTGCCCTGCTTGGTCATCGGTGACAGCAGGCGCGGTGCCTGGCGTTGGCTGACTGGCTGCCATGGCTGTGGTAGCGCGTTGTGCCTCAACGGCCTCGGACAATTCGAACGCGAGGTTCAGCGAGGCCAACACAGCAATGCGGTCCCGTGCTTTGACTTTCCCCGCGTCGCGGATTTTGCACATCGCGGCATCAACCCGCTCCACGGCCTTCATCAGCGCGGCTTCACCGCCTTCAGGGCAGCTCAGCAAATAGCGCTGCCCCATGATTTCCACTTCCAGTTGCTTCATGGTGAAGAGGGTGTAGAGGGTGTGGAGTCGGGCAGGCGGTCCAGCAAGGCATCGATGCGCGCCCGGGCGGCTGACAGCCGTGAGCGCAGCAAATCCCGCTCACTGGTGAGCGCAGCCACTTGCGCGCTCAGCAGGTCGTTGGTGCGCTGCAATTCTTCGTGGCGAAGCAAAAGCCGGTCCACGCGGCTGGCGATTTGGGCGATGTCGTTGGGGTCTGCCATGGCTGCAGGATTGTAGGTCCGCCCGAGGGGCGTGCCACCACTACAATCGGCCGCGTTGGTGCTCGCAGCGGTTTTCAGCCGCCGCAGTTCAACGGGAAGCTGGGGGGAAGTGCCTTTCACAGGGCCTTTCTAACCAGCGCTGCCCCCGCAACGGTAAGTGGACGGACGGCCTGCACACCCTGTGCAGCGGTCCCGCTTTCATACACCGCCACTGGGTGGGCCGAGCCGTATGGCGATGCCCCCTGGGAAGGCTTTTGAAGGTTGCTCCACCAGCCCGGATACCGGCCAACACAGTGGCAATGCCACGCCTGCGCCCAAAACGGTGCCAGTGCGGCCTTGCTGTCATGCCCAGGTGCTGGCGGGGAAGCCGGCAAGGGTTCTTTTGCTGGTTGTGTTTCATGAATCAAGTGTTGTTGTCTGTGCCTCCCTGTGCACCGGTGGGCCTGCGCCTGTCCGTCGTTTCCCTGGCGCTTTGCGCGCTGTTGCCCGCTGCCCGCGCCCAAAACGTGGCCCAGCTGCAGCCCGTGGTGGTCACCGCCACCCGGTTCGAGCAGCCCCTGACCGATGTGGTGTCTGACGTGTCCGTGATCGGGCGCGAAGCCATCGAGCGCAGCGGTGCAAGCACCGTGGCCGATGTGCTCAGCCGCTTGCCGGGTGTGCAGCTGACGCGCAACGGGGGGCCTGCGGCGGTCACCAGCCTCTATATGCGCGGTGCAGAGACCCGCCACACATTGCTGATGATCGACGGTGTGCGGGTCGATTCGCAAAGCACGGGTGGCCCCGCCTGGCACACCGTGCCCCTGGAACAGGTGGACCGCATCGAAGTGCTGCGCGGCCCGGCCGCTGCCATTTATGGATCGGACGCGATGGGTGGTGTAGTGCAGATATTTACTCGCCAGGGCAGTGGCCCGGCGCAGCCCAGCGTGGCAGTGGGCTTGGGCAGCCACGGCACGCGCAAGGTCGATGCCAGCATCATCGGCGCACAGGGCGCGGTGGACTATGCCCTGGCCCTGGGGCACGAGCGCAGCACAGGCTTCAATGCCCAGCCCAGCGCCAACGCCGACAAGGACGGCTACCGCCGCACGGCCGGCTCGGCCCGCCTGGTGGTGCAACTGAACCGCGACCACAAGCTGGAGGCCACCTGGCTGGGCTCGCAAGGCAACGCCCAGTTCGACGGGTTTGCCTCCACACAAGACGACCATTCCCTGCAAGATCTCAGCACCCTGGGCCTGAGCTGGGTGGCTCGCTGGAGCGACACCTACCGCACCCGCGTGGTCATTACCGAGGGCCGCGACCGGTACGAAACCACGCCGTCGCCCTACCTGGCAGAAACGCATCTGCGCACTTGGCTTCTTCACAACGAATGGAAGCTCGGCAACAACACCCTGACAGCCGCGCTGGAGCGTCGTGAGGACAAGCTGGCCAATGCCAGCACCACTCCCGTGAACACCCAGCGCCATCAGGACGCAGTGGCGTTGGGCTATGGTCTGAAGCAAGGCGTGCACACGCTGCAGCTGAATGTGCGGCGCGACAACGACAGCGAATTCGGTGGCCACAGCACTGGCAGTGCCGCGTATGCCCTGGCGCTCGCACCCCAGTGGAGGTTGACCGCGTCGGCGGGCACGGCTTTCCGTGCGCCCACGCTGTTCCAGCGGTTCAGCATCTACGGCGTGCCCACACTCAAGCCTGAAAGCGCCCGCAACCTGGAGCTGGGGGCCAAGTACGCGGCGGGGGCGAACTTCGCTTCGGTGGTGACCTACCGCAACCGCGTCACCGACCTCATCAACTACGTGTCGGGCCCAGGCGCCTGCGTCAACGGTGTGGGTGCATTTGCGGGTTGCTACGGCAACACCGGTAAAGCCAAATACACCGGGGTCACGCTGGCCGGGGGCACCCGCCTGGCCAGGGTGGGTTTGACGGCCTCACTGGACCTGCAAAACCCGATTGATGAGCTGACCGGCAAGCTCCTGGCCCGCCGTGCCAAGCGGGTGGCCAAGCTGGGTGCCGAAACCTCGGTTCAGGGCTGGCAACTGGCGGCGGACTGGGTGCTGAGTGGCGAGCGCTTCAACAACGCCGCCAACACGCAGCGTCTGGGTGGCTACGGCCTCGTCAACCTCGCTGCCAGCAAAGACTTGGCACCGGGCTGGACGGTGCTGGCGCGGGTGGACAACCTGGCCAACCACGACTACCAAACCGTGACCGGCTACGCCACCGCAGGGCGCACCCTGTATGTGGGTCTGAAATGGGCGGGGCGCTGAAGCCATGAGTACCGCCTGGGGCCCGCAGCGCATCGTCTGCCTCACGGAGGAAACCACTGAGTGGTTGTACCTGCTAGGGCAGGAGTCCCGCATTGTGGGCATCAGTGGCTACACGGTGCGGCCCCGCCGTGCCCGAGCTGAAAAGCCCAAGGTCAGCGCCTTTTTGAGTGCCAAGGTGGACAAAATTCTGGCGCTGCAGCCCGACTGCGTGTTCGGTTTTTCGGATTTGCAGGCCGACATCGCGGCCCAGCTCATCCGAGCGGGGGTTCAGGTCACCGTGTTCAACCAGCGCAGCGTGGACGACATTTTTGGCATGCTGTACCAGGTGGCGGCCATGGTGGGTTGTGCCGAGGAAGGCTCGCGCCGGATCGAGGTCTTGCAAGCTGGGTTGGATGCCATCCGTACCCAGTCCGCCGCACGCGAAGCGGCGGGCAAGCGCCGACCGCGGGTGTTTTTCGAGGAATGGGACGAACCCCACATCAGCGCCATCCGCTGGGTGTCAGAGCTGGTGGGTGTGGCGGGTGGGGACGATGTGTTTCCGGAACTGGCCACCCAGGCCATGGGCAAGGACCGCATCATCGCCAGCGGCGACGAGATCGTGCGGCGCAACCCCGACATCGTCATTGGCAGTTGGTGCGGCAAGAAATTTCGCGCCGAGAACGTGGCGGCCCGCCCAGGCTGGCACAACGTGGCTGCCGTTCGCAACGGGCAACTGTTTGAGATCAAGTCGGTGGACATCCTGCAGCCCGGCCCCGCCGCTCTGACCGACGGTGTGGCGCAGCTGGCCAGCATCATTGGGCGTTGGAGCGAACAACATGGCTGAAACAAGCGTGGCTCACTTTTTGCGACTGTTCGCTTGGGCCGTGCTATGCATCGGATCTGCAGGGCTGCGAGCAGCTGAACTTTCGGTGACCGACGACCGGGGCCGCACTGTCACCCTGGCCGCGCCGCCCCAGCGGGTGGTGAGTTTGCTGCCTTCACTCAGTGAAACCGTGTGCGAGTTGGGCCAGTGCCACCGCCTGGTCGGGGTGGACCGTTTTTCCAATTTCCCTGCGGCCTTGCAAAAACTGCCGCAAATGGGCGGTGGGCTCGACCCGAACATCGAGGCCGTGGTGGCTGCTCGGCCTGACCTGGTGCTGATCGCAACCTCAGCCCGTGCCACCGAGCGGCTGGAAGCGCTCGGCCTGAAGGTGGTGGTGCTGGAGCCCAAGAACCACGCCGACGTGCAGCGTGTGCTGCGCCGGGTGGCCCAGGCCCTGGGCCAGCCAATGGCCGAAGCCGACCGGGTGTGGCGGCACATTGACGCTGCGGTGTCGGCGGCTGCTCAGTCGCTGCCAGCCGCCGCGAAAGGCACTCGGGTGTATTTCGAAGTGAACAGTGCACCGTATGGCGCGGGTGCATCGTCGTTCATCGGTGAAACACTTACCCGGCTGGGTGTGCAGAACATTCTGGGGCCGGAGCTCGGGCCATTTCCCAAAATCAACCCCGAGTTTGTGGTTCGCGCCAACCCCGATGTGATCATGGTGGGCGAGCGCCACGCCACGGGCATGACCGATCGCCCTGGCTGGAAGGGCATGCGTGCCGTGCGCGACAACCGCATCTGTGTGTTCGGCCTGGACGAATCTGACGTGCTGGTGCGCGCAGGCCCCCGCATGGCCGAAGCGGCACGGCTGATGGCCCGCTGCCTGACCGACAAGGTGGCTCCCCGGGCGTTACAAGGGCCCAAGCCGTGAGCCTGAGCGCCCGCCCTCTAACCCAAGCCTCTGCCACCCCGGCCCGGCGTCCCGACACCGGCCTGCGGCGTGCGGCGTGGCTGGGGGCTGGTCTGCTGCTGGCGGCGGCTGGCCTGGCCGTCTTCAGCCTGACCGTGGGCAGCACCGGCGTGGAGCCCATGGCCCAGGTGTGGGGGCACCTGGTGGCTCCCGTTGGAGGCTTTTTGGGGACCCATTCGGGGTTGCCATCAGGCGGGATGGACTTGTCGGCCGGGGCAGATGCCACCATGGCCGCGCAAATCGTGTGGGACATTCGTGCCCCGCGCACGCTGGGTGCGTTCCTGGCCGGGGCTTTGCTGGGCTTGGCTGGGGCAGTGGCGCAGGGCTTGTTTCGCAATCCGCTGGCCGACCCGTTCTTGCTGGGCAGTGCCTCGGGGGCCACGCTGGGCGTGGCGGCGGCGCTTTCTCTGCTGGGCATCAGCCCGATGGCCACGGGTTGGGTGGCACGCGCAGGGCTCACCGGGGCGGCTTTTGGGGGCGCTGTGTTGGCCGTGCTGCTGACGCTGATGCTGGCCCGGGGCGTGCAGCACACGTTGCGGCTGCTGCTGGCGGGCGTGGTGGTGGGGGTGGTGCTGGGGGCGCTCAGCTCTCTGGTCACGCTGCTGTCGCCCGACATCTTGCAGGCCATGCAGGGGTTCATGCTGGGTTCCACCGCGTTTGTGGGTTGGGCAGCAGTGGCGGTGATGGCCGCAGTGTGGCTGCCATGCCTGGTCGTGGGGCTTGCGTTTTCAAGGGTGCTGGACGGTTTGAGCCTGGGCGAATCCACCGCCGCCAGCCTGGGGTTGCCTTTGGGGGCTTTGCGCGTGGCGCTGGTGGGCGTGCTGGCCCTGGCCACGGGCACGGCGGTGGCACAAACGGGGCTGATTGCCTTTGTGGGTTTGGCTGCGCCGCATTTGGTGCGCTCGGCCGTCAAAACCACCCACGCCCGGCTGCTGGCTTTGTCAAGCCTGATGGGTGGCGTGCTGCTGCTGCTGGCCGACACGCTGGCGCGCGGCGTCATGGCCCCACAGGAATTGCCCGTGGGCGTGCTCACCGCAGTGCTGGGTGGTGGCTACCTGCTGTGGCTGATGCATCGGCGGGTGGGGTAGGTCATGGCAACTTCAATAGCTGTCAGTGCACGCCAGATCAGCGCGAGCCTGGGTTTGGGCTCCAAAAAACACCCTGTGCTGCACGGCGTGAGCGTGGACGTGCCGGCTGGGCGCTGGCTCAGCATCGTGGGGCCCAACGGTGCGGGCAAATCCACCTTGCTGAAATGCCTGGGGGGCCTGCTGCCATGCAGTGGCAGCGTGCAACTGCTGGGTCGTGACCTGTCTGCCTGGAGCCCGCAGGAACGTGCCCGGCACCTGAGCTGGCTGGGGCAGGGCGGGGCGGGGGCCGATGGCGCAGACGACCTCACCGCCTACGACGTGACCATGCTGGGCCGCTTGCCGCACCAGAGTTGGCTCAGCCCGCCCAGCGATGCCGACCATGCCGCCGTGGAACACGCCCTGCGCCAAACACAGGCTTGGGGATGGGCCTGCACGCCGCTGGGCGAGCTGTCGGGCGGTGAACGCCAGCGCGTGCTGCTGGCCCGAGCCCTTGCGGTGGAGGCCGATGTGCTGCTGATGGACGAACCCCTCGCCAACCTTGATCCGCCCCACCAGGCCGATTGGCTTCAACTGGTGCGCCAGTTGGTGGCCGACGGCAAAACCGTGGTCAGCGTGTTGCACGAGATTTCCACCGCCTTGGCCGCTGACGACGTGCTGGTGTTGCAACAAGGCCGCGTGCAACACTGTGGCCCAAGCGGGGATTCAGCCACTCACCGGGCTTTGGAAGCGGTGTTTGAACATCGAATTGCCATCCACCGCTTGATGGAACAATGGGTGTCACTACCGAAATTGAACTGATTTGGCCGCTGGCTGGGGGTGTGACAACCGTTTGTTCGGTGTCCTGGTGATTCCAGTCAAGGACAGGGTCGACGGCTTGAGTTGCAAAAGGCAAGACAATGCGCGCCTCCTGTGGGCCTTCGGGGGTTTCGATGGCCCACTGCAGGAATTGGCAGGAGTTTCATGAAAAAACTGGTGTACCTATCTCCACTGTTGTCTGCAGAGAACTACGGCGGGTCAGTGGTCGCACATGCGAACCTGAAAGCTGTCAAAGACGTCTTCAAGGGTCAATGTTTGGCGGTGTCGTTGGCCCGCCTGCCTGCTGAGCACGACGTATATGTGAAGCCCTCCGGTCACAGAGCCTTCACTGCTTTGTGCAATTTTTTTGGTTTGGCCGCAGGACTGACCCCTGCTGGAGTGGTGCAAATCGTGCGCCTGTGCCGGCAACGACAGCCCGATGTTGTGTGGCTTGACACGTCTTTTCTGGGTGTTTTGATTCCATTGCTCCGCTTGTTTTGCAAGCGCTCCAAATTCGCAGTTTTTGTACATGACGCAGAGCCCCCGATGGTTTTGGCTAAACTTCGGCGCAACCCCCTGTATGTCATCAGTTGGGCGGCCATTCGGGCCAATGAGGCGCTGTCTTTCAGACTGGCAGACGCTGTCTTCGCCATACAACCCAACGATGCGCGATTGATTCGCGAACGCGGAGCAAGGCACGTCGATGTGATCAGGGTGAGCCTGACGGATCAAGCCGCTGCGATCAGCCCAACCGATGTCTCCAACCTGCAACGCAGTTATCTGCTGTTTGTAGGGTCCGACTTCGCACCCAACATTGAGGCCATGGCTTACATGAACGATGTGCTTGCTCCATTGCTGGGTAGCACAAAGATTCATTGCGTGGGTAACGGCCTCGAAAAGTATGCAACTCGTTTCCGCAACCTGGTCGTTACCGGGAGAGTGGCCGATTTGTCGCCCAGCTATCGCAACGCTTTGGCAGTGCTGGCCCCCGTTTTTTCGGGTGGTGGCATGAAGGTGAAAATAGCTGAGGCGCTGATGTACAACCGCCACGTAGTGTGTTCGCCGTTCGCTTCGCTGGGCTATGAAAGTTCGATCGGTCGGGCAGTTTGGGTGGCTGAAACTCCACAAGCCTTCGCTGATGCAATCCATCAGATTGCGAAAGCTGATGAACTCCTCCCACGCAACGAGTACCTTGCGCACTATTCGCCGGATTCTTTGCGCCGCAGTGTCTCTTCGGCCTTGAGTGGTTTGGGGTTGGTCGATTGCGTTTGAAAGACGAAACTGTGGCAATTGATACTCAGGCCGCTTGCGTCATGGTGCTGGGCACCACCAGTGGGGCTGGCAAAAGCTGGCTGGTTACCGCGCTGTGCCGCTGGTATGCCAACCAGGGGCTGAAAGTGGCGCCCTTCAAGGCGCAGAACATGAGTAACAACGCCCGTGTGGTGCCCACGCCAGGCGGTGGCATGGGGGAAATTGGCAGTGCCCAGTACTTTCAGGCCCTGGCTGCCCGCGCCGAGCCCGATGTGCGCATGAACCCCTTGCTGCTGAAGCCAGAGGCGGACACGCGCAGTCAGGTGGTGCTGATGGGGCAGGTGAGCGCCGAGTTGTCGGACACGCCCTGGCGAGGCCGCAGTCTGCTGGTGTGGCCGCACATTGCCGCTGCGCTCGACGCCTTGCGGGCCGAGAACGATGTGGTGGTGATCGAGGGCGCAGGCTCGCCCGCCGAGATCAACTTGTATGACTGCGACATCGTCAACATGCGGGTGGCACGCCATGCGGATGCCGCCTGCCTGCTGGTGTCGGACATTGACCGGGGTGGAGCGTTTGCCCACCTCTACGGTACCTGGGCGTTGTTGCCTGAGGCGGACCGCAAGCTCATCAAAGGCTTTGTGTTGAACAAGTTCAGGGGCGATGCCAGCCTCCTGTCTCCCGCACCCCAAATGTTGGAAGACCTGACCGGTATCCCCACGGTGGCCACCATTCCGATGGTGTGGCACCACGGCTTGCCCGAGGAAGATGGCGTGTTTGATGACCGCAACCACTCCACGGGGCCGGTGCACCTGACGGTGGCAGTGGTGGCTTACCCACGCATCAGCAACCTGGACGAATTCCAGCCACTGAAAAGCGTTGCGGGCCTGCGACTGGTGTGGGCGCGCTCCCCGGCCGACTTGGCCGGAGCCGACTGGATCATCCTGCCCGGCAGCAAATCCACTGTGGCCGACCTGGCTTGGATGCGTCAACTGGGGCTGGACGCTGCCGTTTGTATGCACGCGCAACGGGGCGGGGCGGTGCTGGGCATTTGCGGCGGACTGCAGATGCTGGGTGAGGCCATTGTGGACCCGCTGGGCGTGGAAAGCGGGAGGGACGGCCAACAGCCTTGGAGCGGCGACGCACCCGGTTTGGGCCTGTTACCGCTGGTGACTGCGTTTGGCAACATCAAGACAGTGCGGCGCACGGAAACAAGGTTCTCTGCAGTTGCCGGACCATGGGCGGCGTTGTCGTGCGTGTCGGTGTCGGGTTACGAGATTCACATGGGTGAGACAGCACAGCATCCTGCGATGGCTGCCAATGGCCATGTGGCGCGGGTGGTGTTGCCGGGTGGTTTGGGCTGGCAGAGCGTGACGGGCAACGTGCTGGGGGTATACCTGCACGGCCTGTTTGAAGACCCTGCGGTGGTTCACGCCTTGTGGGGTAACGCTTCAAGATTGCTGGACGGTGTCCTTGACAACCTGGCTGCACAAATCAACCAGTCGTTTCAGCCGGGATTTCTGGGCTCTTTGGTGCCAAGTTCAACACGGAAAATGGTCTGAAAGTTGTACGTCCGCTGCGGTTGGCCTTATGGGCTTCCCGTTGAGGGGGTTCCGCACATAATCGGCCGCCATGACGCATGGAGCCCAAATTTGAATCCCACTGCATCCCAAGTTCTGCTGGGAGATGCTGCTTTTTACGGCACGCTCGCGGCAGTCAGAGACCTGGGGCGTGTGGGCGCACGCGTGACGGTGATGCAGTCGCGTGGGCGAACCTCGCACTCGCGGGCCAGCCGCTTTTGTCAGGCCGCGCTACCTGCCCCCTGCATGCATGCGGACGATTTCTTGCCATGGTTGCTGCGATGGGGAGATGCAACTCCAGGGGCTTTTTTGTATCCGACATCGGACGACATGGCCTGGCTGATGGCCATGAATCGGGATGAATTGAGCAAGCGGTTTACCCTGTTCCAACCCCCGCCCCAAGCGATTTTTGCTTTGCTGGACAAAAGCCAGTTGTACGCGCACGCACGCCGGATGGGTGTTGCTTTGCCTGACACCCACGCCCCCACCAGCATGGATGCAGCACGCGCTCTGTCACATGCCCTGGACAAGCAGGGTGAATTCCCCGTCATAGTGAAGCCACGGACTCAAGCCTGTATGGCCGTGAAGCAAAAAGGCATGGTGGTGCATGACGCAACAACGATGCTGCGTGCCATCGAATCCATGGTTCGCAGCGCATCCGTGCAAGCTGAGCACATGGCGAACGCCGCTACTGACCTTCAATGGCCGTTGGTACAAGCGTTTCATGTGGATGCACAAAGCAATACGTACTCGCTGGCAGGTTTCATTGACAGAAGTGGCATGGCGCGGGCCGTTCGAGCGTCGTCCAAGGTTTTCCAACTGCCGGTAAAGGTAGGCGTGGGCGTTGCTTTCGAGGGGAGACCTGTCCTGCCTGATTTGGTTGCGCAAGTTGAAGCCTTGGCCCAAGCCACTGGGTACTTCGGTGTTTTCGAGGTGGAGTTCATTCACGTCACATCCAGCGGCGAGTATTTGCTGATGGATTTCAACCCACGGTTCTATGGACAGATGCAGTTCGAGATTTCGCGGGGGATGCACCTGCCCCTGATGGCGTTGGCTGCGGCACGAGGCGAATTGAAGCAACTGGAGGACCTGTTCCAGCAATCAAAGGTCAGCGCGAGGGAATATGACCCTGCCGCCCAGCGCTATTGCAACAGCTGGTTATTCAATGTCCTTATGCGAACCCAGCGCTTGGGGGGACGGCTGAGCACGCTAGAACTTCAGCAGTGGCAAGCTTGGATGGATGTGCCAGATCTGTTCGATTGTGTGCAAGACAGCGACGATCCGGCACCCGAAGGTGCTCAGCGCCGGGCTTTGTGGCGACATTGGCTGCGGCATCCCAGGTCAAGTTTTCGAGATATGTTCAAGTGAAGCCAAAGTTCAAGCGCTGGTTGCGAGAGTGGGTCCATACACGTTCGATGGCGGGTTCTCAACCGCACCGAATTGCGTGGGAGCACTGGGGGTATCAGGCAGTATCTGGGGAGATGTCATTGCACGGTGTGCCTTTGGCACGCCTGGCGGATGAATTTGGATCACCTTTGCACGTGCTCAATGTCCCGAAGTTGATGGCCAATTTTTCGGGTTTTGCGCGGGGCATTGATGGTCTGACCCCCACCGTGTGCTGCTCGGTCAAGACTTACCCTGTGCCCGGCATGCTGAAGTTGCTGCTTGCGCAGGGTGCGCAGGCAGAGGTCATCTCCGAACATGAACTGTGGTTGGCCCAACGGCTTGGTGTGAAAGCCGAACACATCATTTTCAACGGGCCGGCCAAATCAGATGCAGCGCTCGAATGGGCCATACAAGCGGGCATCAAAACCATTCATTTCAATCACCAGGAAGAAGTTGAGCGGTTGGGGGCGATTGCTGACCGCCTGGGCAAGCGTGTCCGTGTGGGCTTTCGTTTGACTTCATCTGGCGTCGCTGGGCAATTTGGTTTTCCGGTGGGACACCCGGATACAGTGGCTGTCGTCAAGCGTGTGATGGAGCACCCTTGGCTTGAGCCCGTCAGTTTGCACGGGCACCGCGGTTTCCACATGCATTCTGTGGATGATGTGTTGGGACATGTTCAACCGATGCTTGCTTTCATGGCCCAACTCCATCAGACCTTGGGCTGGCGTTGCCTCATGTTGGATGTGGGTGGGTCGATGGCCGTCCCGACTGTTGCGCCGCTGGGGAGGCGTGCTTCGCGCATGGCCTGGACTTTTGGCGTGCCTGCTGGTGCACCTGACCCAGGAGCCACCTTGGGCCCTGCTGATTACTCACGTCTGGTGTGCAGTGAAGTTCTCGACTTTTGCCGCACACACCGCCTTGATGTGCCTGAGCTGGTGATGGAACCAGGGCGCGCGTTGTCGGCAGACGCGCAATCCCTGATCAGCACGGTCTTGGAAACGCGGCATGACACGCCATTCGATTACGCGGTGACCGACGTGGGCACAGCGGTTGCACCCAGTGCTTGCGGGGAATACCACCAGATGGGCTTGGCCAGTTCGAAGGCAGACCATGCGCCCGGGCAGGAGAGGGTTTACCGTGTGGTCGGGCCGATTTGTCATCTGGGGGATGTGGCCACGCCTGCGTGGCAGTTCCCGGTGTTGTCTCGTGGTGATCGCTTGGTGATGATGGACACTGGCGCCTATTTCATCAGCGATGCAAGCAGCTTTTCATTCCCTCAGCCGGGTGTGGTTGCTGTGTTTGGAGATGGCAGCGTGGAAGGCCTGCGGCGCTGTGAAACATCCTTGGACATGGTCCAGCGAGACACCTTGCCCTGACGCAAACTTCCTGCGTGGGGGTATCCGCGGGGTCATAAAGCCCAGGAAGCAGGTTCAAGGGGCTCAAATCGGGTGTTGATCTCGCGTGCGTCACCGTAAACCGACGGTGATTGCATGGCGAGCACGACTTCCGTGATGTGCAGGGCCCACCGAGCGCTCATCGCGGGTGGTCGATTGGCTATCAACGCATCTGACATGTCTGCCATGCCACGACAGAAATCCATCGCATTCTTTCCCCACAAGCCCAAGCCGCTGACAGTGGGTTTGCGCACCAGAGGTACTTTTTTGGGACCCAGACCGGTCAATGTTCCAAACAGCGGGTACTTTTCGACCCGGTGTGTCCATTTGTGTCGCCGGCTCATGTGAACGGGAGCACCGTAATCCCATATACGGTCGATGCCCAGCGTGCCCTCGTCGCCGAAAATTCGCAGCCGGTGGTCATGTGCACCATAAATGCTGCAGGTCAGGCGCGCGACCACGCCAGAGCCAAACTCCAGACTGGCCGTGGCGTAGTCGGCGGCTGGTGACAGGTTCGGGATGCCCTTGTCTGGTTGGACAACCCGCGCAAAACTCGTCATCCGGTGCACCGGACCGAAGAATGCAGTCAACCAGGTCAGGTGGTAGCCCGCGTGTTCGAGGGTGCACCCCACTTCAAATTCGTCTTGCGCAGGCCAAGGCGCGCCCGATGCGCTGACCCAGCTTGCGTGGTTCATGGCTGGCACGTTCCCGTCGTCAAGCTCTGCGTAAACCAGACGAGGTCGTCCAATCTGGCCGTCGCGTAGCAGTTTCCAGATGGTTTGAGCCGTTTCGCTCAGGACACTGCAGGGGGCGCTCGTGATGAGCAGGCCCTTCTCTTCAGACAGTTCCACCAGTTTGCGGGCGTCGTCAAGATCGGTTGCCAGCGGCTTCTCGGAGTAAACGTGTTTGCCCGCCATCAGAGACGCGCGGGACACTGGATAGTGCTCTCGCGGGTTTGTCAAATTGGCCACCAACTGCACGCGTGGATCTGCTAGCAGATCTTCGAGGGACGTGTATGCCTTGACCTTGTGATACGCCGTGAATGCACGCAGCCGCTCCGGATTTCGATCCCAGACGCCACACAGCACGAGTTGGGAGTGGTTGGCCAGTGCAGCCATATATAAATCGGCCACAAAACCGCACCCAACTATTGCAAAGTTCATGTTTCAGTTCCAATGAGAGGGTTTTGACCCAGCAAGCAACAGACGGGGCTGTATCATCAAGAAACGCTGGATGCTTGACCAGCAATGGTTCAGTGCTTCGTTCTTTGAACGTTTTACCTGCTTTCGCATACAGGCCTGTTTTTCACCACCCCATGATTGTTGCACTGACCGGTTCCACCGGGTTTCTGGGGCGCCACCTGGTTCCATTGCTTGTGGCCCATGGCCATCAGGTGGTCGCATTGGTTCGCGCAGGCTCTGCATTGCCAGAAAGCGATGCGACAGCCAGCGGCAGCGTCCGTGCCGTGGTTGCTGAATTGCACGATGAACCTGCATTGACTGCTGCCTTAAGGGGCTGTGATGTCGTGATACACGCATCCTCAGCATTGAGCGGTGACGAAACCACACAACAAACGATCACTGTGCACGGTACCGAGCATGTGCTGCGGGCGATGGGTGCTGCAGGGCTTAAACGGCTGATTGGCCTGAGTTCTCTGTCTGTTTATGGCTGGGACCATTTGGCTTGTGGCGACGTCTTGGACGAATCCACCCCGCTGGAAACGCGTGCTGAACTGAGGGATGTCTATGCCCGGTGCAAGTTGCAACAAGACCAACTGTTTACTGCTTTCGGTGGGGTCAGCGGCAATGCAGTCGTGGTTCTCAGGCCCGGGATCTTTTATGGGCCCCGGGCAGGCAATGTCCATCCTGCGGCGGGTCTATGGAATTTCGCCATGGGCCAATCCTTGGGGCGACAAAGCTGGTTGCTGATGGGGCCAACAGGCCAGGGGAGTCATGTTCCCTTGGTGCACGTTGCCGATGTGGCCTCTGCTGTGGTATCTGCATTGCAGGTACTTACGGATCCGACCTTTCGAGGCTCGCATGTGTTCAATCTGGTGGAAGAGCCAGCACCTTGTCGACGTGAACTGTTGTCTGCGCTCCGCACCATTGGACCTGCTACGAGTGTGTTTGAGATGCCATGGCCGGTGCACTGGTGGTTGGCAAAGGCGGCTTTCTCGGTAGCGGGCCTAGTGGCGGGTGCTTCCAACCGACTGCCGGGCTTGTTGCGGCCGTTGACGCTGTGGGCACGCTTTGCGCCGGTGCGGTTTGACGGCTCGCGAGCAAGGCAGGTGCTGGGATGGAAACCGAAGCATCAGGTCCTTCGAGACTTGCGTAGGTGAAGCCAGATGTCAGATATGTCTGTCAGAACCGACTTTTCCCGTCCCGTGCATGCGTTGCTGGGGGTGCCTTTCGATGGCGTGACCCTGGATCAAGCCGCTGCCCGTCTTCGGTGGGCGATGAGTCATCGGGAGCGTTGTCTGTGGGTCACTCCCAACATCAACTTCGTTGTGGCAGCCCGAGATGACGCCGCATTTCGATCCGCGATTCTCAAGGCGGATTTGAGTACGGTTGACGGCATGCATTTGGTTTGGTTGGCGAAGTTGATGGGAATTCCGTTGCCTGAGCGGGTTTCCGGCTCGGATGTGTTCGATGCTCTGTGCAAGTCTTCAATCAATGAGCACCGCCATCGCATCTACCTGTTTGGCGGAGAGGATGGTGCTGCTCGTGCTGCACATGAAGCCTTGAACGCTGCAGGGGGGGCGGTTCAAAGCGTTGGGTACTTGTCTCCGGGCGTTGGAAGTGCAAAAGATTTGAGTCGCCCTGCCTTTTTGTCCGCTATAGGTGACGCGAAGGCTGACTTCCTCATGGTTTCATTGGGAGCTGTCAAGGGTCATCAATGGATTGATTCCAACTGGCGTTTGCTTGATGTCCCGGTGGTAAGTCATTTGGGGGCAGTGATCAATTTTCTGGCAGGCTCAGTGCGTCGTGCTCCAGTTTGGATGCAGAAAAGCGGGCTTGAATGGGCTTGGCGGATTCAGCAAGAAAACAGCCTCTGGAAGCGCTACTTTAATGATGGCATAAAGCTGTTTTCCATATTGCGTGAGAGCTCATTTTCATACATAAAATTGAAGCGGCGTTGGCAAAGCAGCTACCTGCAGCATCCCGGTCAAGCCACCGTCTCGGCTCAAGATGGCCAACTGGTTTGGGTGATTGAAGGGGTGTTCACTCGCGAGAATGTCGAAGGCCTGCGCAATGCATGCGAGACATTGAACAGGAATCCATCAAACGTTCACATTGATGCTTCCCGATTGCTGTGGCTGGACAGCGCAGCGATGGGTTTGCTGCTGCTTCTGTGTGCGCATCAGGCCCGTTCCGGAAAGCGGCTCAGTTGGGGTGCAGATGCCCCAAGGGAAGTGTTTGTCGCTCATGGTTGTGGCCACGTGCTGAATTCAACTCAGGTTCCACATCCGTGAAGATTCTTTATTTCAACAACGTCCCCACTGAAATCCTCTGGAAACAGTGGCAAGACGGGATCAGTCCATCGCATCATCTCTGGGGCATGCCACAGTTGCAGCAAATGGGCACGGAAGTGGAATTGTTGCCGACAGAGGCCAGGGGTGTGCTGGGGCGTCTCGGTGAACGATATCGCTGGATTAAAGAGCTTTCGCAGCAACTGAGAGTGTTGCGCTCAGCCTCTCAATTTGATGTGCTGTATTGCGGTTGTCAGCATGGCGCCTTGTTGCTGGGGCTCTTGCGCTGGATGGGTTGGCCGAAAGTGCCCGTTGTGGTCACCATGCACCACATGGTCCATCCGGTGTTTCGCAATCGATGGATATTCAAAGCTTGTTTTGGCAGCCTTAGTGGCTTTGTGTGCCTGCATCAGCGCGTCGCGCGGGAACTTGCCGATGTGTTCTCAGTTCCCTCAGAGAAGATTGCAGTCGTCGAATGGGGTGTTGATGCGGAGTTTTACAAAGCCAGCAATTCTGTTGATGCAAGCAGTGCTAACACGGGGAGACGTCAGCCCTCGGTGGTGTCAGCGGGAAGAACCTTCCGAGATTTCGGCGTGCTGATTCGGGCTCTGAAGGACAGCAACATACCTCTGGATATTTTTTGTACCCAGGACAGCCGGCCAGATGATGAAGTGAGCCAGAACATCACGATCCATGCACCGGTTTATTTGGCCAGCACCCATTCGCTGCTAGCTGCTTACCGTGAAGCGCGTGTTGTGGCCATACCCATGATCAGCCTGCCACAGAAACTCATTGGACTGACCAGTTTGCTGGATGCAATGGCTCTGGGCAAACCTGTGGTCATGACCAGGAATGAGTGCATCAGTATTGACATTGAACAAGAAGGCATAGGCATCTGGGTAGATGTAGGCGATGAGGAAGGATGGCGCCAGGCGATCAGCCGGCTGCTGTCTGACCCAGCGCTTGCGGACAGTATGGGACAGCGAGCACTTTCGTTGGCCCAGGGCAGATACCATATAAATAGTTTTTCGACGCAACTTGAATCGGCTCTCCATTGTTTTTGTAAGATATAATTTTTAACAATTTAATGTTCTGATATTTTTTGGATGGATTGTTTTTTGGAGTAATGATGTCATGAATCGAAATTTATATCATTTTTCTAGTGCTCGAATATATTTGATCAAAATATATCTAATTTTGATGTGAATGTTCTGAGCTTGAATGTACTTGGCGTCGTTGTTGTCTTGTGGGGTTAATCAAATGCTCAGGCGTCTTTTTTTTAAGCGGATATCTATTGTTTGTCGTATTGTTGGTGCATCAGTAGTGGGTGGGCATCTCTTTCGTAGTAGTGCAGAGGCTTTTTCTCCAATGGGTAGAGTTGGGAGGGAGTATCTCTTGCAATTTCCGTTGTTAGCAGCCGAAGATGTGTCCATGCCCTTGAATCTAAAGGATAAAAATTCCATTCAAAGTGCCATTTCTGAAGATTTTGAGAGTGGAAATATAGTTATTGTTTCTGGTTGGGTCTTGTCGAGGACGGAATGTAAAATTTGCGCGCATGCGCAGCGCGCGACTGGGGCAAGTTATGTTGCTTGATCTTTCGCGGGATCGACTGAATGATGAGATATATTCAGATTTGTGCATCATTGGCTCTGGTGCAGCAGGTTTGACGATTGCTACTCAGATGATTGGCCGATCTACACAAGTATTGTTACTCGAGGCCGGGGGGCTTGACTTTTCCCCTGCAAGCCAAGCAGTGTATGAAGGGCAGACCAAGGGGCAACCCGCGTTTCCACTTGAGTCCATGCGACTTCGCTATTTCGGCGGGTCGACCAATCACTGGACGGGACTTTGCAGACCACTGGAGGAGTCAGACTTTGTAGAAAAAGACTGGGTGCCTAATAGCGGCTGGCCTATCCGCAAAGCTGATCTGGATCCATACGTCCTAAAAACACACGAAATACTTGACCTTAATACTGTTGAATACTCCCTTTCCAAGCTCGCATTGCCGGGTAGCCAGTATTTTCCATTGGCCCCGAACCTATTTGATCATCATGTTTGGCGTCTCAGCACCCCAACACGTTTTGGCCAGAAGTACAAGGTGCCGATGGAGAAGGCGCCAAATATCAAGGTACTCCTCAATGCCAATGTTTTTGAACTTGTTCTGGATCCCAGTGGTAAGAAAATCGTTAAATTAACATATAAAGACCCGAGTCAAAAGATAAGGACAGTTAAGGCTGGTCATTTTGTATTGGCGGCGGGCGGCATCGAGAATGCCCGTCTCTTGTTAGCTAGTCGCAGTGTCAATCATGCAGGAGTTGGAAACGATAGAGATCTGGTTGGTCGCTACTACAATGACCATCCACATGTCTACACGGGTACGATGAAGTTGTTCAGTAAAGGTGACGCCGAATTGTGTGCTTCGAGTTACGCAATATTCAAAAGCTTTGGTAATGAAATATTACCTGCTGTTGCCATGTCGCCCAACGTGCAGAAGAAAGAAAAAACACTGGCTAACGCGTTCAGTCTATTTCTCAATCGCAATCTCGATGCGTCGAAGGGATATATGGCGCTCCGTCGATTACTTAGTGGAAAAAGTGATAAGGCTAATGCCCATACAACGTTTTGGGATGATCTGACGGCCGTCTGGCAGGACCTTGACGGAGCTTCAGTTGGCTTGTACAACAAGGCTAAATCGATTGTAAGTACAACAGAAGAGTTTAAATTACTGACGCGTGCGGAACAGGCCCCCAATCCTGATAGTCGAGTTCTATTGAACGATCAACTTGATTCATTTGGAATGCCAAGGGTGACTCTTGATTGGCAACTGACACCACTCGACAAGCACACAATATTCACGGCTAACACAGCTTTTGCGTCAGAAATTGGACGTTTAGGTTTAGGGCGGGTTCATTTGCCAGAGTGGTTGCTATCACCAGGCATGGATTTAGGCACTGAGTTCCACCCAGGTAGTCATCATATGGGGACCACGCGAATGGCATCCTCTCCCGCGAAAGGGGTTGTTGATGCCAACTGCAAAGTTTTTGGATTAGCTAACTTGTATGTTGCCGGCAGCAGTGTGTTCACAACTGGAGGGTACGCAAATCCCACATTTACTATTGTGCAGTTGGCGCTTCGCCTTTCGGACCATTTGAAATTGCAACTCAAGGCTTGAGGGATGGGAAGTGACTGTAGCCCTTATTATTCACTTACCTTAGCCCGGGTGAACTCTGTTTTGATTTGTTGTTTTTTTAACTTCACCAGCGTCGAGGAGCGTGTACCTGCGACACATCCGCAGCTCAGCGGTTCAACATGGTCGATGCGCGACCATTAACAGCGAGCTCGAGGCGCTGTACGTTTGCCGTGGTCGTCCTTCTGTGTCACGTGAGATGCGTATTGAACGCCTTGCTGCTGCAGATGCCTGTCTCCTTCCGCAGCGAACGCCAGTTGGTCGAATGGGTCAAACACAACCTGCAGTGCATCTGGTACGTGGGCTTTGACATCGAATACAGAGCCCAGCGGGTCCGACCTGCCAACGACGAACCCTTCAGCTTCGAGGGCACGGCCGAACGCGAGGCCGCACTGACCATGCTAGGCCGCATAGATAAAACGAAAAGAGAGGCAGCAGTGGGTGCCGGCAAGGGCTACGCCTGCAAGGCATTCATTAAACGCTGCTCAAAGCGAAACGTCGCGCCCCACGTTGAATCCACGGACGGGTACTCGGCCATTGGCTGTCGTGAGAAACGGCATGATGGTGACACGCAGAGCCTGAAGGCGAGCAATCGTACCGAAGAGGCTTTTGGCTGGATCGAAACGTTGGGCTGTCTGACCAAGACCAAGAACAATGGTCAGACCATGCTGACCGAGCAAGCGTTGCAGTGTTTTGCCACCGATAGCACGGGTAACCCACAAACTCCATTGGGGGCTGGTGCGACGTGCAAAATGCATAAGACTTGGGATGCGTGCACCCGGAGGCAAAACTGGCTGCAAACAGGCCGAGGTGGCGGTCGGTATCGCTTCTCATGCGCCTCAAATCAACTCGCCTGTTCAAAGTCGACAACTCGCGCGTTCTCTGAGCATTTGTTCGTCGGTCTGTTACCTATTGGGTGGGGCGGATATGGATTCAAAATCCTTTAATTTCCTGGGTCGAGTGCTATTTTTAGTAGTCGATTGTACGAATACTGAGGGTCGATGACGTGTTGAAACGTTCGATCAGTTCATTGTTGGATCAAGTGCTACTCAGTGCTTTGAACTTCGGGATTGCATTTGCTTTAATTCAAGGGATTCCGAAGGCTGAATATGGATTATATGTCCAATTGTCTCTGTATGGATTGTTGGTAACCACGATGATGGATGCCTATTTAGGTAACTCTTTCAATATTCTAAATAATAGGCCACCTGACCAGCGCCCAGCAGATTTGCTGGGCAATACCATCCGTATTTCGTATGCTATTTCTGCTCTTGCTGCTCTAACCGGCATTATCATGGTGTTATGGCTCACGCGCGATTGGTCGGATGCCCTCCATCGAACGTATGTGATTTTGGTTTATACAGTTTATTTGGTGTTGGTTGTGAACCGTGAATTCAAGCGAGCCTGTTGTTACTTGACAGAGCGATGGAAGCAGGCATTTCTGATGAATGCTATTTTTGCATCCTGTAGCGTGATTTTTTTATCAGTATTGTGGTGGTCAGGAAAATTGTCTGTAGTATCGGTTTTTGTTGCGCTAGCAGTTTCCAGTGGTCTGGCAACGGTGATTACACCCACATTGACAGAGTTGAAGCCACTTCACAGCATTCGGTCAACTCTGGAGCTTGCGAAAAAGAGTTGGCTTGTATCGAATTGGGCACTTCCGGGTTCTGTGCTTGGCTGGTCCATCAACAATGCTTATCTTTTTATTCTCAGTGTTTTGTCCGGTCCAGGTGCCACGGCAGAGGTCAATGCAACAAAATTGGCCATCATGCCGCTGGCGTTGACTTTGATTGCTTGGTATCAGGTATCGCGGGCTGACATATCGAGGCTTGTACAGTTAGGCACTTCAACGTCATACACGCATTATGTACGTAAGTCTTTTTTGTTGATGTATGCCCCGGTCCCGGTTTATCTGCTTGTTTTATATCTTGTGTACCCTTGGATGGAGCCGGTGCTTCTCAAGAAAGATTATACTCATTCCGAATTTTTACTGATTCTTTGGGGATTTTCAGCATTTATCACTCCATTGAAGTTTCTTGGAACTTCGTTGCTGGTGGGTTTTGAGGCTTTTAAAGTTTTGTTTAAACTGAGTCTCCTGTCGCTTGTGGTGCAGATTGCGGGTGTATTTTTCTTTGTTCAGTTTTTTGATTTTACTTACGTGATTGTGGCATTGATCCTTGCTGATCTTCTTGAGATTGTCATCATGTGGTTTGTTTTTATTCCTCGATGCAAATCAATAATTCGTGTTAAAGACCCTTTGCTAAACTGAAATTAATATTGACATTTTGTAGGCGAACTGCATGAACTTGGACTCATTTTTATGGTTTGGTGTGGCGTTGACTGTGTTGCCTGCTGTTATTTTTTGCATTCAGGTGTACATTGCACTGTCAATGCGAACGCCAAGCATTGAAGGTTCGACAGTTGTTGCAATAGAGCCTCCTGATACGGTGATTCTCATGCCTGCACACAATGAGGTAAAAGTTATTGGCGGCACACTGCACATGCTGCGCGAACTTGTTCCTCAGGTGAGGGTATTGGTGGTTGCAGACAATTGCACTGATGAGACTGCTGTCATCGCTCGATCGGAAGGCGTTGAAGTAGTGGAAAGATCTTCGGCCAATTTACGCGGCAAAGGTTATGCATTGCAGCATGGAATTGAGCACTTGAGGTCTAAAGCACCCAAAGTAATCATTGTTTTAGATGCCGATTGCACCACCACTCCTACCGACATGTATCGATTGGCAGCATTTTGTGTGGACGTCTCGCGGCCTGTTCAGGGTATTTATCTGATGCGGTCGCCGTCTGATGGATCCATTGGTACCAAGATCGCCGAGTTCGCTTGGCTGGTCAAAACAATGGTGCGCCCCATCGGTTGGCAGCATATGGGTGGAACTTGCCAGTTGATGGGTTCCGGTTTTGCCCTACCGTGGCACATTGCTAGACACTTGGATCTCGCATCCGGGCACTTGGTTGAGGACATGAAGCTCACTTTGGATCTGGCTGAATCCCGTCATGCGCCTGTGTTCACAGGGGTGTCTCATGTGTACAGTGTTTTTCCATCGGCTGTGACCTCCCAAGCTTCACAGCGGCGCCGATGGGAACACGGTCACTTGAGTTTGTTGCTATCTAAAGTACCTCGCGCAGTTCTCAAAGCCGCTGCAACCCGGAACCCACAGTTGTTGTCTGTCGCTCTGGACTTGATGGTCCCACCTTTGAGTTTGTTGGTACTGGTGTTGACTGGCCTAACGATTGGCGGCGTCCTTCAAACTGCTATATGGGGGCTTGGCTGGAGCGCCGTGTCCGTGTGGATATTGAGTGTTACCTTGGCCATTGGCGTGTTGGCTATTTGGGCGCGTTGGGGCAGGGCAGTTCTCACCGCTCGGGAGTTCATGTCAATTCCTTTGTTTGTTGTTCGAAAATTGGCGGTGTACGGTGGTTTTCTGTGGCGCCGAGAACGCCAGTGGCGACGGACAGACCGCGATTGAAGTAGCTTCTGAGGGGCTTAAAACAATGGGGCGGTGGAAGGTCGCGTGCGTTGCTCGGCGCCAGGTACGTTCTCAAACCGGTATTCCACCCCTGCTTTAACAACCTTTTGAGATGCATCTCTTCCTTGTCCACGCGCGCGGCGGTCTGCAGTTGCGTCGGCAAAGAGTGCCAGACCTCGTCCCAATTGGTACGTGGCCCGTACTGAAACGTTCTGATTGGATTGGTCCTGCAAAGATCCAGCTATCGAATTGCCTCCCAATTGATTCTGCTGTTTGTCCTTAAGCCATACAGCGGAAACTTCCCATTTGGGATTGGGTGTATACGTCAAGCCTATTCTTTGACCAGACGACTGGTCATTTGGGAAACCAGTTTCCGTTGTGCTGACAGGTTGTCGCCACAGTTGTGCGTCGACCCGTAACAGCGGGGACATGCTGTGAGAAACCCCAAATCGGTAGAGATTGAGCCGCCTGCTGTTGTCTGCTGGGCTAGAAGTCGTTCGCTCTCTGTTGGCCCACCAGATTGAAAATTGCGTCTGGGGACTGTAGGCCCACAAAACGTCAAAAAACACATCTGAGTCCCTGTCACGGAATGTCCCTTCGCTACCCACAGGCGAGCGACGCGGGTAGCGGGTTTCAGAACGGGCAATACCCCACTGAGCCGTACTTCCAGTGCCCGACGCGTACATCACCGAGGTGCTGACTCTTTTTTGTTCTGAATCAAGGAAACCGTGAACTTCCACGTCTTGGTGCTTGACCGTTTGCTGTGCTACCTGAACAGGAAATGACACCGAAGGAGTCACCTGCAGCTTCAAGGCAAACTGCATCCAGGTGCTTTCTACGATGTCCAAACGTGGATACAGGTCGTCGTATGCATATGCAAGACGAGAGTTGCCAGCTGCAATCGACCCACTCCATAAGTCGGTCAGGCGCCAAGGCAGCGCCGCCGTGATGTTGTACGGGTTGTGGTTGAGTTCAGGCCTTGCCGCAAAGTCGGCGTTTCCAAGGCTGGTGGTCAGTACCAGCTTGGTGACATCGGATCCCATTGGAATACCCACTGCAGCATCGACGCTCTGAGACCTCAATGCTGATGGAACAGGTGCTGTTTGCGGCGTGGGACCCGAAGCGTTTGCTTCAACGTCTGCCGAACTCCGAAACAGATTGCTGTTATAACCAAACTGGGTATCTAGCTTGAGCGCAATGTCCACTGTTGCCTGTACTGGGGTGTGCAACACGGCAATTGAGGCCCAAACAAACAAGCGTCGAGACTTGGCAAACATCGCAATAGGTGTGGGCCGAAAAAGAAGAGTGGGTATTGGTTGCGAGTGTGTCATTCCAGAACCAGTTCGTACCACAAAGCCGTGGCGGTTTGAGTTTCATTCAAAGCCAGTTGAATTCCAGATGGCGTCACTCGAATGTGTGGTGGTGCAAGTGGTGTCATTCGCTCGCCTCTTGGGGTCAATGGGTAGACACGCGCGCTTTTGTGTATGGTGTTGATGTCAACCGTCAAGGGCTGACGATCCAGCCACAAGGGGAGGTTGGTCGTCCTGGGTGCCGAGGGTTTCTGCGGATCTGGGAGGTTTGGCTCCAAGGTCCATTTGCTGCGCTCCGATCGGTAGGGAATGCGCCCTTGGGGTCGTGCTTCACCGCTTGAGCCCCGTACTGACCCCGTCACTGATGTCGGTGTTGACAACAGCAAATGCCGCGATTCGTTGACTGACTTGCCATCCAGGCTGTGCAGGAGTGCAGCGGTTCTGGAGCGAGCATCTCCTTGGGGAAGCATCACTGAAAGGCTTCCTGCAGTCGTTGGCGTTGAGACAGGAACTTCTCCCAGGACGGCATTCAAGGTGGCCGATTCAATCGAGACCCGCCGCTCGTCCTCCCAGTAACGGAATTGTGGGGTGACAGGTGAAGAGGTAGCGGCAGACGAGCTGTTTGCAGTTCCCATTGCTACCTGATGGGCTGGGAGCGTTATCTCTGAAAACAACTGGCTCTGTACCAAGTGGCGAAACCAAGTATCTGGCCTTCTCTCATGCGCTGCTACTCGCCACCAATCCTCGGGCTGGCTCTGCAAAGTAGGTGCCATTTGCAGGGGCGCAACTGCACCTGTTCGAAAGATCCGTGCAGCGAGCCCGACGACACTGGCTTTAGACCAATCACCTTGCAGGAAGAAGTGTCCCGGTGAATCTTGGGGATCATCAGTGCCTGCATAGGCAAAAAAGTACAGGCCGTCCCAGTCTTGCTGGGCCGCAAATGCAGCAGTCACCGGGAGAATGTCGTGACCATGGGTGTTTGGGAATGGCTGGTTGTACTCACTGACCACGAAAGGCCTATTGACGTCCCTGAATGCGGCAAGTGACAACAGGTGCCGCATCTCCCGGCCAGACACGGTTTCATTGTGAAAATGCCAGTCCGAGTCAGACCATGCCTGCCCCGGGAAAACGGGATGGTCTACATAAAAGTGGCTATCGACATAGTCCATAGCACCGTGCGAGTGAAAATTCAAAGGTGCACCGAAGTCAATTTGTGTCCCGGTTACCGGCATGTTGGGCCGTGTGGCAGCACGAACCACTGCGCGCATTTTCTCCACAAATCGTTTGTCTGTCTCAGCCACAAACTCAAGGGTGTCGCGCACCTTTGGGTGCAACTCAATTTCAATTTTTGAATTGCGCGGGGGCATCCCTATCGCAACCCAGACCTGTGCCAACCACGCATTGAACTTTTGTTTCAGCCTCAGCCACCAGCCTGTGGATATTGTGTGTTGCAGCGCATCGGCCTGCGCTGGGGTGAGCATCTGTTTGGTTTCACTTTCGCATGATTTCCAGCTTTGACAGGCGGCGTTCATATCGCCGTACTTGTCCCCGACCCACTTATTCCATTGGGCCGACAGTTCCCGTGCGTATTCCCCCTTGATTTGTTGTTCCCAGTATGTCTTGTCCCAATGCAACCAGGCAAAAGCGAGCGACGATTCGTTGATGATTTCAACCTGCGCCAATGCAGGTTCATTTCGCAAATTCAGGGCGCCCAACAGTTTTTGTGCATATTCCACTTGCTTGTCCACCATTTGCGGGTAGAACACATGCACCGGTGAGCCATAGCCTGGCGCCGTTCCGTTCGTGTCCAGCGCAGGCACGCCGTCAATGTCTGGTCGAAACACATACCCAACCATCAAATTGACATTGACGTATATCCCATTCGCATTCAGTTGTTGAATGAAATGCCGCAATCGTTCCATTGCGCCGGCGTGCATGCTCGGGTAAGGCCCAGAGGTGAGGCTGCTGACAAATTCTTCAGGGCTGCGGCTGGGCGTGGTGTCCATTTGGTGCAATCGCACCGCATTGAAGCCCAAGCTGCGCAAGGTTGTGGCAACCCCTGCTGCTTTGCTGACGGGCGGGAAACAGGCGTCGCGGCCAAGGTTGATGCCAAATAACCTCACCCGCTTGTCATCCGGGGTCCCAGACACACCATCTGGACCAACAGTCATGAAATTGCGGCCGACAACAGCCAGCGTGTCTGCCGGCGTTAAGGGGCTGTTGAGAGCACTTTGATCAACGGCTCCTCGCATCGGTCCCCAGCTGGCTGACAAAGGCACCCAGTTATGACTTTGGGCTGTGCAGATGTGAAGGTATCCCAGCGCGGAAATCAAAGTGACCCAACGCAACAAAGCGCGAGACCACTTGCCCGTACCAGCAATTGTGTTCACACGCCGCTCAGTCTTTACGGCGTGTTGACCAGCCCAGGCGACCCAGCCACCGGCGCAAACGACCGACATCGGGGTCTAGCCCCCCGGGAACCGTGTTGAAGAAGGTACCGAGAATCCGGGCCGATGTCGATTCCATGTCCCGGAAAGCCCTGCGCATATCCTCTGTGGTCGTTTGATCCATGCGGCACACAATGATGGTGTTGCCAGCCTGTGGCGCAATGATTTGCGCATCTGGCCCGATCAAAGTGGGTGGTGTGTCAATCACGATCACCTTGACCTCGGGTTTGAATTTTTCCAGCAAGTCGCCCAAGCCCGGCGCACTGAGAATTTCGCTCGGGTTGGGGGGACGAGGGCCGGCAGTGAGCACACTGAGGTAATTTGTCACGCTGTGCGAAAGGTCCAGCGTGGGAAGTGTTCGGCCTGCCAGCATCGTGGACAAGCCAGTCTTGTTGGCGAGATCGAAGAATTGGTGCTGTGACGGTTTGCGCAAATTGGCGTCGATCAACAGTGTCTTGAGGTTCAGTTGGGCAAATGCAATGGCCAAGCTGGCACTCAGGTGGCTTTTACCCTCCCTGGAATTGGGGCTCACCATTGCTATGACGAGGCAGTCCTGTTCACCGGCCCTGAGCAAAATTTCGGCTCTGAAACGCCTGATGGCCTCCGCCTGCGAGCTGTATGGGCTGTGCGATATCAGCAGACGACTGCTGATCTTGCGGCGGCTGCCACCACCATGCTTGGCAATGGTCTGGTAGTTGAATTGCTGCGCAAGCACTTCATGGACATCCGCCTCGGTGAGCAACCCCAACTTGATGGCGGCCTCGCCGAAGCGAATGCGTTTGCGCCGTTGCAGTTGGATGATGCGGATGACTTCATCCTGGGTCAGCTTTTGTGCGTTGACAAAGGCCTGTCCCATCCGGCCACCGAGTTCCTCCGCAGTCGGCTGAGCCGGCACATTGACCCCGCCAGGCACTGACGAGAACTCGCTGTCGCTGAATTGGCTGTTGTACGCCGAACCGTCCTCTTCTCCTTCGTCGAAAAGAGGCATGCGCTCGGTTGTGGGCGGGGTGGACCGGGGTGGTTGACTCATGTTGCCATTCCCAGAACGGGCACCGGCAAGCTGGTTTCCAAGTCTTCAATACAACGCATCCTGCGGTACGTCAGTTCCAGCAGCAAGGCAATGATCAAACCCAATATCACGCCCCCTGGGATACTGACCAATACATTGCTGATGACATTCGGCTTGGAATGTCGAACGGGTTTTTCAGCCCACTGCAACACTGCAATGGTTGGGCTGGTGACACTGCTTTGCATCAGGATTTCGTCGTAACGGGCCACTGCCGAGTTGTAAATCTGCTGCGCACTGGCGAGTTGCCGCTGCAAGGAGGCAATCACGTCCCTGTGCTTTTTGGCTTCCAGAAGTTGCGACTGGCGGCCTTTGATTTCAGCCTGCAACCGCACGAGTTGCTCGGCAAATCGCTGTTCCTCCTGCTCGATGGAACGCATCGCGGTGCTGGAGGCCCTCTCCAGTTGTGCCAGAAGAGCTGCCCGGTCGGCTTCCAACGAGCGGTATCGGGGGTGGTTGCTGCCGAGCACCCCAGATGCCTCAGACAAACGCCCTTCGACATCGATCAGTCGCAACTTCACGTCCCGCACGCCTTCCTGACGGGAGATTTCGGGTATGTCATAAGCACGTGTACCCGAGGCCAGCAGCGCCTGGATCGACCTTTTGCGCGTGACAGCCTCCGATTGGGACGCCTGTATGGTGAGCAAGCGTGAACTGAGGTCGCTGAACTGACGGGAACCTGTGTCCAAGCGCTCGTCAGCGTCCACAATTCCTTGCTCTTGCTGGTAGGCCGTGATTTCCCGCTGGATGCGATCCACCTCCATTTGCAACGCCGCCAATTGCCCGCTGTATTGCTCTTGTCGCAGCTTGGCAGGCGTGGAATGGATCTTGTTGTTGATGTCCATGTAGCCCTTGATCACTGCATTCAAGCCATCGCGGGCAAAGCCCGCATCGCCCGAGGAAAACTGCAGGTCCAACACACGACTGTTGCGCTTAGGGACCACCTGTAAATCCGCTACCAGCGCACGTATGAGGCCGCTGCGCAGCGCGGCCTCACCGCTTTTGGCCGCGGCGGCTCGCGCTTTAGGCGAGTCCATCGCCCGTGTGGTGTCAATCACGTAACGAGCCACGTCATCACTTTTGATGATGTCGATTTGTGTGGCCATGTAGCTTTCGTCCTGCATGGCGGAAAACTGTCTCCCCAGGATTGGGTCGTTGCCACGGTACTCGATGTAAATTTCAGCAGTGGCTGTGTAGGTTTTGGGCAGGAAGAGGCCAGCCGCAATGGCTGCACTGATCGTGAGCACCGACACCCCGGCAATCAGGCCTTTGCGTGCGGAAAGCATGGCCCCAATCTGTACCAGTGAGATGCCAGCGTCGTTGGTTGTATTGCGCATGGGTGGCTTGGATTAGAAGAGCCGCTCGTCAACGTGGATCACGTCGTCGGGCTGAATGGGCATGGCCAACTCGGCAGGCAATTCCTTCAGCACTTTGTCTGCATTCAGGCGGTGAATGCTGATGCGTCTTGCCGATCCGCGTTCGCTGACACCGCCGCTGATGGACAGCGCTTTCATGATATTGAGCCCTGGCTCCATGGGGTATGCACCCGGCCGACGCACCTCACCGTGTATGTAGAACAGCTTCTGAACCCCCACAAACACCACATCGTCGTTCAGCAGTGGAGCATCGAGTCGCCCGCGAAACTGCCCATTCCCTTCAGTCTCCAGTTGAATGCTGATCTCTTCGCGCTGCGTGTCGGCTGCTTTGTCAGCCGACGGCTTGCGGAGCAGCACAATGGTTTTGTCTGCACGCGGGGTCAAGCCACCTGCGGTCGCCAAGGCTTCAAGTACCGTCATGCGACCCTGGATGGGGTAGCGTCCGGGGCGCTGCACCTCCCCAATGACCGACACCAACTGGCTCCTCAGTTGCCTGATCTGTACCGATACACCGGGGTTTTGCAAGTAGCCGCCATCCTTGAGGCGCATGGCAACCATGGCCTCAAGTTGCGCCGCAGACATGTTCAGGACATTCAGCGTTCCGATCAGCGGCACCATGATCGTCCCGGATTCGCCCACAGTCACTTCTGCCGACAGGTCTGGCTGACCAAACACCGCTATCGTGATCTGGTCGCCGATACCCAAGGGTGGCAAGCCATCCCTCCCGTTGCCCGGTGGGCCTTGCACGGCCACCGAAGCTTCCTTGACTGGGATGCGTCGAGCTACTTCGGTTGGCGGTTCGGCCTTGCTTGTTTCTTTGGCGGTGGCCGGTGCTGTGTCTGGCTGTGGTGTCACTGCAATCGCTGCAGGAATCGAGGCTTTCTCAAGTGGTGCTGATGGCTGCTGGCTGCCCTCTGTGGTCGTCCGGTCGTCAGAACCAGATTGAACTGCGGCAAGGGGTTTCGGTGTTGCAACCGAGGGCTGAGCCACCGACTGGAGGACAGTTTTGCGGGCAGACACCGTTGCCGATTTGGTGACCGCAACGGGCACTGGCACTGACAGTGGCTCTGGCACAGGCTCGGCAGCGTCTTCTTGCAACTGCGGCGGAGCCACCGAGTAGAACCCTCTGAGCATGACGAGCGTCGGCACCATTTGGGACTGTGCTTCTGCATCGCCGCTCCAAAAGCCGTCAATGCTCTGGTCCCTGGGCACTACAAGCTGTCGGTCCTGGGCGTCTTGGGCCATGTCACGGAGCAACTGCGCAACTGCAGCATCGGGCATCCGTTCGATGGATTCAGTCAGACGGAATTCCTGCCCGAGTACGTTGACTCCTGCCAGGTAGATGGCCGCTGCCAATACCCCACGGGCCGCAGCTTTCAAGCGAACGGCAATGTCAGACACAGGGAGAGTGGGGCGCATGAGGGTGGGTGGGCAACAAATGGCAACAATTTTGCATTCTAGGTTTGTTTTCGTGGGGCACTTTTGCAGTAAGGACTCACTTGGCATTGTTCGCACGCGGGCTGGCGCGCCTTGCACACATAACGTCCATGCAATATCAACCAGTGGTGCGCGTCCACCAGGTACTCCTTCGGCACGCGTTTGAGCAATTTCAGCTCCACTTCCAGCGGTGTTTTGCCAGGCGCCAGACCTGTGCGGTTGCCCACCCGGAAAATGTGCGTGTCCACGGCCATGGTCTGCTCGCCAAACGCACTGTTCAGCACCACATTGGCGGTCTTGCGGCCCACGCCGGGCAG
>CAIYQZ010000012.1 GCA_903928495.1 uncultured bacterium
GCCAGCGAGCTCGAAGACATCGACACCGTCATCAAAGCCTACGAGCTGTACACCGAGCAAATGCAGGCCGGTGGCATCGAGCCACTGCTGAGCTTCACCCGCGCCTGGCGCCTGGTCAAGTTCATGGACAACAACATGCTCACGCAGACCAAATGCAGCTGCTGCGGCGGGCACTTTGTGACGGAGCCGTATGAGATTGCGCGCAACTTCGTGTGTGGGCTGTGCGAGCCACCGGCACGGGCGGGCAAGGGCAGTGGCGCTGGTGCGCTCAAGCTGCATTGAGGCAGCAAGGGCTGAATACCCAGGCTATTGGCCCGTTTATCGGGCTTTGGCCGAGTGCCTGTGGCCGGGTGCTTCCCTTATCATGTGGCGAACCGTTCTGCCGGGCAGGGCGGATCGCCATTTTTCGTTTCATAACCTAGGCGGGCTATGTTTGTATTCATCGGCTGGGGCGTGGTGATTGGCTGCGTGTTCGGCGTGTACATTGTTCACGGCGGCAACATCCAGGTGATCTTGAAGGCATTGCCATTCGAGATGATCACGATCGGTGGCGCGACCTTCGGGGCATTCTTGGCCTCCAATAAGATGACTGTGGTCAAAGCGACCATGAAGGGTCTGGGCAAGTGCTTCAAAGGCAGCAAGTACACCAAAGACCGCTACATGGAGTTGCTGGCCCTGATGTTCGACATCTTGCAAAAGGCCCGCAAGGAAGGGCTGATGGCCATTGAGAAAGATGTGGAAGACCCACATTCATCACCGCTGTTTCAAAAATACCCGGCGGTGGGCAACGACCACCATGTGACCGAGTTCATCACCGACTACCTGCGGCTCATGGTGTCGGGCAACCTGAATGCCCATGAAATCGAGTCCATCATGGACACTGAAATCGAAACCCACCACCACGAGGCACATGCTGCTGTGCAGGGCATCAGCCGCATTGCCGGTGGCTTGCCGGCCTTCGGTATCGTGGCTGCTGTGCTGGGGGTGGTGAACACCATGGGCTCCGTGGGCCAGCCACCTGCCGTGCTGGGCGGCATGATCGGTTCCGCTCTGGTGGGTACTTTCCTGGGCATTTTGTTGGCCTACGCGTTTGCCGAGCCGTTGGGTTTTTTGCTGGAGCAAAAAGAAGACGAAGCGGCCAAGGAGTTGCAGTGCATCAAAACCACTTTGCTGGCCAGTATGCAAGGTTACGCACCCATGACGGCCATTGAGTTTGGTCGCAAAGTACTTTATTCCACCGAGCGGCCCACGTTTGCCGAGCTGGAAGCGCATGTCAAGAAGAAGTGAAGGTGAGCTGAATGGCTGACGCCAAGCGGCTACAGCCGATCATCATCAAGCGCGTCAAGAAGGGCGGTCACGCCTCACATGGTGGTGCTTGGAAGATTGCGTACGCCGACTTTGTGACGGCCATGATGGCCTTCTTTTTGCTGATGTGGCTGCTGGGCTCCACCACTGAGGGCGACAAAAAGGGTATTGCCGACTACTTTGCCTCGCCTCTCAAAGTCGCCCTGATGGGGGGGCCGGGTTCTGGCGGGAGTAACTCCATCCTGCAAGGCGGCGGCCGGGACCTGAGCCAGGCCGATGGTCAGACCGATTGGGGCGACGGCGAGCGCACTGAAAAACTGCGTGGCGTCCAGACGGCGCAGGCGCAATTCCGCCAGCAGGAGTCGGAGCGGCTAGACAAGCTGCGCGACAAGATTGTCAATGTCATCACGAACAGCCCGAAGCTGGCCGAGTTCGCAGACCAGATCCGCATCGAAAAAACGCCTGATGGCTTGCACATTCAGATCGTGGATGCACAAAACAGGCCCATGTTTGACAGTGGTGCCGCTATGGTCAAGCCATATATGCGCGACATCTTGCGCGAAATCGGCGCAGTGTTGACCGATGTGGAAAACCGCATTTCACTGGCGGGACACACAGACTCTCAACCATTTGGCAACGGCATCGTGGGCTACAGCAACTGGGAACTGTCGGCTGACAGGGCCAATGCGGCTCGACGCGAGTTGGTGACTGCTGGCATGCCCGACGGCAAGCTGATACGTGTGGAGGGCCTGGCGTCCAGCCAGCCGCTTGAGCCTGAAAACCCAGCCTCGCAAGTCAACCGGCGCATCAGCATTGTGATCATGACCAGAGAGGCTGAAGAGCGCGCCAACCGCACTTACAGGACTGACGATGGTGATTCGTTGTTGCCAACCGCACAAAACCCGCCAGCAACGCGGCAATAATCTGGCAAAACGTTATTTAATGTGCAAAACCCGTTGTGTGGTGCAAGCACCCCAACCCAAGATCCACCTGCCCCCGGGGTAACTTATGGCGAATGACCTCCGTTTCTTGATCGTTGACGATTTCTCCACCATGCGCCGAATCGTCCGCGGCCTGTTGAAAGAAATTGGCTATACCGATGCCGACGAGGCTGAAGACGGCGTTGCAGCGCTGAACAAGCTGCGCAACGGGCGCTTCAATTTTGTGGTGTCTGACATCAACATGCCCAACATGAACGGGTTTCAGCTGCTCAAGGAAATCAAGTCCGACGAAAAGCTCAAACACCTGCCCGTTCTGATGGTTACCGCAGAAGCGCGCAAAGAAGACATCGTTCTGGCCGCGCAAAGTGGCGCTGCGGGCTACATCGTCAAGCCTTTTACCAAGGCCACGCTCGAAGACAAGCTGACACACATCCTCCAAAAACTCGGTCTGTGAGGGAGCCATTCAGATGGAACAGAATTCCAACGAACCTGCATGGCCCACAGAAGAGGAGATGCGCGCTGAGGAAGCCATGATGCGCGCAGCCAAGGAAGAAGAGGCTGCTAAAGACTCCCCCGAGGTGTTCAGCCGTTTGGGCAACATCACCCGCCAATTGCACGACGCTCTGAAAGAGCTGGGCTTTGCTGAAAAGCTCAAGGGCACCGTGGGCGAGTTGCCCGATGCCCAAAGTCGCCTGAACTACATCGCGCGCCTCACGGGCGAGGCCGCTGACAAAGTGCTCAACAGCGTGGACGAGGCCAAAGCCAAGCAGGCTCAAATCGTCCAGGTCAGCAAGCTGCTGGCTGATCTGTTCCCTGCCAAGCCAGCTTTGGCCGAGCAACTGATGAAAATCAACCAGTTGGGTGAGCAGTCCGACCAGCACCTGACGGACATCATGATGGCCCAGGACTTCCACGACTTGACCGGCCAGGTCATCAACCGGGTCGTGAAGTTGGCTGCTTCGATTGAAGAGCAACTGTTGCAGTTGCTGGTCGATGTGGCGCCCGAGCCTGTGGCCAACCGCATGCCTTCCGACCCGTTGGACCTGTCCGGCCCCGTGGTCAACCCCGAAGGCCGCAGCGATGTGGCGGCCAGCCAGCAAGACGTGGACGATTTGCTGGCCAGTTTGGGCTTCTGATCGGCAGCCGCCCCCACGGGGCGGTGGCGTTGCAGGCGAGGGTCGAGTCGCCTGTGAATAGAGGGGTAAACGGGCCGGTATTTGCCCTTTAGAAAAACCCGGCCAAACAGACAATGCAGCCAACCCAACCGTTAGCTGCACATGTCCAGTCAAGACAAAGACCTACCCGCCACAGACAGACGGCTCCAACAAGCCCGCACTGACGGCCAGGTTGCGCGCTCCAGAGACTTGTCCAACTTTGCTGTGCTGGGTGGCGGCATGCTGCTGCTGATGGCGCTGATTCCGTTCGCTCTTCCGCGCATGCTCGACGGATTGCGTGCCCAGTTGACGTTCGACCACACGTCTCTGCTCAAGGGAGACTTGCTGACCACCCGCCTGGCGGCTGGCGCAGCGTCGGGCGTGACGGTTTACCTGCCCTTGGGGTTTGCCGTGCTGATCTTAGCAGTGGGTGTCACCGTGGCCGCTGGCGGCTGGGCTTTGAGCACCAAGCCGCTGATGCCGGACATCACCAAGCTCAGCCCCCTGGCGGGTTTCGGCCGCATTTTTTCGAAGCAGCAGTTTTTCGAGGTCATCAAGCTCTCGGCGCTCACGCTGGTCATGGCCGTTGTGGGCTGGACGTATCTGTCTGCACACCTGATGGACTTTGCCACCTTGTTGCTGCGGCCGCTGGACAGCGGCATACCCCTTTTGGGTCACTGGCTGTCGGTCGGGGTGGGTTTTTTGCTGCTTGTGGTCGGGTTGGTTGCTGCGGCCGATGTTCCCCTGTCAGCCTTCCTGCACAAGCAACGCCTGCGCATGTCCCATGAGGAAGTGAAGCAAGAGCACAAGGAAGTGGAAGGCAATCCGCAACTGAAGGGCCGCATGCGCGCCCTGCAGCGCGAGGCGTCACAGCGCAGCAGCGTGTCTGCTGTGCCCAAGGCCGACCTGGTGGTGATGAACCCCACTCACTACGCCGTGGCCATTCGTTATGACGATGCCACCATGTCTGCACCCCGCGTCATTGCAAAGGGCGCCGACCTGATCGCCATGCAGATCCGTGACATGGCCAAGAAGCACGACGTGCCCGTGTTGCAGTCTCCAATGCTGGCCCGCGCCCTGTATGCCCACGCCGAGATCGACAGCGAAATTCCGGCTGTGCTGTATGCCGCCGTGGCCCAGGTGCTGGCCTATGTGTACCAGCTCAAGGCTGCGCTCAAGGGCAAAGGCCCCATGCCACTCGCTCAACCCGTACCTGACGTGCCTGTGGAGCTCGATCCACACCACCGCCGCAGCGCCGCCACACCAGAAACGGAGAACCGTTCATGAACCCCCAAGCCCTTCAGCTGCAGCGTTGGCTGCAAACCACTGGCGGAATTGCCAGCGGCCTCGGGGCGCCCGTGCTGGTGATTGCAGTGCTGGCGCTCATGGTGCTGCCCATGCCGCCGTGGATGCTGGACACCTTCTTTTCGCTGAACATCGCGTTGTCGCTGGTGGTGATGATGGTGGCGTCGTACATGCGCCGCCCTTTGGACTTTTCCGTGTTCCCCACCGTGCTGTTGCTGACCACGCTGCTGCGCCTGTCGCTGAACGTGGCATCTACGCGAGTGGTGCTGTTGGAAGGGCACACAGGCCCCGGTGCAGCCGGTGCCGTGATTGAGGCGTTCGGACATTTCCTGATCGGCGGCAACTTTGCCGTGGGTTTGATCGTGTTTCTGATCCTGGTGGTCATCAACTTCATCGTGGTCACCAAAGGCTCCGAGCGCATTGCCGAGGTGTCTGCTCGGTTTACCTTGGACGCCATGCCAGGCAAACAGATGGCCATCGATGCCGATTTGAATGCTGGCCTGATCGACGAGAAAGAAGCCAAACGCCGCCGCCGCGAAGTGGGTGACGAGGCCGGCTTCTTCGGCTCCATGGATGGTGCAGCCAAGTTTGTGCGTGGTGACGCCATCGCAGGCATTTTGATTCTGATCATCAACATCGTGGGCGGCTTCGCCATCGGCATGCTCCAACACGGTTTGAGTGCCGGTGCTGCTGCAGACAGCTACATCCTGCTGGCGGTGGGTGACGCATTGGTGGCTCAAATTCCCGGTCTGCTGATCTCCGTGGCCGCAGCCATGGTGGTGTCGCGTGTGGGCAAAGACGAAGACATGGGCCGCCAGATCACCGAGCAGATCTTCAGCTCCCCCCGCGTGCTGGGCATCACCGCCGGCGTCATGACCCTGCTGGGTGTCATTCCCGGCATGCCTCACGTCGTGTTTTTGTCTTTCGGAACTGCCATCGGCGCTCTGGCTTGGTGGCTGGCCCGCGAACAGGCCAAACCCAAGCCCGAGCCCGAGGCCGCTCCTGCGCCACCACCCAGCGACGGCGAAGCCAGCTGGGACGACATGCAGCCTGTGGACTTGCTGGGTCTGGAGCTGGGTTACCGCCTGATCGCGCTGGTCGACAAAAACCGCCAGGGCGACCTGCTCAGCCGCATCAAAGGTGTCCGCAAAAAATTTGCTCAGGAAGTTGGCTTTCTGCCCCCGGCCGTGCACGTGCGCGACAACCTGGAGCTGCGCCCCAGCGCCTACCGCATCACTTTGCGTGGCGTGGTCATGGGCGAAGGCGAAGTGTTCCCCGGCATGCACCTGGCTATCAACCCCGGCGGCATTGCCACACCGCTGATCGGCACCCCCACCACTGACCCCGCTTTTGGCCTGCCTGCCCACTGGATCGACGACCGCCAGAAGGAGAGCGCACAAATAGCCGGATTTACCGTGGTTGATTCAGAGACTGTGTTGGCCACCCATTTGTCACACTTGATGCAAGTCCAGGCAGCCAAGTTGCTGAGCCGGACAGAGACCCAGGAACTGGTGGAACACGTCGCCAAACTGGCCCCGAAACTGATTGAAGAAGTCGTACCCAAAATGGTGTCCATCGCCTCGTTCCAGAAAGTCCTCCAGCTGCTGCTGGAAGAGTCTGTGAACATCCGCGACATGCGCACCATCATCGAAACGCTGGCCGAGCATGCGGCAGCGGGTGTGACCGATCCGGCCGAGCTGGCCCGTCGCGTTCGGGTGTCTTTGTCTCCTGCCATCGTCCAGCAGATTTACGGCCCTGTGAAAGAGCTGGAAGTGATTGCCATCGACCCCGGTCTGGAGCGCCTGCTGGTGCAAGCCCTCAGCGGCACCGGTGGTTCAGCCCTCGATCCCGGTGTGGCCGACATGCTCACGCAGTCTGCCGCCCAAGTGGCCAATAAGCAGGAAGAAAGCGGCATTCCCGCCTGCCTGCTGGTGCCCGACGCCATTCGCAACGCCATGGCGCGCCTGTTGCGCCGCGCTGCCCCCCGCCTGCAAGTGCTGGCGCACAGCGAAATCCCTGACACCCATTTGATCCGCATCGGTCCGATTCTTGGAGGAGCCGCATCATGAACATCCAGCGCTTTTTGGCTGCCACCTCTCGCGAAGCCATGTCCAAGGCCCGCTCGGCCTTCGGCGACAGTGCCGTCATTCTGTCCAGCCGTGCCACAGCCGGCGGGTTCGAAGTGGTGGCCACCACCGAAGAAAACTTGGGCAGCATGCCCGTGGGTGGGAGCGCCGCCAGCCTGGGCGCCAGCGCCCCACGTCTGGGCACTGCCCAGCCCGACGCCAGCCGCCGCACCAGCGAGCGCCCCACATTGGCCGAGCGCACCAACACGGTGGAGCGCGACACCGAAACCATGGCCATGAGCACCCTGTCGTTCCAGGACTACGTGCGCGAACGCATGCTCAAGCGCCGCAAAGAGGCCATGGAAGCCAAGGCCAATGCCGACGCTGCCAGCAGCCTGACCAGCCGCGCTGCCACCACGGCCTTGGGCGCTGCAGCACTGGAAGAGGCTTTTGGCCGCAAGCCAATGGCACAACCTGAAAAACCCGTTGCTCAGGCGCCTGCCGAGCCGGTTGCCATGGCGGCCCCACTTGCGACTGCACCGATCATCACCCGCGAAAAGGCACGTGATGACTGGGCCGCTTCGCTGGCCGTTCCACAGGGCATGCCTGCTCTGGTGCAGGACGCCCCGCAGCCAACATTGCAGGCGAACTCAATGCGCTGCGCGACATGATCGAAGACCGCTTCAACATGCTGGCGTGGCTGGGTACTTCCCGCACCAACCCGCTGCAGTCGAACCTGATGCTCAAGCTCATCCGGGCGGGTTATTCGCCCACCCTGGTGCGCACCGTGCTGGAGCGCCTGCCCACCGAGGGCGGCCCCGCAGAAGCCGTGCGCTGGGTCATGGATGTGCTGTCCCGCAACCTGAAAACCGCCGATGCCCACAGCGACCTGTCCGACGAGGGCGGTGTGATTTCCCTGATCGGGGCCACCGGCGTGGGCAAAACCACCACCGCCGCCAAACTGGCCGCGCAATGCGTGAAGAACCACGGCGCCAACAGTGTGGGCCTCATCACCCTGGACACTTACCGCGTGGCTGGCTACGAGCAACTGCGTGCCTACGGCCGCATGATGGGTGTGGTCGCCCACCTGGCCCACGACCGTGCCGCCCTGACCGACCTGCTTAACCTGCTGTCAGGCAAACGCATGGTGATCATCGACACCGCCGGCCTGGGCCAGAAAGACCCCCGCATTCAGGACATGCTCGACGTGCTGGACATGCCCACCGTGAAAAAAGTGCTGGTGCTCAACGCCAGCAGCCATGGCGACACCATGGACGACGTGCTGACCAGCTTCAAGGCCAAGTCCCTGCACGGCGTGGTGCTCTCCAAGGTTGACGAGGCTGTCAAGCTCGGCCCCGCTGTGGATGCCCTCATCCGCCACCAGGTGACCTTGCGCGGCGTGGCCAATGGCCAGCGCGTGCCCGAAGACTGGCAGCGCCCCGATGCAGCCGCACTGGTGCGCGCTTCCATGGGCACCGAGGGCAAATCTGCTTTCGACCCTGCGCCTTCCGAGCTGGGCTTCTTCTTTGCACAGCCCACACAAAAACAAATGAACCTGGGAGCACTCCGTGTTTGATCCCATGTACGACCAAGCCGCTGGTTTGCGCTCGGCCTGCGCGCCAGGCGCCGTCAAGCTGGTGCCCGTTGCGCTCAACCGCGACACCGCCACGGCATTCGACATGCTCTGGATGCTGGGTGCCGGGTTGTCGGTGTTGGGGCACGGCGTGGTGGCACTCGACGCCACCACCCGCGAGCACGGCGACAGGCCTGGCCTGTCCCAGCACCTGCGCGGCGAATGCCCTGACCCGTCCGGCAACGACGAGGCACTGCACATCCTGGCCGCACAGGTGGGGCTGGAGGAACTGCTCACCACCGCTTCCACGCTCGGTGCGCCCGCTGCCCTGGCGCGGCTGGCCCGCAGCTTTGTGGCAGATACCGTGGTGCTGGTGCTTGCCCCCAAAGAGTGGCTCAGCGTGCTGTTTGAAGACTCTGGCGCCCGCCCGCTCATCCCGTTTTCGCTCGAACCCACGGGTGTGGTCGACGCCTACAGTGCCACCAAGGTGCTGATGCAGGCAGGCAACATGCAACCGGTGCTGGTGCCCGTGCGTGGCGAGGGCCCTGAGGACATGGAGCGCCAGGCCCTGGGCGTGTTGCTGGAGACCGCGCGCAAGCACCTGGGTGAAGTGCCGGACTGCTGGGCCTTGCCCGATCCGCGCCCCGGTGAATCGCGCGACGTGCTCAGCCACTGGATGCTTAGAATCGTGGAAAGTGCGCTGAAGCTGGAAGACAGCAGCAGCACCCTTTCTCCCTGGATGTCCCCCAACCAGCGAGAGGCACTTGTCCCACATCTCTGGAGCTGCTGATGTACACCGCTAAAGGCACTCTGAACCGCGACGCTCAGATCCGCCAATACAGCCCCCTGGTCAAAAAACTGGCGCATCACATGATCGCCAAGTTGCCCGCCAGTGTGGAGGTGGACGACCTGATTCAGGTCGGCATGATGGGACTGACCGAGGCCCTGGCCAGGTTCGAGCCCTCGCAAGGCGTGCAGTTCGAGACCTTTGCCAGCCAGCGCATCCGTGGCGCCATGATCGACGAACTCCGCGGCGGCGACTGGATGTCGCGCGGCTCGCGCAAAAGCCAAAAAGAAATTGAACAAGCCGTGCACCGCCTGGAGCACCGGCTGCAAAGGGCCCCCATGGAATCAGAAATTGCCGCAGAACTGGACATGCCGCTGGACGAGTACCAGGAACTGCTGGCCAAGGTGCGTGGCACACAGTTGGTGTACCTGGAAGACATTTCAGGCGGAGACGATGGCGACGACTACCTTGACCGCCATGTGGCCATGGCCGACGCTGACCCAGTTCACATCCTGGGCGATGCGCGCATGCGCGCCGCGCTGGTCGAGGCCATCAAGAATTTGCCCGAGCGCGAGCAGTACATCATGAGCATGTACTACGAGCACGACATGAACCTGAAAGAAATTGCTGCCGTGCTCGGCGTGACCGAGTCGCGCATCTGCCAGCTGCACAGCCAGTCCATTGCCCGGCTTCGGTCGCGGTTGCGCGACCACTGACAGGGTTTTAAGGCTTTTATGCCGCTACCGTTTGTTCATATTGAATAGTTTGCTTCTAATTTGATTTTGCATTCACGGGCCTTTTGGCCCGTTTTTGTTGGGTGCGGAGCGGTGCAACGCCCATACACCGGCGGTGGCTACGGCCAGCATCAGCGCCGGAAACGCCACTTTTGCCGACACCTGCAATGCCCAAGCCCCCAACGCGGGTGCCAGCACGCTACCCAGTGTGTAGGCCATCACCAGCACGGCGGTGCCATTGACCAGGGCCAGCCCGCTTTCCCGGTCGCCGATGTCGATCATCGCCAGCGTGTACAGGCAGCCGCCCGCGCCGCCCCACAAAAACACCACTGGCCAAGCCAGCACCGGAAGCGGCGCCACCCAGGGCACCAGGGCGGTGGCGGCCAGCGTGAGCCAGGCGAAGGCGCGCATCAGTGCCTGCCGGGCCTGTCCCTGATTGCCCCATCGTTGGGCAGGGTGGTGGGCCATGCGGTCGGCCAGCACGCCGGCGGGCAACATCAACACCGCGCTGCCCAGGCCACTGGCCGACACCAGCAGCGCCGCCGTGGCGGGCGACAGGTCCAGCGCCAGGCCGTACAGCGGCAGCAGGCTGGAAACGCCGCTTTCAAAAAAGCCGCCCACCAGACCCGCCGCCATGATGACCGGGTAGGCCCGAAAGGCCCGCCACATGCCGCGCGCGCCTGATGGGGCTGATTCAGCGTCGGCCGACGGGGGCAATGCCGGAATGCCAAAACTCCACACCAGCCCCGCCGCCGTCAGTGCCAGCACCAGCCACAGGGCCAGGTCGCGTTGAGGCCCCACCCATGCCAGCAGGGCAGGGCCCACCACAAAGGTCACGCCCACCATGGTTTCAAACAGGCCCACGTAGCGCCCCCGCTGGCCGGGCGGCGAGCACTCGGCCACCACGGCCTCGGCCAGCACCCAGCGCAGCCCACCGGCCATGCCGGCCAGAAACTCCAGCGCAAACCACACGCCCAGGTGGTCGGTGAGCAAAAAGCCGGTTGTGGCCAGCAGGGGCAGCGCGGCCGCCAGCCACAGCGCACGCCGCCGCCCCAGCCGCCGCGTGATGCAGGCCACCAGTGGGGTGACCAGGAAAATGCCCACCCAGCCGGATGCTGCAAACAAACCTGCCAGCAAGGTACTTTCGCCGTTGGCCTTCAAGGTGAACAGCAACAACGGGGAGAGCATGAACACCCCGACCAACTCCAGAAACGTGGAGCCAAACACCGCCACCAGCCCCCGGCGGGCCAGGTGTGGTGCCACCTCGGTAGCGCCTTGGCCGTTGGCGTTCATGACCGGTCCTTAGCCCTGGCGGCTAGCACGGCGTTGGCCACTTCGGCAAAGCCTGCGCCGCGCTCGCTGGCGGTCACCCAGCGGGGGGCGTGCATCAGGCGGCCTTCGAAGCGCAGGATGTTGGCCACCCCCACGCTCAGTGGCAGGTGTTGGAACATCACCTGGTCATTGGGTGAATCGCCCACAAACACCCAGTTGTCTTGTTCTGCTGGCAGGTCCACCCCCATCAGCGCCTGGAGTGCCCAGCAGGCACCGGTGTATTTGTTGTGTGCACCGAACCAGCCATTGATGTGGATGGAACTGACCGTGGCGCTCAGCCCAGCGGAATGCATCATTGCCAGCACCTGTTGAATGCGGGCGGCGTCCAGGTGGTGGAACTCACTGTGGTCGATGGCGATGTCGGTTTCGCGGCCGGCGCTGTCGCGCGCCCTGTGTGCGCCGGGCACACGGTTTTCAATGTCGTGCAGCACGGCCTGCAACCGAGCGTACTGTTCAGCGCGTTGGGACGCCGCTTGGGTGTAGGTCTTGGTCAAGGCGCCATCGCGCTTGTGCAGGCACACGCTGCCGTTTTCAGCGACGATGCCCAGTACAGGCCAGACGCGTGCAAAAGGCTCGCTCCAGCCTGCCGGGCGACCGGTGATGGCCAGAACCGGCACGCCTGCCTGGTGCAGGCGTTGCAGGGCATCCAGTGCCACGGGTTCGATTCTGCCGTTGCAGGTCAGTGTGTCGTCAATGTCGGTCAACACACCGTGTATGTGTTGCGCGGCCAACGCGTCTAACGAAAAAACCTTTACAAATTGCTCGGGCTTTGTCGTTAAATATCCGCCTGAATGTGTAACGTCACTCACAGGGATCCAACATGATGAGATTGAGTCTTAAAAATGCGTTGCTTGGCTTAGCACTGGTCGGCGCGCTGGGTTGTCTGGGCGTCGGGGCCATGGGCTGGCGTGGTGTGTCTCAGGTGGGTACCCAGTTGAACGAGGCCACGGCCATGGGTGACGCCATGCAGGCCTCAGCGTTGGCCGACATGATGCACGATGCCATTCGGGCCGATGTGCTGCAGAGCATTGTGTCCGGCCAGACAGACGACCCCAAAGGCGTGGCGCAGTCCAAGGCGGACCTGGATGAGCATGCCGCCGAGCTCATCAAACAGTTGGAAGCCACCCGCGACGCGGGCATACCCGCTGCGGTCCGGGCGCAGATCGACGCTGCCCTGCCCACGGCACGTGCCTACGCCGAATCGGGGCGCAACATCCAGCGCCTGGTAGACCGCGACCCTGCCGATGCCAGGGCCAAACTGCCCGAATTCAACGCTGCCTTTGAGGCCCTCGAAAAAAGCCTGGCGGAACCGGGTGAAGCCCTGGAAGCCTATGCCGAAACAGTCAAGCAGACCGGGGAGGCGGTGGTGTCGGGCGCACGCACCCAAATCATTGCCATCAATGTGGTGGGCTTGTTGCTGCTTGTGGGCATTGCTTGGCGCATCGTGTCCAAAGTGACCACTTCCATCGCTGATGCAAACCGCCTCACGCAGGCCGTGGCGTCCGGTGATCTGACACAAACCGCCCGCGTGGAGGGCTACCCTGAAATACGCGCGCTGTTGCACCACCTGAATGACATGAGCGCCAACTTGCGCCGCGTGGTCAGCGACGTGCGCGATGCTTCCATGGCCGTGGCCACGGGCGGGCAACAGGTGGCGCAGGGCAATCACGACCTGTCGGCACGCACCGAGCAGCAGGCCAGTTCGCTGGAGCAAACCGCTGCCGCCATGCACGAAGTGAGCACTTCGGTGCAGCACAACGCCGAACAGGTGCAGCAAGCCAGCGTGTTGTCCGCCAAAGCCAGTGAGGTGGCGCAGGAAGGCGGTGCGGTGGTGGGTGAGGTCATCCAGTCCATGCACCGCATCGATGGATCGAGCCGCAAGATCGGCGACATCATCGGGGTGATCGATTCCATTGCCTTCCAGACCAACATTCTGGCGCTGAACGCCGCTGTTGAAGCCGCCCGTGCGGGTGAGGCCGGTCGTGGTTTTGCGGTGGTGGCGTCCGAAGTGCGCAGCCTGGCGGGCCGTTCTGCCGAAGCTGCCCGAGAAATCAAGGGGCTCATCACCGCCAGCGTCGAAGAGGTGAACCAGGGCACGCTGCTGGTCAACCGTGCGGGCGACACCATGGGCAACGTGGTGTCGGCCATTGGCAATGTCACACACATCATGCAGGGCATTGCCGGCGCGTTGCGCGAGCAAACGCAGGGCGTGCAACAGGTGAGCGAGGCCATTGCCCACATTGACGAAGCCACCCAGCAAAACGCCGCTTTGGTGGAAGAGGGCGCTGCGGCAGCCAGCAGCCTGCGGGAGCAGTCCGAGCGGCTGGTGGAGAACGTTTCCGTGTTCAAACTTCCGGGTTCTGGGGGACAGCCACCCTTGTTGCGCTGATCTTTCTATAATCGGGCGCTTCCGAGGAGCGTTGCAGCCGGTCACCCCTGAACACAGGGTCAGCCGGTGAGGCTCGGAACCCCAGCAAACAAGCGTTTGCTGGACACAGACAACGGCGCTCACCCACATGTTGGCGGGTGAGCGCTTTTTTTATGCGCGGCTGCCAACACGTGGTTGTTCTTCAAAACCCTGTTTGGAGCCTTCCATGAACGCACGCACCGATTCCCTCACCACCCCCGCTGTCAACACCGACTGCGCCATTGCCGACATCGGCCTGGCCGCCTGGGGCCGCAAAGAACTACGCATTGCCGAAACCGAAATGCCGGGCCTGATGGCCATCCGCGAAGAATTCGCCAAGGCACAGCCGCTGAAGGGTGCCCGCATCACCGGCAGCCTGCACATGACCATTCAGACTGGCGTGCTGATCGAAACCCTGCAAGCCCTGGGTGCCCAGGTGCGCTGGGCCAGCTGCAACATTTTCAGCACCCAAGACCACGCTGCCGCAGCCATTGCAGCCAGCGGCACGCCCGTGTTTGCCATCAAGGGTGAAACCCTGACCGACTACTGGGATTACACCCACCGCATCTTTGACTTTGGCGCTGCTGGCACCGAAGGCGAAGGCCCCAACATGATCCTGGACGACGGCGGCGATGCCACCATGCTCATGCACCTGGGCCAACGTGCCGCCAAAGACATTTCGGTGCTGGACAACCCCGGCAGTGAAGAAGAAACCATCCTGTTTGCCGCCATCAAGGCCAAGCTGGCTGTTGACCCCACCTGGTATGCCCGCAAGAGCGCCCAGATCATCGGCGTGACCGAAGAAACCACCACCGGCGTGCACCGCC
>CAIYQZ010000013.1 GCA_903928495.1 uncultured bacterium
GACGTCTGCTGCGGTGCTGGCGAGTTGGTTGGCCTGGCGGGCTGCGTCTGCGCTCTGGCGCACGGTGGCGGTGAGCTCTTCCATGCTGCTGGCGGTTTGCTCGAGGTTGCTGGCTGCCGCTTCTGTGCGGCTGGCCAGGTCCTGGGTGCCCACCGCCACTTCGCTGCTGGACACCTCGATGTTCCCTGATGCCTCCTGTACCTGCCTCACCAAGTTCGACAGCGAGCTGTTCATGTCGGCAAACGCCTGAAGCAATGCACCCACCTCATCCCGGCGGTTGACCGTGATGACCTGGTCCAGACGGCCCGATGCAATGCCACGCGCAAATGCCACTGACTCGGCCAACGGCTTGGTGACGGAACGGGTGATTGCCCACGCGACGACCATGCCGCCCAGAACGGCGAGCAACACCAGCGCGTTGAGCCACCAGATGCGCTGTTCCTGCTGTGCAAACACCTCGTCGGCTTTGGCATTGACAGCCTCGTGCTGCAACTTGGCGAGTTCCCGCATTTTGGCGATGTAGCTTTGCGCGGCAGGCAACACGGTGTTGGCCAGTTGCGCGTCTGCCTGGGCTGTGTCGCCAGCTTTCAGGGTGTCGAAATATGTTTTGCGGACATCGATGTAGGCCTTCCTGAGCTGTGCAATGGCCGCCAGCAGGTTTTTGCCTTGGTCAGATGTGACTGTTTCTTCGAGCTTCTTCTGCAAGCCATTGATATCTTGCGTGGTTTGGGCGATGAGCGGTTTGAAATACTCGTCCACAACCGGGTTGGCCTGAGACTTGGCGACCGCCAGCACACGGTTCACATTGAGTTGAGTATTGGCCACCCACTCGTCTGCCAGGGCCGCCTGCCGCTCCTGCTCCAGCAGGCGCTTGGAAGCCTCTTCCGATTGCCGCAAATTGAACGTGGCCAGTGCAGCGGTGACCAGCATCAGGACAAACATCACGCCAAAGCCGATGGCCATGCGGACACTGATTTTCAGGTGGTTGAAGTTCATGTTGTCTCCTCGTTCTTCTGTCAACAGTATCGGACCGAAATCTCAGCGGGAAAAACGGAACACGGCCGTGCTGGCAAGCAGATTGGGCAAGCTGCGAACCTCCTGCCCCTCATGCAGGCCAAACGCATCCTGAATCTGCAATCCGTTGCGGCGCGCCAACACTTCAAAGTCCGCGTAAGTGCCCACGCGGATGTTGGGCGTGTCGTACCACTGGTAGGGCAGGCGTTTGGTCACCGGCATGCGGCCCTGCAGCACGCTCAGCCGGTTGGGCCAATGGGCAAAATTGGGGAAAGCCACCACACCCAGGCGCCCGACGCGGGCGGTTTCCAGCAGCATGGTCTGCGCATTGCGCAGGTGCTGCAAGGTGTCGATTTGCAGCACCACATCGAAGCTCTGATCTTCGAATGCGCTCAGCCCGTCCTCCAGGTTGAGCTGCAACACATTGACACCCCGCGCCAGGCAGGCGTGCACCTTGGCATCGTCGATTTCCACCCCGTAACCGGTACAACCCTGGCGGGCCATCAGGTGTGCCAGCAACTCGCCATTGCCGCAGCCCAGATCCAGCACGCGAGAGCCGCGGGGCACCAGGCGGGCGATCGAATGAATCAGCGTGTTTTCACTCATGATGTCTGGCCTCCGGCAGAGGTTGCACCCACGCGGTGGTCAAAGTAGGCACGCACGGCCGAGAGGTAGCGAGGATCTTCCAGCAGAAAGGCGTCGTGGCCATGCGGGGCATCAATCTCGGCATAACTCACGTCCCGTCGGTTTTTCAACAACGCGCGCACCATTTCACGGCTTCGCGCGGGTGAAAACCGCCAGTCGGTGGTGAAGCTCACCAGCAAAAACGAGGCCTTTGCAGGAGCCAGTGCGCGGGCCAGGTCGCCACCGTGGGCGCGGGCCGGGTCAAAGTAATCCAGCGCTCGGGTGATGAGCAAGTAGGTGTTGGCATCGAAGTACTCGCTGAACTTGTCACCCTGGTGGCGCAGGTAACTCTCGATTTCGAACTCGACACCCTGCGTGGTGTATTGGTATGCGAGACGGGCCAGTGCAGGCTGGTCATCGGCACGGGCAGCCTGCTTCACATCATTGACCAGCGGGCGCAACTGGCGACCGAACTTGTCATTCATCACATCGTCGCTCAGGTATGTGATGTGGCCAATCATCCGGGCAATTCGCAAGCCCCGTTTGGGCACCGTGCCATGGCGCAAATAGTGGCCCCCGTGGAAGTCGGGGTCGGTGACGATGGCGCGTCGAGCCACCTCATTGAACGCGATGTTTTCAGCGGTGAGGTTGGGCGCACTGGCCACCACCACCGCGTGACGCACGCGATCGGGGAATTGCAGCGTCCAGCTCAAGGTTTGCATGCCACCCAGGCTGCCGCCCATCACGGCGGCCAGTTGCCGGATGCCCAAAACGTCCAGCAAGCGGGCCTGGGCGTTCACCCAGTCTTCCACCGTCACCACCGGGAAATCAGCCCCCCAGGCTTCGCCCGTGGCCGGGTTCGTGTGTGTGGGGCCACTGGAACCAAAGCATGAACCCAGGTTGTTGACCCCAATGACAAAAAAGCGGTCGGTGTCCACCGGTTTGCCAGGACCGATCATGTTGTCCCACCAGCCTTCGCTGCGCGGCTGCGGTGTCCCGTCCTGGTTCAGGTAGATGCCCGCCACGTGGTGCGATGCATTGAGCGCGTGGCAAATGAGCACCGCGTTGGATCGGTCTGCATTCAGGCTGCCATAAGTTTCGTAACTGAGCGAATACGACGGCAGCACCGAACCGCTCTGCAAGGGCAAGGCTTGCTCAAAGTGCTGCGTGAGGGCAGTGGCAATCAGCGTCATGGCACAAAAAAACCCGGTTCGCCAACAACAGACGCCGGGTGGGGTACCTCCGTCATTAGCTGCATTTGTAAAAAGCGCCCGCAAGTCAGGGACAAATCAGCGCTGCGGTCAGTATAGCAACGCACCGTCTTGGCGCAGACCCGTCCCCGACACGCACAAACTGTTGTGCTGGCGCATCAGCGGGAGCCCTCTCCGAAGAGGGGTTGACAACGCCAGGGGAAAGAACCCCACGGAAACAGCATTCAGCGCATAATCTCCGGGCGGGTGGAAGAACACCCGCTTGACAGGTGATCGGTCGGTTTCGCGTGCTACAGGTTTCATTGTGCTAACGGGGCTCCATCGCTATTTTTTCTGTGTATCTTGAGGAGTCCCGCAATGGGCAACAAACTTTACGTCGGCAACCTGCCTTACACGGTTCGCGACGAAGACCTGCAACAGTCTTTCAGCGCCTTCGGCAACGTGAACAGCGCCAAAGTCATGATGGAACGTGACACTGGCCGTTCCAAAGGTTTCGGCTTTGTGGAAATGGGCAGCGACGCTGAAGCCCAACAAGCCATCGCTGGCATGAACGGCCAGTCTCTGGGCGGCCGTAGCCTGGTGGTGAACGAAGCACGTCCCATGGAAGCACGTCCTCCCCGCACCGGTGGCGGCGGCTTCGGTGGCGGCCGCCGTGAAGGCGGTGGCGGCGGCTTCGGCGGCGGCGGCAACGACGGTGGCTTCCGCAGCCCCTACGGCGGCGGTGGCCGTCGCGAAGGTGGTGGCGGCGGTGGTGGCTTCGGTGGCGGTGGCCGCGGCGGTTACTGAGCCCTGAACCAGGGCAGGTGAATTCACCCGGCCCTGGTCAAACAGTTTTCTGAAAAGCCCCTGGTCTTGCGACCCGGGGCTTTTTCATTGGGCGCGTCACACGCCAGACTGGCTCATTCGCCCTGGCGGCGTTTGCGGGGCCGGCCGGCAAACGCCTTGTCCAGCAGCGAATTGGGCAGCATGCGCAGCAGTTTGGCGACCACACCCATTTGCCAGGGAATGACTCGGTAGCTGGTCTGAGCTTCAATGGCAGAAGCGGCCTGGGCAGCGAATGCCTCAGGCTGCATCAAAAACGGCATGGGATAGCGGTTGGAACGGGTCAACGGTGTATCCACATAGCCTGGCAAGAGGGTGACCACTGCCACCCCGCTGCCACGCAGTTCGCCGCGCAAACTCTCGCAGTAGCTGATGGCGGCAGCCTTGCTGGCACAGTAGGCACCATGGCCTGGCAGGCCACGAATGCCAGCCACACTGGCAATGCCCACCAAAGTGCCGTGTCCGCGCTGGACCATGCCAGCCAGAAACGGATGGAACGTGGCGGCCATGCCCACGTTGTTGGTGGCAAACGTGTTGGCCATCACCTGCAGGTCGCTGCGGATGGCTGTGTCCATGCCCACGCTGATACCCGCGTTGGCAATCACCACGTCGGGCAAGCCCTGGGCTTCAATGGCGGCCCGTCCTGCCGCCACGATGGTGTCGACTTGGGCCACGTCAGTCACGTAAATTTGGTAGCTGTCACGGCTTATTTGACAAGCGTCAAGCCATGATTTTGTTTCAATTTCTTTGCGCACCACCAATGCCAGCCGCCACCCTGCGCGGGCGTAATGCAAAGCCAGAGCCTGCCCGATCCCGCTGGATGCACCGGTGATGAACACGAGAGGTGAGGACATGGACTGTGGGGCTCAGGGTTGGGGACGGGCAATGAGTTGGGCACGCACGCGGCCTGTGAGCACTGCGACGCGCTGTTCGTCGTTGTAGTCGAGCCTGTTTCCGCTGAGGCGGTCGGCACCGCGCAGCAAAACCACCGGCTCGTCGGAGAGCACACGGTGCGTGCCCGTGAACACATGCAGATGCTGGCCCTGGAACTCCAGACGACTGAGCTGCTGCCCATTGGGCAGCGTGGCCGCCTGCCGAACCACAAGGGCATTGCGCCGCAACACAAATTCGTCATGGGCTTTGTTGACCCAGCCGTGTTCGCCAGCCAGTGTGGTCAACACACCGTCCGGGCTGAAACTGCGCACGCGGGGGTTGTCCACCTCCATGCTCCCATCGTCGGGAAACAAGCGAGCCTCGCTACCCAGCACCTCGGTCTTGAGTGCCCCGCCAGCACCGTGTGTGCGCACCGAGAACTGGCGCATCACATGGTGCGGATGGTGGACCTCGGTGCGCGCGGTGGCAGGCCCGGGGCTGGGTGGTGTGGCACGCAACAGCCAATAAGAAGCCAGCGCCAGCATGCCCATGAGCAAGACCGGCAAATACAGGGTGAGCCGCTCCACAGCGACCCGCCACGAACGGGCGCTAAGGCTGGCCATGCGTTCAGGCCGACAGCTCTCGCCACAGCCGGGCGTAGTGGCCGCTGGCCACCAGTACAAGATCGCACAGGGCGCGGGCAGCGCCGTGTCCGGCGGCAGCCTCGGGCACGTAGTGGGCCAACGCCAGCACCTCGGCCTGTGCGGTGCGCGGAGCGCAGGCCAATGCCACGCGGCGCAGCACCGGGGCGTCGGGCCAGTCGTCGCCCATGGCGGCGGCTTGCGACCAGTCCAGACCCAGCTCGGCCAGGATGGCTTCGGTAGCGGGGCGTTTGTCTTCGGTGCCGTAACGCACGTGGGTCACACCCAGTGCGGCCAGGCGGGTGCGCAGGGGGGCTGAGTCCCTGCCGGTGACCACTGCCGGAGTGATGCCCGCCTTTTGCAGCAGCTTCAGGCCGTGGCCATCGAGTGAGTTGAAGCGCTTGAGCGTTTCGCCCGCCTCGGTGAAATACAACCCGCCGTCGGTCAGCACACCGTCCACGTCAAAAAACACCACTTTCACGTCTTGGGCGCGCAGCAGCAACTCGGGGTCGAAGTTCAGGCGGGGGGTGAGGTCGGGCAGCGTCATTCAGATCACCTTGGCGCGCATCAGGTCGTGGGTGTTCAAGGCACCACACAAGGCGCCTTCGGCGTTGACCACCAGCACACTGGAGATGCGGTGGTTTTCCATGAGGTCGGCGGCCTCCACAGCCAACGCATCAGCCGACACGGTGCGGGGGTTGGGCCGCATCACGTCACGGGCCAGGGCAATGCGCATGTCGGTGCCGCTTTCAATCAGGCGGCGCAAATCGCCGTCGGTGAAGATGCCTGCAATGTGGCCACTGGCCGACAACACCGCCGAGGCGCCGAGGCCTTTGGCGCTCATTTCGCGCATCAGGTCCATGGCAGAAGCATCCCATCCCACGCTGGGCACAGCGTCTCCGCTGCGCATGACATCGCGCACGTGCGTCAGCAGCTTGCGACCCAGCGAACCGCCGGGGTGGCTGCGGGCAAAGTCTTCGGCTTTGAAGCCTCTGGCATCCAGCAACGCCACGGCGAGCGCATCGCCCATCGCCAGCTGCACGGTGGTGCTGGCCGTCGGGGCGAGGTTGAGCGGGCAGGCTTCTTTGGCCACGCTGGTGTCGAGGAAGTGCGCAGCGTGTCGGCCCAGCGACGAGTCGGCCCGCGAGGTCATGGCCACCAGAGGCACTGCCATGCGTTTGAGCACGGGGAGCAGCACGGTGAGTTCGTCGCTTTCACCGCTGTTGCTGATGGCCAGGACCACGTCGGCGGCGGTGATCATGCCGAGGTCGCCATGGCTGGCCTCTCCGGGATGCACAAACATGGCGGGCGTGCCTGTGGAGGCGAGCGTGGCGGCAATTTTGCGGCCCACGTGACCACTTTTGCCCATGCCCATGACCACCACGCGGCCCTGGCTGTGCAGGATGAGGTCGACGGCCTGGGCAAAGGCGGGCCCCAGCCGCAGGGCCGCAGCCAGCAGGGCATCGGCCTCGGTTCGCAAGGTGTCTTGCGCCAGGGCCAGCGTCCGGTCGGCCTTGAGTGCGGGGGGTGAGCTCATGCAGCGGATTATCGGCCAGCCCACCCTCTGCGCACCGCGACGGTGCCGTTACCATGTGGCGATGAATGCGCTTGATATCACCCTGCTCTACCTGCTGGCCGCCGTGCTGGGCGTGGTGGCGTGCCGGTCGATGAAGTTGCCGCCCATGCTGGGCTACCTGTTTGTGGGGGTGGTGATCGGGCCGCACACGCTGGCGCTGGCGCAAAACTCTGCGGGCATTCGCTACCTGGCCGAGTTTGGGGTGGTGTTCCTGATGTTCGTGATTGGGCTGGAATTCAGCCTGCCCAAGCTGCGCGCCATGCGCAAGCTGGTGTTCGGGCTGGGGCTGTCGCAGGTGGTGGCTACCATCGTACTGGCCACACTGGGCTCGCTGGTGATGGACTGGTTCTTTCCCAACTGGTGGAAGATGGACTGGCGCACAGCCCTGGCGCTGGGCGGTGTGATGGCGATGAGCAGCACCGCCATCGTCATCAAACTGGTGGCCGAGCGGCTGGAGCTGGACTCGGACCATGGCAAGCGCGTGGTGGGGGTGCTGCTGTTCCAGGATTTGGCCGTGGTGCCCCTGCTGGTGCTGATCCCCGCCCTGGGTTCTCCGCCGGAGGAGCTGGCCACTGCGCTCGGGCTGGCCTTTGTCAAGGCGGTGCTGCTGCTGGGTCTGCTGCTGACATGGGGCCAGAAGTGGCTGCGCTGGTGGCTCAAACAGGTGGCCATGCGCAAAAGCGAAGAGCTGTTCATGCTCAACCTGCTGCTCATCACACTGGGGCTGGCCTGGATCACCGAACACGCCGGGCTCTCAATGGCGCTCGGGGCCTTTGTGGCGGGCATGCTGATTTCGGAAACCGAATACAAGCATCAGGTGGAAACCGACATCCGCCCGTTCCACGACGTGTTGTTGGGCCTGTTTTTCATCACCATTGGCATGATGCTCGACTGGCGGCTGGTGCTGGAGCGCTGGCCATTGGTGCTGATTCTGGTCACGCTGCCTGTGCTGTTCAAGCTGGCTGTCATTGCCGCGCTGGCGCGCTGGATGGGCGCGGGCCTGGGCACCGCCGTGCGCACTGGCCTGTACCTGGCACAAGCGGGTGAATTCGGGTTTGTGCTGCTGACACTTGCCGGGCAAAACCAGTTGGTGCCGCCGTCGCTGTTCAACCCGATTCTGGCGTCGATGGTGCTGTCCATGCTGGCCACGCCGTTCATCATCATGAAAGCCGACTGGGTGGTGATGAAGTTTGTGGGCAGCGACTGGCTCATGCAGTCGGTGGCCATGACCAGCATCGCACGCCAGTCCATGGGCAAGTCCGGCCATGTGGTCATTTGCGGCTATGGCCGCTGCGGGCAAAACCTGGCTCGCCTGCTCGAAAAGGCCAACATCGAATACATGGCGCTGGACCTGGATCCCGATCGCGTGCAAAAGGCTGCCAAGGCCGACCATTCAGTGGTGTATGGCGACGCAGCGCGCGCACAAGCGCTGGTGGCCGCTGGCGTGGCGCGGGCCAAAGCGGTGGCCATCACGTACATCGACCATGCCAGTGCCATGAAAGTGCTGGCCCAGCTTCGGCAACTGGCCCCCGACGTACCGGTGGTGGTCCGCACGCTGGACGACATTCACCTGGACACGCTGCAGGCGGCCGGTGCCACAGAGGTGGTGCCGGAGGCCATCGAGGCCAGTCTGATGCTGGCCAGCCACGCCCTGGCCTTGGTGGGCGTGCCCATGCGCAAGGTGCTGCGCCTGGTGCAAGACCAGCGAGAGGCCCGCTACAGCCTGCTGCGTGGCTACTTCCACGGTGAAGACGACAACACTGCAGACGACCTCGACAACGAGCGTCTGGCCACCTTCACCGTGCACGCCAAAAGCCACGCACTGGGTCGCACGTTGGAGCACCTGAACCTGGAAGCATTGGGCGTGAAGGTGGTCAGCCTGCGTTGCACGGGCGCCAAACCCGGCTCTTGCACCCCCCAGACCGTACTGCACGACGGCGACACACTGGTGCTGTCGGGCACCTCTGTGGCACTGGCCAGTGCCGAAGACGCGCTCACCCGGGGCTGAAGCCCCATCGACCCCTTTGCACCCAGGGTTGATTGAACTCATTCGACACAAAGGCGACCATTTGGTATGAAATGTGAACTACTTGAACTTGGAGTTTCCCCGTCATGCTCAACCGCCGTCAACTTCTCGGTGCTGGTCTGGCCAGCACAGCCATCGCCCTTCCCTGGCTGAACCCAGGCGTGCTCTGGGCGCAAAACGCCCCCAACTTGGGCACACCCGATCTGCCCACCCCAGGGTTTCGCAAGATGCGGCTCGGGGCGGTGGACATCATTGCACTGAACGATGGCATTGCACGGCGCCCACTGGCCGCCGAGTTTGTGAAAAACGCCCCGCTGGACCAAGTCAAATCGCTGCTCGCCAGCCAGGGCCTGCCCACAGACTACATCGACGTGCCGTTCACATCCTTTTTGGTGGTGTCAGGCAACCAGCGCTTCCTGATGGACACCGGTTTTGCCGACAACGGTGGCCCCACCACCGGCCGCCTGGTTGCCAACCTGGCCGCAGCCGGATACAAGCCCGAGGACATCGACCACGTGATCATCAGCCACTACCACGGCGATCACATCAACGGCCTGCGCATGAAGAACGGGCAATTGACCTTCCCCAAAGCCAAGGTGCATGTGCCTGCGCCGGAGCACGCGTTCTGGATGGACGATGCCCGCATGGCTGCCGCTCCCGAGGGCATGAAAGGTGCATTTGGCGGCGTGCGCCGCGTGTTCAAAGACCTGCCAGCCGACCAACTGGTGCGCTTCGAACCTGGTGCCGAACTGGCCCCAGGCATTCGCTCCAACGCAGCGTTTGGCCACACGCCCGGAATGAGCACGTTCACCGTCACGTCCGAAGGCAAGTCCTTCATTTTCGTGGCTGACCTGACCAACATCCCCTCGCTGTTTGCCCGCAACCCGGACTGGGCCGTGATGTTCGACATGGACGCAGAAGCAGCGCGCCAGACACGCCGTCGCGTGTTTGATCAAATCGTGAAAGACAAGATGCTGCCGGGTGGCTACCACTTCCCCTTCCCGGCATTCGGCACCATTGAACCGGCCGGCCAAGGCTTCCAGTTTGTGCCAATGACCTGAGCATCAGGCTCGGGTTTTGCGGTTCACCAAGGCGAAAGGGCCTAACATGCCCTTTCGCCTTTTTTTGCGCCGCCCATGGACACATCAGACTACCTCCGAGCCCACATCCGCACCGTGCCTGACTGGCCCGCACCGGGGGTGCAGTTCCGCGACATCACGCCGCTGCTGCAAGACCCCAAAGTGTTCCGCGTGCTGATTGACAGCTTTGTGCACCGCTACATGGACACAGCCCTCAAGCCCACTGTGGTGGCTGGGCTGGACGCCAGGGGGTTCATCATCGGCTCGGTGGTGGCCTATGAGCTGGGGCTGGGTTTTGTGCCCATCCGCAAGAAAGGCAAGCTGCCCTTCACCACCGTCGAAGAAACCTATGAACTGGAGTACGGGAGTGCCACGGTGGAGCTGCACACCGATGCCGTGAAGCCCGGCGACCGCGTGCTGCTGATCGACGACCTGATTGCCACAGGCGGCACCATGATGGCGGGCAAAAAGCTGCTCGAAAAACTCGGTGCCACCGTGACGGAAGGTGCCGCCATCGTTGATTTGCCAGAGCTGGGCGGCTCCCAACGCCTGCGCGACAGTGGCTTGGCTTTGTTCACCCTGGTGGATTTTGCCGGGCACTGAGGTTCGTGCCGGGCAACATGACACCCATGAGCGCCACGGCCTGGCTTGAGCGGGCGTACCAAGCACACACACACCACCTGCCCGAAAGCGAGCGGGCCAAGCTGCGTGTCGTTAACCTGCTGGCACTGATTGGCCTGGGCCTCTCCCTGACTTACACACTGCTGTATGGGGTGGTGTTTCAGTCTCCCATGGCCGCAGGGCTCAACCTGCTGTTTGTCTGTGGGTACGTCGCTTACTTCGGTGTGTTGCACCTAGGTACAGTCAACGCAAGCCGCATCTGGCTGGTGGGCGTGTATTTGGTGCAGATGGCCATCTTCTCTTTGTGGGTGTTCCCTCCGGAGAGCGGACTCCACCTCTTCGTCATCGCAGGCATACCGCTCGCTTTTCTGGTGTTCGGTCACCATGACCGGCTGTTGCGGGCGGGAACCGTGTTGCTGCTGCTGGCGGTTTTTTTCCTGGCGGAAACGCTGGACGCACCCAAACTGCTGGGCCATCTGCCCCATGCGTATTACCGCACCACCTACCTCACAGTGGTGCCACTCATCACTTTGCTGGTGGCCATCGTGCTGCAGTCCTTTCTGAGCGAGTTGCACAGGCGCGATGAAGCTCTGCGCCAGCTGTCCGTCACCGATCCGTTGACCGGTGTGGCCAACCGCCGCGGTTTGCTGGAGCGGGCGGAGAGCATGCAAGCCCAAGCTTCGCGTCTGGGCCTGCCTATGTGTGTGGTGATGATGGACATCGACCACTTCAAAGCCGTGAACGACGATCATGGGCATCAGACGGGCGACCACCTGCTGGCTGCGGTGGCGCGGGCGCTCAGAGACAACATCCGCAAGGAAGATGCCATTGGGCGCATGGGTGGCGAGGAGTTTGCGCTGCTGCTGTCCAACGCGACACTGGCCGAGGGCCTGCAAACCGCTGAGCACCTGCGCAAGCAGGTGGGCAGCGTTCAGGTCAGCGGTGGCAAAGGCAGGCCCTTGGGTTGCACAGCCAGTTTTGGTGTGACGGCCCTGGCTGAATCAGAAGGCAGTGTGAGCCGCGCACTGGCCCGCGCTGACAAAGCGCTGTACCGCGCCAAGGCGGAAGGCCGCAACAGGGTGTGTGGCGTTCAGCCCGCACTGTCGCAGACGGGTTGATGCATTCGCGCCGGCGGTGTCCACACTCACGCAATGCGTGTGCGTGACAGGCCCACCACCACGCGGCTGTTGGGAATCTGCTCTTCCAGGCTGGTGCGCAGCCTGTCAAAAAACACCTGCACATCGCCGACACGGCGGTCTGCGTCGCACTCCAGAAAAATCTCGATGAACACCTGGCTGCCAGAGCGCCGGGAGCGGATGCCATGCAGGTTGTCGTACTGGTCAAAGTGGCTCACCAGTTCCCGGGTGATGAGCATCTGCAGTTCTTCGTCCAGCGTTTTGTCCAGCAAATCGGCAAACGAGTTGGTGAACACCCCAAAAGCACTGACGGCGATGAAGCCCGCCACAATGAGTGAAGCCACAGGGTCGATGTACACCGACCAGGCTTTCTCGTGCAGCAGCATGCTGGCCAATAGCGACACAAAAATGAACGCGTTGCCGAACGCGCGCGACGCAAACAACTGCTTCTGGGCCGTCAGCAGTGGCGACGGTGCCTGCGCCAGCAAGCGCCGTGCGTTGAGCGCCATGCGCGTGTTGATGACACCGAACACCACCTGGGCCACACCGCTGATGTACACACCCACCCCGGAGATGTGCGATGGGTTCATGAGGTTGAGGCTGGCGTTGACGACGATCACGCACACGCCCAGCATCATCAGCACACCCACAAACACACTGGACAGGCTCTCCAGCTTGCCAATGCCGTAGTCAAAGGCCTCGTTGCGTCCATACACGATGCGTCGCAAGGACAACCAGGCCAGCAACACCGCAATGCCTTCGAGGCTGGTTTTCAGAAAGTCAGCCAGCAACACTGACGAACTGGCCGCCAGCAGCGCCACCATCGTGACAAGCGTGTCCAGCCCGCCCGCATACAAGGCATTGCGGGTGGCTTTTTCCTTTTCGGCGTTTCCGCCACCTGAACTGATGTGCATGACTCCCTCCGCACTGGCAACCAGCGCATTGTGGAACACACTGGCAACGTCAGGCGTGCAGGGTCTGTCCCTGCAGTGTTGGGCCGCTCAAGCTGCCAGGCCCAACCATGCCGCCACCACGCCCAAACTGAGCACGGTGACCGGCACGCCCAACCGTGCGTGCGCCTTCCAATCGATGACCACGCCCTGCTGCGCGGCCAGATCGACAACGATGAGGTTGGCAATCGAGCCAACCAGCAGCAAGTTGCCTGCAAACGTGGTGACCAACGCAAGTGTCAGGCCCACCACCGCCGGGTCGGATCCACCCAGGTGGGGCAACAGCAGCATGACGGCAGGAACGTTGCTCACCAGATTCGACAACACCAGCCCGGCGGCAAACAGCGGGCCGGTGTCCGCCAGGTGCAGGCCATGCCCGGCCATCGTGGCGACAGCTTGCGCGGCCAGCCCGGTTTGGGCAAACGCATGGTTGACCACAAACAGGCCCATGAACAGCACCAGCAGTTCCCAGTCCACAAAACCCATCACCTGCGATGAATGGAAGCGACGGCTGAGCAGCAGCATCCCGGCCGCCACCAGCGCCACCACTTCGTGCGGCCAATCGGTGCTCAGGAAAGCCATCAGCACGGCCCCCGCCACCAGCAGGCCCTTGGTGGTTTGAACACGGTCGAAGGTGGGGTCTGCCTCGGCCCCTTGGGCCACCGCGTGGGTGTGCACCGCCCCCAGCGCCATGCGCGCGCGCCCACCCGGCCCCCACACCAACCAAGCCCACAGCACCACCAAACTGACGACCACCGGCAAGGCCGCGCCGCGCAGGTGGTCGGCAAACGACAGTTTCAGCACCGAGCCGATCAGCATGTTCTGCGGGTTGCCAATGAGTGTGGCCGCCGAACCGATGTTGGCCGCACACGCCAGCCCCACCAGAAACGGCACCGGGCTGAGCCCACGTTGCAGGCACAAGCGGGCCACCACGGGCGTCATGGCCAGGCACACCACGTCGTTGGAAAACACGGCAGACAGCACCGCTGCCACCGCGATGAGCGCCGCGAGCAGCGCAGCGGGAGCCATGGGCTGCGCGCCCACCCAGCGCGTGACCGCCGTGTAAAACCCGCCCAGCCGCATTTGCGCGGACACCACCATGAACGAAAACAGCAGCAGCACCGTGGGCAAGTCCACCGAGCGGGCGGCCTCTTCCACCGTGACCGCGCCCATGCCGATGACGGCAATGGCCCCCAGCAGCGCGACGCCGGGGCGGTTGAGCTGGAGCTTGGGCAACCCACCCAGAAACATGCCCAGGTAGACCAAGGCAAACACGGCCACCACGCCCCAGGAGGTGTCGGTCATGGTGTGTACCGTGCGCCTTTGCGCAGGAATCTGTACATAGCTACAAACCCAATACCATCAAGCGCTGGAGGCCAAAAAAGCCTGATATTTATTTGCCGATGCAAAAGCGGCTGAAGATTTCGCCCAACAAGTCGTCGGCCGAAAACTCGCCAGTGATGTCGCCCAGTGCAGCCTGTGCCAGGCGCAGTTCTTCAGCCAGCAGGTCCAGGTGCTCGGCCCGGTGGCCCAGCCACTCGGTGGCGAGGGTCAGGTGCGTGTCGACGGCCGCGAGTGCACGCAGGTGGCGCTCGCGGGCCATGTAAACGCCTTCGGGTGCGGCCTGCCAGCCCACGGCTTGCAGCAGGCGCTGGCGCAGGGCATCCAGCCCCAGGCCCGTTTTGGCAGAAATGGCCAGGCCGTCGGTCACCACCAGCGCCAGGGCCGATGGGGCGCAGGCCTCGCATTTGTTCCAGACGTGGATTTTTGGAAGATTTTCGGCCATGGCGCTTGCTATGCCTGCATCTTCAGCTATGTATTCAGGACTTTCGGCACGCGTCAGATCGTGCAGAAACAGCACGGCATCGGCGGCGTGGATTTCGCCCCAGGCGCGCTCAATGCCGATGCGCTCCACCTCGTCGGTGCTGTGGCGCAGCCCGGCGGTGTCCACCACATGCAGGGGCACGCCCTCTATCTGTATGGCCTGCTCCACCTTGTCACGTGTGGTGCCGGCAATGGGGGTGACGATGGCCAGCTCGGCCCCCGCCAGCGCGTTGAGCAGCGAGCTTTTGCCCGCGTTGGGCTGGCCCGCAATCACCACGCGTATGCCTTCGCGCAGCAAAGCGCCCTGGCGCGCGCGCTGACGCACGTGGCCCAGTTGCACGTGCAGACGCTCTAGTTGGCCCGCTGCATCGGCTTTTTGCAAAAAGTCGATTTCTTCTTCCGGGAAGTCCAGCGTGGCTTCCACCAGCATGCGCAGGTGGATCAGCGCATCGCGCAAGGTGTGTATTTCGCGTGAAAACTCGCCCGCCAGCGAGCGGTTGGCGCTTTTGACGGCCGCCTCGGTGCTGGCATCGATCAGGTCGGCAATGGCCTCGGCCTGGGCCAGATCGAGCTTGTCGTTCAAAAACGCCCGTTGGCTGAACTCGCCTGGCGCGGCCACGCGCAAGCGGGGCAAAACGGGAGCCATACCGCCCGCCGCTGGTTGTGCTGCGGCTTCCAGGCATCGCGCCAGCAGCATTTGCAGCACCACCGGCCCTCCGTGGGCTTGCAGCTCCAGCACGTCTTCCCCGGTGAAGGAATGGGGCCCCGGAAAGAAGAGGGCCAGCCCGTGGTCAATGGCCTGGCCAGTGGCGTCTTTGAACGGCAGGTAAGAGGCCTCGCGCGGGCGCAGCCCGCGGCCCAACAAGGTTTCCACCAGCGGGCCCAAGCCCTGGCCCGACACCCGAACGATGCCCACCGCCCCGCGCCCGGGCGCAGTGGCAATGGCAACGATGGGGTCGTGCTGGCGGGTCAGCAAATCAGGACTTGAAGTTGGGCATGCTGAACTTCACTGGCACGCCCATGCTGTGGTTGATGTAAGCCTGCTGCGCAATGGTCAGCAAGTTGTTGGTCACCCAGTACAGCACCAGGCCGGACGGGAAGAAGAAGAACATGACCGAGAACACCAGCGGCATGAGCCACATCATCTTGGCCTGCAGGGGGTCTGGTGGCAGCGGGTTGAGCGAGGTCTGGATCATCGTGGTCACGGCCATGATGAACGGCAGGATGTAGAACGGATCGGGCGACGAAAGGTCGGCAATCCAGCCCACCCAGGGAGCATTGCGCATTTCAACGCTCGACAGCAGCACCCAGTACAGCGCAATGAACACCGGGATCTGGATCATGATGGGGAAGCAGCCACCCATGGGGTTGACCTTTTCCTCGCGGTAGATCTTCATCATCTCCTGCTGCATTTGCTGCGGGTTGTCTTTCAGGCGCTCGCGCATCTCGGTGATGCGGGGCGTGACCGCTTTCATCTTGGCCATGCTGCGGTATGCCGTGGCATTGAGCCAATAGAACGCTGCCTTGATCAGCACCACCAGCAGCACGATGGCCCAGCCCCAGTTGCCCACCAACGAGTGAATTTTTTCCATCAGCCAGTACAAAGGCTTGGCCAGCATGGTCAGCCAGCCGTAGTCTTTCACCAACTCCAGGCCGGGAGCAACCTGCTCCAGTACTTTTTCTTCCTGCGGACCCACGAACAGGCGAGACTCCACGGCCTTGGTAGCGCCAGGCTCGACGGTGCCCACAGGGGTGATCATGCCGGCGGCGTACAAGTTGTTGTCAATCTTGCGGGCAAAGTGTTCGCGTTCGATGCCTTCTCCCAGCAACCAGGCGCTGGCAAAGTAATGCTGCACCATGGCCACATAACCGTCTTTGGCGGTCTTGATGAAATCGGTGTTGTTTTTGTCGATGTTGGGAAACTCGATTTTTTGGTACTTTTTCTCGTTCGTGTACACGGCCGGGCCGGTGAACGTCGAATAGAACGGTGTCTCGCTGGCGGTGGTGCTGCCATCGCGCACGAGTTGCAGATAGAGCTGAGGCGACACCGGCGTGGTGCCCGTGTTCACCACCTCGTGTTTGACCGACAGGTCGTAGCCACCCCTGCGAGCCGTGTAAGTTTTGACCAGCTTCACCCCGCCGGTGTCTGCAGACTCGAAGCGCACCGTCAAGGTGCTCTGGCCGTCTTTCAGCTCGGTGTCTGCTGCCACCAGGGTCATGGGGGTCTTGTGTGTGGGCAGTGCGCCCACAGACTGGGCACCGGCAATCAACCCTGTCTGCGCCACGTACACATGGTTGGCGTCGGACGTCAGCAGTGTCAGGGGCTTGATGTCCTGGTTCTTGCTCACCAGCGTGGCCGCTTTGTGCTTCAGGATGTCTGCCCCGATGAGGCTGCCGCCCTCTGTGTCGAATGTGAGCTTCAACACGTCGGTGGTGGCCGTGTGCGTCGCGCGTGGAGCGGCAGGCGCCGAGGCCGCAGGCAACTGGCTGGCCGCGCTGCCGGGCAATGCCGTGGCGGTCGGCACCCCCGCAGCACCCGCTGCCGCAGGGGCATCGGCTGCGGGCGCGGTGGCCACAGGCGCGGGCTGGGGGAAAAACGTGGCGGGTTTACCGTTGTACAACTGCCACTTGTCCCAAATCAGGACCATCGAAAAACCAAAAATCACCCAAAGGATGGAACGGCGAATGTCACTCATGACGGTTTCTTCTCGGAAGACTTGGACAACAAATGGGAAAACAGCTGTGGCGGCAGGTCGGGCACAGGGTCACAACCGCCTTGGCACCAAGGCTGGCAACGCGCAATGCGCTTCAGCGTGAGGTAAGAGCCTACCGCAGCACCGTGTCGCTCCAGTGCCTGAAGGGAATACGCGGAACACGTGGGCTCAAAACGGCACCCGGAGCCCAGCCAGGGGCTCAGCACCAGGCGGTAGGCTTTCACCAGCGCCATCAGACACTGCCGTGGCGCGTCAATCAGCACGTGCGACCTCCGTCACAGGCAGTTTGGGTGCCTGCGCGCGCGGTGCCACGCGCTCCAGCAGCGCCAGCAATTCCTGCCGCACAGCCTGTTTCAGGGGAGCGGAAGTGGCGCTGATGAACTGCTTGCGGCTGAATTCGGCGCGCAAACGGACCACCCAGCCCGCATGTGGCATGCCTGCGGCTTGCAGGCGTGCCACTTCGTAAATCTGGCGACGGATGGTGTTGCGCGTGACGGCGCGGCGAGCCCAGCGCTTGGGAATGAGCACACCCAACCAAGCGTCCTGCACCGGAAAAAGACAAACATCGCCCGACCGCGCCTCCAGAGAAGTGCGGTGCAGGGCGAAGTGCGGGGTTTTGGCCACAGGTGGGCCAGCCATGGCGGCTTGAAACTGGGCTTTGGACCTCAGGCGCTGCAAGACGTGTCCCGTGAATGAGGTCTGGGTGCAAGCGCATGGTGGACAGGCATCAGCGGCGGCGCACTGCGCACCCGCCATGCCCGATACACAGGGCCCAACCGCCGGGGCTCACAGACCCAGACGCTTGCGACCTTTGGCGCGGCGAGCAGCGATCACGGCACGACCGCCACGGGTTTTCATGCGAACCAAAAAACCGTGGGTGCGAGCGCGACGGGTTTTGGAGGGTTGGTAAGTGCGTTTCATGATGCTGTCCGAAAGAAAAAGCGAAGAACAAAGTTGCACGCCCGCAAGCGGCAAAGCCCGCGATTATCGCAAAAACGGCGCGAGGTGGCAATTAATATTGCCGGGTGTCGCATGGCACCCAGTGTCAAGCCCCCTGTCATGGGTAGAAATACCCATCCTCGTGGACTGTGGATAAGTCAGCGCTGAGCCTACAATCCAACGCATCAGGACACCCGCTGTCCACAAGAACAACACTTCCCCGCACCCCCGATATTTCATGCCCCAGGCAATGACCGATACCGTCCAGCACGAACTATGGCTGGCCTGCGTGGAGCGCCTGGCGCAAGAAATGCCAGAGCAGCAGTTCAACACCTGGATTCGCCCCCTGACCGCCCGCGTGACAGACGACCTGACCCGCGTCACCATATGGGTGGGCAACCGCTTCAAGATGGACTGGATCCGCACGCAATACAGCGCCAAAATCGCCCGCGTGCTGTCCGATCTGGCAGAGAACGAGGTGGCCATCGAGTTGGCCCTGACCCCGCGTGAAGGCCCGGCCCGCTCGACCCCTGCACTGCGTTCCATCCAGGAACAGGTGCTGGCAGAAGCGCCTGAAGTACCGCCGCCGGAGGACCCGATGGCCCACGGCGTGAAAAACCGCCTCAACCCGGCACTGACGTTTGCCACCCTGGTGGAGGGCAGTGCCAACCGCATGGCCCGTGCCGCCGCGCTGCACGTGGCAGGCAGCCTGGGGCAGTTGTACAACCCGCTGTTCATCTATGGCGGCGTGGGTCTGGGCAAAACCCACCTGATGCACGCCATTGGCAACCAGTTGCTGGCAGATAAGCCCCACGGCAAGATTTTGTACATCCATGCCGAGCAGTTCGTGACAGACGTGGTCAAGGCCTACCAGCGCAAAACCTTTGACGAATTCAAAGAGCGCTACCACTCGCTGGACTTGCTGCTGATCGACGACGTTCAGTTCTTTGCCAACAAAGAGCGCACCCAGGAAGAGTTTTTCAACGCTTTTGAAGCCCTGTTGGCCAAGAAAAGCCACATCGTCCTCACCAGCGACACATACCCCAAAGGTCTGGCCGACATCCACGAACGGCTGGTATCTCGCTTCGATTCAGGGTTGACGGTGGCCATCGAGCCGCCCGAGCTGGAAATGCGCGTGGCCATCCTGATCAACAAGGCCGAAGCGGAAGGCACCGCCATGCCTGAGGAAGTGGCGTTTTTCGTGGCCAAGAACGTGCGCAGCAACGTGCGCGAGCTGGAAGGCGCGCTGCGCAAAATCCTGGCGTATTCGCGCTTCAACCAGAAAGACATTTCCATCCAGTTGGCCCGCGATGCGCTGAAAGACCTGCTGTCCATCCAGAACCGGCAGATCTCTGTGGAAAACATTCAGAAAACGGTGGCCGACTACTACAAGATCAAGGTGGCGGACATGTACAGCGCCCGGCGCCCGGCCAGCATTGCCCGCCCGCGCCAGATCGCCATGTACCTGGCCAAAGAGCTCACGCAGAAAAGCCTGCCAGAAATTGGCGAGCTGTTCGGGGGGCGCGACCACACCACCGTGCTGCACGCGGTGCGCAAGATCAGCGCTGAGCGCGCCCAACTCACCGAACTGAACCAGCAGCTGCATGTGCTGGAACAGACCCTGAAGGGCTGAGCTGAACCGCCCAACCGTACTGCCACACAAACCAGCGAAAATGACGGCTTACCCAGATCCGACCACACAAGGCACGACATGATTGTTTTGAAATCCGCCCAAAGTCACATCCTGGCCGCATTGCAGTCGGTGTCGGGCATTGTGGAGCGCCGCCACACCCTGCCCATTCTGGCCAATGTGCTGATCCGCAAATCCGGGCCAGAGGTTCGGTTGACCACCAGCGATCTGGAAATTCAAATTCAAACCACCGCCGACCTTGGTGGCGACGACGGCAGCTTTGCCATCACCGTGGGCGCACGCAAGCTGATTGACATTCTGCGCACCATGCCCAGCGACCAGACCGTGAGCCTGGAAGCCACGGGCGGCAAACTCGTGCTGAAAGGCGGCAAAAGCCGCTTCACGCTGCAAAGCCTGCCGCCTGAAGATTTCCCGCTGGTGCAAGAGTCGGCCAGCTTTGGCCCCGTGTTCAGCGTGCCGCAAAGCACCCTGAAAAGCCTGCTGAACCAAGTGTCGTTTGCCATGGCGGTGCACGACATTCGTTACTACCTGAACGGCATCTTGTTCGTGGCTGAAGGCCAAAAGCTCAGCCTCGTATCCACCGACGGCCACCGCCTGGCATTTGCCAGCGCCAGCCTGGACGTGGAAGTACCCAAGCAAGAGGTGATCCTGCCGCGCAAGACGGTGCTGGAACTGCAACGTCTGCTGTCTGACAAAGAAGGCGACATTGCCATGCAATTCGCCAACAACCAGGCCAAGTTCGTGTTTGAGGGCATGGAATTTGTCACCAAGCTGGTGGAAGGCAAGTTCCCCGACTACAACCGCGTCATTCCCAAGAACCACAAAAACAGCGTCACGCTGGGCCGGGGCGCGTTGCTGCAAACGCTGCAGCGCACCGCCATCATGACCAGCGACAAGTTCAAGGGCGTGCGGCTCAATTTGGAGCCTGGCCTGCTGCGTGTGGCCAGCAACAATGCCGAACAGGAAGAAGCGGTGGACGAGCTCGACATCGACTACGGCGGTGACGCCATCGAAATCGGCTTCAACGTCACCTACCTGATCGACGCGCTCACCAACATGACGCAAGACATGGTCAAGCTAGAGCTGTCCGACGGCAACAGCTCGGCCCTGGTCACCAACCCCGAAAACGAAAACTTCAAGTACGTGGTCATGCCCATGCGCATTTGACCTCCGCCACCCATTTGAACCTCTTCCCCAACCCGCAGCGGGCCCAACGGTCCAAAGCGGGTTTGGCGCTTGCAAGGGGCCCCGAAATTTGCCCCGGCCCACAGGATTTTTGACATGAGCGACACCCCCAACACCCCCCAGAACGACAGCGCCACCAATGGTGTGAGCGCAGACGCGTCCAGCCTGCAGCCCGTCATCGACGCCAACCAGGCCGGGGCCTCCGAAGGCTATGGCGAGGGTGCCATTCAAATTCTGGAAGGGCTGGAAGCCGTGCGCAAGCGCCCCGGCATGTACATCGGCGACACGTCTGATGGCACCGGCTTGCACCACCTGGTGTTCGAGGTGGTGGACAACTCCATCGACGAAGCGCTGGCCGGGCATTGCGACGACATCGTGGTGACCATCCACGCCGACAACTCCATCAGCGTCACCGACAACGGCCGTGGCATTCCCACCGGCGTGAAGATGGACGACAAGCACGAGCCCAAGCGCAGTGCCTCAGAAATTGCGCTGACCGAACTGCACGCCGGCGGCAAGTTCAACCAGAACAGCTACAAGGTGTCGGGCGGCCTGCACGGTGTGGGCGTGAGTTGCGTGAACGCGCTGAGCAAATGGCTGCGCCTGACCGTTCGCCGCGAAGGCAAAGTGCACCAGATCGACTTTGCCAAAGGCTTTGTACAAAACCGCCTTCTGGAATCCGTGAACGGCGTGGAAGTGAGCCCCATGCGCGTGCTGGGTGCCACCGACAAGCGCGGCACCGAGGTGCACTTTCTGCCAGACACCGAAATCTTCACGCAGAACACCGACTTCCACTACGAAATTCTGGCCAAGCGCCTGCGCGAACTCAGCTTCCTGAACAACGGCGTGCGCATCCGCCTGAAGGACGAACGCACCAACAAGGAAGACGACTTTTCCGGTGCCGGTGGCGTCAAGGGCTTTGTGGACTACGTCAACGCCAACAAAAAGGTGCTGCACCCCACCGCCTTCCACGCCATTGGCGAGCGCCCGGCCGACAGCTACGGCGGCATTCCCGGCACCAGCATCGGCGTGGAAGTGGCCATGCAGTGGAACGACGGCTACAACGAAAACGTGCTGTGTTTCACCAACAACATTCCCCAGCGCGACGGCGGCACCCACCTGACCGGCCTGCGCGCAGCCATGACCCGCGTCATTGGCAAATACATCGAGCAAAACGAATTTGCCAAAAAAGCCAAGGTGGAAGTGAGCGGCGACGACATGCGCGAAGGCCTGTGCTGTGTGCTGTCGGTCAAAGTGCCTGAGCCCAAGTTTTCAAGCCAGACGAAGGACAAGCTGGTGAGCAGTGAAGTGCGCGCCCCGGTGGAAGACATCGTGGCCAAGGCACTGACCGAGTACCTGGAAGAGCGCCCCAACGACGCCAAAATCCTGTGCGGCAAGATTGTGGAGGCTGCCCGGGCCCGCGAAGCCGCCCGCAAGGCCCGTGAAATGACCCGCCGCAAAGGCGTGCTCGACGGCATGGGCCTGCCCGGCAAACTGGCCGACTGCCAGGAAAAAGACCCCGCCATGTGCGAAATCTACCTGGTGGAGGGTGACTCCGCCGGGGGCTCGGCCAAGCAGGGCCGCGACCGCAAATTCCAGGCCATCCTGCCCCTGCGCGGCAAGATCCTGAACGTGGAAAAAGCCCGCTACGAAAAGCTGCTGACCAGCAACGAAATCATCACCCTCATCACCGCCCTGGGCACCGGCATTGGCAAAACCAACACCGACGAATACGACCCCAAGGGCAAGAGCGGGTCTGACGACTTCAACGTCGACAAGCTGCGCTACCACCGCATCATCATCATGACCGACGCGGACGTGGACGGCGCCCACATCCGCACCCTGCTGCTCACCTTCTTCTATCGCCAGATGCCCGAGTTGGTCGAGCGCGGCCACATCTACATTGCGCAGCCACCGCTGTACAAGGTCAAGGTAGGAAAAGAAGAGCAATATCTCAAGGATGGGCCTGCGCTGGACGGCTTTTTGCTCCGTATTGCGTTGAAAGACGCGAGTGTGAGCACCGGTGGCGATGCGCCCCAATTGCTCGACGGCCCCACCCTGGCTGACCTGGCCCGCAAACACCAGGTGGCCGAGGCCGTGATTGCCCGGCTGGGCAACTTCATGGACGCCGAAGCCCTGCGCGCGATTGCCGACGGCGTGGCCCTGAACCTGGACACACTGGACGATGCAGCCGCCTGCGCCCCCGCCCTGCAAGCCAAGCTGCGCGAACTCAACACCACCGGCGTGCCCGCCGAAGTGACCGCCGAGTTTGACGTGCGCACCGACAAGCCGCTGCTGCGCATCAGCCGCCGCCACCACGGCAACATCAAGAGCAGCGTGCTCACGCAAGACTTTGTGCACGGCGCCGACTACGCCGCCTTGGCCGAAGCCGCCCAGACCTTCCGTGGCCTGCTGGCCGAGGGCAGCAAGGTCATGCGCGGCGAAGGCGAGAAGCAGAAGGAAGAAAAGGTCACCGACTTCCGCCAGGCCATGAAATGGCTCATCAGCGAAGCCGAACGTGTCACCGCCCGCCAGCGCTACAAAGGCCTGGGCGAAATGAACCCCGAGCAACTGTGGGAAACCACCATGGACCCCAACGTGCGCCGCCTGTTGCGCGTTCAGATTGACGACGCCATCGAAGCCGACCGCGTGTTCACCATGCTGATGGGTGATGAGGTGGAACCCCGCCGCGACTTCATAGAAAAGAACGCCCTGCGGGCCGGGAACATCGACGTTTGACACAGTGACGTGAGCGCCTTCTGCGGCAGCCACATGCTTCGCCACCTGTCCTTGTGGGTGTGCGCAGCGCTGTTGAGCGGCCCGGCACTTGCGTGGATGGGGCCCAGTGAGCAAGACCCTTACCTGCTGGGCAATGCCGCTTCTCCGTCAGTGAACTGGCGCTGGGAAGATGCGCGTGGTGCTGGCTTGCAAACTACCAACGTCGCCACGCGGGATGGCTACCGGTTGGGTGACGAGGTGTTCAAACCCAGGCCTTCCGAGTACCTGCAGGCAGAATTTGCCCGCCAGGTGCAAGCCCACCCCGCCCAAGCCTCTCTCCAAAAACGCCTGAGCGGCCAAACGCTGAGGCTGCTTGAGTCGGACGTGGCGGTGGGCCTGTGGATGCGTTTCACCGAGCACCAGCAAGGCAACTGGGACATGGTTCGGGTGCGGCTGGTGATTGAGTTTGAAGGGAGTCGATACGAGGCCATCGACACCCACCCGTTCAAGAGCCGAGCAAAGCCCAGCCCTGTCAGTGCACCCATGCAAGCCGTGGTGGTATCGCTGGTCAACCAGCTGCAATTGTTTGCTTCGGATCAGACCGATACCACTGGCACCCCTGCAGAAGCCGAGCCGGCGTTGCCCACCGACGAAGATGTGCTGCGGCTGACGTCCCCGCCCAAGAATTGACGCCCTGCGCCGGCTAAACCCGCCAGGACCAACCGATGGGTTTGGAAGCTGCCTCACCCAGCCCCGGTTGAACTCACTCGGTGGCCTTGCGGGCTTGCTCGGTCTGGGGCAAGGGCACCATCACCGGCTGGCCGGGTGTGGTGCAGCCGGTGTCGCAGCAGCGGCCGGGCTGCCTGTTTTGCGTGATGGCGCGGTTGTCGTCGTGCAGCACGCCGCGCTCCAGCAGGCGTTCCACCAGCTCCACCTTGGAGCCCACGGGGTAGTTGCGCCAGATCTCCTGCTTCATGGCGGCGGGCGAGCCACCACCGTGCAGGCTGATGGTGGAGTACCACCCGCCCTGGTACGACGCCGTCAGGTCTTCAATGAAGCGCGCCGTCTGAATGCGCTTTTCGTACGGGATGTCGGGCGAAGCCTGCAACACCTCTGACAGCTTGGCCGCTGTGGCCGGGTTGTGGTCTTCGTCCGGGCCGGGCAGGGCAACGATGAGCCCGCCCGACACCTCGTGCGCCAGGCGGTGCATGTCGTAGATTTTGGTCGCCAACAGCAGTTTGCCGATGTTGCTGAACACAGGGTCGGGCATGAAGGTACCGCTGTGCGGATCAACCGTGGCATACACGCTGGCGGCCACCCCGCAGGCAAAAAACCCTTCGGTGATGGTGATGAGCTCCACCATGGGCTCGCGCAGGTTGTGCTTGGTGGCGGGGTCCAGCCCGTTGGCCTCGCACATGAGTGCACCGGCCCCAATCAGCAAGTCGCCAAACCCGGCGCGCGCAGCGATGCAACTGTGGCGGTGGTGGGTGGCGTAGCTGTAGGTCAGCACCTGGCTGTGTGCCCAGTCGCCGGCGTAGAACACGCGTTCCCACGGCACAAACACCTTGTCAAACAAGATCACCGCTGTCGCCTGGCCGTACTTGCGAGAAAACAGTGCATCGCCATGTTCCAGCTTCTCGCCGGGCCGCCCCGCCGGGCGCGAGACCATGGTGATGCCCGGTGCATCCACCCGCACCGCGCAGCACACGGCAAAGTCAGCATCGTCTGGCCCCATGTTGCGGCTGGGCATGACCAGCAGTTCATGCATGTAAGGCGCACCCGTGACGATGGCCTTGGTACCGCTGATGACGATGCCCTTTGCACTGCGCTCCACGATGTGCACATAGGTGTCGGCGTTGGCCTGTTGGTGCGGCTTTTTGCTGCGGTCGCCCTTGGCGTCTGTCATGGCAATGCCCAGCGACAGGTCGTTGTCTTGCACGTGTGCCAAATAAGCCTGGAAGCGGGCGCGGTGCTCGGTGGAGCCATTGGCGTCGTCGATGTGCGCCGTCACCTGTGCCAGGCCGTTCAGGGCATCGTGGGCCAGGTAGCGCTGGGCGCAACCGGTTTCCTGGCACAGCACGCGCACGGCTTCCAGCTTGTTCAACAGATCGCCTGCCGACTCGTTCACGTGCAACATGCGGGACACCACACGGTTGCGGCTGGCCTGGGTGGCCAGCGCAATGGGTGCCCACTCAGGGCTAAGCGCAAAGTCGTAAGTAAATGCCAGCGCATTCACACCCGGGCGCAGTGCGGGCTCGTCGGCCACGCTGGCCACCTCGCGCCCGTCCACATACACCTTGGGCTGGTAACCGCGCAGCGACTCTCGGTAGGCGTCGCCCGACATCAGGTTGGCGCGGGTGGGGGCTGTGGCGGTGGGTGCAGTCATGGCCGGTCCTGTCTGTGTAGAGGGTGGCAAACGCACCGCTACGTGGGTTGATCGGGGGTGCCCAGTCCCAGCAAGCGTGCCATTTCGGCTGCGGGCACCGCGCGGGAGTACAAAAAGCCCTGGTACTGATCGCAACCGATGGTGTGCAGCCATTCGAGTTGCGGTGCGTGTTCCACGCCCTCGGCCACCACCTGCATTTTCAGTGCGTGACCCATGCGCACAATGGCTTCGACAATGGCTTGGTCGGTGGCGTTGTCGGGCAGAGACTGCACAAAACTGCGGTCGATTTTGATGCGTTGCACCACAAAGCGCTTCAGGTAGGTCAGGCTGGAATAACCGGTGCCAAAGTCGTCCAGCGACAGGTGCACCCCTAGTGCCTGCAAGGCGTGCAGCTTGGCCTGCGCCTCGTTCACATCGCGAATCAGGATGGACTCTGTCAGCTCCAGCTCCAGCAGGTGTGCGGGCAGGCCCGAGCGCTGCAGCACACCGGCCACCTGCTGCACAAAGTCGGGCTGTGCAAACTCCAGCGCCGACACATTGATGGCCACCTGGCATTCGCGCCCGGCATTCAGCCACTGCGCGGCCTGGGCGGCTGCCGTTTCGGCCAGCCAACGGCCCATTTGCACGATGCACCCGGTTTCTTCCGCCACGGCAATGAACTCGCCCGGCAACACCAGCCCATGCCCCGGCCGCTGCCAGCGCATCAGTGCCTCGCAGCCCACGATGGCACCGGTCAACACATCGACACGTGGCTGGTAGTGAAGCACGAACTCCGCGCGGGCCAGGCCCTGGCGAATGGCGTGGTCCAGTTGCACGCGTTCCAGCAGGTCGGCGCTCATGTCGGCCTGGTAGAAGCGGTGGTGGCCCCTGCCGCGCTCTTTCACCTGGTACATGGCGGTGTCGGCGCTGCGCACCAACTCGTCCAGGTTTTGTCCGTCTTGCGGGTACAGCGCGATGCCGATGCTGCAACTCAGCGAGAACTGCAATTCACCCACCTGAACCGGCTGGCCAATGGACGCGATGATGCGCTGCGCCGTGCCGTCGGCGGCATCGCGCCCCGCGTCGTGCAGGTGAATCACAAACTCGTCGCCGCCCAGGCGGCACAGCGTGTCCGACGACCGCAGGCACCGCCCCAACCGGGTGGCCACCTCTTGCAGCACCTGGTCGCCAAACAGATGGCCCAGCGAATCGTTGATGCTTTTGAACCGGCCCAGGTCCAGAAACATCACGGCAAAGCCCTTGCCGCTGCGCGGCGCGTGCGAAATGGCGTGGCCCACGCGCTCGCCCAGCATCAGGCGGTTGGGCAGCCCGGTGAGTGGGTCGGTGTAGGCCAACTGTTCGATGCGGCGCTGAGCTTCCATGCGCTCTGACAAATCCTTGGCAAACAGCACCGTGTGCTGCACCTGCCCCGATTCATCGCGCAGCACCACCCACGACACCAGCAGCACCACCTCGGCGCAACCGTTGCTTGACAGCGTCAGTTCGCCCTCCCAGGCACCCCGAAGGTTCAGCGACTCCTGAACGGCAGCAAACATGCCATCGCGCCCTACTTCGGTGAACCAGCGGTCCACCAGCCCGCCCTCCAGCTCGTGCATCTGCTGGCCGGTCAAGCGCAGCGCCGAGGGGTTGCAAGCCACCACGCACCGGTCTGCGCTGGTGACCACAATGGCGTCCAGGCTGGACTCGAACACCTTTGCCGCCAACCGCAGCTTAGCGTCTGCAGCTGCGCGCGAGGTCACGTCGCGAAACACGTACAGGCGACCAATGGGCCGTCCGCGCGCCATCTGTGCGCGGGTGTGGCGCTCCAGCATGCGGCCGTTTTTCAGCATCACCAGGTCGTCGCACTCCATCAGCGGGTTGCGTTCGAACTCCTGGCGGCTGGCAAAAAAGCTGTGGGCGTCGCACACCTTGTCCTGCAGGTGTTCCCACACCTGGATTTCGTCGGACCGGGTCAGCAGCGCCTGCGGCACATCCCAATGCGCCGCAAAGCTGTGGTTGAAGGCGCGGATGTGACCGTGCAGATCGGTGATCAGGATGCCGTCTGACGACGAATCCAGCGCCGAACGCAACTCGGCCAGCAGCTCTTCCAGCCGCAGCCGGTTGGACTCTGCATCGGCAATGTCGCGCAGCGACACCGTCACGATGCGCTCGCCGTCTGACAGCGTCAGTGGCGTGATTTTGCGAATCACGGGCACCTGTTGCCCATCGGGGCGGCGCACGGTGGTTTGCGACTCCAGCGGGTGCTCGCCCTCCGTTGCCCAAGTGTCCCAGTACACATGGTCTTGCAGGTCGTCCGTCCAGCTCAGCACGGATGAGCCCACCAGGGCGCTGACCTCGGTCTGCAGCAGCTTGGCCGCTGCCTGGTTGGCGAAGGTGATGGTTTGCGTGCGGGGCTCCACCACCAGCACGGCGTCCAGCAGGTTGTCGACCAGGGCTTGCCGGTGATGTGGGTCATGCGGCCGGCCCTTCGCTGCCCGTGCCCTGCACCGCCCGCTCGAAAAAGTAGCAGTAGCGTGCCCGGGGCGCCAGGTCGTCCAGCACTGCGCGTGGCAATTGGTCGGCCCGCAGGCTGCGCTGCACCGACACGCTGGGCAACTGCGCCAGGTCAACCACCTGAAACGGCTGCTCTTTCTGGCCCGGCGCGTGCACCAGCAGCGTTGGCTTGAGCGGGCGCGAGGCATTCACCACATGCACCTGCGCAAACCGCCCGTCGCTGAGCTGCACGATGGAGCCCGGCGGGTACACCCCCATCATGCGGATGAAGGCCTGCAGCACCTGCGCGTCGAACCGCGCACGGCTGCTGGCAAACAGGCGCGACACCGCCTCGTGCGGGGTCAGCGCGCGGGCGGGGTTCCAGGGGTTGCACAGGCCGTCGTACCGGTTGACCAGGGCCAGCACCTGGGCCTGGCGGCTGATGCGCTCGCCCTTGCACCCGGTGGGAAACCCCGTGCCATCCACCGCCTCGTGGTGCTGGGCAATGGCCTGAAGCACCGGATTGGCCAGCTTCATGCTGCGGCCAATGTCCACCCCATGGGCCACATGGCTTTCGTAGGCTTTGCGCTGCGCAGGGGTCAGGCTGTCGTCGAGGTTGCGCACGGGCGTGGGCAGCTTGAGCTTGCCCACATCGTGCAAAAACGCCGCCTGGCCTAAGGCGTCAATTTCGGCTTCGCTCAGGCCAACTGCTTTGCCCAGCAGCAGACACAGCACCATCACGTTCACCGCATGCTGCGCGTGGCGGTCGCCCATCACCTGGTCCAGCAGGCGAATGGCCGATTCACCGTGGCTGCTCATTTCGGTCAGGAGCCCGTTGACAAACGCCTGGGCCTGCGCCGCTGCCGCCTCGGGCTGCTTGTCCACCAGTGCAGTGACCGACTTGAAGCAGCGCGCCCCTTCCTGAAAATGCCGCTCGGCGCGCTCTTGCGCTGCCCGGTGCACTTCAAGCCCACCCAGCGCAGGGTCTGGCGAGCGCGGCGGGGGGCTGGCAGTGGCGGCCACAGACCCCGCGTCGGTTGCGGTTGCGTCGGCGGTGCCGGTGGCTGGCGGGGTTTCGGCCTCTGGAAACTCGCTGCGAGACAGGTCTACGCGGACTCGCTTGATTTTGAGAGACCGCAGGGTGTCCAGCTCCCGTTCAGACGTCACCAGAAAACTGCTTCGCGGGAATGGGTGCGCCATCCACCCCAGGTCGAGAATGACGTAATGACCCAACCTGAGTTCGCTCAGATTTATCTCGGTCACTGGCGGCTGGGTCATGGTGGGCAAGAATGCGAATGGAGTCCTGCGGCCATGGTATCGGACAAGTGTGGCCTCAAGAGCCGCCCAGCTCCGAATCTGAACCCCTGCGTTTGCGCCTTCGGTCGAGGTACCAGGCCAGAAAAGGCAGTAACGCCATCGAACCCGGTACAGCCCAAATGGCCAGATATGGGCTCACCGCCGAGGCTGACCGCACCATGGACTGCAGGCGCACCTTGTCTTCGTCGGTCCACTTGCCTCCCCGCCGTTCTTTCATCAACAGCGGCCAAGCACCCTTGATGTGGGCCAATTCGTCGCGGAAACGCCGTGTTTCCCGCTTGTTGCTGGCCAGAAACGAGCAGAACCACTCGGGCGCATGGGGCATCTTGGTCTGGAAATGTGTGGTTTCCTCGGGATTGAAGGCGCCCGTTGCCGCCACAGCACCCTCAGGCTGCGGTGCAGCAACGGGCAACGGTGGCTGGGCGGGTGGCATTGGCGCTTTCATGCAATCAATTATGGGCTTGAACCCCGCGACGCGGACGCAGGCCACCTAAACTGGATACCCCCATACCCATCCAAACGAGACCCATGCCGACCCCACCCTTGAGCGCTGCCGTGCGCTGGTGTACGGCGCTGTTGTGCCTGGTGGTAGCCCTCAGCGGCTGCCAACGCGCCACGCCCGAACCCGCCTACAAGTACGACGACCGCGACCTGTTCAAAGCCCTGCCGCAGTTGCAGCTGACGGCTGGCCCCGACACGCTGGCGGTGCATGCACTGCAGCAAGCCAAGGCAGACGGCTCGCACCTGTTCCTGCTGCTGGGTGAACCATCGGTGCCCAACAACGGCGACGCGCTGCTGATGCAGCACCTGGCCAGCGCCAACCCCAGCAGCGCGGTCTGGTTCATTGACACGCCCGACGCCCTGTTCATGGAGCGCGACCGCGTGGCCATGCGCAACCACAGCGGCGACTTTGTGGCGCCGCTGCTGGCCGAGGCCGGCAAGCAATTTGCCAGCATCACCCTCATCACCATGGACGTGGCCAGCGTGCCCCTTCTGCGCGGCCTGCGCCAGTGGCAAACCCAGGCCAGCGAGGCCGAGCGCGCCAAGCTGGCGCACGTGGTGCTGCTGTACCCCAGCCTGTACGTCAACACCCCCGTGGCCGGGCGCGAGCGGGTGCTGTTCCCCATTGCACGCCAAACAGCACTGCCCATCACCGTGGTGCAGCCCGAACTGGGCGCACAGGCCAACACCATCGACGAAACCCTGGCCGCCCTGCGCGACGGCGGCAGCCTGGTGCGCCTAGAGCGCGTGGCAGCCACCACCGACGGCATTTACAAGTACGACAACATCCGCGCCATGTCAGCCCACACCGCCCAGTTGCTGACCGATGCCGACAAAACCATGCGCGAAGAACGCCGAAGCAAGGGCTTTCAGATGGCGCAGTTGCCACCCTACGACGCCAGCACCGAGCCCCAAAGCACCATCGCTGCCGGACTGGTGCCCGTGGATGGCGTGAACCTGCAAGACATCCGCCTGGCAGGCATTGACGGCAAAGAAGTGGACCTGAAGCGCGACCACGCGGGCAAAGCCCTGCTCGTCACCTTCTGGGCCACCTGGTGCCCACACTGCGTGGAAGAAATTCCAAGCATGAACAGGGCCCTGGCGCAAATGGACAAAGAAAGGTTTGCTATTGTTTCCTGTCGTACAAAGACACCGACGCCATCATGAACGCCTTCCGCAAAAAGGTACCCATCGACTTCCCGGTGCTGATGGACCGCACCGGCGACGTGTCCAAAGCCTGGAAGGTGTATGCCTTTCCCAGCAGCTTCCTGATCGACCGCACAGGCAGGGTGCGCTACAGCATCAACACCGGCGCGGTGTGGGACGCTCCCGATGTGATGGACAAACTGCGGGAAATCAGCCAGTAAGCCCTACCCCACCACCACCCGCCCCAGCACCACCGGCTTGCCTGCTGCATCGGCCTGCAGCACCAGCCCCTCGCCCGACGCGGTGTTGGCCCCGGCCAGGTCGGCCAGCACAAACATGTGCGTCACCCACACAGCAAAACGGCCTGGCTGCTGCCTGGCCTGAACCAGCGCGGTGCGCAGTTGCGCCAGCCTATCGGCCGTAGTGGTCTCGGGGCTGCCCACGGGTGATGCCAAGGCCTCCCACGGCTGTGCTGCGCCAAACGCCAATGTGGCCGTGTCCATGCAGCGGCACCACGGGCTGCTGCGCACGCCGTCGGGCCGCAAGCCCTGCGCGGCAAACCACGCGCCCAGGCGCCGTGCCTGCTCGTGCCCCTCGGCGCTCAGGTTGCGCTGGGTGCTGCAGTCGCCCAGCTTGAAGTTGGGCGGGTCAAACGTGCCCGGCGCCAGCGCATGCCGAAACGCCACCACCACGCCGCCCTTGCGCACCAACGCGGCGGTGTCGGCGCTGGCGGCCATGGCGCTGCCCAGCAAAGGGCCGGTTGCAACGCCTGCCAGGGCGCCAAGTGCCCCGGCTTGCAGTACTCGGCGGCGGGTGAACTCGGGTGGTGGGGTGCAAGTGCATTCAGGGGTTGAAGCCATGTGTGCCTTTCAGTCGGCGGTTGAGAACACGGCTGGCAGGTTAGCGAACCTGGGGTACACCTGCCCTGCGTGGGGACAGTTCCCCGCCAATGACCCCGTTCTATGGGAACATTGTTAAGACAGGTTCTGATTTTTCAGACTGGTTCTGCCGTCTAACCTGCAACCTTTGCTCGCGTGTTCAACCCACCCACCAAAGGAGACAACTCATGATGCGCACCTACCCCACCAACAGCCCCGAAGCCGCTGGCCGCGTGCTGGCCATGGCCGTTTTGTCAGACGGCCACTGCTCAGCCGTGGAACTGGAAACGCTCAGGCACATGAAGGCCGCCGAGCGCGTGGGCTTGAGCCCTGTCGGGCTCACGCACATCATCAACGGGCTGGCGCTGGACATGCTGACCAGCAGCCCCGGCGATCTGCCCACGTTCGACCGCCTGGAGCCACCCACCCGCGACGCACTGCTGAGCGAAGTCACCGACGCCTATCTGCAAATGGAATTGCAGATCATGGCGCACGAAGTGGTGGTGGCCGACGGGCATCTGGCCGAAGGCGAAGCCGCTTTGGTACAAACTCTGTGCGAGCGGTGGCACAGCCACCACATCCACATCGGGACGGGCGACGGCACAGCCTGAGCGCGCCCCACACACGGACAGCCCATGCCCACCACCACATTCACCCTGCCCACCATGATCACCCAGGCCGATGCCGAGGCCGTGATGTTCGAACTGCAAGACCTGCCCTGCATCAGCAACGCCGGAGTGGACTTGGCCCACCACCGCGCGTGGGCCGAACACACCCGCATGATTGACCCGGGCGACATCGCAGGGGCGCTGGCCGAGGCGGGGCATGAGGCTGCGGATATCGAGACGAGTGACTGAGTGGGGTGGTGGGCAGCGCCAGCAGACTGGCGAAAAAACTTCAAGACCCTAGTTGCCCAATTTTTGTGGTGAAAAGTGGCTCTACCGCTTGATCGGCGTCATTTGTAGCTCTACTTTTCATACGACAAATGGTGCCAAATCGCTATAAAAAATGAAATCGCCTTGCATGGCTTTCTAGAAACTCAGGGTGCGGTTTGAAGCGTTCGGGCATGGCAATCGCGCGGCCATCGAAGGCGACAAGTGCTTCACGGGTGAAGCTGTCCACCTTGGCTTGCTTCAGTTGGGCAGATACGCGTACGGTGTAGTCGGGCAGCACCGTCAACAGGCCGATATCAAAAGCCTTGTCGTGCAGCGCAGACAAACACAAACCGTTTTGCGGGTTGAGGCGGTTGTGGATGTCCATGCTCCACGGCACGATGTGACTGGCCATCAGCAGACGAGGCTCAGCCAACCCACTGATGCAGCAACGCGAGCCATAGCTGGCAAGCACGGCTTTTCTGAATCGGGCTTGGTTCACCCGCACCTGAACAGTCGCCGTCGTGGTTCTGCCCTCAGCAAACGTGGGCAGTTCCTCCAACTCGTCCATCACATCTGACGCTGGCGCAACGCCGTGCTGCTGCGCGTATTGGTCAAACAGGGTGGCGGCCTCTGTGGCCACTGCGTCCCATTGGGTGTTCAGTTCTTGCCAAATGTCTTCGTCCAGCTTGGAGCAGTTGCCCATGCCCGCACGCCCACTTGCGCGAACTTGGGGGTCCAAGCTGGCAAAGTTGACCAGCTTCAACGCAACCGCACCGGGCGTGCGCCCCAGCCACTGTGCCAGTTGGCGAATAGCTGGTTGTCGCTGGTGAAGCTGACCAAATGAGAGCTGAAAGTAGACGTTGAGTGCGGCCAGTGTTTCGGCCCGCGTCCAGCGTGCGGTTGCCATGGGTCTGCCTCCTTTGCAATTCAGTGCAGTATGCCCACGGCTGCGGGCTGCTCAGCGAACGGAGACTCAGGTGAGGCCCAAGTTGTGCGCACAGTGCCCCCATGCGCGTGGGTTCTTCCTGAACGTATCAACAGCAGGCCCGCATCCGTCCAACTCAACAAAGCACACCGTCCAATCGCCATAAAACTTTCCGCCGAACGTCAGCAGATCGCCATGTAGTTCGAGAAACTGCTCTTTGCAATCCGTGCCGAAGTAGCGGAGCGCATCGCGCGCCAATTGAAATGAAATGCAGATCGTGCAGGTGTACGTGGTGTGCACCCATTCAAGCGGTCCAATCAACGGGCTGTTGAATCCCCAATCGTTCATGGCTTCCCTCGGTTTGTCACGGCCATGAAACAAGCCAAGATACATGCCCGGACGAGTGGGCTTGCTGCCATAAGTGGGCAATTCAGTTGTCGGTGTGGTGCTGTCTTCGGTCATGGCGAACTCCTGTTGTGTTGGAGTGCAAAGGCTAGGTTTTTGGGCATTCGCTGTCAGCCCAGGGCTTTGCCTGGGGTGACAGGCGATACACGCCTGGGCAGGATGGAGCGAGGCCGCACCCTAAGCCTGTTGACGGAATCCATTCAGATTCTTGGAGCCATATTGCCTCTCGTCGCTTTTTTAACTTGGTTTCATTGCTATATTTTTTACGACAAAATCAGTAATTTGGATTCGATGACTTTGCTCAACTCCTGCCCCTTCTGCCACCTACCCCCCGAACGTATCCTCTTGTCCAACGCCGTGGGCTGGGTCATCCGCGATGCGTTCCCGGTGTCCCCCGGCCACACGCTGGTCATCCCCAAACGCCATGTCGGGTCGTTCTTCGACCTGAGCGATGACGAGCGCAACGGTCTGATGGCGTTGCTGGCCGAGGCCAGGCTGGGCACTGAGGCCGAGTTCGCACCCGCTGGCTACAACATTGGCATCAACGATGGCCCTGCTGCGGGGCAGACCGTGCCGCACCTGCACATCCACCTCATTCCCCGCTTTGCAGGCGACCTGCCCGACCCGCGCGGGGGCGTGCGCTGGGTCATCCCTGACAAAGCCCGCTATTGGTAACCCGCCCATGCTGAACGCAGACCAGACCATTGCCCTGTTCGAAGGGTTGCGGCGCGCCCAGAGCAACGGGCGCTATGCCCCACACAAACCGCTGTTGGTGCTGCTCGCACTGGCCCGCATCCAGCGGGGCGACGCTCGTTTGGTGCCGTTTGCCGATGTGGACAAACCCTTGCAAAACCTGCTGGCTGAGTTCGGACCATCGGGCTCGGCCAAAAGCCGCCACTACCCGTATTGGCACCTGGACCGTGCTCTGTGGCAGGTGAACGGCCCGGCCACACTGGTCAACCGCGCGCTGGGGGCCACGCCCAACTTGTCAGAACTGCGACAAGACGGCGTGCAGGCAGGCTTTGCACCCGAGGTGGATGCTGCGCTGCGGGCGCAGCCCGACCTGCTGGTGCGCGTGGCACAGCGGGTGCTGGATGCGTACTTTCCGCCCACGCTGCACGCTGACATTGCAGCGGTGGTGGGGCTGGACCTGTCTCCCCCCACGCCCGAGGTGCGCGAAAACGCAGCCCCTGCCTACGGTGCGGGAGCGAAGCGTGCACGCAGCGCGCGGTTCCGGGAGCAGGTGCTGCTGGCCTACGAGCACCGTTGCTGTGTGTGCGGGTTTGACTTGCGCATTGGCAACGTGTCTGCCGGGCTGGAGGCGGCGCACATCCAGTGGCACACCGCTGGCGGGCCCGATGTGGAGCCCAACGGCCTGTCGCTGTGCGCCTTGCACCACAAGCTGTTTGACCTGGGCGCGTTCACGCTGGAGCCGGGCGACCTGCGCATTGTGTTCAGCCGCCACGCCATTGCGGGCTCCAAAGGCCTGAGCGGCGAGCTGAAGCACCACGGCCAGCCGCTGCTGCGCCCCCAGTCACCCGACCTGCTGCCGGGGCCTGAGTTCATTGAGTGGAACCAGCACAACGTGTTCAAAACCCCGGCGCGGGTTTGACCGTGAATTCACAAGCCAAATAGGCCTCTGACGCTTTATTGGCGTCATAGTTTGCTATCGATTCAATCTGGCTCGTGACATCAATCACTCAGTAGCGCCACATACGCCTCGTAGCTGAACAGGCGGTGCTTTTTCTGGCCGGTCTGTTCGGTGACCAGCCCTAGGTCTTGCAACAGCTTGACGGCGGCAGTAGCGGTGGGAAAGGTAGTGTCCAGCCGCTGGCGCACCTGTTCGATGGAGAAGCGTGGCATGGCGGGCAGCAGCTCGAACAGGCGCAGGCTGGCGGTGGTGGCCTTGGGTGTTTGCAGCAGGCGGCGGCGGTCTGCGTTGATGAGGCTGGCCAGCGAGACGATGCTGCGCTCGGCCTGCTCGGCAGCCACAGCCACGCCCTCCAGAAAAAAGGCCACCCAGCCCTCCCAGTCGCCATCGGTGCGCACGGCACCCAGCCGGCGGTAGTACTCGGCCTGGTGTTGTTTGAGGAAACCGCTCACGTACATCAGGGGCTCGGGCAGCAGGCCCCATTGTTCGATGAGCGCCGCAATCAGCAACCGGCCCATGCGCCCGTTGCCATCCAGGAAAGGGTGAATGGTTTCAAACTGCACATGCACCAGCGCAATGCGCACCAACGGGGGCAATGTGGATGCGATGTTGTCGGCATCAGCCATCGGTAGGTGGATGAAGCGCTCCAGATCGGCCAGCAAAGCGGGCACTTGCTGAGGTGGTGGCGGCACGAAAACGGCGTTGCCAGGCCGGGTGCCGCCAATCCAATTTTGCGATTGACGCAGCTCGCCGGGCTGCCGCCTGGCACCGCGCACGCCGTCCATCAGCAGGCGGTGGGCCTGGCACAGCAGGCGCACGCTCAGTGGCAAGCCGTCGGGACTGCGGAGCTGGCTTTGCACGTGGTGGAAGGCGCGCAGGTAGTTGGTGACTTCTTCCAGATCGTCGGGGTTGGCCAGGGTTTGGCCAGCTTCGTTGTTGAACAGGTCAACCAGCGTAGCCTGGGTGCCTTCAATTTGCGAAGTCAGTAACGCTTCTTTGCGGATGGCGCTGTACAGCAGCCAGTCCACCGACGGCACCAGCCCTGCCACCCCAGCCAACCGTGCCAGGGCCATTTCGGCCGCGCGGTTGGCCGGGGCGAAATCGGCGGGGTTCAATGTGGGCGCATTGGGTGGCAATGGTGCGGGCACAAACGCGCGCACGGCTTCACCCGTGGTGGTGGATGTGATGTAAGTGCCTGTGATGCGCGGAGCCATGGCGAGTATGAAAACAAGTTTGAATAACCAAGCAACACATTAAAGCATGCTTTAGTGTGCACCGGCTCAACTCAAGTCGGCTTGCATGGCGGCGTGCCGCTGGCTGCTGGGCTGCAACCGCTTGCCACGGCCCGGCTGAACAGGGGGCGCGCGTCATGTGGGTGACGGGGATGGTCGTTTGCCCCATGGCGCGGCCCGGCTCTTCGTGTGACCATGTTTGCTCCATCCCGACCCACTCCCACGCACCGCTACACATGACACACCACCCGCGCAACGCACTGGCCCTGATGGGCTGCACATCACTGTTGTTTCTGGCGGGTTGCGCCAGTGGGCCAACCACCCAACACCACGCCGCCCCGCCCCAAACTTCGGTGGAACTGGCGCCTGTGGCGCAGGCCTGCCCGGCGGGTGTGCCCGAAGGCGCCCGCTGCCTGCGGGGGCAAGACTCTGCCAAGGCGCACTACCTGATCGTGACGCCCGCCAAATGGAGTGGGGTGCTGGTGGTGCACGCGCACGGCGGCCCTTCGCTGGGCGAGCCCAAAACCACCCGGGCCGATGAAGACATCAAACGCTGGGCCATCACTGTGAAAGAAGGGCATGCGTGGGCGGGCTCGGTGTTCCGCCAGGGTGGCTTTGCCGTGACCACCGCCGCTGAAGACACCGAGCGTGTACGCCGCATCTTCATTGACCACGTGGCCAAGCCGCGCGTGACGCTGCTGCACGGGCAGTCGTGGGGTGGCATGGTGGCCACGCGGGCGGCAGAGATGTACCCCAAGTCTTGGGCCGGTGTGTTGCTGACCAGCGGCGTGGTGGCCGGGCCCGCCACATACGACTTCCGTATGGACTTGCGCGCCATTTACCAGCACCTGTGCAACAACCACCCCCGCCCTGATGAACCGGCCTATTCACTGGCCATTGGCCTGCCCGCCGACGGCAAGCTGACCAACGCCGAGCTGACCGCCCGCGCAGACGAGTGCCTGGGGGTGCGCAGGCCCGCCGCACAGCGCACGCCAGAGCAGGCGCGCAAGCTCAAAACCATTGTGGATGTGCTCAAAATTCCTGAAAGCTCGGTGGCCAGCCACTTGAACTGGGGCACCTTCACGCTGCGCGATGTGGTGGCCAAAAACGGTGGCGTGAGCCCGTTTGGCAACGAGCGCGTGCGCTACACGGGCTCGGCAGACGATGCGGCGCTGAATGCGGCCGTGCCACGCTTCAAGGCCGACCCTGCCGCCGTGGCCCGCTTTGCCGCCGATGTGGACCACGCCGGGCGCTTTGCGGTGCCGGTGATCAGCGCACACGGCATCAACGACGCAACGGTGTTTGTGGAAGGCAGCGACACCCTGCGCCAGCGCATGGTGGCCGCAGGCAACGGCGAGCGCCTGGTGCAGAACTTTGTCGATTCAGCCGAGCACAGCTACTGGGGCGACGCCTACTACCCGCCGCTGTTCAACGCGCTGCTGAACTGGGTTGAAAAGGGCCAGAAGCCCACCCCCGCAGGCATTGCCGCCAGTTGCCTGCAGCAAACCGGTGCAGCGGCCAAAGACTGCCGCTTTTTGCCCGACTACGTGAACAAGCCGCTGGCATCGCGCATTTTTGTGCGCTGAGTGCCCGGGCGCTGCCCGCCAGGGCGGCGCACCTGTGCCATCAGGCCTGCCACCGCCGTTCAATCCGCTCGCGGGCAGGGGGGTGGATGTTGGCCTTGCTCAGGTCACCGCCGTAATGGGCCACCACCCTGTGGTCCATCAGCGCGTACCACAGGGGTGGAAAGTAGGCCGCCGTCACCATGCCGGCGTAGCCGCTGGGCAACTGGGGAGCCTGGCCAAAATGCCTCAGCGCCTGGTAGCGCCTGGCGGGGTGGGCGTGGTGGTCAGAATGGCGCTGCAGGTGGTACAGCAAGATGTTGCCGACGATGTGGTTGCTGTTCCATGAGTGCTCGGGCTCGCAGCGCACATAGCGGCCTGATGCGTCTTGCTGGCGCAGCAGGCCGTAGTGCTCCACATAGTTGACCACCTCCAGCATGGACGCGGCATACGCGCCTTGCAGCACCAGAAACACCAGCACCGGCCACCCCAGCCAAGCCACCAGTGCACCGAACAGCAGCACCGTCAGCGCCCAGGCCTGCAGGTTGTCGTTGCTGATGTGCCAGGCGCTTTTGCCCTGTTTGCCCAGGCGCTCGCGTTCAATGTGCCAGGCCGACTTCAGGCTGCCCAGCACGGTGCGGGGCAAAAACGCCCAAAAGCTCTCGCCCATGCGTGAGCTGGCCGGGTCTTGAGGCGTGGCCACCCAGCGGTGGTGGCCCCGGTTGTGTTCCACATAGAAGTGCCCGTACAGGCTAGGGGCCAGCGCCAGCTTGGACAGCCAGCGGTCAGATGCCTCTTTTTTGTGGCCCAGCTCGTGCGCCGTGCCAATGCCCACGCCGTTGAACGAGCCCACCGACACCGCCAGCGCCGCAAAGGCGTACCAGGGCAGGTCGTGCGTGGCGACCAGCCAAGCGCCCAACACGGTGCCAGCCAACTGGAACGGCACATAGGCCCACACCAGGGCGCGGTAAAAGCCGTCTTGCTCCAGCTGCGCCACGGCAGATTCGGGCGGGTTGCTGAAGTCTTCGCCAAACAGCGTGTCCAGCACGGGCAGCACCAGGTGGATGAACACGGGCGCATACAACAGCCACGCCCAATGGCCGCTCCAGGCAAACGCCAGCAGAGACGAACCGAAAACCACAGGTACAGCAGGGCTCCACAACCAGAGCCAGCGCTTGTCTTTCCACCCGGTGAGAGGTGGGTTGCTCAGGTGCGGTTGCATGCGCTGTCTCCTGTTATGGCCGGGGTGGGCAGGGGGCCCGAGCTGGGTCGAGCCTTGTGCATTTCAGCACCCCAGGTTGACGTGGTCAATTGTTCCGTTACATGAAACATGGACTTAAAATGTTTCATGTAACAAATGGAGCCCTCCCGTGACCACACCCACCACACAGCGCGTTCAAAAACACCGCGATGCCTTGCGGGCTGCCGGCATGCGGCCTGTGCAAATCTGGGTGCCCGACACTCGGCAAGAAGGGTTTGCATTGGAATGCCGGCGGCAATCCCGCCTGGTGGCCAACGATGCCAATGAAACCGACGCCCTGCAGTGGCTGGAAACGGTGGCCGACACCGAGGGATGGAAATGAAGCGCGGTGACCTTGTCACCATTGCGCTGCAAGGCGACTACGGCAAGCCCAGGCCTGCTTTGGTGGTTCAGTCGGACCTGTTTGATGAGCATCCTTCCGTCACGATTTTGCCGGTCACCAGCGAGTTACGCGACGCGCCATTGTTCCGCATTCGAATTGAGCCCAGCCCCGGCAATGGACTGCACAAGCCGTCTGAGGTGATGGTGGACAAGGCGCAGTCTGTGGCGCGCGACAGGCTAGGTCCACCGTTTGGCCGGCTGACTGCCGAGCAAATGCTGGCCGTCAGCCGCTCGCTCGCAGTGTTCATGGGAGTGACTTGAAGAGGCTGAGGGTTGGGCGCTGATTTTCAATCAAAACTTCGCTTCAGCGCTTGATTGGCGTCATTCACTGCTATCAATTAAGTGTGATTCAAGCCGTCTCTGACTGCTCGAACCCCTGGCAGGGTTCAGCAGCCTCAACGGTGCTGACCACCACCCCATCCACCCGCGCCAGCTCCGGCCCGTGGTGTGCCCAGTCCACCAGCGCCTGCACGGCGTCCTGCGGGCCGCTGGCCTGGGCTTCCACACTGCCGTCGTGACGGTTGCGCACCCAGCCGCTCAGGCCCAGCGCACGGGCCCGGCGTGCCATGTTCCACCGGTAGCCCACGCCTTGCACGCGGCCGGTGATTCGAAGGTGTCGGGTGATGTGGGCGGTGGTGTTCATGCGCCGGATGATGGCTGAAATCTTGGCCTAAACCCCCGCCACCTGCACCGACCGCAAAGTGGCCGGCACGGGGGATTGCTGCCGCGCCCAGTGCTCCACATGCCCGGCCAACTGGTGCGCGGTGATGGCCGACAACGTCCAGCCCAGGTGGCCGTGGCCAGTGTTGTAGAACACGTTGGGCAAGCGGCCGGGGCCTACGCGGGGCAGCATGTCGGGCATCATGGGGCGCAGGCCTGCCCAGGGCTCCACGCGGCGCGTGCTCACGCCAGGGAAGCACTGGTTCACCCAGTTCACCAACGGGCGAATGCGGTCGGCGCGGATGTCGTGGTTGATGCCGTTGAACTCTGCGGTGCCCGCCACGCGGAAGCGGTCTGGCCCCAGGCGGCTGGTGACGAGCTTGGTTTCGTCGTCCAGCAGGCTGACGTTGGGGGCGGCGGCCTGGCTTTGGGCGTCGTTCAGCATCACGGTGATGGAATAGCCCTTCACCGGGTACACGTTCAGGCGGTCGCCCAGCTGCGCGCCCAGCGCACGGCTGTGCACACCGGCGCACACCACCACGGCGTTGCCGGTCACGGTTTCGCCGTTGGTCAGCGTGACCGCAGCGGTGCTTCCGGTGCTGGCCACGCGTGCCACTTCGTGGCCGGTCAGCAGCTTCACACCCAGGCGTTCGCAAGCCAGGCTCAGGCCATGGGTGTATTTGTGGATGTCGCCGGTGCTGTCGCTCTCGGTGTAGTAGCCGCCAAAGTAGTGGCCTTGCAGGGTGGGCTCGATGGCGCGCATTTCATCGGGCGTGACGGCGCGGCGCGGCAGGCCGCCTTCAGCCAACAGTTGGGACACTTTGCCCGCGTGGTCATAACCGGCCTTGTCGCGGTAAATGTGCAGGATGCCTTGCTGCTTCAAGTCAAAGTCGATGCCTTCCGTCTTGGCCCAGCCAAACAGGTGCTCGCGTGCGGCAATGGCCAGGCGGGCGGTGGCCACGGTGTTGTGGCGGTATTTGGGAATGGAGGCCACGAACTCGGCAAACCAGCTCAGCTTGTGCCAGGTGGGTGCGGGGTTGACCAGCAGCGGGGCATCGGGCTTGAACATCCACTTCAGGCCCTTGAGCAGGGTGGACGGGTGCGTCCACACCTCCGCATTAGAGGCCGACAACTGCCCGCCGTTGGCATGGCTGGTTTCCATGCCCGCGTAGCGGTGCTTTTCGATCAGGGTGACGCGGTGGCCCTGACGCGCCAGTGCATAGGCGCTGGTGACGCCGGTGATGCCGCCGCCAATGACGATGAGGTGTTGCTGTGCCATGTGTGAGTCTTTCAAAGCCGTCAAACAAAGGGGCATGCCCCGCACACGGCGTGCGGGCCAAGACCCCCTCTGTTTGTGACCTGAGAGATTCACCAACCCCTGTTGCAGCGGGGCGCTGGCTTGCTCCTGCGGTGGGCCAGGTGACGAAGCCTGGCCACTCTTCAGAGTGTGAAAAACACCGACCGGTCCTTTTGCCTGAGAGTTTCCGGGGCGGTTGCTCCTTCGGCGCTGGCCTGCCACCTTGTGGTGGTGGCGGCCAGTCTCTCCCGATCGGGTGTGGGAGAAGGCGTTTATTGTGGCTGCAGGTTGATGGCCTTGGCGATGCCGCGGAATTGGCTGGTGCCATCGGCATACGCCTTGTCGGCGGCAGCCAGGGTCTGGGGCTTGGGCAGCAACTGGCTGTTGGCTTCCAGGGTCTGGCGAACAGCTGCGTCGCCCAGCGATTCAGAAATGGCTTTGTGCAGCACCGTCACCACGGCTTCGGGGGTGTCTTTCTTCACGAAATAGCCTGTCCAGATGTTGAACGTGAAGTCTTTGAGTTGCTTGCTTTCGCTGATGGCGGGGTAGGCCTTGGTGCTTTCCAGCCGCTCGCTGTTGAGCATGGCCAGCACCTTGATGGTTCCTTTTTTGTGCATTTCGTCGTATTTCTTGCCGTAGGGCGCCAGGAAGATGTCAACGTTGCCAGCCATCAGGTCCAGCTCGGCCGGTGCCGCGCCTTTGTAGGGCACATGGATCATGGGAATGCCCGAAACCTTGGACAGTTGTTCACCCAGCAGGTGGTAGAAGGAGCCGGGGCCCACGCTGGCATAGGTCAGCGGGCGGCCGTCCTTGGCTGCTTTGCGGGCCAGGTCCAAAAACTCGTCCACGTTGTTCACGGCCAAATCTTTGCGGGCCAGGAAGGCAATTTGTGCCGTGGCAATCATCTGGATCAGGCGGAAGTCTTCGCTCTTGAACTTGATGCTGGCAATCGCCAGGGGCGCCAATATCAGCTCGTTGGGTGAGCCCTGAAACACCTGGTAGCCGTCGCCGGGGTTGTTGAGCACTTTTTGCGCGGCAATGGAGCCACTGGCGCCACCCAGGTTTTCCACCATCACGGGCTGGCCCAGGTGTTTGCCCAGCGTGGTGTTGACCGAGCGGGCAATCACGTCAGACAGGCCCCCCGCCGGGTAGGGCACCACCAGCGACACCGGCTTGGCGGGGTATGTTTGCGCGTGGGCCGCGCCGGTGACTGCAGACAGCGCAATGGCCGCTGCGGTGATGAGTGTTTGGATGGGTGTTTTCATGGGGTTGTCTCCTCGGGTGGGGGTGGGTGAAGTCAATGGGTGGGGGAAAGCAGGTCTTGCACGAGCGCAATCCAGTACGCGGCGCCAGTGGGAATGTTGTGGTCGTTGAAGTCGTAGCCGGGGTTGTGCACCATGCACGCGCCCATTTGCTCGCCCGCCCCGTTGCCGATGAACAGGTAGCTGCCGGGCACGCGCTCCAGCATGAAAGCAAAGTCTTCGCTGCCGGTCAGCATGGGGCCGCTGGGGTTGATCTGGCCAGCCGGAAAGTGCCGCTGCGCCACGGCCAGCGCGCGGGCGGTTTGGGTCGCGTCGTTCACCAGCACGGCGTAGCCGGGGCGCCAATCAATGTCGGCGCGCACGCCAAAGCTCTCGGCCTGCAGGGCAATGAGCGCTTTGATGCGCCGCTCCATGTCCTGCCGCACCTGGGGGTCCAGCGCACGCACGCTGATTTCAAGCCGGGCAGTGGCCGGTATCACGTTGTTGGCCTGGCCCGCGTGGATGGCCCCCACCGTGACCACGGCGGGCTGCATGGGGTCCACGCTGCGCGACACCACGGTTTGCAGCGCCATCACCAGCGAAGCGGCGGCCACCACCACGTCGGTGGCCTTGTGCGGCATGGCGCCGTGCCCGCCCACACCGTGCAGCGTGACAGTGGCGTAGTCAGACGACGCCATGGTGGGCCCGCTGCGAAACACCAGCTCCCCCTGCGCCATGCCCGGCATGTTGTGCATGGCAAAAATGGCGTCGCACGGGAAGCGGTCAAACAGGCCGTCTTCCATCATCTTCAGTGCGCCGCCACCGCCTTCTTCGGCGGGCTGAAAAATCAGGTTCAGCGTGCCGTCAAAGGTGCCGTGCTGGGCCAGGTGCTGTGCGGCGGCCAGCAGCATGGCGGTGTGGCCGTCGTGGCCGCAGGCGTGCATCACGCCGTGATGGCAGCTGCTCCAGTCGGCACCGGTGGCTTCGGTGATGGGCAGCGCGTCCATGTCGGCGCGCAGGCCAATGGACTGCGTGGAGGTGCCCCGGCGCAACTGGCCCACCACACCTGTGCCGCCCAGGCCGGTGGTGACGGCATAGCCCCACGAGGCCAACTGAGCGGCCACCAGTGAACTGGTGCGGTGCTCGTCAAACGCCAGCTCGGGGTGGCGGTGGATGTCGCGCCGGAGGCGGGTGAATTCTTCAACGGCGGCGGGGGTGAGGCGTTCCACGGGGGCTCCTGACATGAACTTTGCTGCATGTTAGGAAGGGTGTGCTTTAAAGTCCAATGCATTGAAAATCAATAACCCATGCATTTGAATGGAGGTTTATATGACGCTGGTGCAGTTGCGGCACTTCGTGGTGCTGGCGGCATGTGGGTCGTATGTGCAGGCGTCCAAGGCCTTGTTTCTGACACAGCCCGCCCTCACCCGCAGCATTCAGGGCCTGGAAGACGAGCTGGGCGGCGCACTGTTCAACCGGCTGGGCCGGCGCATCACCCTGAGCCCGCTGGGCACAGAGGTTTTGCAACGGGCCCAACGGCTGGTGAGCGATGCAGACGCGCTGAAGCAAACAGGCAAAGAAATGCATGCGGGCTTGAGCGGCCAGTTGCGCGTGGGCCTCAGCTCGGCGCCAGGGGCCTTGCTGTCTGTCCCGCTCATGCAGCACATGGCACAACACCACCCCCGGCTGCACCTTGAGATTTCTCGGGGCAATACCGGCGTGCTGTTGCACGAGCTGCGCGAGCAAAAGCTGGACGCGGCCATCGTGGACACGCGCTCCATGCGCCCGTCGTCAGACCTGGAGGTAACACTCGCCTTTGAGCTGGAAGCCGGGTTTCTGGCCCGCCCTGACCACCCGCTGGCGCACACCGGGCGTGCCGTGACGCTGGCAGAACTGATGGAACACCCCATTGCCTCCACCCCGTTGAGCGACGAGGTGGCTCGCATCCTGATGGCCCGCTACGGCCCCCAGGCCAACCCCGACGACCTGGTGACCCTGCGCTGCGACGAAACCCTGAGCATCGTGGACGTGGCCCGCCGCAGCGACGCCGTGGTGCTAACCGTTTTGGCCGTGGCGGCCGACTTGGTACCGCTGAATGTGGTGCCAGCCCTGAACGCCACCGCGCGCTTTGGGCTGGTCACCTTGAGCAGGCGACAGGAGGCACCAGCCCTGCGCATCGTGCGCGAACAACTGCCTGGTTGGGTAGCCGCGGCACAGTGATAACCTTTCACTCAGGCACATTGCTGAGGTTCGCCAAATGGACATCAAAACATCCCCGCTGGTCGCCATGGCCCGCGAAGCGAAGCGCCCCACACCGTGGTGGCTGGCGTGGCCTGTGGGCATTGCCATCATCTTTGGCGGTCTGATTTCCGGAGACCTCTTGGGGCAAGCCATCCTGGGCAACCCAGACAAAGCCAACCCCATTTACCAGTTCATCGACATCACCGGGTTCGGAATGATCGTGTTGCTGCTGGCCCTGTGGCTGCGGCTGAAAGAGGGGCGGGCTTTTTCGTCCATAGGCCTGAGGGGGACCAACCCGGTGGGCAAGCTGGCAGGCGGCCTGGCGATTGGTGCAGCCATGATGACCGTGGGCGTGGTGGTGCCGTGGGCCATGGGGCAGTACGAGCTGGGTGCCTCTGCGCACGCGCGGCTTGGCATGGATGCGGTGCTGTGGCTGATTCCGCTGTTTGCTGTGTTCATCTTGCAGGGCTCGACCGAAGAACTGGTGTTGCGCGGCTACATGCTGCAAACGGGCGGCTTGCAGATGCCGGGCCTGGCCGCCATCGTGGGCACGTCGGTGCTGTTCAGCGCCATGCACCGGGACTTTGACCCCATTCCATTCATCAACATCGTGCTGTATGCCCTGTTTGCCTGTTTTGTGGCGCTGGCCGATGGCAACCTGTGGCGCATCTGTGGCATCCACGCCGGGTGGAATTTCTTCCAGGGCAACGTGTTTGGCCTGCCCGTCAGCGGCAACACAGAGGGCACGTCTCTCTTGAATTTCGGGCCCGCGCAGGGTTCGAACGTTGCCATCACAGGCGGCAACTTCGGGGTGGAAGCCAGCCTCATGGGCACTGCTGTGCTGACCATCTCGCTGGTGGTCGCCGTGTGGACTTATCGCACACGCGCCAGGCAAAGACACTGAGTGGGCATGGTGCCAGCACGGTTTGAGCAGGGAGCTTGAGCATGAAACTGTTGTGTTCGGTGGCGGTTTTGGCCGCCACTCTGTCGATGGCGGGTTGCTACACACCCCCTGCGCCCAAGCCGCTGGCTGCCGCCGAGTGGCAAGCCGGCATTCGGCTGGTGCCACAGGCAGCCGCAGAAACACTGCCCGAGGGGGCCGTGGTGCTGGACGGTCGCCAATGGGTGTGGCTGCCATCGGTGTCGTCAGCGCAGGCAGCGGTGAACATGCTGATCCCTCTGCCGTTTGTCGTGGACGGTGTGATGGGCCAGGTTCATCAAGGCCAATCACAGCAGTTCGGCAGTTCTCTTGCCGGTGTTTCGCCGCAAGCTGCGATGCAGCGGCAACTGCAGCAGCGCAACAGGCTGGCCGTGCAGGGCCAGGGGCTGGCCACCAGCGTGTTCTGCTTTCTTCAGGAAGGTGCAGACGACCGCTACCGCATGGCTTTCGTGGCTGAGTTCAAAGACCGCGAGCAAACCGGCCGATACATGGTGCATCTGCCCCTGGCGCTGACGGTGACCGAACTGCAACAGGCCCACAGCAACGGGGCATTGCAGCAAGCCATTGATGCCGCCGCCGAGCAGATGGCCAACCTGTTTGACAAAGCCGCCCGCGGCGAACTGGCCGCCAGCGTGGGGCGCGTGACCGTCGGCAGCCTGAACCTCGTCAGCAGCAAGTCCAGCGGTATGTTGTCGCCCAGCCTGGTCATCGCCAGGAATGCCCAACTGATAGAAGAAGGGCCCAACCACGTGATCGTCCGTATGGCAGGGGTTACCTCAATGCCAGAGGGCAGCGGCGGCCTGTTTTATGGTGTGCACTACCTGCTCAAAAGCCAGCTCCACACCTTCGAAAGACAACCCGGCTGACCCGAGCGAGGGCATGCCAGCCACCCCAACTGAAAGCACGCGTCTATGCACACCCTGTTCCGTTTTGCGCCGGCCATGCTTCTGATGCTGGCCACCGCATCACACGCCATCAACGCCGAATACGCCAAAAAGCTCGAACGCTCCGGCTGCACGCAAATGACCGAGCTGCAAGGCTGCGACATCAACAAGACCAAGGCCGAAAACGCCAAAGCCGCTGCGTCAGCCCAAGCGGGCGCAAAGGCAGCGCCGGAACCCACCCCCGCCAAAACGCCGCCCAAGTCCGGCACCAGCGCTTCGGGTGGTTCGCCCTACACCGGCAACTGGATTGCCACCGGCACCGGAGGCGCCACCGTGGCCAAGATTCGCATCGACGCCAAAGAAAAGGTGTGGGTCAACGGCAAACCGGTCAAGGCCAAGCGCAGCGACGGTGCACTGGTGTTCAAAGACAAGTTCATCACCTACACCATCCAGGGCGACCGCCGCCTGAAGGGCGAAGACACCTGGTATGACTCGGACGCACAGACCCGGGGACCCATCGCGGCGGAATGACCGTTTGTGGCAACAAATAGGGCTCTACCGCTTGATGGTCATGGCTTTATAGATATTGAATTGGGAGTGAATCCATGATGTCTCCACTCAAAACCCTGACCGCGCTGTTGGTCAGTGCACCGCTGCTGGCGCCTGCCGCCGATGTCAGCAGTAACAACAGCAGCAGCCTGTCACCGCTGGTGGCGCGGCCCACCCGGGCCACATCGGTGTTGCCCATCGGTCCGCTGGGTTATTCCCCCAGCCACATGGACAAGTCTGTCAGCCCGCGCCAAGACTTTTACACCTACGCCACCGGCAACTGGCTCAACAGCCTGACCATTCCCGACTCGGAGTCCGATGTTGGCGGTTTCTCCCTGCTCAAGACGGCGCTGAAGCACCAGTTGCTCAGCATCACGCTGCGGGCGGGCCAAGGCGGGTTTGCCAAGGGCAGCCCCGAGCAGCAGGTGGGCGACTACTACCGTGCCGCCATGAACACGGCCAGGCAAGACCAGCTGGGTCTGGAGCCCCTGAAGGCCGACCTGGCACAGGCCGTGGCTGCTGCCAGCCCGGCAGAGCTGGCCCGCTTCTCGGCCGAACAACTGAAGAAGGCCGGGGGCTCGCCGTTGCTGATGGCCTGGCCCATCTCCGATGCCAAAGACAACACCCGCATGGTGCTGGTGTTGTTGCCAGGCGGGCCGCAGCTGGAGCAAAACCAGTACACCGACGCGGCGGCCCAGCGCATCCGAGACCTGTACGTGGGCTACGTCACCCGCATGCTGCGCCATGCGGGCGACGACGAAGCACTGGCCGCAAAGCGTGCCGCCAACATCCTCGCCATGGAAACCGAGCTGATGGCGCCCCGCCTCACGCCGCTGCAGGGTCGTGACCCGGCACGCACGTACAACATCCTGTCGCTGAGCGAGGCGCAGGCCGTCATTCCGGCACTCGACCTGGGCGAGATGCTGAAGCAGCTGGGCGTGGATCCATCCACACGCCTGCAGGTGATGGACCTGGAAGGCCTGAAGGCACTCAACCATGTGCTGGCCACCCGCCCGCGCGAAGACGTGCAAACCCTGCTGCGCTGGTTCGTGCTGTCGGCCAATGCAAGCTTCTTGGGCCAGCCGTGGTACGGCATGGCTGACGAATACCAGCGCCAGCGTGACCAGCTGGTGCGCTCGGAGCCGCGCGAAGAACAGACGGTGGACGCCATTGCCATGCAGCTGTACCACCCGCTGTCGCAGCTCTATGTGAAAACCTACTTCCCCGATTCCACCCGCCGCGAGGTCACCGCGATGGTCGGTCACATCCGCCAGGAGTTTGAAACGCGCCTGCGTGCCAACCCCTGGCTGGACGAGCCCACCCGCAAGGCCGCACTGGAGAAGCTGTCGCGGGTGGACATCCAGGTGGGCTACCCCAAGAACTGGATCGACTTCAGCAGCATCGACATCCGCGCCGACGACCATCTGGGCAACAACCAGCGCATTGCCGCCTTCACCCTGAAGCGCGAGCTGGACAAGCTGCCACTGCCCGCGAAAGTGGAGCGGTTCAACTCCCCGAAATACACCACCCCCATCGCGGTGAACGCGGCGTACAACCCCTCGTACAACGGCATCGACATCACGGCCGCCATCGTCCAGCCGCCTTTCTACACGCCGGGCGCAGACATGGCTGTGAACTACTGCACCATCGGCGCGGTCATTGGCCACGAGCTGACCCACGGCTTTGACAGCAATGGCAGCCGCTACGACGCCATTGGCAACGTGCGCAACTGGTGGACGCCTGCGGCCAGCAGCGAATTCCAGCAGCGCACCCAGTTGCTGGTAGACCAGTACAACGGCTTCACGGTGCTGCCGGGTCTGGTGCAAAGCGGGGAACTGACGCTGACCGAGAACACCGCCGACCTGGGCGGCATCACCCTGGCGCACGCCGCGCTGAACCGGGCGCTCAAGGGCAAGCAGCTGCCCAAAGTGGACGGACTGACCACAGACCAGCGTTGTTTTGTGGCCTGGGCGCAGCTGTGGACCTACAAGGCCCGCACCGAACGCATCCGCCTGCTGGCGGCCACCGACTTCCATGCGCTGGACTTTTTGCGCAGCTTTGGGCCGCTGCGCAACCTGGATGCGTTCCACAAGGCGTTTGGCACCAGGCCGGGCGATCCGATGTGGCTGGCGCCTGAGAAGCGGGCGCGCATCTGGTAACCGACATTGCATTCGGCCATGACACAGGCAGCTGAACCCAAAACGCCCGTGCTGCTGCGCGTCCTGCAGTTCCCGCTGACCCGTCTGGTGCTGTTGGGCGGCGTGCTTTTCGTCCTGATGGGGGTGAAAAACGGCTTCAGCGCCAAGTACGCCGCCCAGCCGCTGCTGAATCTCGCGGCGGTGGGTGCCATGTCGGCGCTGAGCCTGGCGGTCTACATGGCCTTTGTGCGCCTGATCGAGCAGCGAGCCGTCACCGAGCTGTCGCTGCCCGGCATGGGCCGTGAACTCGGTGTGGGGCTGTTGGGGGGCGTCAGCCTGTACACCCTGTGTGTGCTGGTCCTGATGATGCTGGGCGTTTACCGCGTTGACGGTTTCAACCCCGTGAGCTTCATGCTGCCCGTCGTGGCCATGGCGCTGGGCTCTGGCGTCATTGAGGAGCTGGTGTTTCGGGGTGCGCTGTTTCGCATCGTCGAGGAGTGGCTGGGCAGTTGGGTGTCGGTGGTGGTGTCGTCGCTGATGTTTGGGCTGGTGCATCTGGCCAACCCTGCCAGCACGTTGACGGGTGCGCTGTTCATCAGCGTCGAAGCGGGCTTGCTGCTGGCCGCTGCCTACATGGTGACGCGCCGTCTGTGGCTGGCCATGGGGTTTCACATGGCGTGGAACTTCACGCAGTCGGGTGTTTTTTCGGGCGTGGTGTCAGGCAGTGACAGCGCTCCGGGCCTGATCAAGGCCACCATCCAGGGCCCCGACCTGCTGACTGGCGGCAGCTTTGGCCTGGAGGCCTCGGTCATCGCGTGTGTGCTGTGCACCACCACAGGGGTGCTGCTGCTGCGCATGGCCATCAAGCGCGGCCATGTGGTGCGGCCACCTTGGAGCCGCAACAACTGATATTGCGTGGGCCGGGTTACTTCACCCCCATGAGCGCACCCTCCACCGCCTGCACAAAGCGTGGATTGAGAGGGTCCAACATGGAAGGGAAACTGCTCACCTTGCCGTCGGGCGTGATCAGGTATTTGTGGAAGTTCCAGCTCGGCGCGTCGTGGGTGGCCGCGATCAGCCGCGCAAAGAGTGGGTCGGTTTTGATGGGCACCGTGAGCTTTTCGGCCACCGTAAACGTCACGCCGAAGTTGACCTCGCAAAACGCACCGATGTCTGCGTTCTTGCGGGGTTCTTGCCCGCCAAAGTCGTTGGCAGGTATGCCCACCACCTGCAGGCCACGCGCCTTGTAGCGCTGGTGCAGTTTTTCCAGGCTGCCGTATTGGGGCGTAAATCCGCATTCGCTGGCCGTGTTGACCACCAGCAGCGCGCGCGCCGGGAGTTTGCACAGGTCCATGGCACTGCCGCCAATCAGCGGGCTGACCCGGTAGCTAGCCAAGCCCGCACACAGGTTGCCGGCGTGGGCTGTCGTGGCTGTTGCAAGCAGGGCCACGGCCAACTGCAAATAAACGGTGACGTGTTTCATGCCCGCCATGATGCGCGGGCACAAGAGACCTTGTGAACGATCAGGTTCGGTACCAGAAGCCGAACGCCCAACTGCGGCCGTTGACAACGCCCGACGACACGGCCGTGACCGAGCCCTGCAGCAATTCGACAATGGCCAGGCCAGTGCCCGTGAGTGGGGTCAGCAACACGGTGTAGGCGGTGCCAGACACCTTGGTCAGGGCAGATGCGGTGGCCCCGGTCACCTTGAGATCGGCCAGGGCAAAACTGTCGCCCACGTCCAGGTTGAAGGAGATGTTCAGGGTGAAAGGCCCGGTGGCGTCTCCCGACAGGGCTGACTTGATCTCCACCCGGGGCTCGGTGTCTGGCAACACGGTGTTGTAGGCCTGGGCGAAGCTGTAGGGCACGGTGTTGCTGGCCTTGCCGGTGGCGTCGGCAAACGCGCCGGCGGGCACCGTGAGCAGCACGTTGCCCGAGCTCTGGGTGTTGGGCTCTATTTCAACGGTGAACACGGTGGCGCTGAGCGACTTGAAGCTGCCCGCCACCTGCCTGCCGCCCTGCAAAGCAAAAGCCAGAGAGCCGGTAGGGAACGCCGCCACCGACGCGCTGAACTCGAACCGCACGGTGAACACCGCCCCGGCCAGCGCGCCCGCGCTGGACGAGATGGTCAGGGTGGGGGCCACCGCCGGCACCACCACCGCATCATCGGAGCCGCCACCGCAAGCGACCAGCAGCGTGGTGCAGCCGACAGCCGCCAGCAGGTGACGACGGGAACCATCAAAAGCATGTGATGTCATGTTGCCTCCTTGGCAATCTGTTGCAAGGCCTGGGCAAACACCTCGGCCGGTTGGCCACCGGAAATCAGGTGCCGGTGGTTGACGATGACGGCGGGCACCGAACCGATGCCCAGCCCCTGAAAATGGGCCTGCTGCTCGCGCACGTCTTGCGCAAATTCACCCGAGGTCAACACGGCGCGGGCGCGTTCCACAGGCAGGGCGACAGACCCAAACGCCTCCACTATAGCCAGCAATACGGCGGGATCGGACGGGTTCTCTGCACGGCCCTGGTACGACGTGAGCAGGGCTTTTTTCAGCGCCAATGCGTCGCCTGGCGCGCCTTCCACGCTGGCCCAGTGCAACAGGCGGTGGGCGTCAAACGTGTTCCAGATGCGCCCACGCCCTTCGGCCCTGAACACAAAGCCCTCCTGTGCGCCACGCTGGCGGATGGTCTCGCGGATCTGCGCCTGCTGCTCGGGTGAGCTGCCGTACTTGCGGCCCAGGTGTTCGGTGATGTCTTCCCCCTCGGGGCCCATGCGGGGGTTCAGTTCGAAGGGCTGGGGGTGGATGGTGGCGGTGACCTGGCCTTGCAATTGCCCCAATGCGCGCTCCAGAGCCCACAGGCCAACGGCGCACCAGGGGCAGGCAACGTCGGACACAAAGTCGATGTGGAGCGGGGTGGGGGTTTGTTGTGACGCAGGTGAGACTTGAGATGTGGTCATGGGTGCTGCCGGTAAGTGCCTTGCATTCTCTCCGGACTGGAGCGGTTTAGCATGTCATCAACAAGCCTTGTTGCCACCCCATGCGCCTGCCCTCATTTGCCCTGTTGACCGTGCTGCTCGCCGGTTGTGCCACGCTGGTGTCCGATGTGCTCGATGCCCGTTACGGCCCCGCCGAGCACACCCGGTTTGACCAGCCTCGTACCGCGCAGGCGGGTGTGCCCAGCTACCAGCAGCACATCAAGCCCATTTTCGACAACCGCTGTGTGGTGTGCCATGGCTGCCACGACGCACCGTGCCAGTTGAAGCTCGGCAGCTGGGAGGGCATCGCGCGTGGGCTGACCAAGGCCAGCGTGTACGGCGAATTGCGTTTGAACGCAGCGCCACTGACCCGGCTGGGGCTGGACGCGCAGCGGGCATCGCAATGGCGTGGCCTGGGCTTTGACCCGGTGCTGAACGAACGCAGCACCACGCCTGACCACCAACTGGATGCCAGCCTGCTGTGGCGCAGCCTGGCCCTGAAACAAGCCAACCCTTTGCCAGCCACCCCTGTTCTGCCCGCAGCAGACTTCGACCTGGCGCTGGACCGCACCAACAGTTGCCCCAGCCTGGCCGAGTACGACGCGTTTGCCTCGCAGCACGCACAGGCGGGCATGCCCTACGGCCTGCCGGGGCTGACACAGGCCGAGCTGGACACCGTTCGCCGTTGGCTGCAGGCCGGAGCGCCCGACGACCCTGTTCCCGCCCTGCCCGTGCACATTGCAAAACAGATGGCCGAGTGGGAGCAATTGCTCAACGGCAGCACACCCAAAGATCGCCTCGTGGCGCGCTACCTGTACGAACACCTGTACTTGGGCAGCCTGGTGTTCGAGGGCGATGCGCAACGCCACGTGTTCAAGCTGGTGCGCAGCAGCACACCATCCGGCCAGCCCGCGGCGGTCATTGCCACCCGCCGTCCATTTGACGACCCCGGTGTGCGGCGGCCCTACTACCGCCTGGTGCCAGACCACGAAACCGTGCTGGCCAAAACCCACATGCCCTATGCGCTGAGCGCGGCCCGCATGGCACGGTGGCGGCAATGGTTCTGGCAAACCCCGTATCAGGTGAACAACCTGCCGGGATACGACGCCGAAACGGCTTCCAACCCGTTCCGGGCTTTTGCGGCGCTGCCGCTGGACAGCCGCTACCGCTTTTTGCTGGACGACGCGGGTTACTTCGTCAGCAACTTCATCAAGGGGCCGGTGTGCAGGGGGCAGACTGCGCTGGACGTGATCAACGACCGCTTCTGGGTGTTCTTTGTCGACCCCGAGGTGGGCGCCAACGACCACGCAGCGCAACTGGTGGCACGAGAAGCGGATGTGTTGCGCATGCCAGCCGCAGAAGGCAGCAACGCCAGCCTGCTGGCCTGGCGTGCGATGGCCGCTGCCGAGGACCAGTTGCTCGCCGCGAAGACACGGCACATGGAACGCGTGTTTGGCCCGGGGAAGCGCCCCATCGACCTGAGCTTTGTGTGGGACGGCGACGGCCACAACCCCAATGCGGCGCTGACCATCTTCCGCCACTTTGACAGCGCCACCGTGGAAAAAGGCCTGATCGGTGACCCACCCAAAACCGCCTGGGTGATTGGCTACCCGCTGCTGGAGCGCATTTTTTACCTGCTGGCTGCGGGTTTTGACGTGTATGGCAACACGGCGCACCAGTTGCAAACGCGGCTGGCTATGGACTTCTTGCGCATGGAAGGTGAATCGCACTTCCTCATGCTGTTGCCAGCATCGGCTCGCCTGCCGCTGCGCGATGCCTGGTACCGGGGGGTGAGCGACGAGGTCAAAGGCCGGGTGATCGGTGGGCGATACCGCTTCGATGCCGAAACCGGCATCGCCTACCCAACCGGTGCTGACCCGCAGCAACACCTGTACGCCTTGCTGCACCGGCGCTTGAGCCCTGTGCTGAACCACCGGCACCACATCACACCCGCCACCGAGCCCGACGAAACGGCGCGCAAAGCCCTGCTGCAACTGGCTGCGCTGAAAGGCCCGGCCCTGCAATGGCTGCCGGAAGCCACCATGCTGCGCATCGACACCGCGCCCAAGCCCGATGGCGGCACCGGCGCGCGCTATGTGAGCCTGTTGCGCAACACCGGCCACCTGAACGTGAGCACCCTGTTCCGGGAAAGCGCCATGATCGCCCCGGACGAGCACACGCTGACCGTGGCACCCGGCTTCATCGGCGCCTACCCCAATGCCTTGCTGCACGCCAGCCCGGCACAGTTGCCGGAGTTGGTGAACGCCATCGCCACACTGAAGTCAGAAGCTGAGTACCGCGCCCTGGCGGACCGCTTTGCCATTCGCCGCTCCAGTCCAAGCTTCTGGCCTGCCAGTGATGCGCTGATGGCCGCCTACCGCCAGTGGGCACCGCGCGAGGCCGGGCTGCTGGATTGGGCGCGGCTGGAAAACCGCTGACCAAGACTGGTCAAGCTGCCCTCATTCAGGCCTGTCGTGGCATGGGCTGCGCCCTGACCAGCACGGCATACAGGGCCACACCCGCCAGCAACGCAGCGGCAGCCACTTGCAACGACGCATCGAACCCCGCTTGCGGGGTGGCGCTGCGCGCCAGCAGCCACGCCACCAGCGCAGGCCCTGCAATCTGGCCCAGGCCATAAGCGGCGGTGAGCAGCCCGATGAACACCGACGCATCGGCAGGCCGCACGCGCCGCACCTCCTGCATGGCAAACAGGGTGATGGCCGTGAAAGGCAAGCCCAGCAGCAAGCTGCCCAACGCAAACCCCGCCAGCGTGGGCCACCACAGCCCCACCATGACCCCGGCAGCCTGCATCACGTAGCTGGCCATCAGCAGGTGGCGGCGGTCCCATTGCGGGGGCACACGCAGGGTCAGCAACGAGCCTGTGGCCACGGCCAAGCCAAAGATGGGCCAGAACAGGTCGAGCCAAATGGAACCGGGCAACACCTGCCGCGCGATCACCGGCAAGAAGGTGGCGGTGATGATGTAGCCAAACCCTGCCAGCCCATAGGCCACCACCAACAAGGCCATGGCCCGCCAGCGCACGGGTTCGGGCGCCGCCTGGGCGGCGGGAGTGGTCGATGTGCCGCCCTGCAGTCGCGGCCACGCCGCCAGCGTGAGCAACAGCGCCACACCACCAAAAATAGCCCAACCTGTGGCCGCAGACTGGTGCCCGGCCACCAGCGCGGTGGCGGACAGCCCGCTGAGGGCAATGCCCATGCCAGGCCCCACAAAAATCAGCCCAGCCAGCCGGGGAGCCCCCAAAGCAGCCAGCCGCGCCAGGCACCAGCCCGATGTGTACACAAACACCAGCGCGCTGGCCACCCCGGCCAAAAAGCGCAACCAGGGCCACCCGCTCGGCCAGGGCAATGCCATGGCAAGGGTGAGCACCACGGTAGCGGCCAGCCCCAGGCGAATGGCCGAGGTCATGGCCAAGCCCTTGCCCACCCAACGTGCCCAGACCCAGGGCTGAAACGCGCAGGCAATGGCCCCCAACCAGTAGCCGATGTAGTTGGCTGTGGCCAGCCAGCTGGCCTGGGGCAGGGCAATGACGCCGTCGTGCAGCATCATGGGCAACAGGGGGGTGAACGCGAACCGGCCAATGCCCATGGCCACGGCCAGCGACACCATGCCGGTGAAGGCAATCACAAGGGGGTTGTGAGTCATGCGCCTATTGGAACCGCTGGCGGCGGGTGGTCGGGTGCCGCGCGGCACACCAACCGGCAGGAGACAATGCCCCATGCGCTCATCCATCCAAATCGTCGACGTTGACCGGGTTGAAACCTGGACCCGCTACCGCCCCGGCATGTGCGACAGCTGCCAGGCCAACTGTTGCACCATGCCGTTGGAAATCCGGCTGCGTGATCTGGTGCGCCTCGGGTTGGTCGATGCCTTCGAGGCCGAGAACGAAGTCCCGGCTCGCATCGCCAAGCGGCTGCAAAAAGCCAAGCTGATTGACCGCTACAACAGCAAGGCAGAGCTGTTCACCATGGCCCGCCGGGCCGATGGCGACTGCACCTGGCTGGATAGCAAAACGCGGCGGTGCACCGTGTACGAGCAACGGCCGGACACCTGCCGCCAGCACCCCCAGCAAAAAAGCCCGCGCACGGGCTATTGCGCCTACGGCGCGCGGTTCGAGCCCCGCAAGGTGGTTTGAAGCCCCCCACCAACGCACTGGCCATGAATTCCCCCGACGGGCTGGACCCGGCGATGCTGCTCAAGCTGGTGAATACGCCCATGCCCTATGGCAAACACGCCGGGCGCATGCTGGCCGACCTGCCCGGCAACTACCTGAACTGGTTTGCCCGCGAGGGCTTTCCAAACGGCGAGCTGGGTCGCCTGCTGGCCCTGATGCAAACCATTGATCACAACGGGCTTCGCGAGCTGCTGCGGCCATTGCGCTGATGCGTCTATCGCGCAAGGCCAAGCGTTTCAGTGGCCCTGAAAAAGAAATTCGTTTCTGAATACGCATATTGAATCGGAAGGTGTTGCCCGCAATCAAGCAACACCCTCCGAAGTTATTGAGTCCGACCTGATTTATTCAAAACCCGGCCATAACCAGCCGATGCGGAGCTGGTGCCGAGGTCTTTGACGGTGCGAGCATGGGCATTCAGTGTCTTACCGACGCTATTGCACCCCGCCAGCCCCGTGTGTCTTCTGTA
>CAIYQZ010000014.1 GCA_903928495.1 uncultured bacterium
GTGCGTCTGCAGTCTGCCAAGGGACCCCCTACAAGGGCGAAATGCCCTTGTCTGAGACCCGAAACGCACCGAATTCTTCATCATGTGGAATTTCTCGCCTCAGTGCCCAGCGTCAACCGTGTTTTGAACACCATCCCTAGGGGTGGTGATCGGATCGGTGCCTCATGGTCGGCAACCGTGTGTTGACTTTAGGCGTCAACGCCCGTCAGCAGGGTGGTCTTTCTCAATCGCGGTCATAGCCACCACGGCGGCTGAATGAGGCCTGGCGCACAGTGACAGGCGAGGGGCAAGGTCTAAGATGATGGTTATTTGTAACGCCCACAAGGAGCCTGTCATGTCTTCATCCAACAAAGCCAAAGCCGCCAAACACGCTGCCCATGGGGGCATGGACATCGGCATCAGCGACAAAGACCGCGCCGCCATCGCCAAGGGCCTGAGCCACTTGCTGGCAGACACCTACACGCTGTACCTCACCACGCACAACTTCCACTGGAACGTGACGGGACCGATGTTCAACAGCCTGCACAACATGTTCATGACCCAATACACCGAACTGTGGAATGCCGTGGACCCGATCGCCGAGCGCATCCGGTCGCTGGGCCATGTGGCGCCTGGCTCGTATGCACAGTTCGGAGAACTCAGCTCGCTGCCCGACGCGCCAGCCAAGCCACCCAAGGCGCTGGAGATGGTTCGCATCCTGGCCGAAGGCCACGAGGCCGTGGCACGCACCGCCCGCAGCCTGTTGCCTTTGGTGGACGAGGCGAGTGACGAGCCCACCACCGACGTGCTGGTGCAGCGCCTGACCGTGCACGAGCAGGCGGCCTGGATGCTGCGTGCCATGCTGGAGGAGTGAGCGGCCTGAGCAGGCCAACTGGCCTGCTCAATTTAAAGCCCTCGTCTATCGAGAGTTTTCCTGTGCCGGTTTGACAAGCGTCAAAGGCCCGTCTTTTGCGCGACTTCGTCGCGTTTTTGCAAACCCCTGGGAGTTTGATTCAAGTCAATGTTTCGGGTTAACCCTCGCTTAAGAATGACACCTGTCGTCTGAGGCCACCTGAGATGCAGCGTTGCCCCCCACACAGGCCTTGGAGACTTTTGCATTCACAAAAGGAGTCCATGATGTCTGCAAGCCGTGTGTTTTCCCGTTCCTTGGTGTCGTTGGCCGTTTCATCGGCCGCCCTGTTGGCCGGCGCCGCCCAAGCACAAGAGTTTGACAAGTTGTACGCGCCCGTGGCGCCCCCCAAATCCATTGACTTGGGCAAGGTCGAGCTCGGCAAAAAGCTGTATTTCGATCCCCGCCTGTCCAAATCAGGCTTCATTTCCTGCAACTCATGCCACAACCTGAGCATGGGTGGTACGGACAACATCAAAACGTCCATTGGCGACAAGTGGCAGCAAGGCCCCATCAACTCCCCCACGGTGTTGAATTCCAGCTTGAACCTGGCCCAGTTCTGGGACGGCCGCGCCCCTGACCTGAAAGCCCAAGCCGGTGGCCCCATTGCCAACCCCGGTGAAATGGCCTTCAGCCACACCCTGGCCATCGACATGCTGGCATCCATCCCCGCCTATGTGCGTGAATTCAAGCTGGTGTTCGGCAAAGACAAACCCGATATCGACCAGGTGACCGAAGCGATTGCCGAGTTCGAGAAAACCCTGGTCACGCCCAACTCCAAGTTTGACCAGTACCTGCTGGGCCACAAAGAGGCGCTGAACAAAGACGAACTGGCGGGCTACAAGCTGTTCAACGAAAGTGGCTGCGTGGCTTGCCACAACGGCCCCAACCTGGGTGGCAACTCGTTCCAGAAAATGGGTGTAGTTGAAGCCTACAAAGGCAACAAGGAAGGCGTGGAGGGCCGCTCGGCAGTGTCTGGCAAAGACATCGACCGCTTCAACTTCAAAGTGCCAACCCTGCGCAATGTGGAGTTGACCTACCCCTACTTCCACGACGGTGCCTCAGACACCCTGGCACAAGCCGTGGACGTGATGGGCCGCCTGCAACTGGGCAAAACCTTCACCAAACAGGAAAACGCCCAAGTGGTGGCGTTCCTGAAAACACTGACCGGTGAGCAGCCCATCTTCCGCCTGCCCATCCTGCCCCCATCGTCGGACAGCACCCCACGTCCCACGCCTTTCAAATAAGGCTGCCTGACGCAGACAGAACGACTGCCCGGTCACGGGCGGTTTCCTCACCCGGTTCGTGGTTGTGCCCGAGCCGGGTTTTTTTGTGCCTGCGCACCCTTGCCGCAGGGGCAAAAAAAAGCCGACCTTTCGGTCGGCTGGCGTAGCGGGGTGCTGGCGCGTGTCAGTGCACGACCACTGGCATCTGTGCCAGACCGGCGTAGCCTTCCAGCGTGTCTTCCACCTCTTCTTGCGAAGGGGTGTTCTGTTGCCAGGCGTTGATCTGCATCTGGAACATTTCGGCCCATGAGCCGTCCAGGTAAACCTCTTTGCCCGAGCGTTTGTCCACAATTTCAAAGCCGTGCCTTGGCATGTGGGGTCCGGTGTCCTGGGTTGTGTCCCCGGCTTGCGGCGCATTGGCGTGGATGTGGACCACGGCGAACGATTCGGAGTCGTAGAGCATGTTCATGGTGTTGCATCCTGGGTGTTCGTTGCGGGGAAGCTGCGCGGGTCACACGCAGGCTCAGTATCCATCTTATCGACGCGCCGGTGTGCGGCTTGACGAGATTTGGAGATGTTGTGCAGTGGTGGGGGCATTGCCCGGCTTTTCAAGGTGTCAGCGGCAGGGGTGAATGGCGGGCGAGCTGCTGGTCGACCACATCGCCATTGGCCTGCGTCCACAGAATGCGCACCGGCAAATAGCCCAAACTGGGGGCCAGCCACACCTCCACGCGGTTGTCATAGGTGTGCAGGGGGGCGCGGTCCAGGTGCACCGCCTCGAGCGTGCCTGCGGGCAGGTTCAGGGCGGTGGTGTTGCCCACCCGGAACTGCCACAGGTCTGCGTCTTTGGGGCCTGCCGTGTGCAGTGTGACGGTTTGGCCGGGGGCAAAGCGGGCAGGTTCGCCCGCCAGCATGGCGCCGAGTTGCAGCAACACGCTCAGGCGGTCCTGGGTGTGCGGCTGCAGGGGTTGGTCGGGGGTGTTGGCACTGAAACGCAGCACAGGTGGCTGGCGCGTGCGGTCGAAATGGGTGGCTTGCTCGCTGCGGTTTTTGTCGCCGTAGCGGGTGGGAATCAGGCCATCTGCGGCGCTGAGCGTGCCCACGCTGGTCTGGCTGCGTGCCCCGACAAACAGGGCTTTGAACTCCATGCGAGCCTGGTAACTGCCGGCTGCGGGTTGCCAGCGCAACACGCTTTGGGCCGGCAGGCTCATGCCTTTGCGGGTGGCGCGCACGTCGTACTGCAGCTCCGCAGCAGGGGGCATTTGCAGCCGCCCGGGTGCCGTGGCGGACACGGGTTGAGCAGCTGTCTGGGGCTTGTCTTCAGGCTGGCTTGGGGCCTGCGCCTGTGCGATGTTCTGGGTTGAATGAGATGTTTCAACGATAGCGGTATTTTCAATACTGGCAAGCGCTGGCGGCTGTTCTGGTTCTGAAACTGGGGTAGTTGGCTGTTTGCTTGCCGCGGCGCGGGTGGGTACAGCCGAGGATGCATTCGAAGTTGCAGTTGCAATTGCTTTCGGAGGCTGAGCTGCTTGTGCCGGGGCTGTTGCAGTGGCGGGCGCTTCAGTCTGCGCGGCAGGGGCAACGGTGGTCTGTGCGGGTATGGCTGTAGCCGGGGCAAGGGTGACCGTGGTGGCGGGTGAGGCGGTTGGCGTCGGCGGTTCCAACCACCGGGTCAACAGCCAGACGTGCACCAGCACCACACCGGCAGCCAGCCACACGATGGCGCGCGAACGGCGGGGATTGTCTGTGCCCGTGGTCATGCGTGCCAGGGCTCAGGTCTGAAACACCCCGTCCAAGTTGCGGAACCCCTTGATTTCAATCGGGTTGCCGAACGGGTCCAGGAAAAAAAGTGTCCATTGTTCGCCGGGCTGCCCTTCAAAGCGCACCTGTGGCGGCAGCACAAAGTTCACCTCGGCGTTTTGCAGGCGTTGGGCCATCGCTTGCCAGTCGGGCAGGGCCAGCACGAGCCCAAAGTGCGGCATGGGCACCCAGTGGTCGCCCACCCGGCCTGTCAGTGTGGTGGCAAAGGGCTCACCCAGGTGCAGCGACAGTTGGTGACCAAACAGGTCAAAGTCCACCCAAGTATCGGTGCTGCGGCCCTCGGCGCAACCCAACACCGAGCCGTAGAACCGACGCGCAACGTCCAAGTCGCGCACATGGAAAGCCAAGTGGAAAAAGCTGGAGGTCATGCGGTCGAGAATACCCCAGCCCACCAGATCAGTCTGTCCTTTACATCGTCGGTGCGTGCACCCCGCCGTGGGCGGTTTCGGCCTGGCTTTGGCAACCGATGCACCGCAGTGCGGTGGGTGCTGCATGCAGCCTGGCGGGGGGAATGTCGGCGCCGCAGTCGCTACACGTGCCGTAGCTTCCGTCGGCCACACGTTGAAGCGCTGCACCGATGGCGTTGAGTTCAGCCAGTTCACGCTCTTCCAGCGCAACCGCCAGATCGTGCTGCGCATCGGCGCTGGCCCAGTCGCCCTCTGTGCCCTCTCGGGCGTTGGCTGCTGCATCAGCGCGCCCGATGTCGCCGCCGCGTTGTTGTCTTACCTGGGCCAGCAGGCCCTCGCGCTGGGCGTTGAGTTGGGCCACGAAATCGGGCAATGAAGCGGGGTTCATGAGGGGTCTCCTTGTACAAGTTGTTGGGCACCATCATGAACCGCAGGACCCACCGTTGGGTTGACACAGGTCAACCCCCCAAAAAGCCGACCGTGCAGTGCATGTCTGTGGCATTCTTCAAGTCCTACCGACACCAGCAGGAGACCTCCATGAGCAGTTCAGACCAGAGCGGATTCGGCAAATTTGTGCCGGGCTTCGAATTCATGCAGAACCTGGCCCGCCAGGCCACCGGAGGGCTTGCACAGGGCGTGCAGCAGGCAGTGCCGCAACTGCCCAGCCTGGGCAACTGGGTGGCCCCGACATTCAATGTGGAAGACCTGGAAAAACGCATCGAAGAACTCAAGGCTGTGCACTTCTGGCTGGACCAGAACTCGCGTGCGCTGGCCGCCACGATCCAGGCGTTGGAGGTCCAGAAAATGACGCTGTCCACGCTGCAGGGCATGAACCTGAGCATGGGCGACGTGGCCAATGCGCTGAAAGTCAGGGCCACCGACACCATGGCCAGCATGGCAGGGTTTGCAGGCATGGGTGCCAAGCCAGATGCCCCCGCTGCTGAGGCGCCTGCTTCGCCACCCGCCACGCCCACGCAGTTTGCCGGGCTGGAAATACCGCCACGACGCGGTGCGCCAGTTGCAGAGGCGCCCGCGCCCGAAGCGGCGCCGCCGGAACCTGCTGCCACGCCTGCGGCCGCACCAGCTGGCGGCGTGGTCGATCCCATGCAGTGGTGGGGCGCGCTGTCCCAGCAGTTTCAAACCATTGCGTCCCAGGCGATGAAGGACGCCGCAGGGCAGGCCACACTGGAGGCAGGCAAACAAATGGCCAACACCCTGACGCGTGAGGCGCTGAAAACCGCCACCGGCATGGTGGCCAAGACGGCTGCCATGGCAACCAGCCCACTCAAAGCCGTGTCCCAGCCCGGCAGCAAAGGTTCAGCGGGTGGTAAAGCAGGCGGCAAGGCAGGCGGCAAGCCCGCTTCGAAACGCAGCAGCGGCACAACAAAGCAAGCCACTGCCAAGACCACGGCCCGCAAGGTGGTGGCCAAGGCGGTCAAGCCAGTGGCTGTGGCCGCAGGCAAAGCAGCAGTGAAGTCGGTTGTCAAGTCGGTGGGGCGGGCTGCGGGCAACACCACGGGCAAACGCGCGCCAGCCGCCAAGGCTGCAACCCCATCAAAGACCAAGGCCAGTGCAGGCCGCACGCCGAGCCAGGGCCGCAGCCGCTGAGCGCTCGCGTCGCTTGTTCAGCCACACCATTTCGCCATGCCACGATTCCTGCATGCCCATGCCACCCACCCGAGCTGGGTGATGGCGGCTGCCTTGGTGTTGGCGCAGTTGCGCGCCCAATTGAATGCGCGGGTGCTGGCCGATGCGCAGCGCGGCCCCGCAGATGCGCTGGGTGCCAGCCCACCGTTGGGCCTGCTGTACATCACCGACCACTTTGCCTCCCACGCCCAGCCGCTGCTCGACCACTTGATGGCGGAACTGCCCGAGGTGACCGACTGGGCTGGCTGTGTCGGTGTGGGCATTGCAGCCAGCGGGGTGGAATACTTCGACGAGCCTGCTTTGGCGGTCATGCTGCTCGATGTGCCACCCGACCAATACCGGGTGTTCAGCGGTGTGGCGCCGTTGCCTGTGGGGGTCAGCGCGGGTGGCTTTGAGACTGCGACCGCCCTGGTCCATGCCGATGCTGGCACACCCGATGTGGCCAGTCTGGTGGCCGAGTTGGCCCAGCGCACCCGCACGGGTTACGTGTTTGGTGGTCTGGCATCGGGGCGCGGTGGCCGGGTTCAGTTTTCGCACAGCAGTCATGGTGCGCTGGGCGGGCAGGGAGCGACGACCGGTGTGTTCCAGGGCGGGCTCAGTGGCGTGGCCTTCGGCCCGGAAGTGGCCCTGGTGTCACGTGTGACGCAAGGGTGCACACCCGTGGGGCCGCAGCGGGTCGTCACACGGGCCGATGGGAATGTGGCCCTTGCCCTCGATGGCGACGATGCCCTGGGCGTGTTGCTGGATGAACTGTCCATTTCGCTGGATGAGCCACAAGCAGCCATCGACCGGCTGAGGGCGACGCTGGTGGGCATTTCTCCCGACCCTGCCCAGCCGGGCCCACTGGCGCACTCCTCGCTGGCGCCCGCCGATGCCTGGGCGCGGCGCACAGGATGGCTGGGTACCGAGGTGCGTGTGCGCCACATCATCGGGCTCGACCCCGTGCGCCGGGGCGTGGCCGTGGCAGAGCACCTGGCAGAGGGCGAGCGGCTGACCTTTTGCGAGCGCAACCCCGAAGCTGCCCGGGCAGACCTGCTGCGCATGTGTGCCGAATTGCGCGACGAACTGGAGTCGCCTTCAGGCGGCGCGCCGCAGGCCATGCTGGGAGCTGTGTATGTCAGTTGTGCAGGCCGCGGTGGCCCCCACTTTGGCAGCCCCAGTGCCGAGTTGCAACTGGTGCGCCGCGCCCTGGGTGACGTGCCGCTGGTGGGGTTTTTCGCCGGGGGCGAAATTGCACACCAGCAGTTGTACGGTTACACCGGTGTGCTCACGGTGTTCGTGGCAGATGTCTCGCCAGAGGGGCTCCCGCCAAAGACCTGAGCCCATGGCCTTGCCAGGGTTGCTAACATGCGCGCTGATGTGCGGCATCTGGCCACACACGCGGTTGCCGAATCTCAGCGGAGCGTTTCCATGACTGTTGCCCCCAAAGCCCCTCATTTCAAACCCGTGAAGGTGCTTGGCCGTTCCAGGGTGTTGCCTGTATCGGCTTGGGGTGCCTTGTGTGGCGGGGTTGCGCTGGCCTTGGCCGGGTGTGGCGGCGGCGAGTCCTACTCGCCCACCCTGCCCGTCACCACCGTGGTGGAATACTTCCCCACCGTGGTCAACAGCGAAAGCCAGGCGTCCATGCGCCGTGGCCAACTGGTGGACACCACGACGGGTTCCCTCGTGGGCCCTGAGTATGGTGACACCTGGATGTACCAGTGGATCAACAAAACCGCTGGCACCGGCTACTACAGCACGCACTATCTGTCGGCGCTGGACAAGGCAACCCAGCTGTACAGCCACACGGTCACGTTCTCCGACACCCAGCCCTACCAAACGCGGGATTTCGGCTCCAAGAACCAGACATTGGCCACCTCGTTTGAAAACACCCGCTGCCAGGACAACACCCAGACCCGCTCTGCATTTCCGCGACGTCCCTTTGCAGTTGGCAACACCTGGACGTATGTCTGGAGCGAAACCTGTCTGAACGGCACAGTGGCCACGACCGTGAACAAGACCATCAATGGCAGTGTGGTGGCGCTGGAGACCAAAAACCTGGGCCTGCTGGGCCAGGGCGGTGTGGCTTTGGGCGGTACCACCCAGCGCGCGTTCCAGACGGCGCGCTACACAGCCACCCGGCTGGAAACGAGTGGTGCGGGCACCTGGACCTACCTGGACACCTGCTGGCACGACATCGCCCAGGACCGCACCGTGCAGTGCGACACCACGGCCAGCTTCACACCGGCTGGTGGTGCGGCTGTGACGCAGGTGTACGAGCAGTCACAAACGCTGGCTTTTGTGCGGGAAGTGCGCACCGCCAGTCCCGTGCGGCTGGCCGATGGCCCCACCACTGCTGCGATGTACGCCGGGCGCTGGGACTTCAAACTCGTGGGCACAGGAGGCACGGTCACCTGCACGAACATGGCCATCAGCCTGACTGGGAACGTGTCTGGCAATTGCACCCGCGTGGTGACCACCCTCGTCACCCGGCCCGACCCCAACAATCCGCCCGCTGGCACCATTCAGGTGCCCGTGCTGACGACCACCGCGTTCACGGTGAGCGGCTCGGTGCAGCGCGGCAAGATCACCACCCAAGAGACCGGGGCCGCTGCCAACACCCGTGATGCAGACGTGATCAACGTGGTGGCCGATTCCGGCGCGGTGGACCTGAGCCTGAGGGGTGAAATGCTGTCGCCCATTTCGGCGTCGGGTACGTCGCTCGGGGCTGCGGGCACAGGCGGCACACCCGCCGAGGGCACCTGGACAGCACGGCACCTCTGAGGTTAGTGGTTTTGCAGGCAAAAACGGCCTCTACCGCTTGTCTGTATTGAGTTTGTAGCTATCGATGAAAGCCCGCCTTGTGCGGGCTTTTTGTTCACACGCCGCGTGCGCGGTCGGTGTGAAACTGCTGCACAAACGCCCCCAGCGTGCCTGTGTCGAGTGCGGCGCGCACCTCGGCCATCAGGTTCAGGTAGTAGTTCAGGTTGTGAATGCTGGCCAGCATCGGGCCCAGCATTTCGCCGCAGCGGTCCAGGTGGTGCAGGTAGGCGCGGCTGAAGCCGTCGCGCCCGCCCTCGCTCCACGGCACGGCCGAGCTGCCCGCACAGGCGTAGCAGGTGCAGGTCTCGTCAATGGGTTTTTCGTCGGTTTTGTGCCGGGCGTTGCGAATCTTCAGGTCGCCAAAGCGGGTGAAGGTGTGGCCGTTGCGTGCGTTGCGGGTGGGCATGACGCAGTCGAACATGTCGATGCCGTTCAACACGCCCGCAATCAGGTCTTCCGGTGTGCCCACACCCATCAGGTAGTGCGGCTTGTGCGCGGGCAGCTTGGGGCCGATGTGCTGCAGCACCCGCATCATGTCTTCCTTGGGCTCGCCCACGCTCAGGCCACCCACGGCAATGCCGGGAAAGTCGAGTGCTTCCAGCCCGGCCAGAGACTCGTCGCGCAAGTGCTCGAACATGCCACCCTGCACGATGCCAAACAGCGCGTTGGGGTTCTCCAGGCGGGCAAATTCGGTCTGGCAGCGTTGGGCCCAGCGCAGGCTCAGCTCCATGGAGCTGCGGGCTTCGCGCTCGGTGGTGATCTGGCCCTTCGTTTTTTTCTCGACCGACAGGTAGGGCGTGCATTCGTCAAACTGCATGACGATGTCGCTGTTCAGCACCGTCTGAATCTGCATGCTGATTTCGGGCGTGAGAAACAGCTTGTCACCGTTGACGGGGCTGGCGAACTTCACGCCTTCTTCTGAAATTTTGCGCATCTCGCCCAGGCTCCACACCTGGAATCCGCCCGAGTCCGTCAGGATGGGTTTGTCCCATTTTTCGAAGGCGTGCAGCCCGCCGAACTGCTTCACCACGTCCAGGCCCGGGCGCATCCACAGGTGGAAGGTGTTGCCCAGAATGATCTGGGCGTTCATGTCGTACAGGCTGCGTGGCATCACGCCCTTGACGGTGCCGTAGGTGCCCACGGGCATGAAGATGGGGGTTTGCACCACGCCGTGGTTGAGCGTGAGGCGGCCACGGCGTGCGTGGCTGGCCGGGTCGGTGGCCAGAATCTGGAAATCAAGCATGGGGTGTGCGTGTGGTCAGTGGGCTCAGCTCTGCCCGGGCGGTGGCTCGGGCTTTTCGGCCGGGCCGCCGCCCGTGGGGCGTTGCGGCTTGTAGGGTTCTTTGGGCGGCGGGCCCAGTGCGGTCAACACGGCGGCCACCTGAGCCGGTGTGCCCGCACGGTTGGGTGCCAGGCGCCAGGCGGCCTCTTCTTCGCCAATCGTGTCGAAGATGGCGTACACGATGGCCCTTGTGGCGCGCAGGCAGATTTCCCAGTCTTCGGCCTCGATTTGCGCGTGGCGCGCGGCAGGGTTGCGCGGGTAGCGGTCGCGGTTTTCCAGCAGCCAGGCCAAATGCAATTCGACCACGATGCCCAACAGACGGTGCACCAGACGGTCGGCAGCCAGTTCCTCGAACACTGCGGTGGCCCACACACCGCCGGTCAGCTTTTGCTCGCCGCCCTTGCGCAGTTTGGCCACGTGGGTGTCGGTCAGGGTGAAGGCCTGCAACATCAGGCTGTCGCGTGCCAGTTCCCAGATGCGTTTGCTGGCATAACGCGCCAGTGACTCAAACGCTTCATAGCGCGTCCAGGGGCTGCCTTCGCTGAGCTTGGGTGGGCCGAACCGCGTCCAGTTGTCCCAGGCCTCACGGAGGTGGCGGGGCAGTGCCGGCATCCAGCCGTCGGGCGTGCGCTCCAGGGCGCGGCGCGACAACATTTCCATCATCGACTGCAAACCGGGCAACCACACGTGCGCAGGCGGCTGCGGCCCCGCCTGGGCCCAGGCAGGCAAGGCGTTGACCAGCATGCCGCTGGCGGCGGCTGACAAAAGGGTTTGCTGAAAACGACGACGGTCCATGGCGGGTGCTTTCGGTGGAGTGCGCGGCCACTCTATCACTGCAGCGAAGTGGTGCCCATCCGTTGCAGCCACATGGCGTCACCGTAGCTGAAGAAGCGGTACTTTTGCGCAATGGCGTGGTCGTACAGCCTCCGGATGTGCCCGTACCCCGCCAGTGCGCTGACCAGCATCATCAGCGTGCTCTTGGGCAGGTGGAAGTTGGTGATGAGCGCGTCCACCACCCGGAACTCAAACCCCGGGGTGATGAATATCTGTGTGTCGCCCGTGGCCTGGCCGGTCTGCGCCCAGCTCTCCAGCGTGCGAACGGTGGTGGTGCCCACGGCCACCACCCGTCCGCCACGGGCGCGGCAGTCGGCAATGGCCTGCTGGGTGGCGCCGGGCACGTTGTACCACTCGCGGTGCATGGCATGTTCGGCCAGGTTTTCGGTTTTCACCGGTGAAAACGTGCCTGCGCCCACGTGCAGTGTGACGGCGGCGCGCTGCACCCCGCGCGCGTCCAGTTCGGCCAGCAGGGCTTCGTCAAAGTGCAGGGCGGCGGTGGGCGCGGCCACCGCACCGGGGTGTTTGGCAAACACGGTTTGGTAGCGGCGCTCGTCTTCGGCCGTGTCGGTGTGTTCGATGTAGGGCGGCAACGGCACATGGCCGTGACGGGCCATGAGTGCGTGGGGTTCGTCGGAAAAACCCAGGCGGAACAAGGCGCCCTGCTCGTCGGGCCAGCGCCCCAGCAGCGTGGCCACAAAACCACCGCCGCGTGTGCCGCCCGCCATGTAGAGCTTGGCGCCCACCAGCGGTTTCTTGCTGACCTTCATGTGGGCCACCACCTCGTTGCCCGGGAGCACGCGCTCCACCAGCAGTTCCAGCTTGCCGCCGCTGGCTTTTTCGCCAAACAGGCGGGCCTTGATGACCTGTGTGTCGTTGAACACCAGCAGGTCACCGGCACGCAACAGGCCCGGCAGGTCTTTGAACGTGCGGTCAACTGGGGTGGGGCCGCTGCCATCCAGCAGGCGTGAGCCGGTGCGCTCGGCAGCGGGGTGCTGTGCCACCAGTTCGGGTGGGAGGGTGAAGTCGAAATCAGACAGGGTGAACGGGCGGCCGTCGGGGTGCAAAGTCATGGTGCGCTTGAGGGCCGAACGGGCCCGTGCCAAGGTGATGGAAGGTGAGGGGGCCAGATTGTCCCATCAAGCTTTTGCCCCCCTGCGCTGCCCCACAATGTGCGCCATGCCACCCGCCCCGCCGTCAGCCAAACCCCCCAGTCCGCAGCAATTGGCGCTGCGCAAGCTGGGCCTGCGCAGCGACTGGGATCTGGCGCTGCACATTCCCCTGCGCTACGAAGACGAAACCCGTCTGACGGCTTTGGCCGATGCACGCGACGGCAGCACCGTCCAGTTTGAAGCCACCGTGACCCACGCCGAGGTCAGCCTGGGTGGCCGCCGCCAGTTGCGCGTGACGGTGGACGACGGCACCGACACCTGCGTGCTGCGCTTTCTGGTGTTCTACCCCGCCCAGCAAAAAGCCCTGGCCGTGGGGCAGCGCGTGCGCGTGCGCGGCGAGTTGCGCGGTGGGTTGTGGGGCCGTGAAATGGTGCACCCCACCGTGCGCCCTGCCGGTGGTCCGCTGCCCACGGCGCTCACGCCCGTGTACCCCAGCAGCGCCGGACTGGCCCAGGCCTACCTGCGCAAGGCGGTGTCCACGGCTCTGGCGCGGGTGGCACCGCCTGGCCAAACCCGCCTTATCGACACCGTGCCGGCTGATTTATTGAATGAAATAGGCGCCTACCGCTTGATGGACATGGGTTCTTCACTGCGGTTTTTACACCACCCCGCGCCCAGCGTGTCGGTGGCCGAGCTGGAAGATCGCACCCACCCGGCCTGGACGCGGCTCAAGGCTGAAGAGTTGCTGGCGCAGCAACTGTCGCAACTGGTGGCCCGGCGCGAGCGGCTGCGGTTTACCGCCCCGGCGTTGGGCACCGGAGCGTTTCCCGGCCCCGCCGCCGAACTGCCACAGGCGCTGCTGGCCGCCCTGCCGTTCGGGCTGACCAACGCCCAGCAGAGGGTGGTGGCCGAGCTGGCCACCGACCTGGCGCGCACGGTGCCCATGCACCGCCTTTTGCAGGGGGATGTGGGCGCGGGCAAAACCGTGGTGGCCGCGCTGGCCGCCTGTGTGTGCATGCAAGCGGGCTGGCAATGTGCGCTGATGGCCCCCACCGAAATTCTGGCCACCCAGCACTTTGCCAAGCTGGTGGCCTGGCTGGAGCCGCTGCTGGCGCCCCGGGGTCTGGGTGTGGCCTGGCTCACCGGTAGCCAGAAGAAGAAGGAGCGCACCGCCATGCTGGCCCAGGTGGCCAGTGGCGAGGCCGGGCTGGTGGTGGGCACCCACGCGCTGATTCAAGACAGCGTGGTGTTTGCCCGACTCGGACTGGCCATCATCGATGAGCAGCATCGCTTCGGCGTGGCCCAGCGCCTGGCCTTGCGCGGCAAACTGGCAGGGGAGCTGACCGAGCCCCATCTGTTGATGATGACGGCCACCCCCATTCCGCGCACCCTGGCCATGAGCTACTACGCCGACCTGGATGTGTCCACCCTGGATGAACTGCCTCCCGGGCGCACGCCCATCGTCACCAAGGTGGTGAGCGACGAGCGGCGCGAGGAGGTGATGGCCCGCATCGGCGCGCAGGTGGCACAGGGGCGGCAGGTGTATTGGGTGTGTCCACTGATTGACGAACAGGCCGAGGGCGCGGTGGTGCCGGACGATGGCAGTTTGTTGCTTCAGCACAGCGGCAGAGGTGGCAAGGGTGCAGGCAAAGAAGCCCAGTTGCTGCGCAACGTCACCGCCACCCACGCCGAGCTGTGTGAGGCCCTGCCAGGTGTCAACGTGGCGTTGCTGCACTCCCGCTTGCCCACGGCAGACAAGCAAGCCGTGATGGACGCGTTTGCCAGCGGCCAGGTGAGCGTGCTGGTCAGCACCACGGTCATTGAAGTGGGGGTGGACGTGCCCAATGCCAGCCTGATGGTGATTGAACACGCCGAGCGCTTTGGCCTCAGCCAGTTGCACCAGTTGCGCGGGCGGGTGGGGCGCGGCGCTGCGGCATCGGCCTGTGTGTTGCTGTACACCGCACCGCTCAGCCCCCATGGCCGCGAGCGCCTGAAGGCCATGGCGCAAACGGCAGACGGGTTTGAAATCGCCCGCATCGACCTGGCGCTGCGCGGGCCTGGCGAGTTTCTGGGTGCACGGCAGTCTGGTGACGCGCTGCTGCGGTTTGCCGACCTCGAGACCGATGCCGATCTGTTGGCCTGGGCCCAGCGCACCGCCCCGCGCCTGCTGGATGGCCACCCCGACCTGGCCCGCCAGCACATGCACCGCTGGTTGGGGGGAAAATCCGATTACTTGAAAGCCTGAACCAGAGCGAAAGTGCATGACCCTGACCGAACTCAAATACATCGTGGCCGTGGCCCGCGAAAAACACTTTGGCAAAGCGGCTGACGCCTGCCACGTGTCGCAACCCACGCTGTCGGTGGCCATCAAAAAGCTGGAAGAAGAGCTGGAGCTGAAACTGTTCGAGCGCAACGCCAACGAAGTGACAGTCACCCCGTTGGGTGAAGAGGTGGTGCGCCAGGCGCAAACCGTGCTGGAGCAGGCCGCCGCCATCCGCGAAATTGCCAAACGCGGCAAAGACCCGCTGGCCGGGCCGCTGAAGCTGGGTGTCATCTACACCATCGGGCCGTACTTGCTGCCCGACCTGGTGCGCCAGGTGATTGCCCGCACGCCGCAAATGCCGCTGATGCTGCAGGAAAACTTCACGGTGAAGCTGCTGGAGCAGTTGCGCCTGGGCGAGATCGACGCGGCCATCCTGGCGGAGCCGTTCCCCGACACCAACCTGGCCATTGCGCCGCTGTATGACGAGCCCTTTGTGGCCGCGTTGCCCGTGAGCCACCCGCTGGCCGGGCGCGACAGCATCACCGCCGAGGAGATGAAGCTGGAAACCATGCTGCTGCTGGGCAACGGCCACTGTTTTCGCGACCATGTGCTGGAGGTGTGCCCCGAGTTCGCCCGGTTTTCGAACGACGCGGAGGGCATTCGCAAGAGTTTTGAAGGTTCCTCGCTGGAAACCATCAAACACATGGTGGCCGCCGGCATGGGCGTGACCCTGGTGCCGCGCCTGAGCGTGCCCACCGCCGCTCTGAGCCCGGCCGCCCGAGAGATTGAGGCGCAGGCCGACGTGGCCGACCCTGGTGCCGCAGGCGCCAGGCGCAGCAAAAAGACAGCTGCGGCGTCTGGGAGTCTGGGCAATGCCACGGGAACCAGTCTCGAATTCACGCATGTGCGTTACCTGCCATTTGAGGGTGAGCCGCCCATGCGCCGCGTGGTGCTGGCGTGGCGGCGCAGCTTCACGCGCTACGAGGCCATTGCCGCGCTGCGCAATGCCATTTACGCCTGCGAGTTGCCGGGCGTGCGGCGGCTGTCGTGAGTGGGGGGCTGCGCCACCGGCTGGCGCTGTATTTGCAACTCATCCGTTGGGACCGGCCTGCCGGTTGGCTGCTGCTGCTGTGGCCGACGCTGGCCGCTTTGTGGCTGGCAGCGGGCGGCTGGCCCGGCTGGCATTTGCTGGGGGTGTTTGTGGCCGGCACGGTGCTGATGCGCAGCGCGGGTTGCTGCATCAATGACGTGGCCGACCGCCGGTTTGACCGCCACGTGAAGCGCACGGCACAGCGGCCGGTCACCTCCGGTCAGGTCAGCGTGCCCGAGGCTCTGGCCGTGGGCGCGGTGCTGGCCCTGGTGGCGCTCGCCTTGGTGCTGACCACCAATGCCGCCACGGTCGTGTGGGCGCTGCCCGCCTTGGGTGTGACGCTGCTGTACCCCTACGCCAAGCGCGTGGTGGCCATGCCGCAAGCGGTGCTGGGTGTGGCGTTCAGCTTTGGCATTCCCATGGCGTTCACGGCCGTGAATGCTGGACCCCCTGGCCAGTTGTGGGCCGAGGGGCTGGCCGCGTTCGACGCTGCCGCTGTGTGGCAGGCCTGGCGCGACATTCCCTGGCAGGCGTGGGCCTTGTTTGCGGGCAACCTGTTTTGGGTACTGGCCTTTGACACCGAATACGCCATGGTGGACCGGGACGACGACGTGAAGCTGGGCATGAAAACCTCGGCCATCACCTTGGGGCGCTGGGACGTGATGGCTGTCACCACGTTTTACATTTTTTTTATATGTATTTGGGCTCTGGCGCTTGCCCATATTGATTTGTTTGCTATTTACATGGTGGCCAGTGCGGCAGGTGTGGCGCAAGTGGTGTGGCACGTGCGCCTGATCCGTGACCGCTCTCGGGAAGGGTGTTTCAAGGCCTTTCGTGCCAACCACTGGCTGGGCGCCACGCTGTTCGCCGGGCTGGCGCTGGCCCAGGCCCTGGCCTGAGCGCCAAGGCCGTTCGCAGTCAGCGACCGAACTCGTCGCCCAGCTCTTGAGCCCGCTGCGCGGCGGCGTGCATGGCCTGTACGAAGTGGGCTTTCACAGCGGCAGTCTCCATGTGGGTGAGTGCGGCGTAGGTGGTGCCGCCCTTGGAGGTGACGCGCTGGCGCAAGATTTCCGGTGGCTCGTCCGACGCCTTGGCCAAGGCCGATGCGCCCACAAAGGTGCCAACAGCCAGCTTGTGGGCATCTGCCCGCGACAAACCCAGCTCTGCCCCGGCCTGCGCCATGGCCTCCAGAAAATAAAACACATAGGCCGGGCCTGAGCCCGACAGCGCCGTGACGGCATCCAGCTGCTGTTCGCTGTCCAGCCACAGCAGGTCGCCGGTGGGGGTCAGCACGGTTTGCACCCGTTCGCGGTCGCCACCGGTCACGGCGCTGCGGGCAAACAGGCCCGTCATGCCCTGACCGACCAGCGCCGGGGTGTTGGGCATGGCGCGCACGATGCGCTGGGTGTCCAGCCAGCCAGCCATGCTGTCGCTGCGAATGCCGGCGGCCACGCTCAGGTGCAGGCTGTCACTCAGCCAGGCACGGCATTGCGCTGCGGCTTCCTTGAAGGTCTGGGGTTTGACGGCCCACACCACCGTTTCGCTGCCTTGCAGCGCTGGGCCAGGCTCGGCCAAGGCGTTCAGGCCAAACTGTTGTACCAGTCGCTCGCGTTGCTCGGCCCACGGCTCTACCACCTGTATCTGAGAAGCTTGCCAGCCCTGGCGCAGCAGGCCGCCGATGATGGCGCTGGCCATGTTGCCGCCGCCGATGAAGGAAATGCGAGGTGCGTGGTCTGACATATAGATAGAGATAGGGTGCGACAGAGCGCTTGGGGTCTGCCCGGGTTGCTGATGCGGGTGCAGGGCGGGCATCATGCCCGACCCCACTCCAAAGGAATGCCCATGCATTATGTTTTGTCGCTGGATCAAGGCACCACCAGCTCGCGGGCGGTGTTGTTCGACGTGTCGGGGCGGGTCTGCGGCGTGGCTCAGCAGGCGTTTACCCAGCACTTTCCGCAGCCGGGGTGGGTGGAGCACGATGCGAACGACCTGTGGAACAGCCAACTGTCGGTGGCCCGGCAGGTGTTGCAAGCCACTGGAACGCACGCTCAGCAGTTGCTGGCCATCGGTGTGACCAACCAGCGCGAAACCACGGTGCTGTGGGACCGGCACACGGGCCAGCCCGTGGCGCCGGCCATCGTGTGGCAAGACCGCCGCACGGCCCATGTGTGTGACGCGTTGCGAGCCCAGGGGGCTGGGGCTGGTATTGCGGCCAAGACAGGGCTGGAACTGGACGCCTACTTTTCAGCAACCAAGCTGGCGTGGTTGCTGGACCATGTGCCAGGTGCCAGGGCACGCGCCGAGCGGGGTGAACTGGCCTTTGGCACGGTGGACAGTTGGCTTCTGTACCGACTGACCGCAGGCGCCCTGCACGCCACCGATGTCAGCAACGCCAGCCGCACACAACTGTTCAACATCCATACGCTGCAGTGGGATGAGGAGTTGCTGGCGCTGTTCAACATTCCGGCGCAGTTGATGCCGAAGGTGGTTCCGTCCAGTGGGCTGATGGGGCACACCCATGCTGACTGGCTGGGTGCAGAGGTGCCGGTGGCGGCCGCCGTGGGGGACCAGCAGGCGGCGCTGTTTGGCCAGGTGTGCCACCAGCCGGGCATGGCGAAAAACACCTACGGTACGGGGTGCTTTGTCTTGATGAACACGGGCTTCGCGCCCGCAGAGTCTCGCCATCGCTTGCTCAGCAGCGTGGCATGGCAAACAGGTACCGCGCCCACTGCGTATTGCCTGGAGGGCTCGGTGTTCATGGGGGGCGCTACCGTGCAATGGCTGCGTGACGGGTTGCAAATCATCGACTCCGCCGACCAGATCGAGGCGCTGGCTTCCAGCGTGTCAGACGCGGGTGGGGTGGTGCTGGTGCCGGCATTCACCGGTCTGGGTGCCCCGCATTGGGATGGGCATGCGCGGGCTGCCTTGCTGGGCATGACGCGCGGCACCACGCGTGCCCACATCGCACGCGCCGCGCTCGAAGCCATGGCGTACCAATGCGCAGAAGTGCTGTCAGCCATGTCGGCTGACAGCGGTCTGGCTGTCGAGCAACTGAAGGTCGATGGTGGTGCGAGTGTGAACAACCTCCTCATGCAGATGCAATCAAATCTGTGTGGTGTGCCCGTGCACCGTCCCCGCATGACCGAGGCCACGGCCGCAGGCGCGGCGTTTCTCGCTGGTGTGGCGGTGGGACTCTGGCAGGCCAGCGACCCGCCGTCCGCATTTGGCGAACTGGACCGGGTGTTTGAGCCAAGCATGTCTGTCGATGAGCGCGAACAACGCATGGCGCAGTGGCAAAGGGCTGTGCAGCGCAGCCTTGGTTGGTCGCAATGACAGAAAATATGCGCGGCACATAAAAAGTGTTGACGCGACTGAAAACCGCATGTCATAATACGCGGCTCTGCTTTTTCTAGCAGGGTATCTGCCCACCGAAGTTGGGGTGCTTCACGAATTCGCGTAAGCACACTGGCAACGACGGGCCCAAGACTGATCGCCCTCATCCGTGGTGGATGTGGGGATTCAAGTTGGGACTTAATTCAAATGATCCAAACGCAATCTCGACTCGATGTTGCTGACAACACGGGTGCCAAGTCCGTGATGTGCATCAAGGTGCTCGGTGGTTCCAAGCGCCGGTACGCCAGCGTGGGCGACATCATCAAAGTCAGCATCAAAGAAGCTGCTCCCCGTGGCCGCGTCAAAAAAGGCGAGGTTTACAGCGCTGTGGTGGTTCGCACTGCCAAAGGCATCCGCCGTGGCGATGGTGCGCTCATCAAATTCGACGGCAACGCCGCCGTGTTGCTGAATGCCAAGCTGGAGCCCATCGGCACCCGCATTTTTGGCCCCGTGACGCGTGAACTGCGCACCGAAAAGTTCATGAAGATCGTGTCCCTGGCACCTGAAGTTCTTTGAGGTTTCGACATGAACAAAATCGTTAAGGGTGACGACGTCATCGTCATCGCGGGTCGGGACAAGGGCAAGCGCGGCAAAGTCGTGCTGCGCAGCTCCGAAGACCATGTGGTTGTTGAAGGCATCAATGTCGTCAAGAAGCACGCCAAGCCAAACCCCATGAAGGGTGTGACTGGCGGCATCATCGACAAGACCATGCCCATCCACCAGTCCAATGTTGCGATCTTCAATGCCGCAACCGGCAAGGCCGATCGCGTGGGCATCAAGCAACTGGCCGATGGCAAGAAGGTTCGCGTCTTCAAGTCCAACGGTGAAGAAATCAAGGTGGCATGAACATGGCACGTTTGCAAGATCAATTCCGCGCCACCATCGCGCCCAGCCTGATGGAAAAGTTTGGCTACAAGTCCGTGATGGAAGTGCCTCGCCTGACCAAAATCACCCTGAACATGGGTGTGAGCGAAGCGGTGGCCGACAAGAAAGTCATGGACAACGCCGTGAGCGACCTGACCAAGATTGCTGGTCAGAAGCCAGTGGTCACCAAGGCGCGCAAGGCCATCGCCGGTTTCAAAATCCGCGAAGGTCAGGCCATTGGTTGCATGGTGACGCTGCGTGGCGCCCAGATGTACGAATTCTTGGACCGTTTCGTGACCGTGGCTCTGCCTCGCGTTCGTGACTTCCGTGGTATCTCTGGCCGCTCGTTTGACGGTCGCGGCAACTACAACGTTGGCGTGAAAGAGCAGATCATTTTCCCTGAGATCGAATACGACAAGGTAGATGCTCTGCGTGGTCTGAACATCAGCATCACGACAACTGCCAAAACCGACGAAGAGTGCAAGGCTCTGTTGGCTGGTTTCCGTTTTCCCTTCAAGAACTGAGGTGGCGTGTGGCAAAACAAGCTCTTCTCCAGCGTGAACTGAAGCGTGCCAACCTGGCCGCGAAGTTCGCCAAAAAATACGCCGAACTGAAAGCTGCATCCAAAGATGTGAAGCTTTCCGATGAGGAACGCGATGCGGCTCGCCTGGGACTCCAGAAGCTCCCACGCAATGCCAATCCCACGCGTCAGCGCAACCGTTGCGAAATCACCGGTCGTCCACGCGGCACGTTCCGCCAGTTTGGTCTGGCGCGTGCAAAAGTCCGTGAAATGGCTTTTGCCGGGGACATCCCCGGCATGACCAAGGCCAGCTGGTAAGCCCTAGGAGAACCACAAATGAGCATGAGTGATCCTATCGCCGATATGCTGACCCGCATTCGCAACGCGCAGATGGTGCAAAAGCCATCCGTGTCCTTGCCGGCATCCAAAGTGAAAGTGGCCATCGCCCAAGTCCTGAAGGACGAGGGATACATCGACGGTTTCAAGGTTTCCACCGAAGGCGGCAAGTCCGAGCTGGAAATTGCACTGAAGTACTACGCTGGTCGCGCCGTTATCGAGCGCATCGAGCGCGTGAGCCGTCCTGGCCTGCGTGTGTACAAAGGCCGCGACGGCATTCCTCAAGTCATGAATGGCTTGGGCGTTGCCATCGTGACCACGCCCCGTGGCGTCATGACCGACCGCAAGGCCCGGGCTGAAGGCGTCGGTGGCGAAGTCCTGTGTTACGTCGCCTAACGGCGGACATTGAGGAGAGCACTGAATGTCACGTGTCGCGAAAATGGCCGTCAAACTTCCACAAGGCGTGGAAGTGTCGATGAAGCCTGAAATGATTGCTGTCAAGGGAACTTTGGGTTCTCTTGAACTGGGCCAAAGCAGCCTGGTGAAGGTTGCGCAAGACGGTGCTGCACTGTCTTTCGAGCCTGCGAATGACTCCCGTGAAGCCAATGCCATGGCTGGCACCTTGCGTCAGCTGGTGGGCAACATGGTCAATGGTGTGAGCAAGGGCTTTGAGCGTAAGCTCAGCCTGATCGGCGTGGGCTATAAGGCCCAGGCACAAGGTGCCAAGCTGAACCTCACCGTTGGATATTCGCACCCCGTTGTGATCGAAATGCCTGCTGGCGTGAAGGTGGAGACGCCTACACCAACCGAGGTGCTGGTCAAGGGTTTCGATCGTCAGCGCGTGGGTCAGATCGCCGCTGAAATTCGCGCCGTTCGTCCGCCTGAGCCCTACAAAGGCAAAGGCATCCGCTATGCGGACGAAAAAGTCGCGATCAAAGAAACCAAGAAGAAATAAGGACTGGGATCATGTTGACCAAAAAAGAGCAACGTCTCCGTCGTGCCCGTCAGACCCGCGTCCGTATTGCCCAGCAATCCGCCGTTCGTTTGACGGTCAACCGTACCAACTTGCACATCTACGCCACCGTCATTTCTGGCGACGGCGCCCGCGTGCTGGCCTCTGCTTCTACTGCAGAGTCTGAAGTTCGCGCCCAGATCGGTGCTGCAGGCAAAGGCGGTAACAAAGCCGCTGCTGAACTGATCGGCAAGCGCATTGCCGAAAAGGCAAAAGCTGCTGGTGTTGAAAAAGTCGCCTTCGACCGTGCGGGCTTTGCCTACCACGGCCGTGTCAAGGCCCTCGCTGACGCAGCCCGGGAAGCCGGTCTCCAGTTCTGATCACAAGGAAACGAAGAAATGGCTAAGTTTCAGGCTAAAGCGCAGGGTGATGCACCGGAAGACGGTCTGCGCGAAAAAATGATTGCGATCAACCGCGTGACCAAAGTGGTCAAGGGCGGTCGCATTTTGGGTTTTGCAGCACTGACCGTGGTCGGTGATGGTGATGGCAAAGTGGGTATGGGCAAAGGCAAGGCGCGTGAAGTGCCGGTCGCCGTCCAGAAAGCCATGGAGCAAGCCCGTCGCAACATGATCAAAGTTTCGTTGAAGAACGGATCCATTCATCACAGCGTGTACGGTGAGCACGGTGCTGCTAACGTCATGATGTTGCCCGCTTCCAAAGGTACCGGCATCATCGCTGGCGGCCCGATGCGTGCAGTGTTCGAAGTGTTGGGCATCACCGATGTGGTGGCGAAGAGCCACGGCTCCAGCAACCCCTACAACCTGGTTCGTGCAACCCTGGATGCATTGAACAACTCCACCACTCCCTCGGCCATTGCGGCCAAGCGCGGCAAGTCGGTGGAAGAGATCCTGGGCTGAGGAACACGCGAATGTCCACACAAAACATGATCAAAGTGAAACTGGTTCGCAGCCCCATCGGTTGCAAGGTTTCCCATCGCGCCACCGTGCGCGGCCTGGGCCTGCGCAAGATGAACAGCGTGAGCGAGTTGCAAGACACGCCTGCTGTGCGCGGCATGATCAACAAGATCAGCTACCTGCTTCAGGTTCTGTAATCAAGGGATACCATGGAACTCAATACCATCAAACCCGCAGAGGGTGCGAAGCATGCCAAACGGCGCGTGGGTCGCGGCATTGGCTCTGGTCTGGGCAAAACCGCTGGTCGCGGCCACAAGGGTCAGAAGTCCCGTGCAGGCGGCTACCACAAGGTGGGTTTCGAAGGCGGTCAGATGCCTTTGCAACGCCGTCTGCCCAAGCGTGGCTTCAAGTCTCACTTGCTGCAGTTCACCGGTGAGGTCACATTGACCGATCTCGCTGGACTGGACGCGACTGAAGTGGACTTGCTTGCGCTCAAGCAGGCTGGTCTGGTTGGCGAAATGATCCGCAAGGTCAAAGTTGTCAACACCGGCGCGTTGACCAAGGCGGTGAATTTGAAGAACATTCTGGCTACTGCTGGTGCGAAAGCGGCTATCGAAGCTGCTGGCGGCTCAGTGGCCTGATAACTGCGCAATCAAACGTGGCAACAGTCAACCCATCATTGGCCAAAGGTGACAAGTACGGCGATTTGCGTCGCCGGCTTGTATTCCTTTTGCTGGCTCTTGTGGTCTACCGCATCGGAGCGCACATTCCTGTGCCGGGCATCGACCCAGTCCAGCTGGCTCAGCTGTTCAAGACACAGGAAGGTGGCATATTGAGTTTGTTCAATATGTTCTCCGGCGGGGCATTGTCACGTTTTGCAGTGTTCGCTTTGGGGATCATGCCCTACATTTCTGCGTCGATCATCATGCAGCTGGCAACCTATGTGTTGCCTGCGTTTGAGCAGCTGAAAAAGGAAGGCGAGTCGGGCAGACGGAAAATCACGCAGTACACGCGTTACGGTGCGGTTGCGCTGGCATTGTTCCAGTCGTTGGGGATTGCCCTGGCTCTGGAGGGCACGCCCAATCTGGTGCTCGACCCCGGCTTTGGTTTCCGGCTCACCACAGTTGTCAGCCTGACTGCTGGCACCATGTTCATGATGTGGCTGGGTGAGCAGATCACTGAGCGCGGCTTGGGTAACGGCATCTCCATTTTGATCTTTGCCAGTATCGCGGCTGGTTTGCCCGGTGCCATGGCTGGTTTGTTTGAGCTGGTACGCACGGGGGCGATGAACATCCTTGCCTCGCTGTTCATCATGGTGTTGGTGGTTGGCGTGACCTACTTTGTGGTGTTCGTTGAACGTGGCCAAAGGAAGATCCTGGTCAACTACGCTCGACGCCAAGTGGGCAACAAGGTCTACGGCGGACAGTCTTCCCACTTGCCATTGAAATTGAACATGGCTGGTGTGATCCCTGCCATCTTCGCGTCGTCCATCATTTTGCTGCCGGCCACTGTCGTGGGTTGGTTCAGCACCGGTGATTCGATGCGTTGGCTGAAAGACATCTCCAGCGCCCTCACACCCGGCCAGCCGATATACGTGGCGCTGTATGGTGCGGCGATCGTGTTTTTCTGCTTTTTCTACACCGCATTGGTGTTCAACAGCAGGGAAACAGCAGACAACCTGAAAAAGAGCGGCGCATTCATTCCAGGTATCCGTCCTGGCGATCAGACAGCCAAGCACATCGACAAGATTTTGTCTCGTCTCACCCTGGCCGGTGCTGTGTACATCACGCTGGTTTGCCTGCTGCCTGAATTCCTGATTTTGAAATACAACGTTCCGTTCTATTTCGGTGGAACTTCGTTGTTGATCATCGTGGTGGTGACCATGGATTTCATGGCCCAGGTGCAAAACTACATGATGTCGCAGCAGTATGAGTCGCTGCTCAAGAAGGCAAACTTCAAGGGCGCAGGCGGCCTGTGATGGCGTAAAGCCCTGGGCCCATGCGCAGACATGTGACAGATTGAATTCAATTGATTTCTAGGAGAAAACGATGAGAGTTTCGGCTTCGGTCAAAAAAATGTGCCGCAACTGTAAGATTATTCGGCGCAAGGGCGTGGTGCGAGTGATTTGCACCGACCCCCGCCACAAGCAGCGTCAAGGCTGATTGAGTTTCAGAGGACCATCATGGCTCGTATTGCAGGTATCAACATCCCTCCCCACAAACATGCCGAAATTGGCTTGACCGCTATTTTTGGTATTGGCCGCACGCGCGCGCGCAAAATCTGCGAAGCCTGTGGCATCGAATACTCCAAGAAAATCAAGGAGTTGACCGACGCTGAACTTGAAAAGGTTCGCGACCAAGTCGGTTTGTTTACAATCGAGGGTGACCTGCGTCGTGAAACCACGATGAACATCAAGCGCTTGATGGACATCGGTTGCTACCGCGGTTTCCGTCACCGTCGTGGTTTGCCCATGCGTGGCCAACGCACCAAGACCAATGCCCGCACTCGCAAGGGTCCGCGCAAAGCCGCTTTGGCGTTGAAAAAATAACCTGAACTGAAAGCTTCCCATGGCCAAGTCGCCTTCCAATTCCGCTGCGGCGCGTGTGCGCAAAAAAGTGCGCAAAAACATTGCCGATGGCATTGCGCACGTTCACGCATCGTTCAACAACACCATCATTACCATCACCGATCGTCAGGGCAATGCGTTGTCTTGGGCGTCGTCTGGCGGTCAGGGTTTCAAGGGTTCACGTAAATCCACACCATTTGCTGCCCAGGTGGCATCAGAGGTTGCAGGTCGTGCCGCCATTGAACAAGGCATCAAGAACTTGGACGTCGAAATCAAGGGCCCCGGTCCTGGTCGCGAGTCTTCGGTTCGCGCGTTGGGCGCACTCGGTATCCGCATCGTGTCCATTGCCGATGTGACTCCAGTCCCGCACAACGGTTGCCGCCCCCAAAAGCGCCGTCGCATCTGAGTTTCCCCCCCGGTCTGCCACGGGCAGACCAATAAGCCCACCGCCACGGTCTTTCCACCGTGGCTCCTGCGTTTTTGCGCGCAGAAGATTCATTTAAGGACAACAACGTGGCACGTTACCTCGGCCCCAAGGCCAAACTTTCCCGCCGTGAAGGCACTGACCTGTTGCTCAAGAGCGCACGCCGCTCGATCAGTGACAAGGCCAAGTTTGATTCAAAACCGGGCCAGCACGGCCGTACGTCTGGTGCGCGCACGTCTGACTTTGGTTTGCAGCTCCGTGAGAAGCAGAAAGTCAAACGCATGTACGGCATTCTGGAGCGTCAGTTCCGCCGCTACTTCGAAGAGGCTGACCGTCGCCGTGGAAACACCGGCTCCAACCTGCTGTTCTTGTTGGAGTCTCGTCTGGACAACGTAGTGTTCCGCATGGGTTTTGCGTCTACCCGCGCCGAAGCACGTCAGATGGTTTCCCACAAGGCCATCACTGTCAACGGTTCATCCGTGAACATCCCTTCGTACCTGGTCAAGGCCGGTGATGTTGTGGCTGTGCGCGAAAAATCCAAGAAGCAAGCCCGCGTGCTGGAAGCCATTGAACTGGCCAAGCAAATCGGCTTCCCCGCTTGGGTTGAAGTGGCGGCTGACAAAGCCGAAGGCACGTTCAAGAAGAGCCCCGATCGCGACGAATTCGGAGCCGACATCAACGAATCGCTGATCGTCGAACTTTATTCTCGTTAATCCGTCCCCCGCATGCGTTTTGCTGCGGGGTTGCTTCGTCGGCCTTATCGGTGTAACGAGCCGAGGGTATTGAGGGAAGTTTGAATGCTTACGAATTTGTTGAAACCCAAAACCATCAATGTCGAACAGTTGGCCGGTAATCGTGCCAAAGTGACGCTGGAGCCGTTTGAGCGTGGCTACGGACACACGCTGGGCAATGCCCTGCGTCGCGTTCTGCTGTCCTCCATGGTTGGTCATGCACCCACTGAAGTCACCATTGCTGGTGTATTGCATGAGTACTCATCGATCGATGGCGTGCAAGAAGATGTGGTGAACATCCTCCTGAACCTCAAAGGCGTCGTGTTCAAGCTGCACAACCGCGATGAAGTCACACTGAGCCTTCGCAAAGACGGTGAAGGTGTGGTCACAGCCGGCGACATCCAGACTCCTCATGATGTGGAGATCGTCAATCCCGGCCACGCGATTGCAACACTCTCGCCTGGTGCGAAGCTGGACATGCAGATCAAGGTCGAAAAAGGCCGTGGTTATGTTTCCGGCAATTTCCGACGCAATGAAGACCAGATGCGCTCGATTGGTCGCATCGTATTGGATGCATCGTTCTCACCTGTTCGCCGCGTCAGCTACACGGTTGAAAGCGCTCGTGTAGAGCAGCGTACCGACCTGGATAAGCTTGTTCTGGACATCGAAACCAACGGCGCCATCGGCCCTGAAGAAGCCGTGCGCGCCTCGGCAAAGATACTGGTTGAGCAACTTGCAGTCTTTGCACAGTTGGAAGGCGTGGAATTGAGCGCATTTGATGCGCCTGCTCAGCGCGCCTCTCAGCAGTTCGATCCGATCCTGTTGCGTCCTGTTGACGAACTCGAGTTGACCGTCCGTTCTGCCAATTGCCTGAAGGCCGAGAACATTTACTACATCGGTGACCTGATCCAGCGCACTGAAAATGAACTCCTGAAGACTCCCAACCTGGGTCGCAAATCCTTGAATGAAATCAAGGAAGTGCTGGCCTCGCGCGGGCTGACTCTGGGCATGAAGCTGGAAAACTGGCCGCCTGTTGGCCTGGACAAGCACTGATTTTTACCAACCGGCTGCATTGACAGCCAATTTCCAGTACCTGATACGGCCGGAAGCATTATTTAAACGAAGGAAAACACCATGCGTCACGGACACGGTCTCCGCAAACTCAACCGCACCAGCTCGCACCGCCTGGCGATGCTGCGCAATATGATGAACTCGCTGTTGACACACGAAGTCATCAAGACCACAGTTCCCAAAGCCAAAGAACTGCGTCGCGTTGTCGAGCCAATGATCACACTGGCCAAGGAACCCACGCTGGCCAACCGCCGTCTGGCTTTCGACCGCCTGCGTGATCGCGACGTTGTTGTGAAGCTGTTCAATGAACTGGGCCCGCGCTTCAAAGCCCGTCCTGGTGGTTACACCCGCATTCTGAAAATGGGTTTCCGTGTTGGCGATAACGCGCCCATGGCACTCGTGGAATTGGTAGATCGCGCAGAAGAAGCACCGGCGACTCCGGTCGAAGACGCCAAGGCGTGATACAATAATCAGCTTGACGCGCGGTGGAGCAGCCTGGTAGCTCGTTGGGCTCATAACCCAAAGGTCGCAAGTTCAAATCTTGCCCGCGCAACCAACAAAATCAAGCACTTAGCTTGTTTCGAAAGCCCTCTTCGGAGGGCTTTTTTGTTGGCGTTTCCTGTTCGCCGCCGGTCATCAGGCCTTCGGCCACTTGATCCGGCAAGCAACGCTCCTCAGCCGCGCTGACTTTCAATCACTTGGTGCAGTTCACTCAAAGCCAATGTGATTTTGTGAGCTGGATCCAAGTAGATCATGGGCATGCATGCCTCATGGGATTCTCGGATCTTCACGGAAGACGGCAGGTAGGGTGCCAACACCGGCAAGCCCTCTGAGATCAGCTCGTCCACCATGCGCTGAGGCAATTTGGCCCTGGGCTGGAATTGGTTGACCACAATCCCCGTGATCGCCAGACCCGGGTTGTGGTCTGCCTTGATTTCATTCACGTTCTCCATCAGCGCGTACAGCGCTTGCCTGGAGAAACTGTCGCAATCGAACGGCACCAGGCATCCAGATGCCCCAATGAGTGCGGAGCGTGTGAAAAAACTCAGTGCTGGCGGCGTGTCGATGTAGATGCGGTCGTACTCCTTGGCCAGTTGCACCAGGGCCTCACGGAGTTTGTATATTTTTTGACGCGATTCCAGCTTGACCTGCAGCTCATTCAGGGCGGGGCTGGATGCCATCAGGTCCAAGCCCTCAAATGGCGTGTTGACCACAAACGCGGAAGCGGGTTGCACATTGAAGCTGAAGCTCAGGGTCTGCTCAAAAAAGCCTGCGACATTGGGTTCCACATCGGAGCTGGGTTTCCCCAGCAAATAGCTGGTCGAGTTGCCCTGAGGGTCCAAATCGATCACCAGTGTGCGCAATCCCTGATTGGCGCTGATGGCGGCTAGGTTGCATGTGATGGTTGACTTACCAACCCCCCCCTTTCTGGTTGAACACAACAACGGGCATGGTGAATTCCTGCATGGTTTCGATGGGTGATGACTTTGCCACACAATGATCCGTATGCCTGCCAACCACACATTGGACCGCCGACGCCTGTTGATCGCGGCTGCAGCCACTGGCGCATCAACATGGTTACCCACTGGCATCAGCCAGGCGGCTGGGCGCGTGCCCTTGGTTCTCACGCCCAGCCAGATGGAAGGACCGTTTTATCCCGTGACATTGCCCGGCGACTCCGATGCCGACCTGCTGCGCAACGGTGGACTTGATTACCGGCCCACCCAGGTGGCGTGGGTGGAAGGTGTGGTGAAAGACCCCGACGGCGCACCAGTGGCCGGAGCGGTGGTGGAAATCTGGCAGTGCGACGACCACGGTCGCTATCATCACCCTGGCGACGGCAACCGTGCCGACCCGGCGTTTCAGGGCTTCGGGCGCGTCACGGTTGGGGCAGACGGGCGTTACCGATTCAAAACACTCAAGCCTGTGCCGTACACCGGGCGCACGCCGCACATTCATTTCAAAGTGAAGTTGGGCCCGCACGACCTGCTGACCACCCAGCTGTATGTGGCGGGCCACCCCGGCAATGGCCAGGACGGTTTGTGGCGGCGATTGTCAGCTGCCGACCGAGCCGCGCTCACCGTGCCCTTTGAACCCGACCGCACCACCCCTGGCCATGTGAAGGCCCAGTTCCCCATCGTGGTGATGGCATGAGCGACGCCGGCCCGCTGGATTTGCAGGTTTTGGATGAAGACCTGTGCCGCGTGTCGGACGCAAACGGCGTGTGTGTGGGCCACTTCAAACGCATCCAAGGAGTGTGGAAGTTCAAAGCACTCGGCCAAGATGCCGATGGCCACACGGTGCCCGGCGGTGGGCCGTTCACCCACCGCCACAACACGGTGCTGGCCGAACTCAACCCAGACTCAGTGAACGCCGCGCTGCTGTAAAGCTTGTATTGCCGCAAAGGCGCTCAGGCGCTGGCAAACTGTTTGTCCAGTCGCGCCACGATGGCGGCAGATTCGTACAGCCACTCCACCTTTCCATCGGTGTGCTCAATGCGCAGACACGGCACCTTGGCCGCGCCACCTTGCGCCAGCAAATCGGCACGGTGGGTGGCGTTGTGCTGGGCGTCGCGCCGCTCAATGGGCAGCGACAACCGCGCCATGTGCTGCCGCACCTTGATGCAAAACGGGCACGTTGAGTACTGGTACAGCGACATGCGTTGGCATTGGTTGTCCACCGCTTGTTGGGCCTCGGCGGACCGCACCACGCCTCGCGGGCGGTTGAGCCGCTCCGCCAACAGCATGAACGGTCCCAACACCAGGCGCAGGGTTCGGAAAAAAGCTTTGATCAAGGGTTTCATACTCCGGATTGTCTCCGCTGGGCGGTTCCGTCGTTGATACAGCCGCAAGGCAGGGGCCCGAGCGCGGTTAAGCTGATTGCATGGCTTCTTCTCACATCTCGCCGGGCTTCATCGCCCTGCACAGCAACCGCGCCGAATCCCTGGCCGAGGCCGTGATGGCGTGGCTGCAACGCCATCCGCTGGACCCGCTGGAATCCGAAAACCTGCTGGTGCAAAGCAACGGCGTGGCGGAGTGGCTCAAGATGCAACTGGCCACAGCGCTGGGCGTGACCGCTGCCACCCGCGTCGAACTGCCCGCCCGCTTTCTGTGGCGTACTTACCGCCAGGTGTTGGGTGCGCACACCGTGCCCCCCGATTCCCCGCTGGACAAACTGCCCCTCACCTGGCGGCTGATGCAGCAGTTGCCCGCACTGCTGGCCCATCCCACCCTGGCACCCGTCGCCCACTACCTGTGCCAGCCCGGTGCCGACCGCCTGCTGCAGCTCAGCACCCACCTGGCTGACCTGTTCGACCAATACCAGGTGCACCGGCCGGATTGGCTCGCTGCCTGGGCCACCGGGCAAGATGAGCTGCCCAGCCCCCACAGCCCTGCGCAGCCCCTGCCACCGGGTGCCGAGTGGCAACCCGTGTTGTGGCGCGCCTTGCTAGCGGGCTTGTCGCCCGAAGAGCGGCAGGCCACACGTCCGCAGTTGCATCATCGCGTGCTGGCGGCGCTGGCCCACGCCGAGCCCGGCAGCCTGCCCGTGGCCCGCAGGGTGGTCGTGTTTGGCATGGCGCAGTTGCCCAGCAGCACCGTGGCCTTGTTGGCTGCGCTCGCCCCCCACACCCAAGTGTTGCTGGCCGTACCCAACCCCTGCCGCTATCACTGGGCCGACACCCTGGCCGGGCGCGAACTGTTGCAGGCCCAGCGCCGCCGCTTGACCCTTAAAAACGGTGTGTCACTGGCCCAGGTGCCGCTCGACGACATGCACGCCCACGGCCACCCCCTGCTGTCCGCCTGGGGCCAGCAAAGCCGCGACTTCGTGCGCCAGCTCGACGCCTTTGACGATGCCGAGGCCACCCGCCAGCGCTTTCCTGCCGCCCGCATCGACCTCTTCGACGACGGCCCGCCACACGAGGGCACCTGGCTGGCCCAGGTGCAGCACCACATCCGTGACCTGGTGCCCCCCGCCGAGGCCACCCCCACGCCGCCCCAGGCCTCCGACCGCTCCATCGTGTTCCACGCCGCCCACAGCCCTGTGCGCGAACTGGAAGTGCTGCGCGACCAGCTACTGGCCTTGCTGGGCGGCCCGCAGCGGCTGTCGGGTTTGAGCCCGCGCCAGATCGTGGTCATGGTGCCTGCCATCGATGCGGTGGCTCCCGCCATCCGTGCCGTGTTCGGGCAATACCCCACGCAGGACCCACGCCACATCCCGTTCGACATTGCCGACCTCGACGCCCGCGACCACAGCCCGCTGATGGCGGCCATGCATTGGCTGCTGAGCCTGCCGCGCCAGCGCGCCACCCACAGCGAGCTGGCCGATTTGCTGGCCGTGCCCGCCGTGGCTGCCCGCTTCGGCGTGGACGAAGACCAACTGCCCACCTTGCTGCACTGGATGGCCGGTGCCGGTGTGCGCTGGGGGTTGGATGCCGACCACCGCAGCCGCCTGGGGCTGGACGCCTGCGGCCCCCAGAACACCGCCTGGTTTGGTCTGCAACGCCTGCTGCAAGGCCACCTGCTGGGCGACACCCCTGTGCCGCCCACCGACGCCGTGTCGCCGTACAACGAGGTGGCGGGGCTCGACGCGGCAGTGGTGGGCAGCCTGGCTCATGTGCTCGATGCCCTCACGCACTGGCAGCAACAAGCCGCCGAGCCCGCCACCCCCGCCGTGTGGGGCGAACGCGGGCGGGCCCTATTGGTCAGGTTTTTCAAAGTCACCGATGACACCGAGCGCCTCACCGTCTCGGCCTTGGGCGACGCGTTGTCAGCCTGGCTGGCCGCGTGTGCTCTGGCCGGGTTCGACCAGCCGGTACCCTGGGAGGTGGCAGCCCGCGCCTGGACCGACGCCGTGCAAGCCCCCACGCTCGAACGTCGCTTCCAGGCCGGTGGCGTCACGTTTTGCACCCTCATGCCCATGCGCGCCGTGCCGTTCGAGGTGGTGTGCCTGTTGGGCATGAACGACGGCGACTACCCCCGCCCCGCCACCCGCAGCGACTTTGACCTGATGGGCCTGCCTGGCCAACAGCGCCCCGGCGACCGCTCGCGCCGATCGGACGACCGCCAGCTCATGCTCGAAGCCCTGCTGTCCGCCCGCCAGGTGCTGTATGTCAGCTGGTGTGGCCGCAGCGTGCGCGACCACAGCGCGCAACCCCCCTCGGTGCTGGTGTCTCAGTTGCGCGACCACTTGGCCGCCGTGTGGGGACCAGACGCCGTGAACGAACGCACCACCGAGCACCCACTGCAACCCTTCAGCCGCCGCTACTTCCCCAGCCCCGGTGGCGACAGCACCCCCGCCCTGTTCACCCACGCCCGCGAGTGGCGTGCCGCCCACAGCACCGACGGACCTGCGGCGGTGGAGGAGGGCGCACCACCGCCTTATGTGCCCGACCCGACGCTGCCCCTCACGCTCGACGGCCTCACACACTTCCTGCGCAACCCCGTGAAGGCGTTTTTCCGTCACCGCCTGCAAGTGGTGTTCGCGCCCGATGACGAAGAGGCGTGGGACGAAGAACGCTTCGGCCTCAACGGCTTGGACGCCTACAGCTTGGCGAAAACGCTGCTCGATGCCCTGCCACCCGATACCCCCTTGGCCGACGTACCAGCCGCCGTTGCCCTGGCCATGGCCCGTTTGCGCCAGGCGGGCGAGTTGCCCCTGGGCGTCGCCGGGCGTGTGTTGTCGCAAGCCTTGGTGGAGGAGGTGGTGGCCATGCAGTTGGCTTGGGGCCAGGCGCGAGAGCGCTTTCCGTTGCCTGCCGAACGCCGCGCCGTGTACCTCAGCTTGCCCCACCCCGAGGTGCCCGGTGCCCACCTGGTGCTGGAAGACTGGCTGGACCAACTTCGCCAGCCCGACCCCGCTGCGCTGGACTCGGTCCAGTCTGAAGATGCGCCTCCTTCTCTGGTGTGGCTGGCACGCGAGCCCGGTGCCCTGCTGGTGAAAAGCAAATCGCCCACCGCTGAGCCCAAGGCCCAGCCCCACAAATTGCTCGCAACTTGGGTGCGCTGCCTGGCCGCTGCCGCCAGCGGGGTGGCGGCACACGGTGTGCTGGTGGGGCAAGACGCCACCCTCACGCTGGCCCCACCCCCGCCCGACGAAGCGCGGACCACCCTTGAAACGCTGCTGACCGTGTGGCAACAAGGCATGACCGCGCCCCTGCCCATGCCCCTGAAAACCGCTATTGCCTGGGCGCAACACCCGGCCGACGCCGCCAAAAAAGCCCGTACCGCGTACGAAGGCAACTCACACGCCAGTGCCGAAGGCGACGAACCCTGCCTGGCCCGCGTGTACCCCCGTTTTGCCGACCTGCTGGCCGATGGCCGCCTGCCCACCCTGGTCGCCCAGGTGCATGTGCCCCTGACTGAGTGGGCCAAAACCCACGTCACCATCACCCGCCACCCCGTGCCCCATGGGGTGGACCTGTTTGCCGAAACTGAATCGGGTGCCGATGCATGACCGCATCAACCCAACCCCAAGCCCTGGACGCGGTGCGTTTCCCGCTGCACGGCAGCCATCTGATCGAGGCCAGCGCCGGCACCGGCAAAACCTGGACCATCGCCGCTCTGTGTGTGCGCCTGGTGCTGGGCCACGGCGGCCCCAACGCCTTCGCTCGCCCGCTGGTGCCGGCCGACGTGTTGGTCATGACCTTCACTCGCGCAGCCACCCGCGAGTTGTCCGACCGCATCCGCGCCCGTCTGGTGCAGGCCGCGCGGTGCTTTCGCGGTGAGCCCACCGACGAGGCGCCCGACCTGTTTCTGTTGAGCCTGCTGGCCGACTACCCCGCAGGTCCCGAGCGCCAACACGCCGCGTGGCGGCTGGCCACCGCCGCCGAGGCCATGGACGAAGCGGCGGTGTTCACCATCGACGCCTGGTGCCAGCGCGTGCTGCGCGAACACGCCTTCGACAGCGGCAGCCTGTTTGACGAAGAGCTGGTGGCCAGCGAGCAGACCCTGCGCCTGCAAGCCGCGCAAGACTTCTGGCGCCAGGCCACCTACCCGCTGGCCGAGGCCGACTGGCAACAGGTGCATGCCGTGTGGCCCGACATCGACCGCTTTGCGAAAGACATGGGTGTGTTGGCCGAGCGCGACATCCCCAGCGCCCAGCGCTGGCAAGGCAAGGCCTTGGCCGACGTATTGGCCACCGTCAATGCCGAGCGCCAGCAGGCCCTGCAAGCCCTGCGCGCCAATTGGGTGCCCCGCGTGGCCGCGTTGCAAACCTGGTTTGACGCACAAACCACCACCCACAAAGCCGAGTGGAACGGCCACAAACTGGGCCGGGCCAACGGCCAGCGCTGGATCGACGCGCTGACCCGCTGGGCCCACGCCACGTCCCCGACAGACCCGACCCAAACTCCCGAGCCCGACGAGCCCGACCTCAAAACCGGCTGGCAGCGTTTGTCCCCCGACGGCCTGACCGAGGCCCGCAAACCCGGTGGTCCCGACTGGCTTGTGCCACCTGAAATCCACGCCCTGGCCGTATTGCAAGCCGAGCTGGCACGCCTGCCCACTGTTGCCGCCGCGCTGCGGGGTCACGCGGCGCTGGAGGTGGGCGAACGCGTGGCCTTGCTCAAGGCGCAGGCTGGCAGTTTCGGTTTTCAAGACATGTTGCGGCGGCTGGACACAGCCCTGGCCAGCGAACGTGGCCCCGCCTTGCGCGAGCGCATATTGGCCCGCTACCCCGTGGCCCTGGTGGACGAGTTTCAGGACACCTCGCCGCTGCAATACCGCATTTTTGACCGCATTTATCGCACGGCAGACAACGACCCCGGCAGCGCCCTGCTGCTGATTGGCGACCCCAAACAGTCCATCTACGGCTTTCGCGGGGCGGACATCCACAGCTACCTGCGCGCCCGCGCGGCCACCGCCGGGCGGCACCATGTGCTGGGCACCAACCGCCGCTCCACCCACGCCATGGTGCAGGCCGTCAACGGCTGGTTCGCCTGGGCCGAGCGGCGCGACAGTGTCGACGGTGGTTTGGGCGGCGGCGGTGCATTCATGTTCCGCCAATCGGGCCAAGGACACGCGGACGACCCGATGCCCTTCCTGCCCGTGGACGCCCACGGCCGGGCAGAAACCCTGGTCACGTCCGCTGGCCCTGTGCCCGCCCTCACACTGGTGCACAGCCTGGACGAGGTCCGCAGCCAGGAAGACACCCGTAACGCTTTCGCCCAGCACTGCGCCGAACAGATCGTGGCCTGGCTGAACGACCCCGCTGCCGGGTTTGACACCTCCGGAAAATCCCGCCAGCCCCTGCGCCCCGCCGACATTGCCGTGCTGGTGCGCACCGGCACCGAGGCCGATGCCGTGCGCCACGCACTGGCCCAGCGGCAGGTGCCATCGGTGTATCTGTCAGACAAAGACTCCGTGTTCCGCAGTCCCGAGGCGCGTGACCTGGTGCACTGGCTCACGGCGGTCAGCCAGCCGCAGAACGTGCGCACCGCCCGAGCCGGTCTGGCCACCGGTTTGTTGGGCCTCAGCCTGTCCACCCTGGCCGAGCTGGCCACCCGCGACGAGGCGCTGGACGCCCAGCTCGACACCCTGCGCCAGTTGCACCGCGTGTGGCAAACCCGGGGCGTGCTGGCCATGCTGCGCCGCACCTTGCACGTGTACGACCTGCCCGCCCGCTGGCTGGCGCAGCCCTTGGGCGAGCGCCGCCTGACCAACCTGTTGCACCTGGCCGAGCTGCTGCAAACCGCCAGTGGCAGCTGTGAAGGCGAACACGCCCTGATTCGCTGGCTGGCCATCCAAACCACCGACGAAGCCACCCCCGCCGACGACCAACTGGTGCGCTTGGAAAGCGACGCCGACCTGGTGAAAGTGGTCACCGTGCACAAAAGCAAAGGGCTGGAATATCCGGTGGTGTGCCTGCCATTTGCCACCAACCACCGCGCCGTGGAGGCCAAGGGCCTCACCCACGTCTCTTTGCCGGGCGATGGCCCCGATGCCGAGCGCGAAGTGGTTTTGCAATTTGGTAGCGAAGAAGTGAATACAGTCGAGCGTGAGAGGCTGAAAGAAGACACAAGGTTGTTCTACGTGGCTCTCACCCGTGCCCGCCACGCCGTGTGGCTCGGCTTTGCCGCCGTGCGCACCGGCAAAAGTGATGCGTGCCGCACCCACCTCAGCGCCGCCGGGTGCCTCACCGCCGGGCTCGCGCCGCTGGATGCCCCCGATTGGCTGGCCCCCCTTCAAGCGCTGGTGCACGCCTTGCCCAACGCCACACCGGCAGCCCCCTCCACCCTTTCTGGACGCCAGCCCACCGTGGCGCTGGTGGCAGCTGCGCCCGTGGACGCAGGGTTTCCCGTCACCCCGCTGCGCGCCCACACCGCACTGCCCCCGCTGGGCGAGGCCGCCCCCGCCCCCCAGCCTTTTGAAAAAGACTGGGGCGTGGGCAGCTTCTCGGCCCTGGTGCGTGACCTGGCTTCGGCCACCGTGACCCCGGCAGCCCTCCCGGCCCTGGCGCCCTTTGCCCAACCCCGCCCCGCCGACGACGAGCCTGTCGATGCGCCCCAGGCCGCTTCCATGGCGGATGGGGTCAGCCCGCCCGGTACACCCGCTGCCCCCTGGCACCGCTTTGTGCGCGGCGCGGTGGCGGGCAACTTTTTGCACGAACAATTGGAGTGGCTGGCCGGTGAAGGCTTCGCGCTGGCCGCCCAGCCCGCGCTGGCGGAGCGCTTGCGCCGCCGATGTGAACGCAGCGCCTATGCCGCGCAAGCCGACGACGTGGTGACCTGGCTCACTGCGCTGGTGAAAACACCGCTGCCCCACCTCAACGCCCGGCTGGCCGACATCACCACCTGCCTGCCCGAAATGGCCTTTTGGCTGCCGGTGGACCATTTGCCCGCCCACACCATCGACACCCTGTGCCAGCAGAACCTGCTGCCCGGCGTGCCCCGCCCCCCGCTGCCCAAGCGGCAGTTGCATGGCATGTTGATGGGGTTTGCCGATCTGGTGTTCGAACACGGCGGCCGCTACTGGGTGCTGGACCACAAAAGCAACCACCTCGGCCCCGATGGCTCGGCCTACACCCCCGAGGCCCTGGCCCACGCCATGGCCCACCACCGCTACGACGTGCAAGCCGCCCTCTACCTGCTGGCGCTTCACCGCCTGCTGGCCGTCCGGCTGGGGGACAACTACGACCCTGAACAGCACCTGGGGGGCGCGGTATACCTGTTTCTGCGCGGCATCGACGGCCCTAGCCAAGGCGTGCACTGGGTGCCGCCCAGCCTGCCGCTGCTGACCGCGCTGGATGCTGCCCTGCCTGCAGCCCAGGGGGTGGTGGCGTGATGTTTTCGATGCTTTTCGTGTCTTCGGCGCTTGTCTGTATTGATAAATCAGCTATCGAATCATGATCCAAGTGCCATTGCCCTTGTCCCTTCCGCTGATCCTGCCCTTGTCGGCTGAAGCGGCCCCTGCCTCGCCCGTCGATGTGCTCGCCACCCTCACCCGATGGAGCGAGTTGGGCCTGTTGCGCCGCCTCGACAGCGCGCTGGCCAGCCATCTGTTTTCGCTCGACCCGGCGGCGAGCCCCGCGCTGCTGGTCAGCGTGGCCATGCTCTCCCACCTGGAAGGGCGGGGGCACACCTGCCTGCCAGTGGCGGCGCTGGCCGCGCAACCGCTGGCCGTGCTGGGCTGGCCCGCCGCGCACCATGCTGCCGTGGGCGCGCTGTGGGCCACTGTGGCCACCGACCCTGCCGCATGGCTGGCCGAGGTGCGGCGCAGCCCCGCCGTGGGCGATGCATCTGCACCCGACGGTCACACGCCGCTGGTGTTGGGCGGCAGTGCCGAAGCCCCGCTGCTGTACCTGCGCCGCTACTTTGGGTATGAAAGCAGCGTGGCCGCCCAGGTGGCCGCCCGTGTGGCCCAGCCCTTTGAGGTGGACGCGGCGCAGACACGCCACTGGCTGGACAAACTGTTCCATGCCCCCACACCTTCAGCCCCCGCCCCACCGCCCGGCCCTGACTGGCAAAAGCTGGCCTGTGCGCTGGCGCTGCGTGCGGGCCTGACCGTCATCACCGGCGGGCCTGGCACCGGCAAAACCCACACCGCCGCACGCCTGCTGGCCCTGTTGTTCGCCACAGACCCCGAGCCCGACCGCCTGCGGGTTGCCCTGGCCGCGCCCACCGGCAAGGCAGCGGCGCGGCTGCGCCAATCCATTGAAAGCTCGCTGAACGACCTGGGGGCACGGCTGGGCTCAGTGGAGGGCGGCGGTTTGGACCTGGCCCGCCTCACCCGCCGCATGGGCCCCGCCCGCACGCTGCACGGCTTGCTGGGTGCCCGACCCGGCACGCGCCAGCTGCGCCACCACGCAGGCAATCCGCTGGACGTGGACGTGCTGCTGGTGGACGAAGCCTCCATGGTCCACCTGGAAATGGTGGCCGCGCTGCTGGCTGCCTTGCCGCCGCAAGCCCGTGTGGTGTTGCTGGGCGACAAAGACCAGCTAGCCTCGGTGGAGGCCGGTGCAGTGCTGGGCGACCTGTGTCAGCACGCGGCGCAGGGGCACTACAGTGAGGCCACCCGTGCCTATGCCCAGGCTGTGGCGGGGGTGGATGTGCCACCTGCGTTTTGGGCTGACCCTGCCACCGCGCCAGCACCGCTGGCCCAGCAAACCGCCATGCTGCGCGAAAGCCGCCGCTTCGGTGGCTCCATTGGCCAACTGGCGCTGGCCGTGAATGCGGGCGATGCGCCCGGTGCCCAGCAACTGCTGGCCCACGCGCCCGCTGCCGGCCCCCTGCGGCTGTTGCCCCACCCCACGCCCGACGCGTTGCTGGCCGCTTGTGTCAGCACCCAGCCCGGCGCGCCCGCCAGCCACGCCGGGTATTTGCAGGCCATGGCCCAGCGCCCGCCCCAGGCTTTGACCGACCCCGGGGTGCACGCCGCCTGGGTGGTGGGCGTGCTGCGCGCCTTTGAGCGTTTTCGGGTGTTGTGTGCCGTGCACGAAGGGCCTTGGGGCACACAGGCGCTCAATGCGTCCATTGCCCAGGCGCTGGCGGCAGCGGGGCTGCTTCAGCCCAATGGCGCGTGGTACGCAGGGCGGCCCGTCATGGTCACGCGCAACGACGCCGCCTTGGGCGTGTTCAACGGCGATGTGGGCGTGGCCTTGCCCTCGCTTGAAGGGGGGCTGCGCGTGTGGTTTCTGGACGGCGACACCCTGCGCTCGGTGGGTGTGGCCCGCCTGGCCGAGGTGGAAACCGCCTTCGCCATGACCGTGCACAAAAGCCAGGGCAGCGAATTCACGCACACAGTGCTGGTGTTGCCCACGGCGGGCGGTGAAGTGTTGACCCGCGAGCTGGTCTACACCGGCATCACCCGCGCCCGCGAAGCGTTCACGCTGGTGGAGCCCCGGCCAGGGCTCCTGGCGCAGGCGGTGGCGCGCAAATCACAGCGATTCAGTGGGTTGGCGCAGAGACTGCGGGCCGGTGCGCCGCTAGACTAAGGGGCACGGCGCAGCCAGGCCCTGGCCGCGACCGCTCCAGACGAGGACAACCAGCCATGATTCCCAGCAAACGACGCTTTTTCTGGCGTGCGGCTTTTCAGTCGCCCGCCAAACTGGTCACCCCAGACGGGGAGTTCCAAGCCAAGCTGATGGACATCTCGCTCAAGGGCGCCCTGTTGCAAACGCCCACCCCGTGGCTGGGCCAGCGCGGCATCAAGTGCCAGTTGTTCCTGAGCCTCAACGAAGACACCCAAATTGCCATGTGGTGCACCACCATGCACGTGGATGGTGCCAACGTGGGGCTGCGCTGCGACAACATCGACCTCGACAGCATCACCCACCTGCGGCGCCTGGTGGAGCTGAACGTGGGCGACCACAACATCCTGGAGCGCGACCTGGCCAGCCTCATCAACGACGAACACTCGTCCTGAGCGCGCTTTTTCAGCGTTTTTCCGTCAACCCGCAGGAGAACCACCGTGAGCATTGAACAAATTCACAACTACTACGAACGACTGGTGCTGGACGAAGTGGTGCGCCGCGCCCGCGACCTGCCCAATGCCACCGCCGACATGGTGGCCGACATGGCCTGTGTCGCACTCAACCAATTGCCTGCGCGTTACGTGCGGCATGACGTTGACCTGGTGTTCTACCTGACCGAGGCCGAGCGGCACCAGAGTGAAACCGCCCTGGCGGCCGCGCTGGACTATGCCGAAAAGCTGGTCCTGTCGCGCATGGCGGCGGCCGACGCCACGGTCATCGACGCGGGCTGACGTGTCCCGCACAGCCCCCGCCACCCCGCGTTTCTGGGCCGAGCTGACCACCGCCGATTTCACGCGGTTGGACCGGTCGCGTACCGTGGCCGTGTTGCCCCTGGGGGCCACCGAGCAACACGGACCCCACCTGCCGCTGTGTGTGGATACCACCCTGGTCGACGGCGTGGTGGCCGCGTGCATGCCCCACCTGCCTGCTGACTTGCCCGCGCTGTTCTTGCCCACCCAAGCGGTGGGTCTGAGCCCCGAGCATGCTGCTTTTCCCGGCACGCTGACGCTGCGGCCCGAAACCGCCATCCGCTTGTGGACCGACATCGCCGAGGGCGTCCATGCCACGGGCGTGAACAAACTGGTGCTGTTCAACGCCCACGGTGGCCATGTGGGCCTGATGGACGTGGTGGCCCGCGAGCTGCGCGCCCGGCTGGGGATGCTGGTGTACAGCGTGAGCTGGTTCAACCTGCCGCTGCTGGATGACGCCGGGGCCGACGTGAACGCCCTGTTTTCCGCGCACGAACACCGCTTTGGCATCCACGGTGGCGAGGTGGAAACGGCCATGATGCTGGCGCTGGCCCCACAACGGGTGCACATGGACGCGGCGCAGGACTTTGCGTCCACCTCGCACACCCGCGCCCAGCAGTTTGACATTCTGGGCAATGGCCGCAGCGCCAAGCTTGCCTGGCAAACACAGGACTACAACCCCTGGGGTGCCGTCGGCAATGCAGCCGCCGCCACTGCCGACAACGGCCACGCGCTGGTGCAGGCCGCAGGTCGTGCCCTGGCCCGGCTGCTGCATGAAGTGGATCAATTGCCCGCCGACACCCTGCGGGCCGACACCGCTTACACCCCCAAGCCAACTTGAGCGGCACCTGCCGGGGGCTCCCGGTCCGCCTCTCAGGCGTGGGTGATCCAGGCCTGGTGTTCCGCCGCCAGCAAATGCGGCAGGGTGTTGAAGCTCACCAGCCGCTGGCGTTTAGGTGTGCCCACCAGCTCGGTCACGGCGGTGTTGCGGATTTGCAGGTTCAGCTCGATGGTGGTTTCCGGTGGGGTGTGCAGCAGGTGCCCCACCAGGGTGGAAATGGGCCCGCCGCTGCTGACCACCAGTACGTTTTGGTCGGCCAGTTGCTGGCGGATGTGCGTCAACGCCCCCACGGCACCGGCCACAAAGTCGGTGTAGGCAGGCATGCCTTCTGGGCTGATGGTGCCGGTCATCCATTGCGCCAGCGCGTCGCGCAACAACCTGAAATGCTGTTTGTAGGCACCCGGCTCACCGGGCTGCACCAGGTGGCATGCCCGCAGGGCTTTGATGAGAGCTTCGCTGTCGTATTCGTTCAGGCCCGGCCACGTCAGCGGCTCCAGCGTCAGCCCGCTGCCCTGGGCAATGCCCTCCCAGGTTTGGCGGTGGCGGCGCAGCGTGCCGGTGATGACCGCGTCCCACACCGGGCCACCATGGGCGGTTTGGGCGCGCAGGTGCTCGCCCAAGCGCACGCTTTGGCGGTGGCCCAGGTCGCTGAGCTGGTCGTAATCGGCTGCGCCAAACGAGGCCTGCCCGTGGCGGATGAGGTGGATGTGTGCCATGCGCCAGATTTTGGGCAAAACATGCTGCTGGCGCTTGTCTCTGCTGCGACTGCAGCTATGGAAAAAATCAAACCCCTTGCAGCACCTGGGCAAACACGGGCGCGTCCACGTTGCCACCGCACAGGGTCAGCCCCACGCATTGGCCTTGCAGGCTGTGCTTCTCTTGCAGGGCTGCGGCCAGAGCCGCTGCGCCCGCGCCTTCGGCCACGTTGTGCGTGTCTGTGTAGAGCGCGCGCATGGCGTGGGCTACCTCGGCATCGGTGACTTGCACCACATGGTCCAGGTGGGGCAGCAGGATGGCCAGCGCTTCGGGGTCGGCCACGCGGCAGGCCATGCCGTCGGCCAGTTGGGTGGTGACGGGGGCTTCCACCACGTGCCCGGCGGCCAGCGAATCGGCGTAGGTGGTGGCATGGGCGCTGACCACGCCCACGATGCGCAGCGTGCGGCCCAGTGCCAGTTTGGCGGCCACGGCCGAACATGCGCCCGAGCCCTGGCCAATGGGCACATACACCGCGTCGAGTTGTGGCACTGCCTTGAACAGCTCCCACCAGTAGGTGCTGACGCCGCGCAGCAAGTCGGCATGGAAGCTGGGCACCATGTGCGCACCGCGCTCGGCGGCCAGGCGCATGGCGTGTTCGCGGCTTTCCTGAAAGTCGGTGCCGTATTCGATGAGGTGCACGCCCAACGCCCGCATGGCGGCGTTTTTCTCAACGCTGTTGCCGTGTGGCACCACGATGCTGCACTTCACGCCATGGGCCCGGGCTGCCCAGCCCATGCTCTGCCCGTGGTTGCCGCGCGTGGCGCTGACCACTTCGGCGGGCAAGGCACCACGTCGGGCCAACTGGTCAAAGTACGTCAGCCCGCCACGGATCTTGAACGCGCCCACCGGCGTGTGGTTTTCGTGTTTGACCCACACCTCGGTGCCCAACCGTTGGGCCAGCAGCGGCCAGGCGTACTGCGGGGTGGGCTGAAAGGCGCGATACACCACTTGGGCGGCGGCTTCGATGTCGGGCAGGCTGGGCAGGGTCATGGGGCGGTGCTGAAGTGGGGTGAGGTGAGCCGAACCAGGCCTTTGGGGCATGCCAGGGTGGCGGTGAGGGTGGGAGCGGTGCCAGGTTGTACGGGTGGTGTGTGCCCGCCCAGCGCGTCCAGGGCCTGCGCCACGGCGGAAGGCTGGGGGTGTGCCAGCGACCAGGCTTGCAGCGACACGCCCGAGTCGGCCATGGCATCGGTGGGGTGCGTGGGCCCCCATTGGATGAGGGTGGGCACGCAGCCGCCCAACAGGCGGTGGCCATCGGCGCGCAAGGTGATGTGCCACTGCAGCAGGCCCTGGGGGGTGGCACGGCTGGCCGGGGTCACGCGGCCCACGTCCAGCCGTTGTGCCAACAGGCCTTGGGCGGCGGCGTGTGCATCGGGCACACGGGCCACCCAGTGAACCAGTGCAGGGCCGTGTTTGGCGATGTGGTGTTGCAGTGGCTCAAAGTCCATGTCAAACCAGCGCTGGTTGCCCTCAGGCAGCGTGGGAGTCGCACCGGGCTGGATGGCGATGATTTCCAGATACGCCTGTGGGAAGGCGGGCGACGCGATGGACAGCAGGCGGTTGTGCGTGCCCATAAGCGGGTGTTCGCCACCGGGGCCGGGCGTCACGCCCAGCGTGGCTTCGCACCAGGCCACGCCTTCGGCCAGGCTGGTGGCAGCCACCACGAGGTGATCGAGGTTCACAGCCGGCCTTTCACAGTTGCACTTCGCCGCTGATGCAGCACACCACGTCGCCGCCCACCCACACTTGGGCCTGCTCGTCCCGGCTCAGAAACACTTGGCCGTCGCGCCCCAGTGCCTGGCCTTGGGTGGCCTGGTAGCGGGTGGGCAACACGCCGTCGGCCATCAGCCACTGCGCCAGGCTGGCGTTCAGGCTGCCGGTGACGGGGTCTTCGTCCACACCCACGGGGGCGGCAAAGGCGCGCACCCACAGGTCAGGTTCGGGTGCTGCGGGTGCATGCGCGGTGGTGGCCCGTTCAAACGCGCGTGCTTCGCGACTGCTGCGGGCGATGAGGGCGGCGGCCTGGTGGTCGCCGTGTGCTGGGGTGCTGAGCGCGGCCACGCCCACTTTCTGGCCCAGGGCCTTCAGGGCGATGTGGTCAGGGGTGAGGGCCATCAGGGTGTCGGGGCTGTCAATCAGCAGGCCCAGCCACTCGGGGCCGTTGTTCAGCGACTGCGCGGCTGTCACTTGCGCGGGTGCCAGGCCCATGGCGCTCAGCACCGCCGCCAGGTGCGCGGCATCGGGTGTGGTACGTGTCAGCGGTGGGGCGGCAAAGGCCATGCACCCGGGGGCACCGTCCAGTGGGCGCAATTGCACCACGCCCACGGCGCATTCCTGTCGTACCACCCCGGCCTCGCGCGGCTGGCCACCATTGGCCAACCAGGCGTGGCAGGTGCCCAGGGTGGGGTGGCCGGCAAACGGCAATTCGCCCCCGGGGGTGAAGATGCGCACGCGGTAATCGGCCCCCGCTGCCGCACCCTCGGGCGTGGGCGGCAGCACAAACGTGGTTTCAGACAAGTTGGTCCAGTGGGCGAAGCGCTGCATGGCCTCTTCGCTCAGGCCCGTGCCGTCCAGCACCACGGCCAGGGGGTTGCCTTGGTAGGGCAGGGCGGTGAACACGTCGACCTGCATGAAGGGGCGGGAGCGGAGGGGCATGGTGCGGACCTTTTTGTTTCAGATAAATGATTGTTTTTTGAGTAGCTTGAAATCCAATGAAATCAAGCGATGGTGCTGCTTTTGGTTCCAAAAAAGGCTGTGCAAATGTGTAGCGGCCAAACGCTCAGGCCAGGGGTTGGTCCAACACCCCACGGCTGGCGGGCAGGGCCAACAGCTTGGTGTACCAGTGCATCAGGTGCGGCCACTCCGGGTGCGGTTGGGGCAGGTTGACCCAGCGATGCACCTCGCACGCCAGCGGTATGTCGGCCATGGTGAGGTGCTCGCCTGCCATGAACGGTCGCTGCGCCAGGTGCGCGTCCAGCAGGGTGAACAGGGGTTCGGTGTCGGCGACTGACTTTGCAATCACCGCCGGCTGGCGCTGTGCCTCGGGGGTGCGCACCCACTGAACAAACGCGGGGCCGCTGGCGCGGTTGAGGGTGGTTTGTTGCCAGTCCATCCAGCGGTCGGCGTCGGCGCGCTGCGCAAGGTCTGTCGGGTACGAGCTGGTGTGCGCGCCATAGCGGGCGCACAGGTAACGCACGATGGCGTTCGATTCCCACAGCACCAGCTCGCCATCTTGCAGGGTGGGCACCAATGCGTTGGGGTTGAGGGCCCGGTAGACGGGGGTGTGGACCACGCCAAACGCCATGCCGGCATCGGTCCGCACAAATGGTTGCTCCAGGTGCTGAAGCGTCCACACCACTTTGCGCACGTTGATGGAGCTCATGCGGCCCCAGACATGAAGGGTGGTGGCAGTGGGTGTGGGGGTCATGCGGGTCTCCGGGCCAGCTGCCAGGGTTTGAACCCCAGCCACAACAACAGACCGGGCACCTGCACCGCCAGGCACACGGCCAATGCAGTTTGGTAAGCGGCCTCGGGATAGTGGCCGTTGTCCGAGGGCCACAGGTTGATGACCGCGCCCAGCCCCCACTGCAGGCCAAATGCCGCCAGAAAAATCAGCAGGTTGAAGCTGGTGCTGACGCGGCCTGTCAGCGCGGTTGGCATGCCCTGCGCCAGGATGGCGTAGTTCATGGCCCCGGCGGTGCCAAAGTAGCTGAATGCCACCGCCAGCAGCCAGAACGGCACGCCCGATGGCCACAACATCAACCCTTGAACCAGCAAAAACACCGCCACGCCGCCGCCACACACCGTGACCGGGCGCACACGGTGGCGCGCCAGCCAGTCGGTCAGCGCGCCGAAGCTGAGCGAGCCGGCCACCATGGCCGCCGTGCTCCAGAACAGCACCTGTGCCACCTCCGCGCGGGGCAGGTGGCCTACGTCACGCAGCCACGGGCCCATCCACAGCCCTTGAATGGCCATGTAGGCGCCGTTGGAAACCAGCGTACACAGCGCGGTGCGCCAGAACAGGGGCTGCGCGTACAACTGGCCCACAGATGTCAACATGGCTCTCAGGCTGGTGGAGTGGTGTGTGGTCTGATGGGCCGGGTGCTCAGGCACGCGCGCCCAAATCAGCAGCGCCACCGCTGCGGCGCAGGTGGCAATGCCCCAGAAGGCCATGCGCCAGCCCACCACATCGGTGGCCCATTGCATGGGCGCTGTGGCCACCATGGCCCCCAGCCCGCCCACGGCCAGCAGCACTGCGGTGGACATGGGCAGGCGCTCGGGTGGCAGCCACATGGAACTGGCCTTGATGGCCGACATGAGTGACGCCGACACCCCCAGCCCGATCAGCGCCCGCGCCGCCAGCAAGCCTTCCAGCGACTGCGCCTGGGCAAACAGCACACCGCCCAACGCGGCCACGGCCAACATGGGCATTTGCACGCGGCGTGGGCCAAAGCGGTCCAACGCCATGCCCACGGGCAGTTGGGCAACGGCAAAGGCAATGAAATACGCACCAGTGAGCAAGCCCAGCGTGTGGGCGTCCAGCCCGATGTCGCGCACCAGGTCGGGGTAGACCACGGTGTTGATGTTGCGGTACACGTAGGACACAAAGTGCGCCAGCGCAAACGGCAGGAGCACGCTCAGCAACACCCCGGCCAGTGGGCGCGTCACACCCGGAGGGTGGGCCGGGGTGGGGGTGGTCAGAGGGCCCCCTGCGCCTCGCGGATGGTCTGGGCCAGAGCGGCAATGCCGGTGTTGATCTGGTCCACCGTTGCCGTCACGAACGACAGGCGCATGCTGCGCGGGTCGGCGTTGTCGGCGTAGAAGGCCGAGCCGGGCACGAAGGCCACGTCGTGGTCCACGGCCTTGGGCAGCAGCTTCACGGCGTCCAGGCCTGCGGGCAGGCGTGTCCACAGGAACATGCCGCCCACCGGGCGGTTCCATTGCAGCGACGCATCGCCACCGCCGTGGCCGGTGTGGCCGAACTCGCGCTCCAGCGCCGCCAGCATGGCCTCGCATTGGCTCTTGTACAGCGCGCGGATGGTGGGCACATGGCGTTCAATGAAGCCGTCTTTCAACACCTCGGCCACGATGCGCTGGTTGAAGCTGGGCGTGTGCAAATCGGCGGCTTGCTTGGCTTGTAGCAGCTTGGGGTACAGCACTTTGGGGGCCACCAGATAGCCAAGGCGCAGGCCAGGGGCCAGAATTTTGCTGAAAGAGCCCAGATAGACCGAACCGTCGGGGTTGCGCGACGACAGCGAGGCGGGCGGTGGTGCGTCAAACCACAGGTCGCCGTAGGGGTTGTCTTCAATGACGGGCAAGCCTGTTTCAATGGCTGCCTGGGCCACCGCAGCGCGGCGCGCTTCGGTCATGGTACGGCCGGTCGGGTTCTGGAAGTTGGGCAGCAGGTAGACAAAGCGTGCAGCGTCGGCACCGCTGCCAGCCTTGGCGCGCAGGTCGGCGGGGTCCACGCCCTCGTCGTCGCTGGCCACGCTGACCACCGTGGGTTCCATGGGCGTATAGGCCTGCAAGGCACCCAGGTAGGTGGGCGTTTCCACCAGAATGCGGCTGCCCGCGTCGATCAAAATTTTGGCCACCAGGTCCAGGCCCTGTTGCGAGCCGGTGGTAATGAGCACCTGGTCAGGGTCCACCGACATGCCTTGCTTTTTCAGGTCATGCGCCACCCAGTCGCGCAACGGGCCGTAGCCTTCGCTGGCGGCGTATTGCAGGGCGCTGCGGCCGTCTTGGCTCAACACCTTCTGCGTGGCCTCAGCCATGGCCTGAATGGGGAAGGTGTCGGGGGACGGCAGGCCACCCGCGAAGCTGATGATGCCGGGCTTCTCGGTCACCTTCAGGATCTCGCGGATCACGGAGGGGTTCATTTTGTCGGCGCGTTGGGCCAGTTTCCAGCTCATGGGTGCTCCTGTTGAATGGCGGTGAATGTGTGGTGGTGTGTCAGATGGTGGTGGGGCGTTGGGTCAGCAGCAGGCGAAACGCCAGCGCAGCCAATACCGCAGCCAGCACGCGCCCTTGGGTTTGCGCCAGTGTCGGGTGTTGGGCCAGCCGCTGTGACATCGCTTGCGCCAGCCGTCCGCCCACCAGGCCCAGCAGTCCGTGGAACACCACCGACGCCAGGGTCAGTATGCCGCCCAGCAGGGCCAGTTGCACGCCCACGGGGGTGGCCGATGGCTCCACAAACTGAGGCAAAAACACCAGAAAAAACAACAAAGCTTTGGGGTTGAGCAGGCTGTTGAGCGCCGAGCGCCGACACACTTGCACCAACGATTGTGCCCCGGCCTGCGTGACCTTCAGTTGCCCGGGGTGACGCCAGGCGTTCCAAGCCATCCTAAGCAGGTAGGCCGCGCCCCCGAAACGCAGCAGGTCAAACGACGGCGGCCACGCCGCCACCAGGCCCGCCACACCGGTGGCGGTGAGCACAGTCAACACCACATCTGCAATGCCAATGCCCAGCGCCACGGCCAGCCCGCCATGCGGCCCCATGGCCACGGCGTGCGACAGCACAAACGCCATGTTGGGCCCGGGTGACAGGAACAGTGCCAGCGTGGTGCCCAGAAACAGCAGCAGGGTGGTCGTGGAGATCACGTCGCCACCCCTTGGTCTTGCGGGCGGGCGGAGGTCACGCCGTAGGTGCGCATGGCGCTGGCCACTTGCGAAGCCTCGGAGGTTTTGTTGGGAAAGAGCCGGTAGCTGGGCGCCAGGATGGGTTCGACCGCCATTGCCCTGACCAGAATGGCCGCGTGAATGGGGAACTTGCCTTGGGTTTTGGGCAGCAACAGGGCCTCCAGCGACGCAAAGCGAGGGTCACTGGGACGGACCACTTTGGCGTCACCCAGCACTTTGAAGCCTTTCTGGGTGAACACGTCAATGAAGCTGACGCACACGCGTGGGTTGTCGGCCAGGTTGCGCACACTGCGCGGCGATGCAATGTGCGCAATGACCAAGTGCTCCGCGTCGACCGCTGCAAACACCTCTTTGGGCGACACATTGGGCTGACCTTGTGCGTCGCAGGTGGCCAGCCAGCACAGCACGCTGGTGTTCATGGCATTGAGAACGGTGGTGTCGAGCATGTGTTGATGTCCTTGCTGCAAGGCTGTTCAACGCGCTGGCATGGCCAGCCGCTTGCCCACAAACACCGTGCCCACCACCGCCAGCGCAAAACCCACGGTCAAGGCTTCCAGCGGCTCGCCCAGCAGCGGCACGGCAGCCAGGATGCTGATGAATGGTTGCAGCAACTGCACCTGGCTGACGCGCAGCGCACCGCCAATGGCCAGCCCGCGAAACCACGCAAAGAAACCCGCCCACATCGAGAACACGCCCACGTAACCCAGCGCCATCCACGACGTGGGAGCAATGGGCTGGGTGGGCCAGGTGGCCCAGGCCACAGGCAAGGCGAAAGGCAGGGCCATCAGGCACATCCAGCAAATGACGCGCTCTGCCCCCAGCTCAGGTGTGACTTGTGCGCCATACACATAGCCCAGCGCAGCCGACAACATGGCCACCAGCAACAACAAATCTGCCAGTTCAAATGCAAAGTGACCGCTGTGCTGGTACGCCCGCAGCAGCGAAAACGCCACCACCAACGCACTGCCCAGCACCGCACACAGCCAGAACCCCAGCCGTGCCCGCTGGTGCAGCAGCCACGCGGCCATGGCGGCGGTGGCCAGTGGCAGCAGAGCGGTGAGCACAGCGGCGTGGCCCGAGTTCACCTGTCGCAAGGCCAGTGCCAGCAGCAGCGGAAACCCCAGCGCGTTGCACAGCATGGCAATGACCAGTGGCTTGCGCTGGTGGGGTTTGGGGAATGGTGAGCGCGTGGCCAGCAAAAACGCGGCCGACAGGCAGCCTGCAATCACCACCCGCGCAAACGTGATGAACCAGGGCGAGAGTTGGGGTGCATCGGCCGCTCCGGTGGCCAGGCGCGTCATGGGCAGGGTGAGGGCAAACACCGTCACACCGACTAGACCCAACCACAGGCCACGCGTTTCGTTGCTCATGCGCTGAGGGGCTGTTGCGGGTGCATTCATGTCGACGCTCCGGTGGTGTGCAGGCTCAGCGCACTGATGCCCATCCACAGGGCCGTGAGCACCAGCACACCGGCCATGATCCGGTTGAACACCAGCAAGCGGCCGCCAGTGGCCACGCCGTCCACCACGGGACCCGCCAGCCAGCCACGCAGCAGCGAGCCCACCAGCGCATACAGCAGGTTGCTGAAAAAGCCGAATGCCAGCATCAGCGGGAGGATTTGCAGAGTGCGTTCGGTGGCGTCGGGGCGGCCCGCAATCCAACCGGCCACCACGGCCAGAGCCAGCATCCAGGCCTTGATGTTCAGGAACTGCAGCGCCACACCCTGCCAGAAGGTCACGTTCAGGCGGGCGTTGTCGGCCGGTGTGAGCGCACGGCTGCGCGCCAGCCGCGATGCCAGCCACAGCAGGTAGGCCAAGCCCCCGGCCAGAATGCCCCACCGCAGCAGCGGCACGGCCACCACCAGCGCCCCCAGCCCGGCCGCGCACAGCACAAACAGCAGGCCCCAGCCCACCGGCACCGCGCACACAAAATGCAATGCGCCGCGCAGGCCCCGGTTGGCAGCCAGTGCGGTGCTGAGGGTGGTGTTGGGCCCGGGCGTGAAGCTGGTGGCGGTGGCCAGCAGCAGCAGGGCGGTGAGTTCGGTTTCGGTCATGGGGTCTTGTGGATTCAGGGTGACCAATGTAGCCTTCTGTGCCATACACAACCCATACAGACCAGTGGTGCAGATGGTGTGCTGTGTGGGTGCTTGCTTCCATACAGGTGGCTGGCACACTTGAGTCTCACAGGACCACCGATCATGCTGACGAAGACCCCATCACTGTCGCTGACCGAGCAACTCTCGCAGCGACTCGCCCAGCGCATCCGCGACCGATTGCTGCCCGCCGGCGCACGCCTGCCCAGCGTGCGCGAAACGGCGCAGACCCAGGGCGTGAACCCGTCCACTGTGGTGGCCGCCTATGACCAGTTGCTGGCCTGGGGGCTGGTAGAGGCGCGGCCCCGGCGTGGGTTCTTTGTGCGGGAGTTTGATAAAAAATCGCCTTTGCCGCTTGATGGCATTGGTGTTTCAGCTATACATCAATTTTCGGCATCCCGTGCTGCGGAACCGCCCATCACCTCGCCCATCAACGCCACTGCGCTCATTCGGGGCATGTTCCACCACCTCAGTGACAAGCCCCAGCCGGGCATGGGCGTGTTTCCGCCCGAGTGGCTGGCCAGCACCTTCATGACAGCGGCGGTGCGCAAGGTCGTCAGCCCGTCTGTGTTGCAAACCGCATCGCTCAGCTATGGCGAGCCCAAAGGCGATCTGGCCTTGCGCCAGGCCTTGTCCACCCGCTTGCGCAGCATGGACATTGACGCTGCACCGGGGCAAATCATCACCACCGTCGGCGCCACCCATGCGCTGGACGTGGTCAGCCGCACGCTGCTGAAACCCGGCGACGCGGTGATGGTGGACGAGCCCGGCTGGGCGGTGGAGTTTGCCCGGCTGGACGCGTTGGGTGCCCGTATATTGCCGGTACCGCGTGGCCCGCTGGGCCCTGACTTGGATGTGATGGCCCGCTATTGCGAGGCCTCGCCCACCGGTGCGCCACCGAAGCTGTTTGTGAGTGTGAGTGTGCTGCACAACCCCACCGGTCAGTCCTTGAGCCCCGGCCACGCCCACCGCGTGCTGCAACTGGCGCACAAGCACGGCTTTTATGTGGTGGAAGACGACACCTACAGCCACATCGCCCCGCCCCACGCCACCCGCCTGTGTGCGCTGGACGGTTTGCGGCAGACCATTTACGTGAGTGGTTTTGCCAAAATTCTGGCGCCCAACTGGCGCGTGGGTTTTCTGGCCTCGCCGCCCGAGCTGACGGAGCGACTGCTCGACACCAAGCTGCTGGGCACGCTGACCACACCCAGCCTGCTGGAGAAAGCGCTGGCGCTGTGCATGGAGCAAGGTCAGTTGCGCCGCCATGCCGAGCGGTTGCGCACGCGGCTGGATGGTGCTCGCAGTCGCAGCGTGAAGCTGGCGCTGGCGGCAGGCTGCACCTTCGTGGCCGAGCCCGCCGGTCTGTTTGGCTGGGTGGACACGGGCGTGGACACCGAGGCGCTGGCGCAGCGCATGCTCGACGAGGGCTATTTGCTGGCCCCGGGTGCGCTGTTCCATGCGGCGCGCAAGCCCAGCACGCTGATGCGCATCAACTTCGCCACCACGCAGGAGGCTGCATTCTGGGGGGTGTTTGCCCGCTGGCGCGACGCGCTGGCCGGCGTCGGCACCCGCTACGACTGAGGTCAATGCCGATCGGTGTCCCGCATGGATTGCAGGGACTTGTCGACTGTGTCGAGTTCACTCAGCAACACCGGCAGCGCCCGCCCGAACAGTGGCCACTCGCCTGAGCGGGCGGCCATCTCCAGTCCGTTGGCCAGTGCGGCTGCGCGCTGTGCCGTGAGGCTGGCCAGGCTGCCCTTGAGGGCGTGCGCCTGCGCGGCGGCCTGGACTTTGTCCTGGCGTGTGAGGGCCTGGGTCAGGCCTTGCCGGTAACCGGCCAGTTCTGTCTGAACCGAGCTGGCCCAGTCGGCCAGTGCAGCAGGGTCGTTGCCCAGGCGGCGACGCAGTTTGTCTGTGTCCAGTGCAGGTGTGGGCTGTGAGCGCGCTTGCTTGGATGGCCGAGTGGGCTTGGACTCCACCGCTCCAGTTGAGGGTGCCTGCGGGCGTTCTCCCTGCACCCAGCGGGACTCTGCTGCCAGCGCTTGCGCCATGGACTTCATGAGTGCCTGCGGGCTGACCGGTTTGGACGTGTAGGCATCCATGCCCGCACGCAGGCACGCTTCCTGGTCTCCGGACATGGCATTGGCCGTGACGGCAACGATGGGGATGTGCCGTGGGCCGTTCCCTTCCTGAGCGCGAATTTCAGCGGTGGCATCCAGCCCGCTGAGCTCGGGCATCTGGACGTCCATCATGATCAGGTCGAAGCCCCCACGCTGCCATGCCGCCACGGCTTCGAGGCCGTTTTTTGCCACGGTGGTGATGCAGCCCAGCCGTTTGAGCAATTGGCGCATCAACAATTCGTTGACCGGATGGTCTTCTGCCACGAGCACCCGCAAACCTTCAAACGTGTGCTGCTGGGCTTGCACTTCGGCCAACTCCATCGGGGCGCTCAGCGGCATGGAGTCGGTGGGCCGCCCGTGCTGCGCCGGCATGGGCAGGCTGAAGTGGAAGCGACTGCCCCGGCCGGGCGCGCTGTCAAGTTCAATGTGCCCGCCCATCAGCGTGACGAGCCGCGCCGATATGGCCAAGCCCAGCCCTGTGCCGCCGAACTTGCGCGTGGTGGATGCATCGGCCTGGGTGAATGCCTCAAAGATGCGGGCCTGCTGGGCTGGTGTGATGCCAATGCCGGTGTCTGCGACTTCAAAGCGCACGCGATCATCGCCATCGGGGGCTGCGCTCACCCTGATGTGTCCGCCTTCAGGGGTGAATTTGACTGCGTTGGACAACAGATTGGCCAGCACCTGACGCAAGCGGCCAGGGTCCCCTCGGACCTGTGTGGGTAAACCCGGGTGCAGGTCAACTTCGAACTGCAGGGCTTTGCCGGATGCCTGGGCCAGGTGTGGCGCACAGGTTTTTTCGACGACATCGGCCACGTCAAACACTGTGGTCTCGATGTCCATCTTGCCCGCCTCGATTTTGGACAGGTCCAGGATGTCGTTGAGCAAGCCCAGCAGCGTGTGTGCCGACTCGTCCATCAGTTTCAGCCAGTGGCCTTGCTCGCCGTCCAGGGGCGAGTCCATCAGCAGCCGGATCAGGCCCATGAGCCCGTTGAGCGGCGTGCGCACTTCGTGGCTGACGTTGGCCAGAAATTCGGTTTTGGCACGGTTGGCCGATTCGGCTTGCGCACGCGCGGTTTCAGTGGCCTGCTCCAGTCGCTTGCGCTCCCGTATGTCTGCGCAGATACCGATCAGCCGCAATGGCTGGCCGAGTGCGTCCTGGTCCGACACCATGCCGTGGCTCTCCAGCCAGAGCCATTCGTTGTCCAGCGTCCGGATGCGGAACTGCACTTCGTAGCGTTGCAGGGTGCCGTTTGTGGCCTGTCCCAACTGTTGTTGCAGATGGGGGAGGTCGTCCGGGTGAATGCGATCCATCAGGTCGTCGATCGGCGTGTGGGCATCCATGGCCACGTCGCCCATCATTTCCGACCACCGGGCATTCAGGTAAACGACACCTGTGCGCAGGTTCCACTCCCACAACGCGAGTTGGGCGGCGTCCAGCGCCAGTTGCAGCCGGTCGCGGGTGTCGTCGAGCTCTTCTTCGGCCAGCAGTCGGCTGTTGGAGGCGTCACGGGCTGCGCCCCGCAACACTTCCAGTTCTTGCTGCAGCCTCAGCATTTGGCGCTGCAGGTGATCGGCGCGCTTGCGTTCGTGAGCAAGCTCGCTGATAGCGTTGGCCAGGTCGGAAGGAGTGTGGGGGGTGCTCATGGGGGCCTCGGGGAGGGCCTCGTTCAACCCATCATACCGGCGCGCCGCCCAGTGTTTCCATGCGTTCCATGCCGGCCAGCAGTTCGTCGTCAATCTGCGCGTGGCGAGCCGCCAGTTGTGCGGCTTGGGCTGGGTCGGTGGTGTACAGCCGACCGTCTGCCAGCGCAGCATTTATTCGCGCTTGTTCGCCTTCCAGCGCCGCCATCAGTGCAGGCAGCCCCTCCAGCTCGCGCTGTTCTTTGTAGCTGAGTTTCTTCTTTGGGAGTGAACTCTTGTTGTCAGTAAAGCGCTGGGAGACATTTTTGTCTGAATTCTCCGGTGCTGGTGCGACCGCTGCGTTGGCCGAACGTGCAGACAGCGTTGCTGCCCGAGCCGATTGTGTGAGCCAGTCTTGCACGTCGCCCTCGTATTCACGCCACGTGCCATTGCCCTCAAACGCCAGGGTGCTGGTGACCACGTTGTCCAGAAAGCGCCGGTCGTGGCTGACCAGGAACACGGTGCCGTCGTATTGGTCCAGCAGTTCTTCCAGCAGCTCCAGCGTGTCGATGTCGAGGTCGTTGGTGGGCTCGTCGAGCACCAGCACGTTGGCCGGGCGTGCAAACAGCCGTGCCAGCAGCAAGCGGTTGCGCTCGCCACCCGAGAGAGTGCGCACGGGCGCATTGGCACGGGCGGGCGAAAACAAGAAATCGCTGAGGTAGCTTTTGACGTGGGTGCGCTTGCCGTTGATCTCGATCCACTCGCTGCCCGGGCTGATGAAGTCTTCCAGCGTGGCGTCGAGGTCGATCTGGTCGCGCATCTGGTCGAAATAGGCCACGGTGAGTTTGGTGCCCTGGCGCACGGTGCCTTCGTCAGGGGCCAACTCGCCCAGGATCATTTTCAGCAGCGTGGTTTTGCCGGCACCGTTGGGACCGATCAATCCAACCTTGTCGCCACGAAGGATGGTGCCGCTGAACTGGCGCACCACCGTTTTGCGGCCGTTGGGCCCGTCAAAGTGTTTGCTCACCTTTTCAAGCTCGGCGACGATCTTGCCGCTCGATGCGCCGCTGGCCAGGTCAAGCTTCACGCGGCCCACGGCATCGCGGCGCTGTTCGCGCTGCTGGCGCAAATGGTCGAGCCGCTTGATGCGGGCCTGTGCGCGGGTGCGACGGGCTTCCACCCCTTTGCGTATCCACACTTCTTCCTGTGCCAGCAGTTTGTCTGCCCGGGCGTTGATGACGGCTTCTTGCGCCATCTGCTCTTCCTTTTGCAACTGGTACTGCGCGAAGTTGCCGGGGTAACTCAGCAGCCGCCCTCGGTCCAGGTCCACCATCCGGGTGGCCACGTTGTCCAGAAAAGCCCGGTCGTGGCTGATGACGATGGCGCTTCCTTTGTATTCATTCAGCAGGCCCTCCAGCCAGCCGATGGCATCCAAGTCCAAATGGTTGGTCGGCTCGTCCAGCAGCAGCACGTCGGGTCGGCTGACCAAGGCTTGGGCCAGGGCCACGCGTTTTTTCAGGCCGCCCGACAGGCTGCCTATCGTGGCTTGCGCATCCAAGTGCAGTCGTTGCAGGGTTTCATCGACGCGCTGCTCCCAGTTCCATGCATCCAACGCCTCAATTTCGCTTTGCAAGGCGTCCAAGTCAATGCCATCGGCGCCACTCAAATAGAGGTCTCGCGCGCGGATGGCGCTCGCCAGGCCCAAGCTGGCGGTCTGAAAGACGGTGGAATCTGCCTGCATGATGGGTTCTTGGGGTACATAGGCGATGCGCAGACCCGTTTGAACTTGCAGAATGCCGTCGTCGGCCTTCTCGATGCCGGCCAAAATTTTCAATAGGGATGATTTTCCGGTGCCGTTGCGGCCGATCAGACCGACCCGCTCTTGGCTCTCAAGGGAAAAATCAGTGTGGTCCAGCAACGCCACGTGACCAAAGGCCAGTTGGGCGTCCGAAAGTGCGATGAGTGCCATGGGTAATTTCATTGACCACCGTGCAGCAATCGTGGTGTCCACGATCGGCTTGAATCAGGGTGGGGTTGGGAAAGGATGCAGGGATGTGACAACCGCAGGTGACGGATTATCCTTCCGGGCCGGGCCTGACGGTAGGAAAAACCCATAGCGACCGATACTGGCCTGTGCGGGGGGATTTAAGGATTTTGTCCTAATGGTGCAACGCAATATTGCAGAAACTTGCGAAAAAAGGGACAACCCTCTGCGATAAAGCGAAAAACGGCCGTATACTCTCGCTCCCCGACGTGCATAAAAACGGGGTCCGACGCATCAAACATCGGAGTCCTGCTCAAGAAAACAAAATTTTTTTGACAGTGGGTAAAAAAGGGTGCTAGAATACGAGGCTCTGCTGATCGCGGCGGGGTTTAAAAATGATGAGCTAAAAAGCTTGTTGTTTGTGCTGGTTCATTAAAAACATACAGCCGATAAGCGTGGGCGTTTGAAGGCGGGGTTGCAAAGCTCTGGTGCCTGAAGTTCTTCGGAACGACAAACGCTCATGGAATAGTAAAGAAGTGAAGTCACAAAGTTTGTGATGTCACCTCGATTCCGTTTTATGGGTTGCTCGAAAGAGCGAAAAAATTCAAGATCGAACTAAAGAGTTTGATCCTGGCTCAGATTGAACGCTGGCGGCATGCTTTACACATGCAAGTCGAACGGTAACAGGTTAAGCTGACGAGTGGCGAACGGGTGAGTAATGCATCGGAACGTGCCCGGTCGTGGGGGATAACGCAGCGAAAGCTGCGCTAATACCGCATACGATCTGAGGATGAAAGCGGGGGACCGTAAGGCCTCGCGCGATCGGAGCGGCCGATGTCAGATTAGGTAGTTGGTGGGGTAAAGGCTCACCAAGCCGACGATCTGTAGCTGGTCTGAGAGGACGACCAGCCACACTGGGACTGAGACACGGCCCAGACTCCTACGGGAGGCAGCAGTGGGGAATTTTGGACAATGGGCGCAAGCCTGATCCAGCAATGCCGCGTGCAGGAAGAAGGCCTTCGGGTTGTAAACTGCTTTTGTACGGAGCGAAAAGGCTCTCTCTAATA
>CAIYQZ010000015.1 GCA_903928495.1 uncultured bacterium
ACTCCGGCGCGGCAGTCAATAAATTTTTGGCACCGGTATTGTTGGTGGCCTTTGGCTGGGCCGCAGTACCTCATGTTTACGCCGCCATCATGCTGGGAACCTTGGTGCTGTTTTGGATATTCAGCCATTCCGATCCAAGCCACCAGGTGGCCAGCAATGTCAAGTTCATGGACCAGTTGCAGGCCTTGAAGGACCCCAAGGTCATCAAGTACTGCCAGTACTACAGCATTGTGTTTGGCGGCTATGTGGCCATGTCTTTGTGGATGGTGCAGTACTACGTGGGCGAATTCGGTCTGGACATTCGCCTGGCCGCGCTGCTGGCCGCCTGCTTCTCGCTGCCCGGGGGCGTGTTACGCGCCTTTGGAGGCATTCTTTCGGACAAATACGGCGCCCACGCGGTGACATGGTGGGTGCTATGGGTGAGCTGGATCTGCTTGTTCCTCTTGTCTTACCCGCAGACCGACTTCACGGTGATGACGGTGACCGGTCCCGCCACGTTTCACATCGGGCTGAATGTGTATTTTTTTACGGGTCTGATGTTTGTCCTGGGTATTGCCTGGGCCTTTGGCAAGGCCAGCGTCTTCAAGTACATCAGCGATGACTACACCGACAACATCGGAACCATCAGCGGCATCGTAGGCCTGGCCGGCGGTCTGGGCGGCTTTGTGCTACCCGTCCTGTTTGGTGCGCTGATGGACCTCACCGGCGTGCGCTCCAGCGCTTTCATGCTGATGTACGGCGTGGTCTGGGTCTCGCTGATCTGGATGTATTGGACCGAGGTGCGCAGCCGCCCGGTCATGGGCCAGCACGCAGGCTTAGCGCCCTCGCAGGTCTGAATCTCTTTTCACCGAAAGCAAACAATGAACACCAAGACACAAAGCGGCGCCGACCTGGCCGACTGGCGTCCGGAAGACGAGCAATTCTGGGAAAGTACCGGCAAAAAAATTGCCTACCGCAACCTGTGGATATCCGTGCCTGCGCTCTTGTGCGGCTTCGCCATCTGGGGCATGTGGGGCATCATCACGGTGCAGATGCTCAACCTGGGCTTCCCCTTCACCCAGGCCGAGCTGTTCTCACTCACAGCTATAGCGGGCTTGGCCGGTGCCACCATGCGCATCCCGGCGTCTTTTCTGATTCGCGTGGCCGGTGGCCGCAACACCATCTTTTTGACCACAGCGATGCTGCTGGCGCCGGCCATGGGCACTGGCATCGTGTTGCAGCACCCCGAGGGGCCGCTCTGGACCTTTCAGTTGATGGCGCTGTGGTCAGGTGTGGGTGGCGGCAACTTTGCCAGCTCCATGTCCAACATCAGCACCTTCTTTCCTAAGCGCCTGCAGGGCACGGCGCTGGGCCTGAATGCCGGTCTGGGCAACTTTGGCGTGACCACCATGCAGATCGTGATTCCGCTGGTGATGACCATGAGCCTGTTCGGTGGCATGGGCGGTGAGGCCATGGTGCTGGTGAAAGACAGCGGCTGGATTTTGGGCAAGATTGTGGCGGGCACCCCCACCTGGATTCAGAACGCCGGTTTTGCCTGGTTGCTGTCGCTGATTCCCTTATCGGTATTCGCCTGGTATGGGATGAACAACCTGAACACGGTGACACCGGACAGCGGCGGCACACTTGCGGCCTTCCTGAAAATCATCTGGCTCTACACCCTGTCTTTTGTGCCTGCCGGTCTGGGCCTGTACCTGTACCTGCCCGCGCCCACCGGGCTGGGGATTCTGAACATGTGGATTGCCATGCCGCTGATTGTGTTCAGCACTTTGATGATGATGCGCCTGGCCGCCATTGGCGCGATGAAGGACAACATCGCCAAGCAGTTCGCTATCTTTAACAACAAGCACACCTGGTCGCTCACGCTGCTGTACATCGTCACCTTCGGTTCCTTCATTGGTTTTTCGATGGCGCTGCCCTTGTCCATCACGGTGATCTTTGGCATCAGCCACCTGCCCGATGCCGCCGGTGTCATGCAGCACACTCTGAAAAATCCCAATGCCCCTTCGGCCTTGACCTATGCCTGGATTGGTCCGTTTGTGGGTGCCTTGGTGCGCCCCATCGGCGGCTGGATTTCCGACAAGATTGGCGGCTCCATCGTCACGCAGGCGATCTCGGCCGTGATGGTGTTGGCCTCGGTGGCGGTCGGCTATGTGATGTTGCTGGCCTATGGCTCGGCCACTCCTGAGCAGTACTTCATGCCTTTCATGGTGCTGTTTATCGTGCTGTTCACCGCCAGTGGTATCGGCAACGGTTCCACTTTCCGCACCATCGGCGTGATTTTTGACCGCACGCAGGCAGGGCCGGTCTTGGGTTGGACTTCGGCCATCGCCGCCTACGGTGCCTTTATTGCGCCGGTGGTGATTGGTTCGCAGATCAAGGCCGGCACCCCGCAGCTGGCGATGTACGGATTTGCATGTTTTTACGCCTTATGTCTGGTGTTGAACTGGTGGTTTTATCTGCGCAAGGGTGCAGAGATAAAGAACCCCTGAGCACACCCGCAAACCAGCACAACACTTTCAAAACGGAGTAAACAATGAGCCATTTTCTGGATCGCCTGAGCCACTTCCGGGCACCGAAGGAGAGTTTTTCCGACGGCCACGGCCGCACCACGGGTGAGGATCAGACCTGGGAAGACGCCTACCGCGACCGCTGGGCGCACGACAAAATCGTGCGCAGCACCCACGGCGTCAATTGCACGGGTTCTTGCTCTTGGAAGATCTATGTCAAGGGCGGCATTGTTACCTGGGAAACCCAGCAGACCGACTACCCGCGTACGCGTGCCGACCTGCCCAACCATGAGCCACGTGGTTGCGCCCGCGGTGCCTCCTACTCCTGGTATTTGTACAGCGCCAATCGCGTCAAATACCCCATGATTCGGGCCCGCCTGCTGACGCAGTGGCGCGCTGCCCTGGCTGTTTTCAAAGACCCGGTCACGGCCTGGGCTGCAATGGTGGAAAACGACAGCGCCCGCAGCCAGTGGGTGAAGCAACGTGGCCTCGGTGGCTTTGTGCGCAGCAGCTGGGACGAGGTCAACGAGCTCATCGCCGCGGCCAACGTCTACACCGCCAAGAAGTGGGGCCCGGACCGGGTGATCGGCTTCTCGCCCATCCCCGCTATGTCGATGGTCAGTTATGCCGCGGGCAGCCGCTACCTCTCCCTCATTGGCGGCGTGTGCATGAGCTTTTACGACTGGTATTGCGATCTGCCGCCGGCCAGCCCGCAAGTCTGGGGAGAGCAGACCGACGTGCCTGAGTCCGCCGATTGGTACAACGCCAACTTCATCATCGCCTGGGGCTCCAACGTGCCACAAACGCGCACGCCCGATGCCCATTTCCTGACCGAGGTGCGCTACAAGGGCTGCAAGACCGTAGCCATCACGCCCGACTATGCAGAGGTCAGCAAGCTGGCCGACCTGTGGATGCACCCCAAACAAGGCACGGATGCGGCCGTGGCCATGGCCATGGGCCACGTAATCTTGAAAGAGTTTTACTTCGACAAGCGCAGTGCTTACTTTGATGACTACGTGCGCCGCTATACCGACATGCCCAACCTGGTGCAGTTGGAAGAGCGCAAGCTGCCCGACGGTCGCACAGTGCTGGTGCCCGGCGCCTACCTGCGCGCCAGTGACTTCAACGGCAAGCTCGGCCAGGCCAACAACCCCGAGTGGAAGACCCTGGCCATCGACGAGAGCGACAAGATCGTGGTGCCCAACGGCAGCATCGGTTTTCGCTGGGGCGCAGAAGGCCGCGCTGACGTTGGCAAATGGAATCTGGAAGACAAGGAAGCGCGCAACGATTCCGTTATCAAACTCAAGCTCAGTTTGATGGAAGCGTCTACCGGCGGTGTGGCTGCCGACTACGAAATCGGTGAAGTGGGCTTCCCGTATTTCGGCGGCATTGACACGCCCAACTTCAGCGCCAATAAACAGAGCGTAGCGGTGGACGACATCCTGGTGCGCAAGGTGCCGGTGCGTCGCATCCAACTGGGCAAAGCCGGGCAAGAGC
>CAIYQZ010000016.1 GCA_903928495.1 uncultured bacterium
GCGGGCCGAACAGGCGCAGCGTGTGCTCTTGCTGGCCAGCCACTTGGGGCGCTACCGCATTGAAAAACTCATGGAGGCCCTGAGCGAGGGCTACCTGCGCGCCCTGGCCGAGAAAGATGCCGAGCGCCAGCGCGCGCTGTGGTCCACCTTGTCACTGACCGAGGCCAACCTGCTCGACGAGTTCAACCGTTTTGTGGTCGACATGGCGGGTGTGTGGTCCGAAAAAGCGCTGGTCAGCCGCATTCCGCAAGCGGTGCCCCGCGCCACGCTGCTGTTTCCCCAAGCCACCTTTGACTTGCGCAAGATGCTGGCCATCCATGCCAAGGCCCTGGACCGACTGGTGGCTCGGCCTGTGGGCGAAGACAGCCCCCAGGCGCGGCGCGACAGGGCGTTCACATTCACGGCCGAACTGCTGCTGATACAGCACACCTGCCTTTGGTTCTGCCGATCGCAAACCTCGGCATCTGCACGTTTGCTGGCACGCCACGGCAGCAGCTATGCGCAGGTGCTGGGCGCCGTCTTATCACAAACACGGGCCGACTACTGCGCATTGGCGGGTTGCCGGAAATGAGTCCACGTTACCGGGCCACCCGTGTGCACACCCTGCAGGTGCTTGGTTGCGCGGTGGTGCTGGTGCTTGGCGCGGGGCTGGCCCAGCCAAGCCATGCGGCCACTCGCGTCACGCTCGATGCACTGGGTGGCCTGCAGATCGACACCACCGAAGTCACCATCGAGCAGTTTGGGCGGTATGCGCGTGCCACAGCCACCGTCACCCAGGCGGAGCGGGAGGGAGGGGGTTTTGAGTACGAAGCCGGGTGGCAGCGCCGCAGCGGCTGGACCTGGCAACGCCCCGATGGCGTTGAGCCCGCGCGTGGTGACCTGCCCGCAGTGCATGTCACCCACGCCGAAGCCCAGGCCTACTGCCGCCATGCCGGTGGCCGGTTGCCCACGGCGGCTGAATGGCGGCAGGCGGCGTTCACCGAACTGCGGCGGTCACCCCAGTTGCCTTGGGTGCGTGGCACCACGTACCGCTGGCCCACAGGTCACAGCCCCCAAGGCAGCAATACCAGCAATGCCGACCCGTGGCCACGGGCCGCGCCCGTTTCTGACACGCGGGCAGGCGTGAATGGCTTGCATGACATGGGCGGCAACGTGTGGGAGTGGGCCGCCGACACACAGGGCGAAGACAGCCAGACCCTTGGGGGCTCCTGGTGGTATCCACCGCAGCAGATGAAGCCTGACGTGTCGGCCTGGAAAGCCCGGTCGTTTTACGCCGTGTACATCGGGTTTCGTTGCGTGTACGACCCCAAGAAGTGACGGGCACGCGTCCTGCGCACACACCGCTCGGCAGGCTGTCGGGCGGCTTCAGCCGTGAATGCTCGATAAAAACTGCTTCAGTTCGGGCGTTTGAGGGTTGGCAAACAGCTCGGCGGGTGGGCCCATTTCGTGCACGCGGCCCTGGTGCATGAAGATGACGCGGTTGCTCACCTTGCGGGCAAAGCTCATTTCGTGCGTGACCATCAGCAGTGTCATGCCTTCTTTGGCCAGGCCTTCAACCACGCTCAGCACCTCGCCCACCAGTTCGGGGTCCAGGGCTGAGGTGATTTCGTCGCACAACAAAATGCTCGGGTCCATGGCCAAGGCACGGGCAATGGCCACGCGCTGCTGCTGCCCGCCCGACAACTGGTCAGGAAAGGCGTCGAACTTGTCGGCCAAGCCCACGCGCTGCAGCAGCTGCCGGGCGCGGGCTTCCAGTTCGGCCGCAGCGGGCTTCTTCACCAGGTGAGGCGCCAGCATCACGTTCTTGCCCACGCTCAGGTGCGGGAACAGGTTGAACGACTGAAAAATCATGCCCACGCGCTGGCGCAGCTCGCGCATGGCTGCTGCGTCCTGGTGAACAAGCGGTTGGCCCTGCACCGTCAGGCTGCCGTGCTGAAAAGTTTCCAACCCGTTGATACAACGCAGCAGCGTGCTCTTGCCCGAGCCGCTTTTGCCGATGATGGCAATCACCTCGCCGGGGGCCACGGTCAGGTCGATGCCCTTGAGCACCTCGTGGTCGCCGTAGGACTTGCGCAGTTGTTCGGTGCGCACCGCCGCTGTTTGCGGTGTGGAGGAGGAGGTATCAGCGGATGCCATTGAGTTTTTTCTCCAGCGAACGGGCGTACAGGCTGATGGGGAAGCACAGCGCAAAGTACAAAAGCGCCACGCAGCTGTAAACCAAGAAGGGTTTGAAGGTGGCGTTGGTGATCATGGTGCCGGCCTTGGTCAGCTCGATGAAACCGATGACCGACGCCAGTGCCGTGCCTTTGATGACCTGCACCAGAAAGCCCACCGTGGGCGCAATGGCCATGCGGCCCGCCTGGGGCAACACCACATAGCGCAGCAGCTCGCCCATGCCCAGCGCAAGGCTTTGCCCGGCCTCCCACTGGCCTTTGGGCACCGCCCGCACGCAGCCCTGCCATATTTCGGCCAGGAAGGCGCTGCTGTACAGCGTGAGGGCCACGGCGGCAGCGGTCCAGGCGGAGGTTTCCACCCCCAGCAGGGCCATGCCAAAGTAGGCCAGAAACAGTTGCATCAGCAGCGGTGTGCCCTGAAACAGCTGCACATAACCCCCCACCAGCACCTGCGCGCCGGGCAGTCTGGCGGTGCGCGCCACCAGCAGGGCCATGCCCACCACGCCGCCGCCCACAAAGGCAATCAGCGACAGGCCCACCGTCCAGCGCGCGGCCAGCAGCAGGTTGCGAAAAATATCCCACAAGCTGAAATCAACCACGGCGACCTCCGAACAAAAAGCGGGGGCCAAGCCAGTTGAGCGTGGCGCGAACGGCCACCGACAGCGCCAGGTAAATGAGCGTGGCGATGATGAACGCCTCGAACGCGCGGAAGTTGCGACTCTGGATCAGGTTGGCCGCGTAGCTCAGCTCTTGCGTGGAAATCTGTCCGCATACGGCAGAGCCCAGCATCACGATGATGATCTGGCTCACCAGCGCGGGCCACACCTTCTTCAACGCCGGGGGCAGCACCACGTGCACAAAGGTCTGTGCGCGGGTGAGGGCCAGGCTCAGCGCCGCTTCGGTCTGGCCGCGCGGTGTGGCGTCGATGCCCGCGCGCACGATTTCTGCCGCATACGCCCCCAGGTTGATCACCATGGCGATGATGGATGCCACCTCGGGCGACAGGCGTATGCCCGCCGCAGGCAGCCCGAAAAAAACGAAGAACAGCTGGACGATGAAGGGCGTGTTGCGAATGGCCTCCACATACGCCCCTGCCACCCAGCGCAGCGGGGTGGGGCCCTGCGTGCGCGCCCAGGCGCAGGCCACGCCCAGCGCCACGCCCAGCACGGCAGAGACGGCGGTGAGGCCCAGCGTCCACACCACGCCTTTGGCCAGCAAGGGCCACTCCGCCAGCACGGCGGCAAAGTCCAGCTCGATCAGCATGGCTTGGTTCTGTGAAGGCGGGGCGCGTTACAGAGGCAGTTCGCCGGCAGGGCGGCCCAGCCACTTGGTGGCCAACTTGTCGATGTCGCCTGCCTTTTTGGCAGCGGCAATCACTTCGTTCACCTTCAGGCGCAGCGCGTCTTCACCCTTGCCCACGCCGATGAAGTTGGGGCTGTCTTTCAGCAGCAGCTTGTATTCGGCACCCAGCTGGGGGTTTTTCTGGATCATGTTGCCCGCCACCGATGCGCCGGTGGCAATCAGCTGCGTCTGGCCCGACACAAAAGCCGACACGGTGGCGTTGTTGTCTTCAAAACGCTTGATGTCGGTGTTGGCCGGGGCCACTTTGCTCAGTTCCTGGTCTTCAATGGCACCACGGGTGACGGCCACGCTTTTGCCGCCCAGATCGGCCCACGACTTGACTTGCAGCGACTTGGCGGCGAACACCGCCTGGAAGAAGGGCGAGTAGGCGGCGGTGAAGTCGATCACCTTCTCGCGCTCTGCGTTTTTGCCCAGCGTGGAAATGACCAGATCAGCCTTCTTGGTTTGCAGGTAGGGAATGCGGTTGGCGCTGCTCACGGGCACCAGCTCCAGCTTCACGCCCATCTTGTCGGCGATGAGTTTGGCCATGTCCACGTCCAGGCCCTGGGGTTGCAGGTCTATGCCCACAAAGCCGTAGGGCGGGAAGTCAGTGGGTACGGCAATTTTGATGAGCTTGGATTTCATCACGCCGTCCAGCGCGGCTTGCGCCTGGGCGGTGCCCATGGTGGCGGCCAGGGCCAGGGAGATGCCTGCGGCCATGAGGTGGCGTTTGGTGAGGTGGGTGCGGGTCATAACAAGGCTCCTAGGTAAGTTTCGGGAGGGGTGGGGGAATCGGGCGAGTCAGGGTTGCCGCTGGCCAGTCGGGCTTTGCGTGCGCGCGGGCCGGGGGCCGGTGGGGCAGGGCGGCCCACGGGGGCCAGAGCGGCGCGCAGTTCGGCCAGCGGGTCGGTGTCGGCCTGCACGTTCAGCGCCGCTTGCACCTGGCCAATGTGTTGGTCCATCAGGCGTTCGGCCTCGGCTGTGTTGCCTGCCTTCAGGGCGGCGACGATGGCCACATGCTCGGCGCACGACTGGTGTGCGTCGTGGTTGGACTGGTACAGCATGGCAATGAGCGTGGTGCGCGCGGTGAAGTCGCGCAGCGTGTCGGCCAGCAGTTGGTTGCCCAGACACTCGGCCAGGCACACGTGAAAGTCGCCCAGCAGGTAGCTGCGCTGCCCCACGTCGTTGCCAGCCAGGGCGGCCTGTTCTTCCTTCAGGTGTTCGGTCAGGCGCTTCAGTGCGGCGGGGGCCATGGGCTTGGCGCTGCGGATCAGCCCCATTTCAATGACTCGGCGGGCCTCGAAGGCTTCGCGGGCCTCGGCCTGCGAGGGCTGCACCACGTACCAGCCCCGGCGCGAGCTGACGGTGACGATGCCGCGCGCGGCCAGTTGCATCAGCGCCTCACGCACCAGCGTGCGGCTGCAGTCGAACAGCATGGACAGCGCCTGTTCGCCCAGGCGTGCGCCGGGCTGCAGCTTTTGCGCCAGGATGGCTTCAACGATGCGGTTGGCAATGTCGGTGGAGTTCACGGTGTGTGGTCAGGTCTTGAACCTGTCCAGCGAAAACCGTGCCAGGTGCTTGCCAGTCTTGTATGCAAGATTGGTGCGCCCAATGTGTGCATCAAGCAGCATTTGACGGTGCTGTCGTGATCGAGATTGGGGCATGGGTCTTGCACCATGCGCCTGGCTTGTGCGTGGGGTGTGGCAGCGCACAATGTGTGTGCCCCGCTTTCCTGTCTGCCCCGTGTCGCAATTTTTGCTTCAATAGAACCATGCACAACGACGCCCACGCCTTGCGCCGCATCCTGCGCGACTGCCGCTCCATTGCTGTGGTGGGCCTGTCCGCCGAATGGCACCGGCCCAGTTACTTCGCTGCCAAATACATGCAGCAGCACGGCTGGCGCATCGTGCCGGTCAACCCGCGCTATGCCGTTCAGGCTGACGGCAGCCCAGGCGAGGTGCTGGGCGAGCGTTGTTACGCGGCGCTGGCCGACATCCCTTTCAAAGTAGACATGGTGGACGTGTTCCGCCGCGAGGCAGATGTGCTGCCCATCGCCCAACAGGCCATTGCCATCGGTGCGAAGTGCCTGTGGCAGCAACTGGGCGTTGCCAATGCCGAGGCCGATGCGCTGGCACGCGCAGCGGGTCTGGATTCGGTCACCAACCGCTGCGTGAAGATTGAGCATGCCCGACTGTTCGGCGGTCTGAACTGGGTGGGGGTGGACACCAAGGTCATTTCCGCCCGTCGGCCCACCTGAGCACAGCACGCTCTTTGCCTGTCACCCAGCCCCGTCTTGCTTGAAGGACCGCACCCCATGTCAGACCACCGCTTCCAGCCCGAAACGCTGGCCATCCACGCCGGGCAGATTCCCGATGCCGCCACCGGCGCGCGTGCGTTGCCCATCTACCAGACCACCAGCTTCGTGTTCGACAGTGCCGAGCACGCGGCCAGCTTGTTCAACCTGCAAACCTTCGGCAACGTGTATTCCCGCCTGTCGAACCCCACCGTGGCCGCGCTGGAAGAGCGCGTGGCGGCGCTGGAAGGGGGCAGGGCGGGGCTGGCATCGGCCAGCGGCATGGCGGCCGAGTCGATGGCTCTCATGACGCTGTTGCAGCAGGGCGACCACGTGGTGGCCGCCGGTGCGCTGTACGGCGGTAGCGTGACCATGCTGGCCGTCAACCTGGCACGCTACGGCATTGACACCACGTTTGTCGATGCCAGCAGCCCGGATGCCTTTGCCGCCGCCATGCGCCCCAACACCCGCGCCGTGTTTGCCGAAAGCCTGGGCAACCCCAGCCTGGCCGTGCTGGACATGACTGCCGTGGCCGATGTGGCGCATGCCCACGGGGTGCCGCTCATCATCGACAACACGGTGCCGTCGCCCTACCTTTGCAACCCCATCCGCTTCGGGGCCGACATCGTGGTGCACTCGGCCACCAAATACCTGGGCGGGCACGGCACCACGCTGGCGGGTGTGATGGTGGAAGGCGGCAAATTTCCGTGGGACAACGGCAAGTTTCCCGGCATGACCGACCCGTCACCCGGCTACCACGGCGTGAAGTTTTTCGAAACGTTTGGCGACTTCGCCTTCATGATGCGCGCCCGCATGGAGCACCTGCGCGTGTACGGTGCCGCGCTGTCGGCAACCAGTGCGTGGCAAATTCTGCAAGGGGTCGAGACGCTGCCGCTGCGCATGGAGCGCCACTGCGCCAACGCGCTGAAGGTGGCGCAGTTTCTGCAAAGCCACCCGGCGGTCAGCTGGGTGAACTACCCCGGCCTGCCCGACCACCCGCAGCACGCGCTGGTGTTGCGGCAGATGCGCAGTGTCAGTACAGGCAATGGCAGCGTCGCCGGTGCATCGGGCTTGCTGGCGTTCGGGGTGAAAGGCGGGCTGGCGGCGGGCGTGAAGTTCATCGAGTCAGCCGTGTTCATGAGTCACCTGGCCAACATCGGCGACACGCGCACCCTCATCATCCACCCCGCGTCCACCACGCACCGCCAGCTGGAGCCCGACCAGCAACTGGCCGCGGGCGTGAAGCCCGACATGGTGCGCATGTCGGTCGGGCTGGAGAATGTGGACGACATCCTGTGGGATATTGACCAGGCGCTGGCCAAAGCGATGGCCTGAGTTTGAAGCATTTTTGGTATCTATCGCTTTAAATGTATACAAAGTTTGCTATTACTCTTTGCATGACAAAAGGAGACATCCGATGAGCATGTACGACACCGACCTGGACCCCACCCCTGCCAACCACGTGCCCCTGTCGCCCGTGAGTTTTGTCGAGCGCAGTGCCGAAATTTTTGGCGACCTGCCCGCCGTCATCCATGGTCAGCGCCGCTACACCTGGGCGCAAACGCGCGAGCGTTCGGCCCGCCTGGCGGCGGCCCTGCAAGCCCTGGGCGTGGGCCGTGGCAGCACCGTGAGCGTGATGTTGCCCAACACGCCTGAAATGGTGGAGGCCCACTACGCCGTGCCCGCGCTGGGCGCGGTGCTGAACACCCTCAACACACGCCTGGATGCCGCGCTGCTGGCCTGGCAGATGAACCATTGCGAAGCGGCCGTGCTCATCACCGACACCGAATTCGCTCCCACCATGGCCAAAGCGCTGGCCGCCCTGCGCACCGAGCACGGGCGCAACCTGGTGGTGATTGACGTGGCCGACACCGAGTTCACCGGGCTCAACCCGCACCTGGACACCCGCCTGGGGCAGCACGAGTACGAAGCGCTGCTGGCCGCCCACGCACCCCTGGCCCACTTGCCAGGCCCCACGAACGAGTGGGACGCCATTGCCGTCAGCTACACCAGTGGCACCACCGGCGACCCCAAAGGCGTGGTCACCCACCACCGGGGGGCTTACCTGAACGCCGTGTGCAACGCCGCCACCTGGACCATGCCGCACTTTCCCCGCTACCTGTGGACACTGCCCATGTTCCACTGCAACGGCTGGTGTTTCCCCTGGACCATTGCCATGCTGGGCGGCGTGCATGTGTGCCTGCGCCGGATGGAGGCCAAGGCCATTCTGGATGCCATGGCCGAACATGGCGTTGACCACTACTGCGCCGCCCCCATCGTCCACAACCTGCTGATTGCCGCGCCGCCCGAGGCGCGTGCAGGCATCCGCCAGAAGGTGCGTGGCATGGTGGCCGGTGCCGCGCCACCGGCTTCGATGATCGAGGGCATGGCCAATATGGGCTTCGATTTGACCCACACCTACGGCCTGACCGAGGTGTACGGCCCCGCGTCGGTGGCCGTCAAGCGCGACCACTGGGCCGCGCAAAGCGTGTCCGAACAGGCCCGCCTGAACGGCCGACAGGGCGTGCGTTACGCGTTGCAAGAAGGCATGACCGTGCTCGACCCCGAAACCATGCAACCCACGCCCGCCGATGGCCAGACCATGGGTGAAATCATGTTCCGCGGCAACATCGTGATGAAGGGCTACCTGAAAAACCCCAGCGCCACGGCCAAGGCCTTCGAGGGTGGCTGGTTCCACACCGGCGACCTGGCCGTGATGGAGTCCGACCGCTACGTGAAGATCAAAGACCGCAGCAAAGACATCATCATTTCAGGCGGCGAGAACATCAGCTCCATCGAGGTGGAAGACGCGTTGTACCGCCACCCGGCGGTGGTGTCGTGCGCGGTGGTGGCACGGCCCGATGCCAAGTGGGGCGAGTCGCCAGTGGCGTATGTCGAGACAAAAGCCGGTTCCACCGTGACCGAGGCCGAGCTGATTGCCCACTGCAAAACCCTGCTGGCGGGCTACAAGGTGCCCAAGGATGTGCTGTTCGAAGACATCCCCAAAACCTCCACCGGCAAGATTCAGAAGTTCGTGCTGCGCCAGCGGGCCAAAGAGGGTTCGACCCCTGATTGAATGCCGTGGCTACGTTTTGAGGGTGTGTGCCCGCATGCTCAGTCTCGCGGGCGGAAGCCGATGACCAGGGTGGAGGGCACGCGGCCGTCTTCGTCACGGGGCAGGCGGGCCGTGCGGTCCAGTGCTTTCAGCACCGCGTCGTCCCACGCAGGGTTGCCGCTGCTTTTCACCAGGCGGCGCGAGGCAATGGTGCCGTCGGGCAGGGTGCGCACCTCCACATCGGCCGTGGGGTTGCCCACGGGCGTGTCGGTGAACACGATGTTGGGCCGCACCGCGCCCACAATGCGCCCCGCGTAGGTGGCCGACGGCCCGCTGGACTTGAGTGCCGTGCCGGTGCTGCCGGCAGTGCCCGTGGCGCCGGCCATGCCTGCAATGCGCTTGAGGTTTTCTGCGCGCTCTTTGGCCAGTTGTGCGGCGTTGGCTTTGTCGGCAGCGGCTTGCGCGGCTTTGTCTTTGGCTGCCTTGGCCTGTTGCTCCAGCGCTTTCTGCCGTTCCTTCTCCTGGGCCTTTTCTTTGGCTTCCCGCTCCAGGGCCTGCTTTTTCTTGACCGCTTCGAGTTGCTGGCGTTTCTCTTCTTCGCGGCGGGCCTCTTCGCGCTTTTTCTGCTGCTGCAGGGCGATGTCGGCATCGCGCTGGGCATCTGCAGCCTGCGGCGGCGGTGCTGGCTTGGGTTCCACAGGCTGGGGAGTGGGCTTTATCGGCTCAGGTTCAGGGTCGGGTTCCACCAGCTTGGGCGCTGCGCTTTGGGGCAGGCGTGACCACAGTTCGGCCTGGGCCACCACAGGCGTCTGGGCGCTCCGGTTCCAGCCAATGCCCCAGGTCAGCGCTGCTGCCAGCAACGCGTGCGCCACCAGGGCCAGCACCATGGGGCCGCCCCAGCGGGCATCAGCCGGTGGCATCAGCGCTGCAGGCGAGGTGCTCTGAAAGGTGGCAGACATGGGTTGGCTTGGAGGCAGGTGAAGTGGCGGGCTCAGGGCGTGGTTTGCACCGACAGGCCCACGCGTTGCACACCAGCGCGTTGCAGCGTGTCCATGACCTTGACCACCACCTCGTACTTCACACTTTTGTCAGCGGCAATCACCACGGGCACCTCGCTCGCGGCCGCGCCAATGGCCTGTTGCATGCCTTTGACCTGCGCAGACAGATCGCGCAGTGTGGCGCGGGCGGTAGTTTTGCCTTCTTTGAGCTGGATGGTTTCGTCTTTTTCAATCAGCACCTGGATCACCCGGTCGGGCGCTTTGGCTGCCTGGCCCACGCTGGGCAGGTTGATGGTGCTGGGTGCAATCAGCGGGGCCGTCACCATGAAGATGATGAGCAGCACCAGCATCACGTCGATGAAAGGCACCATGTTGATCTCGGCGATGGTGCGCCGGCCGCGTCCGCGGCCACGGGGGGCAACTGAAGCCATGGCGTGTGCCCGCGTTCAGTGGCCAGAGGCCGATTGCTGGCCAGGCGTGCCGCTGGCGGCGCCCAGGTTGCGCTGCAGGATGTTGGAGAACTCTTCCATGAAGGTTTCCAGCCCGTTGGCAATGCGGTCGATGTCGTGCGAATAGCGGTTGTAGGCCACCACCGCCGGAATGGCAGCAAACAGGCCAATGGCAGTGGCCACGAGCGCCTCGGCAATGCCGGGGGCCACGGTGGCCAGTGTCACGGTTTGCATGCTGGCCAGCCCGGTGAAGGCGTGCATGATGCCCCACACCGTGCCAAACAGGCCCACATAGGGCGACACAGAGCCGACCGACGCCAGAAACGCCAGGTTGCTTTCAATGGTGTCGAGTTCACGCTGCAGGCTGGCTCGCATGGCGCGGCGGGCACCGTCGAGCAGGGCGCCGGGGTCTGTGATACGGCGCTCGCGCAGCTTTTGGTATTCGCGCATGCCGTTGGCAAAAATGCGCTCCATGGGGCCGCCCAGGCGGCTGTTCTGGGCGGCGCTGGCGTACAGGTCGTTCAGGCTTTTGCCCGACCAGAAGTTGCGCTCGAACTCTTCATTCAAGTGGTTGACGCGTTTCAGGGCAAACAGCTTGCGGAAGATGGCGGCCCAGCTGGCAATGGAGCCCAGCACCAGCAAAGCCACCACGGCTTGCACCACCCAGCTGGCGTGCAGCAGCAATTGAACGATGGAGAGGTTATTGGTCATGTGTGTCGGCGTTGGAAATGGCTTGGTAAACGCTGGCAGGTATGCGCTGCGGCTTGAGTTGGCTGGCGTCCACCCAGCCGATGCGCACATGGGCCTCGCACAGCAAGCTGCGCTCGGTGGATGCAGAAACAGTGCCAGCAGTTCCCGCCGGCGCAGGGATGGTTGTGGCTGCCGGTAACAGCCAGGCCTGCTGGTGCAACCCCAGGCTGGCACGGCCGTTGTCTTTCAGGCGTGCGGTCACGCACAGCAGGTCGTCCAGCCGGGCGGCGCGGTGGTACTTCAGCTGCACATCGGTCACCACGAACATGCCGCCCGTGGTGTCGCGCAGAACCTGTTGGCCCAGGCCCAGGTGTCGCAGCCACTCGGTGCGGGCACGCTCGAAAAACTTCAGGTAATTGGCATAAAACACGATGCCACCGGCATCGGTATCTTCCCAATACACGCGCACAGGCCACTCAAAAACAGAAGCTGAGTTTTTAATTCCATCAAGCGTCAGGGCCTGATTCGTCATAAAAATTGTCCCAATCGGTGAATGGCCTCTTGCAGCTGGGCCATGCTGTTCGCCGTTGAGAAGCGGATGTAGCGCTGTGGGTCAGCGGTGCCAAAGTCACGCCCTGGTGTGGCTGCCAGATGGGCGCGTTGCATCAGCTCAAAGGCAAAGTCCCAGCTGCCGTGGGCTGCGTCGGTGGCGATGCCCCAGTTCTGGCAAGCCTGGGTGCAATCGGCCCAGGCATAGAACGCGCCGTCGGGCATCACAGGCACCGTCAGGCCCAGGCGGTTCAGCTCGGGAATGAAGAAGTCGCGCCGGGCTTTGAACTCGGCGCGGCGGCGTTCGTACTCGGCCAGGCTGTCGGGCTCGAAGCAGGCCAGGGCGGCGTGCTGGCTGATGGTGCTGGGGCAAATGAACAGGTTTTGCGCCAGCCGCTCGATGGCTGGTACCAGCGATGGCGGCACCACCAGCCAGCCGAGGCGCCAGCCGGTCATGTTGAAGTATTTGGAAAAGCTGTTGATGCTGATGATGTCGTCGCCCAATGGCTGGCCTTGCTCGCCCTTCAGGCCCAGCGCAGACTGGCCAAAGGTGTCGTCGTGGCTCAGGCCCAGGTAAATCTCATCGATCAGCGTGATGCCGCCCCGGTCGCTCACGGTTTGGGCAATGCGGCGCAGCTCGTCGGGGTGGATGGACGTGCCCGTGGGGTTGGACGGAGAGGCCAGCAACACGCCCCGCGTGCGAGGCCCCCAGGCGGCGTCTACCTGCGCTACAGACAGCTGGAAGCGCTGCTCAGGCGTGGTGGGCAGCAGCACCGCCGTGCCCTCGGCCGCACTCACGAAGTGGCGGTTGCAGGGGTAGCTGGGGTCGGGCATCAGCACCTCGTCGCCAGCGTCAATCAACGCCAGACAGGCCAGCTGCAACGCTGCCGATGCCCCGGCCGTCAGCACGATGCGTTCGGGCGACACGTTCACACCAAACCGCGTGGCGTACCAGCGGCTGATGGCTTCGCGCAGCGCGGGCAGGCCCAGTGCCTGGGTGTATTGGGTGTGACCGAGGGAGATGGCCCGCTCGGCGGCCTGCTGCACCAACGGTGGGGCGGTGAAATCGGGCTCGCCGATGTTCAAAAAAATCATGGGCGAGGCACTGCCTGCCACCTGCGCGGCCAGCTGGCTGGCGGCCTTGGCCACCTCCATCACGTAAAACGGGTCGATGCGCTGGGCGCGGCGCGACAACCTCATGCCGGCCCGGCTTCGTGGGGGCGCAGTTGCCGACCCAGCTTGTGCAACACACCGTTGACGTATTTGTGGCCGTCGGTGCCGCCGAACGACTTGGCAAGCTCAATGCCTTCGTTGATGACCACGCGCAGCGGAACGTCCAGGCAGTGCTTCAGCTCGTAGGTGCCAATCCACAGCACGGCGTGCTCGATGGGAGACACCTCGACCATGGGGCGGTCGAGCATGGGAGAAATGGCAGCGTCCAGCTCTGCTGCTTCGGCAATGCTGCCGTGCAGCAGCGCGTCGTAATGGGCGCTGTCGGCTTTGTGAAAGCCGCTGAGGTCGCGGGTGAACAGGTCGATATCGGCGGCTTCGTTCTTGCCCACCAGGTGTTGGTAAAGGGCTTGCAGCGCAAATTCGCGGGCGCGTGTGCGGCCCGATTTGTCAGCGGCTTTTTTGGGACGCTCTGCTTTGACGGTGGGTTCTTGCGGTGTGGTCATGACAGGTCGTCCAGCAGGTTGGCCATTTCCACCGCCACACGGGCGGCATCCACACCTTTGTCGGTCTGGCGGGCCAGGGCCTGGGGCATGTCTTCGGTGGTGATGATGGCGTTGGCAATGGGCAGCTGATAGTCCAGCGACACGCGGGTTACGCCGGCACCCGATTCGTTGGCCACCAGTTCGAAGTGGTAGGTCTCGCCGCGGATGATGCAGCCCAGGGCAATGAGTGCATCGAAGCGGTCGCTCTCTGCCAATGCCTGCAAGGCCACGGGCACTTCGAGTGCGCCAGGCACTTTCACCAGGGTGATGTGATCCGGGTGCACGCCCAAGGCCTGCAGTTCCCTCATGGCCGCTGCGGCCAGGGTGTTGGTGATGGATTCGTTGAAGCGTGCCTGCACGATGCCAATGTGCAGATCTCTGCCATCCAGACGGTCGCCGTTGCCTTTTTCTGCGCCAAACATCAGTTGTGTTCCTTTTTAACGAAGCCGACGACTTCCAGGCCGTAGCCGGTCATGCTGGGCATGCGACGAGGGTTGCCCATGAGTTCCATGCGGTGCACACCGCACTCGCGCAAAATTTGTGCGCCCACGCCATAGGTGCGCAGGTCCATGCGGCCGCGTTCGGGGGCCTGGGCCGAGCGGGCCACGCCTTCGAACTGCGCCAGCAACTGGTCCGCAGACTCACCGCAGTTGAGCAGCACAGCCACGCCACAGCCTTGGGTTTCCAGGTGGCGCAAGCTGGCTTCCAGGCTCCAGGAGTGCATGGAGCGGCCCACTTCCAGTGCGTCGAGCACCGACAGGGGTTCGTGCACACGCACGGGCACCACCGTCTGCGGTGCCCAGTCGCCTTTGACCAAGGCCAAGTGCAGGGCACCGCTGGGCTGGTCTCGGTAGGCATGGGCCGTGAACGGGCCAAAAGCGGTGTTCATGGGGCGGCTGCCCAGTTTTTCGACCAGCGACTCGTGCGCGCTGCGGTACTCGATGAGGTCGGCAATGGTGCCAATTTTCAGCCCGTGCTCGGCAGCAAACACCTGCAAGTCGGGCAGGCGGGCCATGGTGCCGTCGTCCTTCATGATTTCGCAGATCACGGCAGCGGGTGTGCAGCCTGCCATACCGGCCAGGTCACAACCGGCTTCAGTGTGGCCTGCGCGCATGAGCACCCCACCGTCCACTGCTTGCAGCGGGAAAATGTGGCCGGGTTGAACCAGGTCAGCGGCTGTGGCTTTTGGGGCCACGGCGGCTTGCACGGTGTGGGCGCGGTCAGCAGCCGAAATGCCGGTGGTGACACCTTCAGCCGCCTCGATGGACACCGTGAAGGCAGTGCCCATTTTGGTTCCGTTGCGGGGCACCATGGGCGGCAGTTGCAGCTGTTCGCACCGCTGGCGTGTGAGGGTGAGGCAAATCAGGCCCCGCCCGAAACGCGCCATGAAATTGATGGCCTCGGGTGTGACGTGGTCAGCCGCCAGCACCAGGTCGCCTTCGTTTTCGCGGTCTTCTTCGTCCACCAGAATGACGATGCGACCAGCCTTCATGTCGGCCACGATGTCTTCCACGGGGGAAATGGCCACGGGGCCGCTGGGGTGGGTGGCGGTGCTCATGCCGGGTCTTTCAAGGTCGATGGGGTTGGGGTGGCAGAAACGCCGGCTTGCAGCATGCGCGCGACGTAACGGGCAACGGTGTCCGCTTCCAGGTTGACGCGGTGGCCCGCTTGCAGATCGCCCAATGAGGTGTTGTCCACCGTGTGCGGGATGAGGTTGATGCTGAACTCGCATCCTGCCGCGCTGTCAGCCACGCGGTTGACAGTCAGGCTCACGCCGTTGACGGTGATGGACCCCTTGTAGGCCAGGAAACGGCCCAACTCGGTTGGTGCCAGCACACGCAGTTCCCAGCTTTCGCCCACACGGCCAAAGTGGCTGACGGTACCCACACCGTCCACATGGCCAGACACGATGTGCCCGCCCAAGCGGTCGGACGCACGCAGTGCCTTTTCCAGGTTGACCCGGCGGCCTTCTTCAGCCAAGCCGCTGGTTTTGTCCAACGATTCAGCTGAAATGTCGATGGTGAACCACTGTGCTGCGGGGTCAAAACCGGTGACGGTCATGCACGCGCCGTTGAGCGCAATGCTATCGCCCAGTCCGGTGTCAGAAAGATAGCCCTCGGGTGTGGTGATGGTCAGGCGCTTGCCATGCTGGGTGCTGGGGCCCAGGGCGCGCAGGGCGGTGATGCGCCCCACGCCGGTGATGATTCCGGTAAACATCTGCGCATTTTCGCAGATGTGCAGGCCACAGAAGACCGAGGGGTCAGCGGTTCCAGCATTCGACCACTGTCAGGGTGCCCGTTTCGGTGCGAGTCCCTGCCTGGTTCAGACCCAAGTTGCCGCAGCCTGCATCAGCGATATTGGGCGTGGCGGTCAGGGTGTAACCCGTTCCGCTACCGGTTTGTGCATAGGTGATGACGTAATTGTCCCCCTCTGAGGGCGTCAAGCCAGCACCCAATGCGGCTGGGTAGGCCCCGGTGGAGGTGGCCGCACGCTCTAGCCACTGCGCAGCCCGCATCAATGCGGCTTTGCCATCGGCACGGCGGCTGCGCTCGGTGTATTCCCGGTAGTTGGGAATGGCAACGGCGGCCAGGATGCCTATGACAGCCACGGTGATCATCAATTCGATGAGCGTGAAACCGCGCTGGTGGGGTGTTGTTTTCATTGCAATTGTCTCCAGCCGAAGCCAGTTAGGTTCAGAAGTGGTCCATTTCGTGCTCCATTGGGGCCGCTGTCGTCGTCGCAGACCTTTCCTGCCGGGCACGGTTGTCCATTGTTGCCCGTACCACTTCCACCGATACCTCCGCCCCCAACTGATACCCACTGGCCGGGCTTACCTGTTTTGAACACGATTCGATCACCACGGCCGCTTTCCCATCGTGTCACCCCTGGTTCTTCGGAGCCAGTCATTCCCCCGCCGTCGGTGTCAAATTCAGGCTTGGTAGGAGGTTTTCCGCTCACGATGTCCAGAATGGTGAGGTACTCCACCGCTGCGGTGGCATTGGGCGTGCAACTCTCTTCGGTCACGGTGTCTTGCGTGCCGTTGGCCGGTATGCGACTGCGCATGAACAGCAGCCTGGAGGACAACATGCCACCGTTGTTGACCGCGCGTTCGCCCAGGTTGGGCCAATCCATGAACCAGCCACGTTTGGCGCCGGCACCGCTGTAGGGCACCGCATTGTTTGAAGTCTTGAAGTACTTTTTGCTGCCAATCGTTACGGCAGACGTTTGAGTTTGCTCTACCAAGTCCGAACGCCCGTTCGAGATCACCGTTCCGCCCACCATCATTGGGGACGCATTTGGTTTGAACTCGGTGTTGTCCCACACCGAGTACAAGGTTTGGGGGCTGGTGGTTGTGCGGTCGGCCACGGTCATTTCACGCCCAGTGCCGAAAGCGAGCATGATGCCCTTGGTTGGATGTGGTGCCCATTGCGGCGCCGTCACGATGGGCTGGCGTGGTGCAGCGGAAGGTCCTTCGCGGGCCACAAACAAGGGAGCCGGCACTGCACCTGTCAGGAAGTAGCTGCCCCAATTGGTGGCCGTGCTGCTGCTGAGGTTGACTTTCCATAGGTTGCCCAGCAAATCACCTGCATAGGCGACATCCGCTTTGCCGTCACCATTGATGTCGATTACCTGCGGGTTGGCCAAGCCATTGCCGTTGCCACCAGTGCTGTCCAGCTCAATCTTGGCGAGCTCTTTGGCACCGTCAAGATACTGAATGAGCAACACAGCTTTCTCGCTGCTGCTGTTGGCTCCGTTGCCCATCAATACCGCCCAGCGGTCGTTGTTGAGTTTCGTGATTTGAACAACGCGCGCGGGGTTGATGGTGTCAAGTGTGGGTTCGCCGTAGATGTGTCCGATGTCGGCGTCAGAGCCATCCGTGTTGTCGGCTACCACGAGACCTGATCCGCTCGTGGACGACCAGCCTGCGGGGTTGGTCACGTCAAGCACAAAGTAGCCTTTGCCGCCACCGGCGAGAGTGCCCACCAACATGGTTTTCCAGTCGGTGCCGTCGTGAATGTCGCCAGTGTAGGGATGACCATCCACCATGTACTCATGTGCATAGGTGGGATCTGTGTATGACTTGAGTTTGCTGTATACCCCTTTGGGTACATAAGCCATTTTTTCTGATCCATCTGCAGAGTTGAACCCATGCAGCATGCCGTCGTTGGCGCCCACATAAACCATGGTGGGGCGGCTGGAATAAGTGGATCGGAAAGAACTGTAGTTGCTGAAGCTGTAGCCAATTTCGGGTTTGCCAACCACCCACAGGTTGGAGTTGACGATGCTGCCCAGTTTCGTGGCCCGATCACGGAAATTTCCACCGCTGGATTGCTCTCCAGTCCTGACACCGCGCAGGTAGTTGACCCTGGCCTCACCTATTGCGTTGGTATCGGAGCCCTTGATGAGATTCTTTTGTGCAGCGGACAGGCTGTCCCATTCAAACGTGGTACCTGCTGTATCGTTGTGAGTAAAAATCAGCCGGGCCGTCGCGGCGGTGCTGTCAAGCACTGTGGCGGCGTCCCAAAGCGGAGATGCATCGAGGTAATAGTTGGTGTCGATGCCTCTTGCCTGGACAAAGCCTCTCCATTTGTTGGCATCGTAACCAGCTGTGAACACCCGTGTGTCGGTTGAGACGGTCTGTGAGTTGGCGGCGATGCTGGCCAGCGGGGAAGAAGTGTCGGCAATGACCTGGTTGATGATTTCGGTGAACGCATTCGTCAGCTCAGTTTGGTCACTGGCCGGCACGTAACGGCCCCGCCCGTTGATGGCTGCGTGCCACAGTTCTTTCCTTTTGTTGTCTCCACCTGAGTGAGGATTGCCCCAGCTAACGGCGCCTCGGAGCAAACTCGTATAGCCCGTCCCGGACCATGTCCCCCCTTCCCACTTGGGGTTGTTGGTGGCCGAAAGCTCAGCGCCTGGGCCAAACCCGATGGTGTAGGTCGTCAGGTTTTGCCATGTGGCTGGGTTGTTGCGTGGGTTCCAGTACTGGTCAATCAGGAAGGGGGTGCCAGTTGGCCCCACATCGATCGAGCCCGCTTGGCGAATGATGGGACGCAGTTCATTGGCAATGCCGGGCTGTAGGTCAGTTGCCCAAAACCTGAAAACGAGATCGGCAAACGTATTGAAATTGGAGTTAGTGCCACCCCACGCATCCCGATAGACGCTGGTTTGCGTGTTAGCAGTGCTGGTGTCGTAAGCGGTGCCGTCGGGCAAAGTGCGGCTGGTTCCATCCCAGTTGTCTTTGCCCGCCTGAGTGGAGTTAACGCTGTTCCATTCACCATCGGTCATGAATATGTGGAACGATTTTCTGCACGCCAACAAGGGTGTCTCAGTTGTACCAGGGACTTTGGCATAGGGATTCCAAACACCCGTGGTTTGCATGTACTGGCCCGCTTTGAGTACCATGATGTGAGATGGCGTCCCACTGTAAGGCTGCAAACTGCTTACCCAGTTATCAAACCCTGTACGGTGCGCGCCGCTGAAGGATCGGACGCGGTTCTCAGGGCACGTACCTCCATAATCCGCTTCGGTTGAGGGTCCAAAGCCCCGACAGCGCCACATGGCTTGAAACCCAAGGCGAATAGAGTCATCCGTTATCTTTGTTCGCTTGAACGATGCTTCCAGTGCTGCTTTCAGCGCTGCCATGCGTGTGCCCCCGCTGGATAGGGGGTCGTCCATACTGCCGGAATCATCGACAGAAATGACGAGGTTTGGCGCTGGTTCACGTCCACCGTTGCCCGCGGGTACTTGGGCCAGCGTCAAAGACGCAGCATTTGCTGAAATGGGGCCGAGACCAATGCACAAAATGGCAGCTGAAGCCAAAGCAGACAGGCGCGATGGAGCGGCTTTTTGCTGTTGCAGCCTGCTGAAGGTGTCGAGTGAATGTTTAACTGTCATGGCGATACCTCTTATAGGGATCAGGGTGGAGGCGGTGGCCCCCTGAAGGAATACAAAGACTGCAACACCGCCGTGGTGCCATTGCGCCGGCCTTGTGCCACTGCGGTTACCCGGAAGACAATAGAACATTTGGCGGCCTCAATCACGGCCCAGCCATTCAACAGGGGTCCATCGGCACTTGTGAATGAATTTGCCTGCGAACCAGGCGGGCCGTAACTGAGGACTTCCACCCAATACCAACCACGGTCCACCAGAAGCGGGTTCACAGCCTCCGCTGCGGTGATGGCGGTGTTGGTGTACTGACCAAAACGCGCGCCGCGGTCATCCGTAGTGAAAATTTCCAGGCGGTCTGGGTCGTTCCAGAAGCTGGTGGCTGGGTTGCCGTTAGATTCCGTGCCCAAGTCCAAGCAGATACCGTCAGCGCAAGGAGGGTCCAACGCCGACAAGGTGGTCTGCAGGTTCTGAAACAGCGCTGGGGTGCAAACAAACTGCGTCGACACAGCTCGCGTGGCGACGGTCCCATTCATGTTGGCCAAGTCCAACTGTGCGTCTGCCAACAGAGCCTCAGCCGCTTCATAGGCGCGTTGGTAATCGGTGCTGTTGCCCGACAGGCGTTCATTCAATAAGCTGACCCGTGAGCCACCAAGTACCAGCAACAATGACAGCATCATCATCACCAACACGGTGATCAATGAGACACCCTGTTGACGGTTGCGGTGAAACGCAAGTGCTTTGTTTTTAACAGAGGTCATGAGCATCCTCACACTCGGTTGCGGAGCTTGTAAACGCCCCTGAATACTTGATGCAACCGTCCGCCGTTTGCCACTGAGGTACCGGCACAGTTCGTGAAGTTGGCGGTGGGGTAGTTCGTTGCGGTGCCGCGCAATTGCAGGCACACCTCGACTGCATCGACCGCTGGCCAGCCAAGAGGGGTTGCCGCTGGAACATTGTTCGCTGTAACCCGACGTTGCTGCCCGGCAGCATTGATCACCCAATACCAAACTTGAAAATCTTCTACAGCAATCTGGGTGTTTTGGTTGGCGTTGTCTCCTACCAGGGCTTGCGCTCCTGCGCCAATCACCGTTCCGGTACTGCCGCGGTTACCCACACACCGAAGCTCAACAGTGGTCACAGAAAAGGTGTTGTCTATGCGCTCTGGCGGCGCTCCCGGGGAGTTGCCCAGACAGTCGCGGGTCACGTCATCGTCACGGTGCTGGTAACTCACAACCAGCGTGTCAGGCACACCGCCTGCGCCCTCTGTTCCTGAAACGAGTTGGTCGCCAGCGGCCCCAGCGGCTCGATCGGTAAAAAAACCAAAACTCACGTTGCCACCCGGGGCAGCTTGAACCAACTCGGTTGCTCCAGCCTGTCGAATGGTTGCGGCAATGAGTCGCATGGTCGCATTGCCCGCGCTTGACAAGCGGTAACTTTCAGACACCGTTGTGCCACCTTGGCGGGTGACCATCAACGTGCCCACCGCTGCCAGCACCGTGAGCAGGCCCACGGTAATGCCAACCATGGTTTCAATCAGCGACAGGCCATGTTGGAGCCGACGAGGGCGGTGAACGTTTTTCATGGTTGCCCATAAGCTGAAAAGCAGGCGTGAGTGTCGCCGCACTGCGTCGGTGCCGTGACGCCAGGGATGTTGATCACCAGGGGGCTGCCACCCTGTTCATTGGCTCGCCACCCAATGATCACAATCAGTTGGCGCTCGTTGTCAGGAGATACCAACACTTGGCCTTCGCCGTTCGGCAGAGTCTGCGTCACGGCCTGCTTCCAGCGGTTGATGTCCCATGTAGCCCTGTCTGCTGGCGTACAAAAACCGGTATCGCAATCGGTTGCCACGGTCGTTGTACTCCCCCAGTTGACTTCATAGTCCTCTAGCCAGACCCACTGAGCAACATTTAAGGGGTCATTGATGTCGAAGTTTGTGTTCAATGCAGGCGTGGCGTTCGGGTTCGTCTTGATACGTTCAATCAGGCTGTCAGCCAAGCGCGAGGCCGTGGCCATGTGGTTTGCACTTTGATTGTTGACCATGGTTCGGAGTTGGGCGCCCAATAGGCCTAAGACGCCAAACGACAACACGACCATGGCGACCAGTGATTCGATCAGGCTGACACCTCGTTGCCTCGCCTGTGGCTGAGCTGTGGTTGTCAACATTCGACTTCTCCTTCGAGCAAACGTATGCGACCACCAGAGTTGACGCACAGGGTCGTGGTGGCGGGTGAACTCACGCCAGTAGCAGCGGGAGAAATCGTGAATCCCACTGCGTTTAAGCCTGCTAATTGCCCCCACCGGTTTGCCGTCATGCCTGAACCAGTATCCGATCTCATGACCGTGACGCCGCTCGTAATAGTGAATGCGTAGACGACTTCTTCGCCCGTGTCTAAACCGCCATCCCCGTTGGTATCTCTGAAAACCCGCCAGCCACATGACCAATTTTGAGTAGTGTTGCAGCTGCCAGTTGGTAAACTGGCTTCGGCAGCAGAGAGTTTTCGCAAAGTAACGTTGCCGTTATTCTGTATGGCGGTTCCACGTGCCAAAGTCAATGCCGCAGACATTTCATCTGTGACCGTCGACACCTTCATGCGTTCGGTGATGGTTCGAAATGAAGGTGCCGCCAAGGCAGCCAGCACGGCCAGTATGGCAACGGACACCATGGCTTCAATGAGCGTAAATCCCAGCGCCTGTTGACGAGGAAATTTATAGGGGTGGTTACATGACCGCATGAGGTCAATGTAAGGCAAGCGCGGGACGTTGAGTGGCCGGGCAGGCTGAATGGTGCGCCGCAAGCGACGAGCGGCAATAGGCCTTCAGCGAACCTCGTCCACCAGTGTCTTGAAATCGTCCACGTCTTCAAAGCTGCGGTAGACGCTGGCAAAGCGCACATAGGCCACTTTGTCGAGCTTTTTAAGTTCGCGCATGACCATCTCGCCGAGTTGGTTGGACGGCACTTCCCGGGCACCGAGGTTCAACAGCTTTTCTTCGATGCGCTCGATGGCCGAGTCCACTTGTTCGGTGCTGACCGGGCGCTTGCGCAGCGCGAGTGCGAACGAGGCGCGCAGTTTGGAGGGGGCGTAATCAATGCGCCGCCCATCTTTTTTGACGATGGCTGGAAAGTTGACCTCTGGCCGCTCGTAAGTGGTGAAGCGCTTTTCACATCCCAAGCACACCCGGCGGCGGCGGATGAATCCGCCGTCTTCCGCCAGCCGGGTTTCGGCTACTTGGGTTTCGGTGTGTCCACAAAAGGGGCATTTCATGCGGATGCTCCTTCGGGCAGCGGGGCTGGACGACAGACAGGCAGAGAGTGCAAAATTTCAAACAAAATCATGCTCTACCGCTTATCTGAATTGAACTTTCAGCTATAGACAGGAAAGCGCGCTGTCAGCGCATTCACTTTGGCGCGTACGGCTTCAATGTTGGCTGGGTCGCGGGGGTTGTCGAGCACGTCGGCAATGAGGTGAGCTGTGGCGCGTGCCTCTTCGTCCTTGAAACCGCGCGTGGTCATGGCGGGGGTGCCAATGCGCACGCCGCTGGTCACCATCGGCTTTTCAGGGTCGTTGGGAATGGCGTTTTTGTTGATGGTCATGTGGGCGCTGCCCAGCACGGCTTCGGCTTCTTTGCCGGTGATGCCCTTGGAGCGCAGATCCACCAGCATGACGTGGCTTTCGGTGCGGCCGCTGATGATGCGCAGGCCGCGCTGCGTGAGCGTTTCAGCCACGATCTGGGCGTTTTTCACCACCTGCTGCTGGTAGGTTTTGAATTCGGGCGTCAGCGCTTCTTTGAATGCCACGGCTTTGGCCGCAATCACATGCATCAATGGGCCGCCTTGCAGGCCAGGGAAGATGGCGCTGTTGATGGCTTTTTCGTGCTGGGCCTTCATCAGGATGATGCCGCCACGTGGGCCGCGCAGGCTCTTGTGCGTGGTGCTGGTGACCACATCGGCGTGGGGCACGGGGTTGGGGTACACGCCTGCGGCAATCAAGCCGGCGTAGTGGGCCATGTCCACCATGAAGATGGCGCCTACATCTTTGGCCACTTTGGCAAAGCGCTCAAAGTCGATGCGCAGGCTATAGGCCGATGCGCCAGCAATGATGAGTTTGGGCTTGGTTTCGTGCGCCTTGCGCTCCATGGCGTCGTAGTCGATGGCTTCGTTGGCATCCAGGCCATAGCTCACCACGTTGAACCATTTGCCGCTCATGTTCAGCGGCATGCCGTGGGTCAGATGGCCACCTTCTGCCAGGCTCATGCCCATGATGGTGTCGCCAGGCTTCAAAAACGCCAGAAACACGGCTTCGTTGGCCGATGCGCCGCAATGGGGCTGCACGTTGGCTGCTTCGGCGCCAAAGAGTTGCTTCACGCGGTCAATGGCCAGTTGTTCGGCCACGTCGACAAACTCGCAACCGCCGTAGTAGCGCTTGCCGGGGTAGCCTTCGGCGTACTTGTTGGTGAGCTGGGTGCCTTGCGCGGCCATCACGGCGGGCGAGGCGTAGTTCTCGCTGGCAATCAGCTCTATGTGGTGCTCTTGGCGGGCGTTTTCGGCCCGGATGGCGGCAAACAGTTCGGAGTCGGTTTGCTCAATGAGGATGTTGCGGTTGTACATGGCAGTCTGGGGATTGACGGTGGACCTTGCTCCGCGTCAGAAGCAAGGGCTGCCCAGGCGAACGGCTGAACATTGCGCACCGGCACATGCCGGTGGAACGGCGCGCTTCCCAGTGGTGTTCCACGTTTACCTTCGGGTGTTGTTGACCCGAGGTGTATCGCCAGTCGCGCGCGAGTGAGAGTTTAGCGGATGCGTGTCAGCCACGCCTCACGAAGTGGATTCGGTCGATGCCTGGGTTTGGGCCGATTCGGCACCCAGCGCCGGCGCAATCAGGGGCAACTCGGCCGGGGCTGGCTTGGCGGGGGCGACAAGCCTGGGTTCCATGACGGACACCGTTTTGCCCAGCGCCACGTCACGCAGGCGAATGTGCTCTGCCATGACCTTTGTCACGTAGTCACTGCCATCAACCGTGACAGCGCCCACGTACAGGCGCAAGCCACCTTCGATGCTGCCAGCGCGTTTGATGCAGTCTTGCAGCACCTGTACGCCCACGCGCAAATTGGAAACCGGGTCGAATGCAGCCAGGGTGCCGCCAAAGTCTTCGTATTTGTCGGTGTGAACACGGGTGAGCACCTGCATGAGGCCTTGCGCACCATAAGCACTCTGGGAAAACGGATTGAATCGGGATTCAATCGCCATCACGGCCAGGATGAGCGTCGGATCCAGCTTGATTTTTTCGCCCAGGCTAAACGCCTCTGCCACCAGCACGCTCAGAGGCTCAGGTGCCACGCGGTATTTGCGTGACAGCCAGAAGGCGACCTTGGCTTGGGGCTTGGGCAAATCACTGGGTTGAGCGGCGGTCACGCGGTCAATGGCCTGGGGTTCGTTGAACAGCAGTGAGCCATCGTTCTTCAGTTCTTGCCTTTGCAGCAGCAAGGTCAGCAGGCGGTGTTCCACTGCGTCGCGCAAATCGTCGCGCGTCACCAGTACGATGGCCAGCGCGGCGATGGTCAGACCCACCAACGCAATGCCGTTGTGGGTCAGGTCCATCACAAAGCGGATGGTGGTCTGAACCAGATGTTTTGCCACAGCGAGCGGTTGGCGCTCTGTGTTGGCATGGGTGTTCGCAATCATGGGGTGTCCTTTCGATGTGCGAGTGCCGGTGGGTCGACGTCGATTGTTCGGCGTGACGTTCGGCGGTGAGTGCCCTGGGGGCACCCGCGTGTCGGGCAAGGGGTTTAGGGTTAACCCTTGTCGAATGTGGGCGGATTCTAGGGGTGAATAAATACCCAGTCAATACTGAAAAACTAGATCTTTATATCCATATGTGTCTATTGCTTTGTCGGTTTGCTGTGGCTACTGCAGGAATTTCCCTCACAGGGGTGGGACAATAGAAGGTTGTTCAAGCAGTGTGCGCCAGTGGCTGCAGCGGCAGGTTCCCTATCTACATACAGTCGAGTTGAGTCGTGAAAAACGAAAACCCCATTTACGCAGGTGTGAAATCCATGGATGCCTCTTTGTTGGACCGCCTGACGGGTGGTGCATTCACAGCGCCCACCACCAGTGAGCGTTCTGCCCGCATCCGGGAGTGGCTGGCAACCGACCCCACTCCAGAACAAATGGCCGATGTGTTCCGCGAACTCTCACAGCGAGACAAGGGTGCCGCCAAACCGCTGAAAGAAAAGCTGGACGACATCAAGCGCCAGAAAGCGCAGGAATCCGTGGCGGGTGAGTGGGCGACCAGAGCCCAGGCCTTGCTGGGACACGCCAGATTGAATGTGGCCGACGCCATGGCCTGGCAACGCGATGCAGCCAAGGCAGGCGCTCCTTTGTCCAGAGAGCCTTTGGCAAGTTTGAAAGCCGCCCTGACCGAGCGGGTAAAGGCCATTGAAGACTTGCAGCACCGCATACAGGTGGAGCGAGAGTCTGCTGTTCTGCTGGCACAGCGCATCGAAGTGATGTCCACCAAGCCCTTGCATGACTCCACTCAAGTCAGCGCGGCGCTCGCGCAAGACGTTGTTCAGTGGGGAGAACAAGCTCAGCAACTGGCTGAAGACCCACAGTGGGGCAGCATTGACCCCCGGTTTGCGCCCATGCTGGACACGTCCCGCGCGCAACTCAACCTCGTGTGGCAGGCTTTTGATGCAGCCCTTCAACAGGCCGTTGCGGCGATGACTGATGCTGCGGCGCAGTTGCCTGCTGTGCCGGTGTGGGCTGACGAGATCCGCAAGCACCGAGGGGAAGCCCTGCCCGAGAAAAGCCAGCCTGCGTTGAGCGAAGACGAGATGGGTGCGCTGCGCGAAAAAGCGGGGCAGGTGGTTGGTCAGACCGCCCAGAAGCTGGCAGACGCATTGGCTCAGGGTCAGGGCAAAGCCATTCCCAAGGCAGCGACCGAACTGCGCCACGCACTCAAGGAACACGGACGCTGGCTGCCCGCAGCGCTGGACGGTCAGGCACAAAGCCTGTTGGCGCAGGCTGGCGACCTGGAGGGGTGGCAGCGCTGGAGGGCCGATCAGATTCGCCAGGAACTCGTGGGCAAGGCCGAGGCCTTGTTGGCTGTGCCTGAAGACCAGCGCTTGGGCGGGCGAAAAATGCAGGAAACACTGCGTGCTCTGCGTGAGAGCTGGAAGCAGACTGATCAGGGGGGCGCGCCCAACCATGGCTTGTGGAAGCGCTTTGATGAAGCTTGCACACAGGCGCACAAGGTGGTGGAGCTATGGCTGGAGCACATCAAGGCAGAGGCTGCCGCGCACCGGGCCCAGCGCCTGGCACTCATCGAAGAACTGAAGGCCTGGACGGCGGGCCACCAGAGCAACACCGATTGGAAGGCACAAGCCCGTGATTTGCACCGCTTTGCCGATGCGTGGCGCAACGGGGGGCATTTGGGCGAGAAGCAATTTGCCGAATTACAACCGCTGTGGAAAGCTGCCCAAACGGCGGCTCGCTCTGCGCTGGAGCAAGCGCAAGCCGACAACCTGGCCCAGCGCAAGGCGCTGATTGCGCAAGCCGAAGCATTGGGTGCTGCAGATGTGCTGCGCATGGACGCTGTGCGGGCCATTCAGCAAGAGTGGCAACACTTGGCGCAAGCGGTTCCGCTGGACCGCAAACTGGAGCAAAAGCTCTGGGATGCCTTCCGCCAACCCATCGACGCTGCTTTCCAGCGCAAGGATGCGGCACGTGAAAAGCAGGCAGCCGCATTGAGCGAGCACGATCAACGCGTATTGGCGGCCTCGCAGGCCCTGCAGGAAGCGAACGCCAGCGGTGACGCTCAGCGCATCCAACAGGCCATGTCGGCTTTGCAGCAGGCCATGCACGCTGCTCCCGTGAGCACACCTGCGGCAGCGGCTGAGTCGGCCACACCAGAGGCTGAGGCCAATGTCACTGAAGTCACTACGCCTGCCGCAACACCCGTGAAGAAGCTGGTCGCCATGCGCGGTGATGACCGCCCCGGCATGAAAAAGGACTTGCCTATCGCCCCCGGTCGGGGCAACCGCCCAGGCGAACGCCGTGACGGACCCGGTGGGCAGTCGGGTCGACGCGAGGTGGGTGGATTCGAGCAGCGACCCTCCCGGGATGGCCGGGGCTGGGATGCCCCCCAAGATCGGGGCCCGCGTCTGGGCGACGCAGCTTTCCGGGCGCAGCGCGATGCACTGGAGCATGCCCAGGCAGCGTTGAAGAAGCTTGCTGCTCAGGCGCACGGGCAGTCGTTGACTCAACTGCTGGACGCGTGGGAACACCGAGATGTGGGGCGCATGCCCACTGCTGCCGAATTGGGACCGAAAGTGAATGCTGCTACGCGCCAAGCCTGGCAGCAAGCCCTGGGTGCTGCAGCAGCGGTGACCGACGCCAATGCCTTACTGCGGCTGGAAATGGCCGCAGAGGTTCCCACACCTGCCGAACACCTGGATGCACGTCGGGCGTTGCAATTGCACATGTTGACCCGCCGAAACGACCCCGCACCGTCACAGACTTGGGGGCAAGATGCCGCCCGTGTGTTGGCCGGCGCCTGGGATGTCGACAGCAGTCGCCGGGTGCAACAGGCACTGAAAGCCTTGTTGCGCAGGTTCTGAAAAAAAGAGCTACGAAACCAATACCATCAAGCGGTAGAGGCACTTTCTGTGCTTATTCTCTGATGGTGTGAGGGGGCGTTGCCCTCTCCGGCTTTCCAGCGGAACACCTGTAGCCTCGGTGGATTGCTCTGCGCATCCCAGTCACTCAGCACGTGGCGCAGGGCGCCCCCTTCGAGGCGGTGGGTCCCTGGCATGTGGGTATGGCCGTGAACCATGTGGCTGGCTTGATGGTTGGCCAAGAGTTCATTCGCTGCCTGAGCATCGACATCGGCCCACTGGGTTTGGGTGCCTTTGCGCTGGTCGCTGTTTTGCCTGAGTTGGCGTGCCACCGCGAGGCGCTGTGTGAGTGGTTGCGCCAGGAAATCGGCTTGCCATTCGGGTGATCGCACTTCGTGGCGGAACCGCAGGTAGTCGGTATCGGCCAAGCACAAGGCGTCCCCGTGGCTGAGCAACCAGCGCTCGGTGCCCAATGTCAGCACGGCGGGGTCAGCCAGGCCCTGCATACCGGTGCGCATCAGCAACTGTTGTCCTGCGAGAAAGTCGCGATTGCCGCACATGAAATACACCGGAAACCGCTGGGTGGCAGCAGCCAGTGCTTGCACGCAGGCCAAAGGGAAGGCAGATACAGCCACCGGTGCATCCAGCACGTCGTCACCTACCCACACCTCGAACAAGTCGCCCAGAATGAACAGTGCATCGCAAGCGGTGTTTGCCAGGTAGGTGCGCCACGCATCGAAGGTGGCTGGTTCTGCAGCCTGCAAGTGCAGGTCAGAGATGAAATCCACCGTGCGCCAGTGAGGCGGTGCCTGAACAGCGTTCAGCAGGCGCATGGCGTGAGCGCGTCAGAGGGCGACAGCTTTTTCAATCACCACATCGGTTTTGGGCACGTTTTCATGGAAGCCGCTGCGGCCTGTGGGCACTTTGCGGATGGCGTCCACCACTTCGGTTCCCTTGACCACTTTGCCAAACACGGCATAGCCCCAACCGCTGCCAGTGGGGGACGTGTGGTTCAAGAAACCGTTGTCAGTCACGTTGATGAAGAACTGCGCCGTGGCAGAGTGCGGGTCGTTGGTTCGAGCCATGGCAACGGTGTAGTTGTCGTTCTTCAGGCCGTTGTTGGCTTCGTTGGTGATGGGGGAATCGCAACTCTTTTGCTTCATGCCGGGCTCAAACCCGCCGCCCTGGACCATGAAGCCGTCCATCACACGGTGGAAGATGGTGTTGTTGTAGTGACCCTTGGCAACATATGCCAGGAAGTTCTCCACCGACTTGGGTGCTTTGTCTGCGTTCAACTCCAGCGTGATCACTCCGTGACCGGCAATGTGCAATTCAACTTGGGGGTGGCTCATGGTTCAGTTCTCCAGGGTGGCTTTGTTGATGATGATGGGGGTTTTCGGAACGTCTGACGGGAACGGGCCGCCTGCACCCGTGGGGGAGGCTTTGATTTTGTTGACCACATCCATGCCCGACACCACTTTTCCGAACACGGTGTAGCCCCAGCTCTGCGCGCTGGGGTCCAAGAACGCGTTGTCTTTGACGTTGATGAAAAATTGGGCAGTTGCAGACTGCGGGTCGTTGGTACGGGCCATGGCCACTGTGCCCACTACATTGCGCAAGCCGCCGCTGGCCAATGCTTCCCGTCCTTCATGTGCGACCGGTGCGCGGGTTTTCTTCTGCGCAAAGCTGCCATCGAACCCGCCGCCTTGGATCATGAAGTTGTCGATCACGCGGTGAAAAATGGTGCCGTCATAGTGCTGGTCTTTGACGTATTGCACAAAATTGGCCACTGTTTTGGGGGCATGTTCCGGGTAGAGCTCCAACACAATGTCACCAGACGACGTTGCCAGCTTCACGCGGACCGGGCCTGCAGCCATGGCAGGTGCAACAGACGTGACGGCCAAAACGGCACACAGCAGGGAGCCGAACAATGAGCGGCGGTAGTGAGAAAACGATGTCTTCAAGAGGTGGCTCCTGTCGGTTGGGTTGGGGGGGATTAGGGGGGTCAACGCCCACCCACGTTTTCCTGGCTGATCAGCCATTTGTCGCCGCGTTTGACCATTTTCAGCGTCTTGCGGCTTGAAACGGCCAATTGGTCTGCTTTGTAGCTTTGGACGAACGTCACCGTGGCGTTGTTGCCATCCACCTGGACCTTCATTTGAGACAGTGTGACCGTGATTTTGTTCTTGGACACGATCCGGTTCAGCCGTTCCTGCTCCCAGGCTTTGCGGCTGAGTCCGCCAGGTGGTGCGAACGACGGAGCGTAAGCGCCCAGGTACTGAGCGACGTTTTTCTGGCTCCAGGCGCGGGCCCATGCCGCGACGGCCTGTCGAACCTGTTGTGTTTGAGCGGCAGAGGGTGAGGATGCGATGGAAGCTGGGCTGTCCACATCCGTCTTGGTCGTTCGATCCGGCGCTGACTGAACGGATGACGCCACAGCAGGCGGTGCAGTTGCAGGACGCTTGGGCAGGTTGCCGGCGTTGCCTGCCATCACGGTGTCTTGCAGCAGGCGCCAGCCTTCCGGGTGTTGAGACCAGTATTGCCGCCTGACCACGCCTGTGGGCTGGCCGTTGGCTGTCTCCTCGAAGGTTGCCACCATGCTGGTGTTTGGGTCTTGCCATTTCAACAACGACAGGTTGGCGACCCCCAGTTGTGTTGCCGAATGCACCAGCAATTCCGAACCATTGGTTTTGTGTGCGAAACCTGTCCGGGTGAGTGCTGTACGGTCAAACAACTGAGCGAACTCATCGGGCGTGGCTTGGCTGCGTGCCGTTTGCCAGGACATCAGCACTTGGTTGAACGCGGAGGTGTCTTGGGCCAACGCTGCAGCAGGCACCCATTGCAATTGCTCGGCGATGATGACCGGCGTTGTGCGTGGTTCAACCAGCTTCAACAGCTTATCCATGTCGGGGTTCGAGAGCACAACGCAACCATCAGACGCCAGTGGTGCCCTGACATATTGCTCGGGTGGGCTGCCATGAAGCCATATTCCGCTACCGGTCCGTCCCCGTTGAACGTCAAAGGCATTGGGGTAATTGATGGGCAGTGCACCTGCGCCATAGAACTCTGGCAACGACTTTTTGTCGCGCACCGAGGTGATGTAGTACGCCCCCAGGGGCGTGCGTCCATCGCCCTCCAACCGCTTGTTGATGCCGGATTTGCCCACGGAAATGAAGAAATCCCCGATCAATTGCAGGTTCGGGGGGGCTGGGGTGGATGTGCTGCCGGTGCTGCGCGCGAGGTTTTCAAAGAGGTACAGCCGCGAGCGAGACGCATCCACGGCAATGGCGTGGCGGCTTTGCGCTGCCAATGCAAGGAATTGGTGAGGCACATGTCCCTCGGGGGGGCGCTCGCGAAGGGCTGACAGCCGCATTTGGGTTTCGGTTCGGAGCGCGGCAAGACGCGTGGATGCAGCGTCCGTCTGTGCAGCGGATGGAACGCCTACCGCTGCGTTGGGCTGGTAACGCAACTTGAGCAGGTCGGCCCTGACCAAATGCGCCAGGTGAAAATTGGGTTGGTCCCGAGTCAACGCCTCCACTTGCTGCAGGGCTTGCTGCAGTTGCCCTTTTTCGATCAGTGAAAACACTTCCACCAGGCGTGTTTCGGCATTGCCTTTTGGCAAACGGCCAGATGCCAGGATGTTCCCCGCAGAGGTCTCCGAACCCACAGTGGGAGGAGCATCGTTCGACAAGATGGGCAAACTTTGCCGGGCAGGCGTCGCTGCCGCAGTTGCTGTGGGTGCCGGTTTTCCCGACCAAGGCGCAGTTCCTCGGGTGGCAAGCGCAACTCCGGCAGCAATAACCAACGCAAACGCTGTCCATAAAAAAAATCGGCGTGTCAAAGCAAAGCGGTCACAAGGGAGTCAGGGCCCGTGCTACGGACGCTGCCCGAAGGGCAACTTCGCACGGGTCGTTTGGGTGCAAAAGCAGGTCAGCCGCCAGAGCTTTCGCGTGTGATGAGCCACCGCCCACTTTGGCGCACCATGTCCAGCGTTTTGCGACTGTTTGCCACCAGTGCTCCTGCCTTGTAGTTCTGCCTAAAGCTCACCGTTGCCTTGCCGTCGGACATCTTCACGTCGAAGTCGGACACATCCACACTGATAGAACGTTTGGAAACGATGCGATCCCTCCGCTCGCCTTCCCAGGCTTTGCGTGACTGTTGACCCGGTGGGTCGAATTTGTCGCTGTATGCCCCGAGGTAACTGCCCATGTCTTTGCTGGCCCAGGCCTTGGCCCACGCCTGCACGGAAGCAACAACCTCCTGGCTTCCGTCCTGCATGGCTGCCGGGCTGGGTGTCGCAGCAGCGGGGGCAGCCATTGCTGGGGTATGGCTGGCTTTGGCCCCAGGTGCTGCGGCCGTTGACGGGGCAGGTGTGGCACTGGCGACAGGCTTACCAGCCCGGCCTTCCGGCGCAAACAGATTGCGAATCAGTGCCAACTTGGGAGGCACGCCGGCGTTGGAGCCATCAAGTTGCAACGCCTTGCTGTAAGCCTGGCTTGCCAGCTTGGCGTACACATCGCCCAGGTTTTCATGAGCGGTTGCATAGCTGGGATTGGTGCGGATCGCCATTTCAAGCGCGACGCGTGCTTTGTCGAACTGGCTTTGCCCGGCGTACAGAACAGCCAGATTGTTGTAAGGCTCCGGCAGTTCAGGGTACTCTTCCGTGAGTTTGACGAACGTGGCGATGGCTTCGTTGGACTTGCCCGTTTCAGCCAGTATCACGCCTTTGAGGAAGCGCATTTGGGGGTCACGCGGCTTGCCGACCAGAAATTGGTCAACCTTGGCCATGGCCTCGGTGGGCTGACCGCTTTTGAGCAACTTGTTCACATCGGCGTAATCGTCGGCCCATGCGGCTGGGGACACCAGGGCTGCCACCAAAAGCCCCAAGGCTATGAATGTCTGGGTGGGGCGCAAGCGCTTGAAGCAAACGGTGTTCGGCATGAAAGTGGTTGCGGTGTGTGTCAACAAATTTCCGACCCCCCGATGCACACAATGCAACCGGGGGTTGGTACGTCGCAATCAGGCCGTTTCGCGCCAGTTTGCGTGTGAAAACCATTGTATCTGAGGGCTTTGCCATCCACGCCCGTTGAGCGGGCGGGGGTGCCAGTGTTGCATACTGCCGCGCTTTGGCAATGCTCTCGCCGCTAAGTTCCCCAACTGCCGCGAGGGGTGTCTTTTTTCACCTATTTCTGTATGAGTTTGCGCATTCACAACACCCTGTCCAGGGGGCTGGAGCTGTTCCAGCCGATGGAATCCGGTCATGTACGCATGTACGTCTGTGGCATGACGGTCTACGATTTGTGCCACTTGGGTCACGCGCGCTCGATGGTCGCATTCGATGTGGTTCAGCGCTGGCTCAGAGCCAGCGGCTACCGGGTGACATATGTTCGCAACATCACCGACATTGACGACAAAATCATTCGCCGTGCCCAGGAAAACCGAGAAACGATAGGTTCGTTGACGGACCGCATGGTTGACGCATTGCATCAGGATGCGGATGCGCTGGGCATTGAACGGCCCACCCATGAGCCGCGTGCCACAGCTTTTGTGCCGCACATGCTGGGCATCATCTCCAAACTGGAACAGCGCGGGCTGGCTTACCGTTCAAGCGACGGGGATGTGAATTTTGCGGTCAGGGGATTTGAGGGTTACGGGAAATTGAGCGGCAAAAGTGTGGATGAGCTGCGCGCTGGTGAGCGCGTGGCGGTTGCCGACGGAAAAAACGACCCACTCGATTTCGTTTTGTGGAAAGCGGCCAAGCCCGCTGAGCCTGATGAAGCAAAGTGGGACAGTCCATACGGATTGGGGAGACCTGGGTGGCACATCGAGTGCTCGGCCATGGGGTGCGAGTTGCTGGGCGAGAGCTTTGATATCCACGGCGGCGGCGCAGATTTACAGTTTCCGCATCACGAAAACGAAATTGCCCAGTCCGAAGGCGCGCACGGCAAGCCGCTTGCCCGTTACTGGATGCACAACGGTTTTGTGCGTGTGGACAACGAAAAGATGTCCAAAAGCCTCGGCAACTTCTTCACCATCCGTGAAGTGCTGGAGAAATTCGACGCCGAAACCGTCCGGTTCTTCATCATCCGTGCGCATTACCGAAGCGCTTTGAATTACAGCGATGTCTATCTGGAGGACGCGCGTGGCGCCCTCAAACGCCTGTACACCGCTTTGGTCGGCATGGGCGCGGTGCCCGAGTGGACGCCTGATTGGACTTCAGGGCCTGCGGCGCAGTTCAAGGCGGCCATGGATGATGACTTCGGTACCCCTGAGGCGGTTGCTGTGCTGTTTGAACTGGCCTCCGAGGTCAATCGCACCCGCTCGATTACCAGTGCCGTGTTGTTGAAGGGCTTGGGCAAGTGCCTTGGCCTCCTGCAACAGGACCCGGCTGCCTATTTGCAGGCCGGCCAAGGCATCGACTCCGCTGCCATCGAAATGCAGATCGCGGAACGGCAACTCGCAAAAGCCCAGCGCGACTTCGCGCGCGCCGACGACATACGCAAGGCCTTGCTGGCACAAGGTATTTTGCTCAAAGATGGTCCCACCGGCACCGTCTGGGAGCGGGTGTGACTTCTGTTGCAGCCCCCGCATCTCCAGGCTACTGGCCTCAGGCTTGCAAGCACCTGTCTGCCAAAGACAGGGTCATGCGAAAGCTGATCCTGGCACACCCTGCCATGCCATTGCAGTCCAGGGGCGATGCCTTTGCCACGCTGGCCCGCAGCATCGTTGGGCAGCAGATTTCGGTCAAAGCCGCACAGTCGGTTTGGACGCGTTTGCTGGAGTTGGTGGGGGCCGCGAGTCCTGCAGCAGTGTTGGCGCTGAAAGCTGAGCACATGCGTTTGGCTGGGTTGAGTGCCCGCAAGGTGGAATACCTGCACGCGCTGGCCACCGGTTTTGCTGAGGGGCCTCTGGGCAGCAGTGATTGGGTCAGCGCCAGCGACGAGGACATTGTTCAGCAGCTCGTGGCCATTCGTGGTGTGGGCCGCTGGACGGCCGAGATGTTCCTGATTTTTCACCTTCACCGTCCCGACGTCTTGCCCTTGGACGATGTCGGGCTCGTCAACGGCATCAGCCGCGCCTATTATTCAGGTGAGCCAGTCAGTCGCAGCGATGTCCGGGAACTGGCCAGGGCTTGGTCGCCATACTCAACGGTAGCCACTTGGTATATTTGGCGTTCGTTGGAGGCGGCACCGGTCATGCACTGACACCGGGACACTCACCGTCCGGAAACTTTGGGGCCAGGCACGTGACACTGCGCCTCACCACTGGAGCACATCGTTGGCCAAAAGAAATTACCTCGACTTTGAGCAGCCGATTGCCGAGCTTGAGACCAAGATTGAAGAGCTTCGCTACGTACAGACAGAGTCAGCCGTCGACATTTCCTCCGAAATAGACCAGCTGGCCAAAAAAAGCCAGCAACTCACCAAAGACATCTACAGCGACCTGACGCCCTGGCAAATCACCAAAATTGCCCGCCATGCTGACAGGCCCTACACGCTGGACTATGTCCGTGAGATGTTCACCCACTACGTCGAGTTGCACGGTGACCGCCATTTCTCCGACGACCTGAGCATCGTCGGTGGGCTGGCCAGGTTCAACGGTCAGCCTTGCATGGTGTTGGGTCAGCAAAAGGGGCGCGATACCAAGGAGCGCGCGCTGCGCAACTTTGGCATGACCAAGCCGGAGGGATACCGCAAGGCCCTTCGCCTGATGAAGCTTGCCGAGAAGTTTGGACTCCCTGTTTTCACGTTCGTCGACACGCCCGGCGCCTACCCCGGCATCGATGCCGAGGAGCGGGGTCAGTCAGAGGCCATCGGCCGCAACATTTTTGAAATGGCCCAACTGGAGGTGCCCATCATCAGCACCATCATCGGTGAGGGTGGTTCTGGCGGCGCACTGGCCATTTCCGTAGCCGATCAGGTGCTGATGCTGCAGTACTCCGTGTATTCCGTGATCAGCCCCGAGGGGTGTGCCTCCATCCTCTGGAAAACCAGTGACAAGGCTCAAGATGCAGCCGAGGCGCTGGGCATCACTGCACACAGGCTCAAGGCCATGGGCCTGGTCGACAAAATCGTCAATGAGCCTGTGGGCGGCGCACACCGCGACCACAAGCAGATGGCTGCCTTCCTCAAACGAGCGCTGACCGACGCATGGCGCCAGTTGGCAGACCTCAAAACCAGCGAGTTGGTAGACAGGCGCTACGCGCGGTTGCAGAGCTACGGGCGTTTCACGGATACCAAAGCGGAAAGCAAAGCGGATGGCAAAGCCAGCCGCATCCGCTGAGCTTCATCCGGTGGCGGCCGCGGTGCCGTCTGAGATTTGGCAGGGTGTGCAGCGTTGGGCGGAGCTGCACCTGCCGACAGACCCCACCCTGTCACAACCTGTTGCCGTCGCGTTGAGTGGCGGAGCTGACTCTGTTGCCCTATTGCTGGCTGCGCAAGCCATGTGGCCGGGTCGTGTGGCGGCCATACACATCAACCACGGTTTGCAAAGCGCATCACAGGAGTTTGCTGCCGCGTGCCACGCGTTGTGTCAGGGGCTGCAGGTTCACTTGAGCGTTGCTGCAGTGGACGTTCATTGTCCACAGGGTGCCAGCCTGGAGGCCCAGGCGCGCGCGCACCGGTATGCAGCCCTGGCTGATGAGGCGCAGCGTCTGAACGCCGTCGCGGTGTTGCTGGGGCATCACGCCGACGACCAGGCTGAAACCGTGTTGCTTGCATTGACACGCGGCGCCGGGCTACCCGGTTTGTCTGCCATGGGCGAACGCAGCCTGAAGCACGGTGTCTTGTTTGGGAGGCCTTTGTTGGCGGTGCGCGGGGCGGTCATCCGACAATGGCTGGACGCATCTGGCGTCAGCTTTGTGGAAGACCCCACCAACCGCGATCTGGCATTCACCCGCAACCGCATTCGGCACCGAGTGCTGCCAACGCTTGAGGCAGAGTTTCCTTCCATCGTGGCAACGTTGTCCCGCACGGCGCGGCACGCTGCAGAGGCGACGGGGCTACTGTTTGAGCTGGCCCAGGACGACTTGGGCCACGTGGGTGACCCTCCAGAGCTGAAAAAGCTGCAGTCTTTGCCTCGCGCGCGGCAGGCCAACTTGTTGCGCCATTGGTTGCTGTCCGCTGCCGGTGCTGCGCCCAGCACAGCCCAACTCGATGAATTGCTGAGTCAAGTGGCTCGCTGCGTCACACGCGGACACGGCATCTCCATCAAAGTCTCATCGGGGCGTGTCGAACGCGTGGGAGGCAGGTTGCACTACGCCGCCGGGCTGTAGACGCATTCTTTTGAGGCATAATTGTGGAATTGGAGTGGTGACCGAGTGGCCGAAGGTGCTCCCCTGCTAAGGGAGTATGGGGTGTAGAGCCTCATCGAGGGTTCGAATCCCTCCTGCTCCGCCAGACAGAACCCTAAGTGATTGATTCACTTAGGGTTTTTTCTTTTGTGTCTCTGTGTCCAACATCCTGCCCCACAAAAACCAAACCGCTTGGGGCTGTTGGTCCTAAAGGGGAGGGCGCACGCCGCCACCTGCCCAGACACTGCGAAACTTTCGTAACCGCCCGCCGCTGTGGTGTTGCTGCCACGCTGCCAGACGCTTTCACGACTTCACCGTAAAAGCCCGAACCGCTGGCGCTGGTCGCGGCTTTGTTTCCACCGTTGGTGGGTTGTGCGAAATTCTCCGGTCGCTTCCTGCCGTCCGGACTGGTCTACCCCCCGACCACCCACCCGAGCGACTACTACACTTTTTTCTTGAGGGGCCCGCCACCGGTACAACCAGGGGGCTTTGGCAAGCGAATGGGGTTTTCAAACTTTTACCTTGTAGAGTTTTTCCGGCAGAAAGCTCTAAGGATGGTGTTCAAAACCCCGGTCAAGCCCGAATGGTGTGAGCGAGGTGCGCCGGGAACAATGGCGTCATGACCCAACAAGAACTTGGCCTGAACCTGAGCACGCGGCGCACGCGCAAAGCGGTGTTCCTCGACGAGA